>JABABU010000044.1 GCA_014238065.1 Actinomycetota bacterium
CCGTCGCACACCTTGCGGGCCTTCTCGACCCCGACACCGTCGCTGGGGAAGAATTCGGACGGTGGACGTTCGAAGCAATTCCCCTTGGTCATCCACTGGGTACTCATGGCGATTTCCCTCCGTTTCATCTGTAGACGTATGACAGAACCGTCAGGTTCCGCTCGGACGACATGGCTGTTACTCACTGATATCGGCCTCTTGCGTTGCGCAGCCTTAACGCCCGAAATGGACCGAGGCCGATCGACATCTGCACACCCTCGGGCTGGAGTGCTCGGAGCTGGAGGTCATGCACGGGAAGGCCGACACACCAGAGGTGGCCGAGGAGATCCGATTCAGGGACTCGCTGAGCAGCCCCGTCGACGGCGTCGACGTTTCGCATCAGGTTGCTGCTGTGGTTGTTCATTTCCCGGTCTCCTCAGTGACTTGGTCACGTGTAAGAGCACCGACACCGCCAAGACCTAACAGAAACCACAAACAATTCCCCCATGCCGTGAGGACCGGGTTGCCGATCGTCCCGATGTGCTCGCGAGTTCGAGCCCGGTGGCCCAGCTGTTCAGGCGAGCAGTTGAAGCGCGAGGGAACGCTCGATGGGTTCAGGAGCCCAGCAGCCGCTCAGTGGATACGGCCTCGCTCTGCGCCGACCACACGGGTCTGACGCATCCGCCTCCGCCATCGGTCCGCGTCATAGGGGCGGCCTCGATGGATGAGGCAACGATTGTCCCAGATCACAGTGTCATCGGTCGACCACGCATGGGCGTACACCGCGTCGGCGTGGGTGGTGTGCGCGACGAGCCGGTCGAGCAGTTCCCTGCTCTCGATCCCACCCCAACCGACGACCGACCGGACGTGAGAGCCGACAAAGAGGTTTTGTCTGCCGTTGCCGGGGTTCGTCCTGACCAGCCGATGGGCTACCGGCGGGAGCGACGCGGCGTGGGCGGGATGAACGGGCGCAACTGGACTCCGCGAGAAGAGATAGTCGTGGACTGCTTCGAGCGGATCGACGAGGTCACGGTCGGCGGAGTCGAGCCGATCGTACGCAGCCCTGGCGCTGACGAACTCGGTCTCGCCGCCCTCACCGACCACCTCGTAGCCGTGAGTGATCGTGACGTAGGACGGCACCTCCCTGAACGACGAGTCGCTGTGCCACAGCTGGTTGCCCTTCTGATATCTCGTCGATGCCGCCTCGTTGCCGTGCTGCGAGCCGTCAGCCGAGATGTTCCCGACCGTGCCGAAGTGCACTGTCTCGCCGGTGCGTCCGAGTGTCACGTGTTCGGCCTCGGGTTCGCCCAGCTGCGACGTCAAGGCCAGCTGCGCTTCGTCTGTCATCTGCTGATCGGGAAACACGAGGAGCGAGTACTCGTCGATGGCGGCCCTGATGCCCTCGATCTGAACTGAGGAGATGGGCTCACCGAGTTCGATGCCGGTGACGCGAGCCCCGAAGTCGTCGTGCAGAGGGGTGCATCTCAGGGTGCTCATCGATCCTTCCCGAACAGCGGGTTGACCCGATCCGGATCCGGTTCGCGATGCAGCTGCGCTTTCACGCCGTCAACGACCCGCTGCATGCTGGCAGCATGCTCTTCGATCCTGCGCAGAAGGATGGCGGGCTCCCTGTCGGGCATGTTCGAGATTGCAGCTGAAATACCAGAAGGTCCCGGTCCGAGCCTGAGCGAATATCTGAGCCGCGTGGCCCCTGCGATGGATGTCATCTCGAAGCACCATTGGGCCCCAGGGTTGTCCGCGTCGGAGGTGACCCAACCGAACTCGACCCCGGCGACGTAGCGGTTGACGAAACACTCGACCTCCCATTCGCCGATCGCGGGGTGCGTGTTCCTACCGGTGAACCTGGCTCCGAGGCTCGGCCCATCAACCCCTTCTGCCCACGTGGCGCCAAGCGATTCGTCGCTGTACCCGGCCGAGAGGTCGAGGTCGGTCACCACATCCCACACCTCGTCGACCTTGGCCTTTATGTCGACTTCGACTACTGCACCGGGACCATCGGCCAAGTTCGGAGGGTCGCTCGGGCCACTGGCCCAGGTGTGTGCGTAGTGGTCGATGAACGTGACCTCCCGTGCAGGGAGCCGCGGCGCTCTCTTGAAGTCGGTGCCCTTGGTGTAGGCCACGGGGATCATGGCGATCTGGGTGACTCCTTCGGGGATGCCGAGCAGTTCGGCGAGCTCGTCGCGCTTGCCGAGGACAGCGGTCGTCCACGCTGTTCCGAGGCCACGAGCTCTGAGCGCCACACACAGGCTCCACACCGACTGGATGACGCTGTCGAACAGTCCTGGCCGGCCGCTGCCGTCGTGCACGCCGATCACCGTTGGTATCACGATCGCAGGAACCTCGGCGAGGTGTTCGGCGAGGTAGGCGGCCGACTCCATCACCTTCTCCTGGTGGTGTCCCGTGCCGGCGAGCCGATCGCGTGCACCGATCATGAAGTTGCCGCCGGTGGCCATGTAGAGCTCGGCGATCTTCTCCTTGACTGCCGGGTCACGAACCACGATCCATCGGCGGCTTCCCTGGTTTCCGCCGGACGGCGCCTGCTCAGCAACGTCGATGCACTCCATGATGAGGTCGTTGTCGACATGGCGTTCGAGGTCGAGCCTGAGCCGAACCGAGCGGGTCGTGGTGAGTGCCGCGTCGACCCCGGCGACATCGATTCCTGTGTCCTGATAGTCGTGCTCGTTCACTGTTGTCCCCCACTTGCGAATCCGCGGGCTGCTTTGGCCAGCTCGCGAAGCTCACCTCGTTCGTCGCCGGTCAGACAGTCGAAGTCCGGCGCGTGCAATTCGTCGGTGGTCGACTCGATCTGGTCGCGCTGCTCAGCGAGGCCGGCTACGTCGGGATAGGGCCTCTCCCATCCGAAGAACTGTGCATTCCACTCGCCGGCCGGCCCACTCAGTATCGCCTCAAGTGGACCCATCCGGGAGGCTTGCACGGCAACAGCATGGCGACCGAACCGCAGCTCCCGCATCGTCTGACAGAGCTGGAACGTTCGCCCGGGGCCCACCTCGGGGAGCGGCATCTCTCTCCACCCCACGAACGTTGGCGCACCGTGAGGAGCAGCGTTCGCGACGACCCTCTCACAGAGCTCGCCGAGGCGTTGCGACCCTTCGAAACCTTCGAGCTTCTCGTCGCCCCACTCCCGACAGATCTGCGCGTAGACGGCCGCACCTTCAGCCGGTGTCGCGGCGGCCCGCCCTTCGTGCACCAGCGCCCGCATCGTGTCCGGGTTCCAGAAGTAGGCGGCCGCCACGACGTTGTCGACCGGACAGTCGCCGAGCACCCCGAGCCTCCCGACCGCGTACGCTGCGGTGCTCGCCGGCAGCCCGCGCTCGGCTGCCTTGGCTGTGGTGCTCTCGGCCATCAGCCATTCCATCGCCAGCATGCCGATCGAGCCGCGCATGCTTCTCGCCACTGTCCTGCCGTCCACGACACCTCCGCTCGCAGTAGTCCCCTGCCAGTCCTTTTCTTAGCTGACGCGCTCGGGTGGCCGGCAAACGCGACCGGATGTCGACTTGCGCGACGTCGTTACGATCGTCGAATGACAAGACTCGGGTATCAGCTTCCGAACTTCACCTACCCCGGAGGCAACGCGTCAACGGTGTTCAGCGCAGTTGTTGCCCAGGCCAAGGCTGCTGACACCTCCGGCTTCGACTCGGTGCTGCTGATGGACCACCTCTATCAACTGCCGCAACTCGGTTCGACAGACGAGATGATGCTCGAGTGCTACACGACGCTCTCCGCGCTCGCCCAACACACCAGCACCGTCCGATTAGGAGCGTTGGTGACCGGGAACACGTATCGAAATCCGGGCCTGCTCGCCAAGATCGTCTCCACCCTCGACGTGATCTCGGGCGGTCGGGCCATGTTGAACATCGGTTGTGGTTGGTACGAGCGTGAACACGTCGACTTCGGCTACGAGTTCGGTTCGTTCACCGACCGTTTCGAGCGGCTCGAGGAGGCGCTACAGATCATCGTGCCGATGCTGAGAGGTGAGCCTCCGACGCTTACCGGCACGCACTACAGGGCGAACGCGATAGTGAACAGTCCGAGACCTCTCAGCCGCGTACCGGTCATGGTCGGAGGGAACGGAGAGAGAAAAACGCTCCGGATGGCAGCGCAGTACGGGGATCTCGCCAACCTCATCTGTTCGCCTGAGGATGTCCCACGCAAGGTCGAGGCGCTCGAAGAACGCTGCTCAGAGGTCGGAAGACGCCGTGACGAGCTGACCTTGTCCTGGACGAGAAGGGTCTGCATCGCACCGACGATGGAACAGGCACGCGCCGAGCTCACACCCTTCCTCACGAAGCTCGGTATCGACTACGAGAACCTCGACCACTCGGCCCGGGCGAACGTCGAGTCCACGTGGGTACTGGGCGACCCCGACACCGTCGGCGAGGTGCTGAGCAACGACTTGGCGCTCGGCGTCGAGGGGTACACGCTCAGCCTCGTCGCCAACGGGCACGATCCCGAACGAGTCAACCTGCTCGGCGAGACCGCACGCGCTGTCGTCAGCGGGCCCTGAACGGAGCGAGGACTTCATCGGATCCGCCGGTGAGCAAGAGAACCGAGGCCCCTCCTCCTGTGATGTGTGGCACCACCGGCAGCGGAGCAGACTGGTCTGCACGCTGCAGCATGCGAGCGAAGTGGTACAGGTCGCCGACACCGGCACCTCCGTCGGCCCGAACCGACGAAGTGATCCCTGCAGCTGCCGCGTTCAGCGAAACGGGATTCCTCATCGACCCGAGCTTCCGCCCGAGTGCGCCGAGCACCGACTGCTGACGGGTGTTGCGCCCGATGTCACCGGTGCCGTCGAGAACGTCGCGGCCGTCGACGACTTCGGTCCAGTGACGAGTCCTCACGTATCCGAGCGCGGTCGCACCATCGAGATGAACGTCACCCGACTCGGCGATTCTCAAGCCGATGGATGCGTCGTGGCCCGGGTGCAGTATCTGGACCGTGATGCCTCCAGCGGCATCCACGATGTCGTCGAGCCCCGCGAGATCGACCTCGACATAGCGGTGAATGTCGACACCGAGTTCCTGCTGAATCAGCGCGACCAGACTGTTGGCGCCTTCGTTGTACGCCGCGTTGATGCGGGTCGCGTTTCCGTCACCGGGAGGGTCAAACCAGAGATCTCTGGGAAGTGAGAGCATCTGCACGCCGACATCCGGCACGTCCCGCACCAGGATGATGGCGTCCGAACGTTGCCCGAACAGTGAGTCCGAAATCAAGCCTCCTGCGTCCGGCCGGTTCGGGTCGAGCCCCTCGCGCGAGTCCGATCCGACGACGAGCCACGTGGGCCCACCAGGCGGCGCGCCTGGCGTGAGCGCCGACACCGCGATGCGCTCGATCTGCCCGGCGCGCCACTGCAGATACCCATATGCGGCCAGGAGACCGGCGACGAGAGTGGCGACGAGCACCACTGCGATCTTGATCCAACGGGACCGCTTGTGCGAGGGTTCACGGCGGCTTGGTGGAAACCGGGATGGCACGTTCGGCGGTGGAGTTTCCGCCGGCTTGAGATCGGGCCGCCAGTCGACATCAGGCGCTGGCCCGAGACCCGGCTCACCAGGACGCGGTCGAGTTCGGATCTGATCCTCGAGCGCGTCAAGACGATCGAGTGCGGTGCCGTTCGGCGCTGGGGGACGCACAGGTCAAGTGTTGCACCAGATGACGCGACTTCTGCGTCACCCCCACTGTGAGGTCGGTCATAACTGCTCTGATCGCGGGACTGAAGTATCGATGAGCCCACTCTGTCCGCGCATGCCAGCGCACTCCTGACGTCATTCAGCGACACGGGAAGGCCGAGGCCGACGAAGCTCACTGACACGCCCTTGCCCTGGACATACCGACCAGGTGCGACAACGACCCGCGGGAGATCGCCCCTCCTGTCAGGACCGTTGAACAGCATGTCCGGGTCTTAGACATTGCGCCGCTCCACCGGATCACCTCCACCCTCGGCTGCAGCGATCGCAGGTGAGTACGCGAAGATCTTCCCGAGAGACACGCAGCAACTCGACGACCGAAAGAGCCGCACAAGTGAACTTCGACAATCTCTTCTCCATCGATGGCAAGGTCGCGCTCGTCACAGGAGGATCACGAGGCATCGGCGAGATGATCGCTGCGGGCTTCCTCGCCAACGGCGCAAAGGTGTACATCAGCTCGCGCAAGTCCGATGTCTGCGACGCCACAGCTGCCAGGTTGATGGAGCAGTTCGGTGGTGACTGCATCAGCGTCCCAGCGAACCTGGCCGAGATCGACGGCATCGATGCGCTGGCCACCGAGATCGAGCGACAAGAGACGCAGCTCGACATCTTGGTGAACAACGCAGGCGTGTCATGGGGAGCACCCATCGAAGATTTCCCGGAGATGGGCTGGGACAAGGTGATGGACACGAACGTCAAGGGTGTGTTCTTCACCGTCCAGCGACTGCTCGGGCTGCTCGAGGCGAGCGGGACCGAGGCCGACCCCGCCAGGGTCATCAACATCGGATCGATCGACGGGATCAAGGCTCCTGCGTTCGAGACCTTCTCCTATGGGCCGTCCAAGGCTGCCGTGCACTACTTGACCCGCCACCTCGGGGGCCAACTGGTCGACCGAAACATCGTGGTGAACGCCATCGCTCCCGGCCCGTTCCCGACCTGGATGCTCAGCACGGGCGTAGGAGGCGGAGGCGACATCGAGAACACCGATTGGGATGCTGTGGCACGAAGCAACCCGCGCAAACGGGTCGGTACCCCTGAGGACATAGCAGGAATCGCCATCTTCTTGTCATCGCGAGCTGGCGCTTTCACCGTCGGCGAAGTCATCACGTGCGACGGTGGGATTGTGGTCCGATGAAGATCGGAATCTCTGTTGGCAGCGCCTACTACGACGGAGGCAACTGGTCCGACATCGTCCAATATGTCGAAGCCGCCGACCGGCTCGGCGTCGACAGCGTGTGGTCGGCCGAAGCATGGGGTATGGAGTCGGTGACCTCTCTCGCCTTCCTGGCGGCCAGAACCGAGAACATCAGACTCGGCACTGGAATCATGCAGATCAGCGCCCGCACGCCGGCAATGGCCGCGATGACTGCCATGTCGATGGCCCAGATCAGCAATGACCGGTTCCTCCTCGGTCTCGGCGTCAGCGGACCCCAGGTGGTCGAAGGCCTCCATGGCGACGGGTTCGCCCAGCCACTGAGGCGACTGAGGGAGTACATCGAGATCTGCAGGATGGCCATGGCAGGCGAGCGGGTCATTTACGACGGCGACAGGTATGAACTTCCCCGTAAGGGCGGCGAAGGCAAGGCTTTGAAAGTGTCGATTCCGCCGAAACCCGAGCTCCCGATCTACCTCGCGACGCTTGGCCCGAAGATGCTCGAACTCACCGGCGAGTTGGCCGACGGATGGCTCGGCACATCGTTCATCGCAGAGCATGCTGACGTCATGCTCGACCCCATCCGCCGTGGAGCGGAGCGGGCAGGGCGGACTCTCGACGACATCGACCTGCACGCGCCTGGCTCGATCGCCGTTTCTGAAGACGTCGACAAGCTGATCGACGCCGCCAGACCCGGAATGGCGTTCACGCTCGGGGGGATGGGCAGCGCATCCACGAACTTCTACAACAACGCATACTCGCGAGCCGGCTACGAGGACGTCGCCAAGGAAGTTCAACGGCTGTGGGTCGAGGGTGACAAGGCGTCAGCCGCAGCTCGAATTCCTGACGAGATGTTGCTGCAGGCATACCTCATCGGCACCGAAGACATGGTCCGTGACCGCATCAAGGCGTACGTGGCGGCGGGTATCAATGCCCTCCGGCTGAGTCCTCGAGGGCGAACTGCCGCCGAGCAGATCGAGAACCTCGAACAGTCGGTCGACCTCATCCGGTCCGCGTCATGAGCGACGTCGAGTGGACGCGCATCCGGTACGACACGCCGGCCGATGGCGTCGCCCGCGTCACGCTCGCGAGACCGGAAACTGCCAACGCGCAGGACTACCTGATGCTCAGTGAACTCAATCAGGCGTTCGATGTCGCGTCCAAGGACGACTCGGTCCGCGTCATCGTGCTCGCTGCCGACGGGAAACACTTCTCGTCTGGTCACGATCTACGAGCGAACAACCGTATGGAAGATCTCGAAACGATCGGGACCCAATGCCATTTCGACGCCGAGGGCGCAGAGGGCTACATGGCACGCGAGGCCGAGATGTACGTCGGCCTGTGCTGGCGCTGGCGAAATATCGCGAAACCGACCATCGCGCAGGTCCAGGGCAAGGTCATCGCTGGCGGACTCATGCTCGTGTGGCCGATGGATCTCATCGTTTGCAGCGAGGACGCAACCTTCTCGGACCCAGTCGTTGCGTTTGGCGTCAACGGTCACGAGTACTTCACACATCCGTACGAGGTTGGCGCCCGTCTGGCCAAGGACATGTTGTTCACCGGGCGAGCGATCACTGCAACTGAAGCTCTCCAGCACGGGATGGTGTCGAGGGTCGTGCCGCGCGACGAACTGGAATCGGCAGCGGTCGAACTCGCAGCTCATATCGCCAAGCGACCGATGTTCGGCCTGACGCTTGCGAAGCAGAGCGTCAACAACACACTCGATGCGATGGGGATGTACACCGCCATCCAAAGTGCGTTCGGTCTTCATCACGTGGGCCACAGTCACAACCGCATCCGCTTCGGCGGACTCGTCGACCCCAGTGGCATCGACGTCATTCGCAGCGAAGCCTGAGAGGGAGGCAACCCATGGGACAACTTGACGACAGAGTCGCCGTCATCACTGGTGGGGCGAGCGGTATCGGCAGAGCCTGTGCCGAACGGTTCTTCGAAGAGGGCGCATCGGTCGTGCTGGGCGACCTCAACCTCGGGCGCGCCGTGGAAGCCGCTGGCGCCATCGAGGCGAACGGCGGCACCGCTCACGCGGTGCAGATCGAGTCGACTTCGCCCGCCGACAACGAGACGCTGATGCGAACCGCGCTGGACAAGTACGGGCGACTCGACATCGTCGTGGCCGCTGCCGGCGTCTCGCACTCCGGGTACGTGAGCGGCGAGGTCATTCCTCGCGAACATCTCGGGCTCATCAACCAGGACCCCGCTTCCTGGCAGCGAGTGATCGACGTCAACCTCACCGGGGTGATGTTGACCAACCAACACGCTGCTCGGCTGATGATCGATGCCGGCAACGGCGGGAGCATCATCAACATCGCGTCCGTCGCCGCGAAAGTTCCGCTCCGCGGAGGAGCGGACTACTGCGTGTCGAAGGCCGGCGTGGCCATGTTGACGAAGGTCTTTGCACTCGAAATGGTCGAGCACGACATCAGGGTCAACGCGATCGGTCCAGGGTTCGTGGCCACACCGATGACCGCTGGCGCACGGCAGACCCATGAGGGCATGGAACGCATGAGGGCCATGACGCCCATGGATCGACTCGGCGAGCCGGTCGAGATCGCCAACACAGCTCTGTTCCTTGCCTCTGACCAGTCGTCCTACACCACGGGCCAAATCATGTTCCCGGCCGGCGGAATGCACGTCGGATGAGTCCTTACCCCATGGTCGTGACAGTCGGGTGTACCAAAGAGAGCAGAACGAGCGCTACAGCCGCGAGCGCACCGAGGGTGTCCATCTCGACATTGACGTCGTCGACGCCTTGTGACGTGCCACGAGTGCCGATGGACTTCCTCAATTCCTGAACTGCGATCTGATCAGGATTCGTGCAGCATCTTCCATTGCGAGATGGCGTGGACAGCGAGCCCCTCGTCCTGGAACAACTCTGTGACGACGTAGCGGTCGCGTCCACGGGCCCACTGCAACCGGCTTTCGATGGTGAACGTCGGGCCGACGATCGGGGCGAAGTAGTCGATGCGCATGTTCGTGGTGGCCATCCAACGACGCTGGTTCGAAGAGCCTTTACGCTCTGGCCCTGCCCTCACCGTGTGAAGACCCATGAGGTCGACATACGTTCCCGTGAACCCACCGAACAACTGACCACGCGGGTTCAGAACCTGGGAAGGAAGGTGGGCCTCGACTCGGAGGTAGCCCGCCTCCTCGTCGAGCACCAGCCATTCGTATGCTTCGAGGAAGTCCCCTGCCGGATGCCCCTTGCCCATGAGCCTGCCTGGCTCGGGCGCCATATATGTCGATCGGCCACCCGTCGAGTCTGGGATGGTTGGGTCCGTCATCGGAGCCGCTGACGTGGGGTCGGGTTTCGGTTCTCGATGATCGAGGCGTGTTGGTCGGCGAGCAATCCGACCATGCTCATGTCGGTGAAGATCCAGAAGTCGTCTTCGCAGACAGCTTCGTGGACCATGTCGGCGACCTCGCCGGGGTCCATGCCGCCGGCGAGCATGTCACGCAGGAACTGCATCCGCATCTCGGCCTGTTCATCGGGTTCGGCCAGCGCATTCGGCGAAGCCCATTCGGGCCGGTTTCTGTCGGAGTTGGCGATCTCGGTATTGACCCAACCGGGACACAGGCACGACACACCGACGCCCGTCTCTTCGCCTTTCATCTCGTGGTACAGGCCAAGGGTGATGCCGACCACCGCCCACTTGCTCGCGGTGTAGCCGCTGTGGCCGGCGAAGTGGCCTGCCATCGATGCCGTGTTGACGATGTGCCCTTCTCCTTGTTCAACCATCATCGGCAGGAACACGCGGTGACCGTGGATCACACCCCAGAGGTTGACGTCGACGACCCACTTCCAGTTGTCGACGTCGAGGCCCCCATCGGTGATTCCCCCTGCGACACCGGCGTTGTTGCACACGACGTGAGCCGTGCCGAACACGTCGATTGTGGCTGCCCCGAGGGCGTCGACCGAATCCCCGTCGGCAACGTCTGCGACCACGCCGATCACCTGGGTGCCGTGGGTCGACACCGCGGCCACGGCTTCGTCGAGTCGGGGTCGCTCGATGTCGCTCATGACCACATTCATGCCGGAGCGCGCGAAGCGATCAGCGAAGGCGCGTCCCATGCCGCTTGCCGCGCCGGTCACAACTGCCGTCTTGCCTGTGAGTTCTCGCATCGGAGACACGCTACGCGTTGGACGTCCTCGTCGAGCAAGTGGGCGATCCCGTCTCGACCAGGCCAAATCCGTCATCTCTTCGGCTGTGCTGGTGACGTCGGCGGTCGTTGGTTTGGGGTCCGCGGGTGTTGAACGTCGCGGCATCGAGGAGTGGCGTCGTCGGTAATGGCGGTGAATCCGAGATCTCGCCCTCCATGACGTGAACGAGGTCTCATTGCCAAGCGACGGTCGACACCGTTCTCGCCGCACGCCCAAGCCCGACCAACTCGCCGTCAGTCTCGGCTGTCAACCTCGTTCAACAGACCGGTCTCGACGTCGTAGACAAACCCCCTGATGTGGTTCTTGTAGACGAGGAACGGCGTCATCTTCAACCGCTGAATCGACTGGCGAATGTCGGCGTACGGGTCGTCGAACGCCTCGACCGACCACCACGGCTTCACGCCGACCTCCTGCTGAAGTTCTTCTCTGAGCTCCGGCTCGCTGATCATCTGGAGCCCGCAGTCGGTGTGGTGCATGAGGATGATCTCTCGCGTACCCATGAACCGCTGCGAGAGGCACAAGCTCCTGATCACGTCGTCGGTGATGATCCCGCCAGCGTTGCGAATGATGTGGGCGTCGCCGTTCGCGAGCCCGAGAATGCGGAATGCGGCCATGCGCGAGTCCATGCACGCCACCACCGCCAGTCTTCGAACCGGCGAGACGAACAGGTCTTCGCCTGCGAAGTCCTCGGCATACGCGGCGTTGTTCACCAGCAGTTCATCGGCGTTTGGTTCGAAGGCATCGTGCTCTGAGTGACCGGTCATCGCGTCCAGATCCTACGGTCTCGACATGGAGGCAACGAGCATGATCCTGCACGCGAAGTTCGTCCTGGTCGATGTCGCCGACGTCCTCGGCGCGCTCACCGGCTTCAAACACCAGCGGAGCGGCATCGGGCGGCGACTTCGTCTCCCGCTATATCTCGGAAGACGGCGCCGGGATCAGGCCGGGATGACGGCCTCGCCCCTGGTCTGGGTTCGCCACATGAACCTTCGTTCAGAGGCGTCGAACGGGTTGCGGTGATGCAGAAGCATTCGGTTGTCCCACACCACGACCTGGCCGATGGCCCAGTCGTGCACATATCGGAACCTCGGCTGGGTGGCGTGCTCCCACAGCTCGTCCAGCAACGCCTCGCTCTCGTCGAGCTTCATACCCATCACGTAGGCGTTCGTCCTTCGGCCCAGGAACAAGGCCTCTTGACCGGTCGCTGGGACCCGCCGCAGCACCGGATGTGGATGGCCGATCGCATCGATTGGCGTGACCGGCTCGACCATCCCCGGCCTCTTGAGTCCGCTGCTGCCATACGTTGAGTCGTGTTTCACGAGTATGCCATCGACCTGAGTTCGCAGATCATCGGGGAGTTCGGCTGCGGCCATGACCTGGCTGGCGTAGCTGGTCGCACCCCCATCGTTCGGAATCTCACGTGAATGAAGAAGGCTGAACGTCGGCGGCACCTCGATGTACGACATGTCGGTGTGCCACTCCCACTCACCGAAGAACTTGTCGGGGAGATCCGTTTTCTCGAGAGTGTTCGGGTTCACATTGCCGAGATACGTCATGAAGGGGTCGATGCCCCGAGCCACCAGATCTTCGACCTGCTCCTCGACCGTGCGTTCGAGGTCGTCATCGGCGCGCCCACGGCCGATACCAACTATGCGTCCGGGTGCAAACTCGCTCTCGCCGAACACGGCGGTGATGGCGTGATGTTCTTCGGCTTCGAGCAACCGATCAAAGCGAAAGCAGAGAAGACCGAGAGCCTCGCGATGCGCATCCCAGATCTGCGTCACGTGTCGATCGGTGATGTTGAGCGGATCGAGGCCGGCTATCTCCGCTCCGAAGATGGCATCGGGAAGCGGAGCGATCTGAAGATCGGTCATGACCCAGAGGCTATTGGAGCGCCATGTCGATGTCCGAACTCAGGTCGTCGACATCTTCGAGCCCGATTGACAAGCGCACGATGCCATCGGTGATGCCGACCCTGGCTCGGTCCTCCGGGGAAAGGCGACGGTGCGTTGTGGTCGCCGGGTGCGTAACCAGGCTCTTCGAATCACCCACGTTGTTCGAGATGTCGAACAGCTGCAGGCCGTCGAGAAAGCGGAACGCTCCCGCCTTCGACCCGAGATCGACGGTGAGAATCGTGCCACCCGACGCCATCTGACGTTTCGCCAAATCATGTTGTGGGTGTGTCCTGAGGCTTGGGTACCTGACGCCATGAAGTCGGTCGTCTTCAGACAGACGTGTCGCTATCTGCGAAGCGGCCCGACTCGAAGCCTCGACCCTGAGCCTGATGGTCTCCAGACCCTTGCCAAGTACCCACGCATTGAACGGACTCAGACTCGGGCCGGTGTGACGAAGAAAGTTCATCAGAGGACCCTGGACGAACCATGTCGGACCGAGCACCGCCCCGCCGAGGGTTCGTCCCTGCCCATCGATGTGCTTGGTGGCCGAGTACACGACGATGTCAGCGCCGAGCTCAAGGGGCTTCTGCAACACGGGGCTCGCAAAAACGTTGTCGACGACAACGAGCGCCCCTGCATCGTGAGCCAACTGCGAGACAGCGGTGACGTCGATGATCTCGAGACCGGGATTCGATGGCGTCTCGAGGAACACAGCCTTCGCTCCGTTCGAGAGAGCGGCCTCCCACTGGTCAAGTGACGCCCCGTCGACCAACTCGGTCTCCACCCCGAACTTGGGGAGGATCTCGTCGAGGATCACGTGGCACGAACCAAAGAGCGCTCGAGATCCGACGACGGTGTCACCGGTCTCGACGTGGCACGCGAGCGCAGCGAACACCGCAGCCATGCCACTGGCCGTGGCCATGCAAGCCTCCGCGCCTTCGAGCAACCTCAGTCGCTCTTCGAATACGGAGACGGTCGGGTTCCCGTACCGCGAATAGATGTAGCGATCGAGTTCGCCCTTGAACGCAGCTTCGGCCTCCGCAGCCGAGGAGTACACGTAGCCCGAAGTCGCGTAGATGGCCTCAGACGTCTCATCGAACTGGGAACGGGTCAGCCCACCACGAACCAGATTCGTCGCCTCACCGAATCCAAATCCCTCGAACATTCGCGACTCCGAAATCCCGACGGTGTTAATCGGGTTTAGAGTACGGGCTGGTGTGCCGGAACGACGCGTATTATTGCTGCCTCATCTCGGCGTGGCCCCAGCAGGTTGAAACGATGCTGCCGCCAGCGCCCTGTGACGACAGCGACGGAAACCTCGAGACAGCCAATAAGGGCGGTACTTCGTGAGTGCCTCTCGTCTCGCGACCGCAGCGAGATCAACCGCCGCGGTGGATTCGGCATGATCCCATGGTTCCATCCGACGGACGCCGATGAGATCGTCAGCTCGGCGGTCGGTAACAGGTGCCAGTGAACGATGCGATTTGGCCGTCGGGGCCGTCCACCGTCGCTCGGTATGAACCGAGACGCCGCGACGTGCTCATCTGCTCGACAGCCACCCGAAGACGATCGCCAGGACGGCTCGCGGCCTGAAACACGATGTGTGCATCGATCGCGACCGCCCTGACTTCTGCGTTGGCGGCCAACGACATGGCGACATCGGCCAACGAGAACACGACCCCGCCGTGGGTGGTTCCGTAGAAATTGGTGTGTTGCTCGCCGATCATCATCGAGAGTTGAACCGGTTCGGCTGATTCGAGCGTCACACCGAGCCATTTCCCAACCGAATCTGACTCGAGCGTCTGTTCCATGTCGATCACGGTCGAGAGGCTAGACCCGCTTTCGGATACTCGACCAGGCTCGGCTACCTTCTGGAAGTGGTTCTCTCTGAACGGTCGCTCGGTTGGCTGCGGTACCTCGACCGCAAAGCACACACGCCGGACGACTGGAGCCGCGACTCGCACCCGCACGAGCACTGGGACAACCGCTCCGATGCTCCGATGTGCAGTTGGCATCGATTCGATCTCGTCGATTCGTCGTATGCGCTGGGTCTCATGGCTCACCGAACCCCGGCGTGGACAGAACGATATGTGGCCATTCTCGACCAACTCATCGAACGTCACACCGGTTGGTGGTCGGCGGCCGACTGGCTCACCCAGTTCGGACACGACTCCTCCAGGGCCGACTACCCGGACATCTACCGATTCCTCATACCTCCTCAGCTCTGGGGCGAATACGACGTTCCAGGCTGGACCGCGAACGGCACCGAACCATGGGGTCTGCAGATGGATCCCGTGCAAGCTGACGGGATGCTCTTCTACAAGGGCTTCTTCCTCGTGCTGCTGGGCATCCGTTCGATGATCGACAGCAACGACAGGTGGAACGAACCGTTCGAGATGATCAAGGACGGTGACAACACCTTCACGTGGACGCACTCCGAAATCGCCGATCACCTTCGACAGCAATGGCTTGCAGCCCCGATCGGATGCCATTGAGAAAACACCAAGATCTGGCCATTTTGACTGGCCGGAGCAGGTCTCGGTCTGAGACTTCACGACAACAGACATGGCACCGACTACCACGAGCAGGCATACATGCCGTGGTGGCAGTACGCCCGTGAGCACTACCTCTCAATCCACAACGACGAGCTCCCGAAGACAACGACGATGTACTACGACCCGATCGTCAATGTGCACCACGTCGTCCCGGCAACAATGGGTCAAGTCGTGGCCTGGTACGCAGGACCGCAAGTCCCAGAGGACGCTCGTCGCCTCTTTGCAGCCGGAGTCGCTTCGGCCGGTCTCGACGCCGCAAGTCCATCGGTTCCGTTGAACGCTTCGAGGATGTACGGCGCAGCGCTTGCTCTCTCACGCGAGTGGGAGATGCCAGACCTGGAAGAACGTCTCGCTGAGGCGATCGAAGCGTCGTACGAGCCGACATGGGAAGCCGCGTCCGGCGAATTCACGTGGGGCCTCGGACTCGATGAGCCGCACCCCCGAGGGCAATACAACGCCTTTTTGGCTGCGGCCGAAGCGAACGGGCCACAAATGTGGGAACGATTGTCAGCCGCTCCGCTGGAGCCGTGCCCTCAGGTCGTCGGCGTCGACTTCCCCGCCGTAGCGATGACACGTGCCGAGTGGATCAACGATTCGCTGTTCCTCAGCATGAGTCCACTGAAACCCGACCCATCGAAGCGAACCACCTTCCGCATCGTTGGCGCGGAACCACGACTTTGGGACTACATCGGCATCGAAGGAGCCATGCTCGAATCGACAGCATCGGCTCTCGTCGTCACCGTTCCCTTGGTCGAAGGCGACATGGAGTTCTGCCCGAGCAGCTATTAGATCCCGAGGTCACGCAGGTTGTAGTCCTTGATCTCTGCCCGTGCTTTGTCGTTCCATGCGAACTCGGATTCCCTGCCGGCGAAGGCCGCATAGGTATAACCCTTCTCGTCAGGGAAACGCGTACGTCGTGCGTCGAGACCCCAGCCGATCACCTTCGAGCGTTCGAAGACGTGCTCCGGCGTGTATTCGGTGATCGGATTGTGAACTCCTCCGCTGGTGACGCCGACGATGCTCGACCGCTTGTGGAATCCGAAGTTGATGGTCACACGCGGGTTCGGGCTGGTGTTCGCGAACGATCCGTGGATGGCTTGCCGATTCACGATGGCCACATCGCCAGGGCCACAGATGAGAGGCACCGCGTCCGGCAGACGGTCGGAACCGGCTTGGGCCACCATTGCCTTGATGTCGGCCCTTCCCCCTATGTGTGAACCCGGAACGACCCACAACCCATTGGCGGCATCGCATCCATAGAGTTGGGCCATCCAGTTGAATCCGTGCGTGAACGCGTCGAGATCATCGCTGTCCCAGTGGGTCCACGGATCCTGATGCCAGGCTACCGACCCTCCGAGACCCGGCGCCTTGATCCACACCACTTCGTTGAACGGGGTGAAGTCCGTCCCATTGATGGCCTCCGTGACCCGCATCAGGTCGGGATGGACGTACACCCTCAAGAACGCGTCGCCGAACTGCAGCGAGCCTGAAATCACCTGGATGACATGGTCAGGTGCGCCAACCGGTGGGGTGGGTTCGATCATCTTCGCCTGGTGGCGACCGTTGTTGGCGGCAGTTCCCCCGAGCGGATCCGACAACGGCCGAACCCAACCGATGTGTTTCGACAGGTGCCCGACGCCGAGGGCCGGCCTGCCGAACCTGTCTACGGCACTGTCTTTGTGGACCGGGCACCGATCGAGCATCGAGGCAACGTCGGCTTCGATGTCGAGCAACTCCTCTTCACCGATCACGCTGGTGAAGACGTAGAAACCATGCTTCTCGTAGTCGGCGAGGATGTCAGGGTGCACGGATCCATCGGCGGTGTAGCGAATCGGACCACGGTTCGGCATCGCCAACGCACGCTCAGTACCGGCGGCCCGGTACGCGACCATCGCGGCCTCGTCGTCTCCGTAGTCGCCGATCGGCGCTTCAGGAAGCGGAAGGTTCACCGTCATCGCTACCCCAGACCCCCTGTCCGACGTCGATGACCGAACTCTACCGACGCCACCCGGCATCGTTAAAGTACGCTCATGGAAACGCTGACCGAGGGGTACGGCCTGATCGAGGGTCCTGTCTGGGACGACGGACGAGGCCTGCTGTTCAGCGACGTCGTATATGGCGGGGTGTTCGCCGTCACTCGTTCGGGTGATGTGTCGAAGGTATTCGACCACCGCAAGGGAATCGGAGGGATGGCCCTCCACGTCGAAGGCGGGTGGATCGTGAGCGGACGCAACATCGCGTACAAGCCAGACGACGGCGGCCCATCCATCAGCCTTCTCGAGAAGGACGAGTCAGCCGGCCTCGTGGGATTCAACGACATCACGACCGACGCCAAAGGACGCGTCTATGCCGGGGGTCTCGGCGGCGATCCTCTCGCCACCGATCAGGAACCGACATCGGGCGATCTCTTTCTCATCGACGTCGATGGCTCCTCCCGGGTCGTCGGTCACGACATCCGACTCACCAACGGCCTTGGGTTCAGTCCCGACGGAAGAACGCTGTATCACTCCGACTCGATCCGGCGAACGGTGATGCGTTACGCGGTCCACGACAACGGATCGCTCGGCAACAAAACGCCATTCGTCAGCACCGACGGCGGAGCGCCGGACGGATTGGTGGTGTCCGAGGATGGAGCGGTGTGGGTCGCTCTCGCGTCCGATGGTCACGGGGTGGCGGTCTACGAGTCCGACGGCACGTTTCGGGAGCTGATCGAGATTCCCGTGCCCATGTGCACGAGCGTGTGTTTCGGCGGTGACGACCTGCGCGACTTGTACATCGTCAGCGGGTCAGACGGCACCAACTCAGAACGGGGCGGAGGCGTCTACGTCACGAGGTCTGAGGTTCCCGGCGTCGGCGTCACGCGAGCGCGTGTGAGGATTCCCTTGGTCGCCGACAAGTGAGCTGCCCTCTGTTCAAGCGACAAAGGGCCGCTATAGTCCCCGCCATGCTGGGCATCTCATTCAGGCCGGTCGCACCTTGAGCGCGACTGAGCCAGTACTCGAAGTCACTGACCTGACCACGCGTTTCACGACACCGGACGGCGTGGTTCACGCAGTCAACGGCGTCAGTTTCGACCTCAATGCAGGGGAATTCCTCGGTGTCGTCGGCGAGAGCGGATCGGGCAAGAGTGTCACCATGATGTCACTCCTGCGGCTGATTCCGATGCCGCCGGGCGAGATCGTCGCAGGATCCGCGATGTTCGGAGGGCAAGACCTCCTTGACATTCCCGGAGACAAACTCCGCAGAGTACGCGGAGGCGAGATCGGGTTCATCTTCCAGGACCCGATGACCTCACTGAACCCTGTGCTGACCGTGGGCCGCCAGATCTCCGAATCGCTGATGCTGCACACCGGCATCGCAAAGAAAGAGGCGAGCGCCACGTCGGCGGAGTTGCTGACAATGGTTGGCATCCCTGATGCCATGGATCGTCTCAACAGCTACCCGCACGAGATGTCCGGTGGTATGCGGCAGCGCGTGATGATTGCCATCGCCCTGGCATGTTCTCCCAAGGTGATCATTGCCGACGAACCAACCACAGCCCTCGATGTGACCGTTCAGGCTCAGATCATCGAGATCGTCCGCGGACTCCGCGAGCAACTGGGCACAGCCGTCATCTGGATCACCCACGACCTGGGTGTTGTTGCCGGTCTCGCCGACAGGGTGCTGGTGATGTACGGCGGCAGAATCGTCGAAGAAGCACGCGTGCACGATCTGTACAACACGCCAGAACACCCCTACACGCAAGGTCTTCTGCAGTCGATCCCACGACTCGATCAGAAAGGCAGCCAACTGCTGAGCATCAAGGGACAACCACCGAGCCTGTACCAGGAACCGTCGTACTGCTCGTTCGCGCCACGCTGTCCTCACGTCTTCGAGCGGTGTGAGAACGAAATTCCCCACCTGACCGAAGTGGCCCCGGAACACCGGGTCGCTTGTTGGTGGGATACGGCGAAGGGGGAGCCTCGCGATGTCTGAACCCCGATCTGATCAACCCACGTCTGACGAGCCGATGGCAGAGGTCTCGACGGCTGCCGACTCCACGGTCACGGCACCCACCGACAAACCGCTCGTCTCGGTTCGTGATCTGAAAAAACACTTTCCGATCATGCAAGGCGTGTTCCGACGCCAGGTCGGAGCGGTCAAAGCCGTCGACGGCATCAGCTTCGACATCTATCGTGGCGAGACGCTCGGGCTCGTCGGCGAGTCGGGATCCGGCAAGTCGACGGCCGGCAGGGCCGTTCTACGGCTCGAGTCTCTCACCGCAGGAACAATTTTCTTCGACGACGAGGAACTCTCGGCCATGACGCCGATGAACGTGCGTCCGCTCAGACCGCGTATGCAGATGGTGTTCCAGAACCCACACGCATCGCTCAATCCGCGCATGACGGTGTCGTCGATCATCGGTGAACCACTGGTCGAGCACAAAGCCTTCCCCCGCGGGCAAGCACGGATCGATCGAATCGACGAGCTCCTCAAGCTCGTCGGTCTCGACCCCACCCACGCCAACCGCTACCCGCACGAGTTCTCCGGCGGTCAGCGTCAGCGCATCGGCATTGCACGGGCCATCGCGCTCAACCCCGACTTCATCGTGTGCGACGAACCCATCGCAGCACTCGACGTGTCGATACAGGCCCAGGTGGTCAATCTCCTCGAGAAGTTGCAGCAGACGCTCAAGCTCAGCTACTTGTTCATCTCACACGACATGAGCATGGTCCGACACATCGCAGACCGAGTTGCGGTGATGTACTTGGGCCGGCTTGTCGAGCTCGCAGAGGTCGACGATCTCTACGACAGCCCAAAGCACCCGTACACGAGAGCACTCCACTCAGCAGTACCCGTGCCAGACCCAGAGGTGGAGGAGGCTCGGACACGCGTGATTCTCGAAGGCGACATCCCGAGCCCTGCGAATCCGCCAAGCGGTTGCCCCTTCCACACACGTTGTCCTGTAGCAGAGCCTCAGTGCGCTCACGACGAGCCTGAATGGCGCGAAATCGAGTCGGGACACTGGGTGGCCTGCCACTTTGCTGACAGACCAGGTTGGTGACGGCTCGATGACATTTCGCCGACAGCAACCCAGCTGCTGGCACGTTGACCTTCAACACCTTATGATGACGCCAAACCCCGGTTCTCAACCGGCATAGGAGGGAATAAAGAATGAAACTCATGAGAGTTCTCGCGCTGCTAGCAGCGCTGGCCCTCATCGCAGCAGCTTGTGGCGACAGCTCGGGCAGCGACGATGATGCGACCGGCACCACTGCGGCGCCGGCAACCACGGCAGCAGCGGATACAACAGCTGCTCCGGCGACAACGAATACGCCGAACACAACCAGTGCTGAAACAGTTCCGGAAGGATCGATGGCCGGACAGGGCGGCGACCTTCTGCTGCTCCAATGGCAGGCGCCTTCGATCGCGAACAGCCTGCTCTCTGGCGGAACGAAGGATCTCCTCGCGGGGTCACTCGTGCTCGAACCACTCGCAGAAGTTCTCGGCACCGGAGTCATCGTTCCTGCGTTGGCTGCCGAAATACCGACGGTCGGCAATGGCGGCATTTCGGAGGACCTCACGTCCATCACCTGGACCCTCAAGGAGGGCGTTGTCTGGTCCGACGGTTCGCCGTTCACCTCTGAAGACGTCGTCTTCACGTGGGCTTTCTGCGCCGACGAACTCACCGGCTGCTCGGGCGATCCTGGCAACGTGACCCTCGTCGAAGCTCTCGACCCGCTGACCGTGAAGGTCTCGTTCGACGCACCGACGCCGTACCCGTTCAGCTTCTTCGTGAGCTTCACGAGCCCGATCATCCAGAAGGCTCAGTTCGAAGCCTGCAAGGGTGAGGCGGCGAAGTCCTGCACCGACGAGAACTTCGCTCCGATCGGAACCGGCCCCTACATGGTGACTGAGCTCCGTCCTGAGGACACCGTTGTCTACGAGTACAACCCGAACTACCGCGGTGTCCCGGAGGGCAAGCCGTTCTTCGGCACCGTCACCATCAAGGGTGGCGGCGACGCAGAAGCAGCTGCTCGTTCGGTGCTCGAGATCGGTGAGGCAGACTTCGCGTGGAACCTTCAGGTTGCACCGGAGATCCTTGGCCCGATGGAAGCTGCCGGAAACGGTCGCGTGGCTGTTGCGTTCGCGACTTCGGTCGAGCACATCAACCTGAACCAGACCAACCCTGACGGCGATCCGCCTTCGGATTACGCCGGTGGCTCCAACCCGAACCCGTTCTTCTTCGAGAACGCTCAGCTCGCTCGTGCGCTTTCGCTCGCGATCAACCGTGCAGAGCTCGTGGCAGTCGGGTACGGCGCCAATGGTGCACCCACGTGCAACATCTGGGTTGTCGGAGCTGGAGATTCGCCGAACACCGACTGCGAGCAGGACGTCGACGAAGCCAACCGCATCCTCGATGAGGATCTTGGCTACATGGACACCGATGGTGACGGCGTCCGTGAGCTTCCAGACGGGACCCCACTCGAGTGGGATTACGTCACATCGACCAACGCTGTGCGTCAGTCGAACCAGGACCTCATCAAGGTCTACTGGGAAGCAATCGGCGTGAACGTGAACATGCGCAACGAGTCGGCGAGCCTCTTCTTCGACGGCACGAACGCTTCTGACGTATCGATCTGGAAGTTCTTCACCGACATCCAGATGTTCACGAACGGCGCAGCCACTCCTGACCCGCAGGCCTATCTTGAGGGTTGGAAGTGTGCCCAGATTCCAGAGTCCACAAACAGCTTCGGCGGCGGCAACATCGTCCGTATGTGCAGTGCCGAGTACGACGCTCTTTGGGATGAACTGGCCTCGACGGCGCTCGACGATCCGGCCCGTGTCGGCCTGACCCACCAGCTCAACGACATCATCGTCACCGGAGGTTCAACGATTCCGTTGATCAACCGTGGCAGCGTGTCAGCATTCAGCAACGACATCGAAGGTGTCGGTGACCTCAACGGCTGGGATGGCGAATACTGGAACATCGAAGAGTGGTTCCGCGCAGAGTGATCTGAGCGGAATAATTCTCCACTCCGGATGACTCGGGGCGGGTCGGCAGACAACTGCCGGCCCGCCCCGGTCTCCTAGTACGCGGTCTCTGACCACCTTTGATTTGACGTCTTTCTTGTAGAGGCAGGGCATGGTTCGATACGTCATCCGACGAGCGCTGTTCGCGATCCCCACGTTGCTGGCAATCAGCCTGGTGATTTTCACGATCTTGTATTTTGCGCCCGGCGACCCCACCGGCGCCCTTCCACTCACGATCCCCGCCGAGGTACGTGAGGCAATTCGCGAAAGCCTCGGCCTCAACGATCCGTTCTTCATTCAGTGGCTCAAGTGGAACGAGTTGATGTTCATCAACGAGCCACTCAACACGCTCGACTCTTCGTTCGGCATATGCATCGGCGATTGCGAGAATCGAGCACGAATCATCTCGTGGGCATCACGGGCTCCCGCGATGGACATCATCTGGCAACGCCTTCCTCAGACACTGTGGGTCCTCGGACTTGCCTTCGTCCTCGGCACGCTCATGGCTATTCCGATCGGTGTCTACTCGGCCTACAAGCAATACTCGGCCTTCGACAACGTCGGAACCGTCGTCACGATGCTCGGATACTCGGTGCCGACATTCTTCACGGGGCTACTCGCCATCGTGATTTTCAGCAGTTGGCTGGGCTGGTTCCCTTCGTTCTACACAACCACCCATGACGTGCAGATCACGAGTTGGAGCAGCATCTGGTTCCAGATCAAACAACTCACCATGCCGGTGGTCGTTCTCACGCTGTTCAACGCTGCCGCCCTCAGCCGCTTCACCCGTGCCGCCGCTCTCGACAATCTGAACGAGGAATATGTCCGCACTGCACGATCGAAGGGCGTGAACGAGGGCAGAGTCGTGTCGATTCACGTCATGCGAAACAGCATGATCCCGGTCGTCACCCTCATCGCGCTCTCGATTCCTGGAATCTTCAGCGGCGCCATCATCACCGAGCAGATCTTCCGCATCAACGGCCTCGGCCAGCTGCTGGTGGTGTCGATCGGTCAGGGCGACCTTCCGATGACCCAGACCCTCACCTTCATGTTCGCGGTGCTGATCGTCGCGTTCAACCTGTTTGCCGACGTGATGTACGGGTGGCTCGATCCACGCATCCGATATGACTGATGTGAGAGGTAAGTCCATGGCAGTCATCGAAGATCCACAACACGAAGAGATCGACATCATCTCCGACACGATCGGAGCGCACAGAACCCTCCGTGGCGACGTGTGGCGTCAGTTTCGCCGTCACAAGGGCGCAATGGTCGGGCTCGTGCTGCTCACAATCATCGTGTTCGCGGCCTACATCGGCCCCTCGCTCTACCAGCTCGAACCATTCGACATCGACGTGCCTTCGGCGAACCAAGGCCCCTCGTGGGACCACCCCATGGGCACCGACAACCTTGGTCGCGACGTCATGGCCCGCGTACTCGAAGGCGGAAGGGTGTCGCTGTCGGTCGGATTTACCGCAATGCTTTTCGGTCTGATCATTGGCACGGCCGTTGGCGTCCTGGCTGGTTTCTTCAAAGTGCTCGACGGACCGCTCATGCGTCTCACTGACCTGTTCCTCGCGCTTCCGATCCTGCCCCTGCTCCTGGTCGTCATCGTCCTGTTCAGAGAACCACTCACCGACAGATTCGGCCAGAACAACGGGATATTTCTGATCGTGGTGCTCGCCATCGGCCTGCTCAGTTGGATGTCGACGGCGCGCGTGGTCCGCGCCGATGTCCTTGCGGTAAAGGAGGAAGAGTTCGTTTTGGCGGCCCGGAGTATCGGCACGCGGCAGCGCAAGATCATCAACCGTCACATTCTTCCGAACGTGCTCAGTCCCGTCATCGTCGCTGGGTCGCTCGGCGTCGCCTCCGCCATTCTGACCGAGTCTGCGCTGTCGTTCCTCGGACTCGGTTTTCCTGCCGACTACCCGACGTGGGGACGCTTGCTGTTCGAGGCCAAGGACTACCTCACCATCGCTCCATCCCGTGTGATCTGGCCGGGCCTGATGATCTCGTTGACATTGATGAGTGTGAACTTCATCGGTGACGGCCTTCGTGATGCTCTCGACCCGAAGCTGCGCTCAAAGGGCTGAGTTCTCCTGATAGATCTCGAACGCCACGAAGACGTTTTCGTCCTCACAATGGACGACGGAGAAAACCGTTGGAACACGACGTTCCTACGGGCGTATAGCGCAGCGCTCGACGAAGCCGAAGCAAGCGTTGGCCCGGCAGCGCTCGTCACCGCCTCAGCCAACGAGAAGTTCTTCTCGAACGGTCTCGACCTCGAGTGGGCGTCCACCAGCGGCGAGCACCGTGGCGGGGACCGATCGGTGTTCGGAGTCGAATACATGGCCATGGTCGGACGTTTGATCACGTTTCCGATCCCAACCGTGTCAGCGATGAACGGCCATGCCTTCGGGGCGGGGCTGATGACTGCACTCGGTCACGACGTACGGATCATGCGTGAGGACCGCGGTTATCTGTGTGCCAACGAGATCGAGATCGGACTCACGATTCCTGCTCCTGAACTCGCGCTGTTCAGGCACAAGCTGTCCGCATCGGCGTTTCACGAGACGGTGATGTTGGCCAAGAGGTGGACCGGTAAGACGGCGATGGCCGCCGGTTTCGTCGAGGCGGTTGCTGCCACCGACGCAGTGCTCGACACGGCTATCGCACGGGCGGCGCAGCTCGCTCCCCTCGGTGCGAACCGTGTCAACCTCGCATGGCAGAAAGAACAGGCCTACGGCACCGAAGCAGCCCTGAACCGGCCTGACGGAGCTGCCCACATGCTGAAACACTCCCGCGACTACCCGAGCGACCCGCGGCACTGAAGCTCAGCAGTGTCGAGGTCAGCCGTCCAGGGCGCCCGGGTCTGAGGGAACGTCGACTGCGTGCTGTTGGAGGATCTCGAGTGGAACGACTTCAAGCGTTCGTTCGTGAGTTGAGGCCAACACCACGTGTGCGGCTGCACCATCCTCATGAGCTCTTCGCCAGTTCAGAGCCGTGACGCACCAGCGGTCGCCAGGAACAAGTCCTGGAAACCGATACTGCGGCATCGGCGTGATCAGATCGTTTCCGATGACCCGTTGATGTTCGAGGAACTCGCGTGTGACGAACGCACAAATGGTGTGCCGGCCGAGATCTTCGGGCCCGGTCGAGCAGCACCCGTCGCGAAACCAGCCGGTCATCGGCTCGGTTCCACACACCTCGAGTTCACCGCCGAGCACGTTCCGTTCGGCTGTCGCGTCATCTTCCATCGGGACAGTATGGGCCGTCGGTGGTCGCTACGGTGGATCGGCGCAGGAGCACGAGGGGGAACGCATGGCCGTAATCGAGAGCATCCATGCAGAGGCGCTGCTGAATGGACCGTTGCTGAATACCATCGTGCGCGTCATCGACGCCGATGGCGTCGAGGGTGTCGGCGAAGCGTGGTGGGGAATCACAGACCAATCGGCACCAGAGCGGGGGGCCCGACCGATCGTCAGCGTGGTGAACGATCTGTTGGCGCCGAGGTTGGTTGGGCGGGAGGCCAGCGCCATCGAGAAACTCTGGTTCGAGGAGTGGGACTGGGGGTACCGCTACGGCGACCAGGGCATCTTCACGATGGGTCTCAGCGGAATCGATCTGGCCCTGTGGGATCTTCACGGCAAACGGCACCAGTCGCCGGTGCACGAGTTACTTGGCGGACCCGCTCTCGACTCGATACCTGCTTATGCAAGCTTTCCGCCTCTGCGTTCTGCAGATCTGCTCGTATCCGAGACGCATCGAGCGATCGACTACGGGTTCACTGCCGTCAAACTCCACGAACTCGACCCCGAACTCCCAGCACTACTTCGCTCCGAGTTCGGCCATGACCTCAAGATCATGGTCGACGTCAACGGACATTTCGACGTGGCCGGGGCCATCGCCCATGGTCGACGCCTGAGCGAACTCGGAGTGCTCTGGTTCGAGGAGCCCGTTCGACCAATGCGTGATCACCGGGCCATCGCCAAGGTCGGAGCGGCTGTCGACTGCGACTTGGCCGGCGGCGAGAACGAGTACTCCCTCGAGGATTTCGACCGGTTGCTCAGCATGGGTGCACTCAGCTACTTGCAGCCCGAGATCACGAAAATCGGCGGGCTCACGCCGGCCCGAAGGATCGCCGCGCTGGCCGAACTCCATAACGTAGCGTTGTGCCCGCACAACTTCAGGCTCGGGCCTGCGCTCTACGCATCGATCCACTGGGCTTTCACCTCGCCGGCCAGCCGCTGGATCGAGATGCCGTGGATGCAGACAACGTTCAAGTTCCCCTTTCGCGCTGCCCTTCCTCCGTTGGTCGATGGACACGTGCTGCCTCCAACAGGCCCCGGCCTCGGCTGCGAACCGGTCAAGTCCTGAGCACCGACGAGATCGCGCCGAGCGAGACGGGACATGCAGGTGTCACGGTCCACACAGCAGCGCTGATGATGGCGGCAGCCCGGGGAGGTCAAGTGCCGGTGTCATTCAACCCGGTCGAAAGTTGAGACCCGGAGCTATGGTCGCGACATGGCAGCTCTGAGTGACGTCGAGAAGTTCCTCGCCGACGAGAACGGACTGGCGACGGTGAGCACCACCCAAGCCGACGGCCGGGTTCTCTCGAGCATCGTCAACTGTGGGGTCATGGACCATCCGGTGACAGGTGAACCTTGTGTCGCACTCGTCTCCAGGGGCGGAGCGGCACGCCTTGGCCATATCCGCCGCGGCTCACAGGTCACCATCGCAGCCCGTCGCGGGTGGGCGTGGCGGTCGGTGACAGGACCAGCCGACATCATCGGACCAGATGACGTCCACGACGGTTTCGACGCCGATGACGTCCGACTCCTGTTACGTGAAGCCTTCCGAGCGGCCACGGGCACCCACGACGACTACGAAGAGTATGACCGGGTCATGCTCGAAGACCGAAGAGCAGTCGTGTTCATCGCTGCAGACCGCGTACGCGGCAACTATTGAGTCACTCACGGCATCTCGTCACCTTGGCCTTCGAAGGCACTGCAGAAGCCACCGTTCATAACCACCAGGCCTGCCGCGTCCGGCCGGGGACTTCCTCACACACGGCATCGACAGCGATGACCGTCATCTGATCTTTCGGCACAGGACCGAATCGCCGGTCAGGTCGAGGTCCCCGAGGTAACGCGCATCGCTTCCGACACCACAAGATTACGCGCCCTGGTCCAGCCCTGGATCAGAGGTCTTCGTCAGGTCGATCCGGCTCGACCGTGGCCAAAGCACGCCACGCGATCAAATAAGGTCAGCCACGATGAAGAACCCACCGTTCGAATATCACCAACCTGACACCCTGGAAGATGCCATACAACTCCTGGCCGTCTACGGAGACGAAGCCAAGGTTCTCGCCGGCGGCCAGAGCTTGCTCCCTCTGATGGGATTACGCCTCGTCAGGCCTTCCCACGTGATCGACATCGGTAGAGTCGCTGGTCTAGGAGCGATCTCGACCGAGTCGTCTGGCGTCTCGGTCGGCGCTCTCGTCAGTCACTCGATGGCTGAACGGTCCGAGAAGCTCCGCACGAACGCTCCCCTCGTGCACCAGGCAATGCCCTACGTCGGCCACAGAGCGATCAGGAACAGAGGCACAGTGTGCGGGAGCGTGGCCCACGCCGACCCTGCGGCCGAGATGCCGGCGGTATGTAGAGCTGCGGGCGCCTCGATGATCGCTGTCTCTAGTCGTGGTGAACGTGCCATCGAAGCCGATGAGTTCTTCGTCGGTTATCTCCAAACGGCGCTCGACGTCGACGAGATCCTCACGGAGATCCGGTTTCCAGCTCTGGCGGAAGGTACGGGAACTGCTGTCGTCGAGGTGGCAAGGCGCCACGGCGACTACGCCCTCGTCGGCCTGGCGTGCAGCCTCACCGTCGAGTCGACCATCACGGCAGCGGCGTTGTCGTTCTTCGGGGCGGGTAGCACCCCGATCCGACTGGGCGAGGTCGAACAACTGCTCATCGGTGAAGAACCGAACGAAGCGGCCTTCACGACTGCCGCTGCAGCCGTCCGGTCGAGCATCGAGCCATCAGCTGACGTACACGGCAGCGCAAATTATCGGCGGTACCTCGCCGGCGTTCTCACACAACGCGGCCTCACCCAGGCCGCATCAACGGTCGGAGTGCTGGCATGACGGTCTCTTTCACTCTCAACGTGAACGGTGCTGCAACCGAGGTGTCGACCGAGCCACGAAGGACGCTGTCCGACGTGATCCGTGAGGATCTCGGACTCACCGGCACCCACCTCGGCTGCGAGCATGGTGTCTGCGGCGCATGCACCGTGCTCCTGGACGGGGCTCCGGTCCGATCGTGCCTCACACTGGCCGTACAGGCCGACGGCCACGAGATCACCACGGTCGAGGGCTTGGCCAACGGCGACGAACTGCACCCGGTGCAGCAAGCGATGCACGAAGCTCACGGTTTCCAATGCGCGTTCTGCTCGCCTGGTTTCATGCTCAGTACCGTCGCCCTGCTGGCCGAAAACCCAAACCCCTCGCGCCACGAGATCCGGGAGGAACTCAGCGGGAACCTCTGCCGATGTACCGGATACCACACCATTCTCGACGGCGTCGAAGTGGCGATCCGGGCTCTTGCCTCGGACGGCGCCAGCGGCGGAGGTGACGCATGAACGAACGAACGCAGACCTCAGGTCTCGGTTTCGTGGGCCAAAGCGTCACCCGAGTGGAAGACGACCGTCTGCTGCGCGGCAAGGGTCAGTACGTGGCCGACATCGAACCCGAAGGTGTCCTTCACGCAGCGTTCCTCCGTAGCCCCTTCGCCCACGCCACGATTCGCAGTATCGACGTCACCGCCGCACGGAGGTCCCCACGAGTCACTGCTGTGTTCACTGCAGCCGAACTGAACGAACTCACGAACCCATTCCCACCGTTTCTGATGATGCCAGGGCTATACACCCCGCTCTACATGTGCCTCAGCGACAAGAAGGTGCGTCACGTCGGTGATCCCGTCGCGCTCGTCCTCGCCGATTCTCGGTACCACGCAGAGGACGCTCTCGAACTCATCGAAGTTGACTACGAGCAACTCGCGCCGGTCGCCTCCATCGCCGACGCGCTCAGCGTCAACGCCGAGCAGGTGTGGGAAAGAGCCGATGGCAACGTCCTGCTCGACAAATCCGACGCCTATGGCGATGTCGAGTCTGTATTCGCGTCGGCGGACAGGATCGTCACAGAGCGGTTCTCGTGCCAACGACAGTCGAACCAGCCGATGGAGACGCGCGGCAGCGTCATCGAAGTCGACCCGGAAACCGGGCACCTGACGATTCACAACGCGACACAGTCGTCACACATGCTGCGGTGGCTGACGGCGGCGCTCGCAAAGAAGGAGAGCGTGCGATCGTCGCTGAAGAACTTCGCCACGAACAAGGACCGGCGGGATTCGTTCATCGTCGCCGCCAAGGAATTCATGGCCCAGAACGGCGAATCGATGCAGAACCAGGACAACGCAGGTCCGAAGTCTCAGTTGAGGAAGGATCGCTCGATGCTGAGACACCTGCCCCGTACCTTGTTCGGGTTGCTCGGCAAAGACGACTACCCCACGGTCATGGCGAGGGACATCGGCGGCGGTTTCGGCGCGAAGGGTCCAGTGGCGAGAGAAGACATCGCGCTGGCTGCCGCTGCCATCGACCTCGGCCGGTCGGTCAAGTGGATCGAGGATCGGGTCGAGAACCTCAGCGATGGCGGACACGCGCGCGAGGAAGACCTCACTGTCAGCCTCGCTCTCGACAACGACGGGACGTTCAGGGGCCTCAAGGTCGACCTCGTGCTCGATCAGGGTGCATACCCGGCGTTCCCCATCGGAGCTTCGATGGCGACCCAGATCATGCGCGTCATGTTCCCCGGTGCCTACAAGTTCGACGCCTTTCACCTCCGAGCCAGGACCGTTGCGACGAACAAGGGCAAATACGTCGCCTATCGCGGCCCGTGGGCCAACGAGACGTGGGCCCGGGAACGCATCATCGACGTTGCAGCCAAGGCCCTCGGCTACACACCAACCGACCTGCGACTGAAGAACATGTTCAGCGACCAGGACATGCCAGCAGCCATGATCACCGGCCCTGCTCTTGACGAAACGATGTCAACGAAGAAGACCCTCGAACACGCGATGCAGGTAGTGGACATCGATGAGTTCAGAGACGAACAGGAGACAGCGAGAGCCGAGGGACGGTATCTCGGGCTCGGCTTTGCCTGCTATCACGAGGCTGCTCCCGGTCCTCCCGACTACTTCGACTCGATCTCACCCGGCGCAGGCACCCTCGGCACCGAGTACGCACGGACGACGATCGAACGCGACGGGTCGATCGTCGTCTACACGTCGCAGATGCCTCACGGTCAGAGCCACGAGACTACCTATGCCCAGATCGTCGCCGACGAACTCGGTGTCGGCATCGCCGATGTGAAACTGGTCTACGGCAACACCGACCGGACCCCGTTCAGCGTGATGGGTACTGGCGGCAGTCGTGGTGGCCCGCTAGGCGGTGGTTCGGTGAAGTACTCGTCCCGCGAAGTGCGCCAGCAGGTGATCGACGCAGCAGCTGAGTTGCTCGAAGCATCGGCTGACGACATCGACATCATGGATGGGAACATCCACGTGTCCGGCGTTCCGGCCAGGGGTGTCAGTTTCGCCGACGTTGCAGCAACGGTCATCTCTGAAGGAGACCAACCATTCGACGCGACGTTCGGATACACCGGCAAAGGCGACGGCGGGTGGAGTTGTGCAACGCACGCATGCATCGTCGAGGTCGATCTCGAGACCGGCAGGGTCGACATTCCCCGGTACGTCGTGGTGGAGGATTGCGGGCCCATCATCAATCCGGCCATCGTCAACGGACAAGTACGTGGCGGAGTCGCCCAGGGAGTCGGAGCTGTGCTCTACGAGAGCAGCGTGTACGACACAGAGGCCAATCTCCAGGCAACCACCTACATGGACTACCTCATACCAACGGCGATGGAGATTCCGTATGTCGAGGTGCATCATCTCGAGACGCTGTCGCCCGGCGAGAACGACTTCAGGGGAGTCGGTGAGGGCGGAATGATCGGAGCGCCACCGGCCATCACCAACGCCATCGAAGATGCGCTGGGCCCATTTGGTGCTCGGGTCACCGATCAGTACCTGCCACCGACGAAGATCCTCGAGATGGCCGGCATCATCGACCCCGACTGAGCGCCGCCAGACGCGCCACGGGCACGCGTCGCGCTGGTGAGGAGCGCGCTCCCTGCAACGCTTTCGCCCCGACGACTCTCCGAGGAAATTTCGAGGAACGCAACGACCTCGCAGATCGAGACGCTCGACCTCATCGTGACTTTCCACAGGGACGCACGCGCCTACGTCGATGAGAGGTCGGTCGAGTGCGCTGAGTAGATTTGCGCCCGAACCGCAGATCGCACATCGAGCGAGTGCCGCGTACGATCGTTGGTTGATGGCTAACGACTCCGACCTCAGGTGCTCAACCGTGACCGCTTCGCTGAACGAGCCAGCCGCTGGCACCGCCACGATTTCCGAACGTTTCGTTCTGGTCGAGCTCCCCACCCCATGGCCGAAGCCCATTGCGGCTCACCCAGTGTTCGCGTCGCTCGAATCACCGAAAAAGCGCCTGTCCGAGAATGGGGCACGGGTACTCGGCATCGGAGGCCAGTCGACCACACCCGACCGTCACCGAGTCATCACCTACGTCAAGACCCTCACCGGCGGCTACGAAGGGGTCTCGACCGAGGTGTCGGCTGATGAACTCTTCATCACCGTGCTGAACGCCGTCGACGGAGCGGTGGTCGGCGAACCGGTCGACGGCACCGACCTTCTGATCTGCACGCAAGGTTCCCACGACAGGTGCTGTGGCCGCCTTGGCACCCTGCTCTACGTCGACGTGCACGACCGATACGGCGACGATGTCCGCGTGTGGAGGACCACACACACCGGCGGCCACCGCTTCGCTCCAACTGGCATCACGCTTCCCACCGGCCTGAACTGGGCCGCGCTGGACGTAGCCCTGCTCGACACGATCATCGAACAACGCAGCGAACTGACCGATGTGGCCCAACACATTCGAGGCCGATCGGCCATGCTGAACAGGGCTACCCAGATTGCCGACGTGGCCATGATGCGCGAGTTCGGTTGGGCGTGGCTCGATCGCGCCGTGTCGTTCGAATCGACCGCCGACGATGCAGGGCTGAACGTGATGGTGAGCCACGGAGATGCCTCCGCGACTGTTCGCCTTCGCAGTGGACCACCGTTTCCGGTTCCGAAGTGCGGTCTTCCGCTCGAGCAGGCTCGAAAGGAAACCCCACAGTTCACGATCGAAAGCATCGAGATCCTGCGTTGAAGCTGTCGTGGCAGCGATGAGCCGACCCACCCTGTGGTCACGCATGCCGTATCTCGACACCACCCCGTCGTTACGGTCGGCGCTGACCGCCAACCCGTCCTCGTTCGCTTCTCGACGGCACCCGGTGTTGAGCTCGGAAGGGTCTGATCGCGAGGAAGAGCGCGAAAAGGGCAATCCAGAGACGCCGCTCGCGATCGGGGGTGAACACGTCTATTCAGGCGTTACCGGCGGTGCTATAAGTGCTGAAACGCACTCGCCGGCGGCTCGCCGGGCGATCACCGCCAACGTTTCGGGGGATGCGCTGCTGATCGGGTGTGGGATCACGACGAACTGATGGCCTTCGGCACCCAGAACCTTCGCCATCAGCTCCGCCGCCGAAACGAACTGCTCGGTCATGATCGAAACCGAGGGAACACCCGCCCTCTCGCCGGTGACCGAATCGTGCAAACTGCACGACGAGCAGCTACCTCAATCACCCACGCCGGCAATCAGCGCTTGCCATTCCTTGGCCCGGTCCATCACCCCCGCTTCCGCCGGTGCGCTGTAATGGCCTTTCGTCAGTCGAACCACGTCGCCGACGCCATACTGCTGCCGCAGTTCGGCCTCCATCGCGTCAAACAGCTGGCGGGTTCCTTGTTTGCCGTTCGAGACAATGCCGATCGTGAGCGCCGAAAGGTCGACAGGACGAGCGGCAGGTGCGAACTCTGCAACTCCTTCACCATCTGTCGGGTCAAGCACTTCGATGGTCATGCAGCCGTCCCCCTCAGCAATCGACGCAAGCGCCGACGGGCACGGTCACTGCGCGAGATGTCGTCCCGAGCCACGGTGGGATGACCGCACCAAATCCACCGGCAGGACCTCCCGCGGCGACGACGAGCAGATCATCCGGTTCAGGCAGCGCTGCATACTCGCGGTCGCCCTTTTCTCGAACCACACTTCCCTTTCCGCACTCGGCCCACTGCTTACGGAGGATCCTGGCCTTGTCGAACACGTAGCCACGGATATCAGCCTTCGACCAGCCGGCGGCGTCGAAGTGTTCGCGCAGCTGGGGCGGGATGACGATGGCGTAGTTGCCCGGCCAGATCGAATAGTGGGCCATGTTGGCTCTGATCTCGGCCACGAACGTATCGAGGATGAGCTCGGGATCAGTTGTCCACTCGTTCATGATCTGCCGAGGCGACATCGCGGCCATCGCTGTCACCGCTGACACGTAGGGATCACCGAGGCGCTCCTCGGCCAGCGAGGGCCATGGGGTGTTCTCTTCGTCCTCGGCAACGCAATAGCTGATCTTGCCGGGATGCCCGAAGGTCGACCGATCGATCTCGCCAGGGCGAACCTCAAGCAGGTTGCCAAGGACAAGCCGAACGGCACGACCGATGCAGGTCGATGCCCTGTCGCTCGGACCGAGGGCGTTGAACGTGCCGTCCATGCCCAACTCATGGCGGATCGGCCCGTTCACCACCAGCAGAATGGCGCACCCACCAGTGCTGGCGGTCGGTCCGTGCAACTTGAACGGTTCGCTGAACATCGCGGCGAGCGCAGTGACCACGACGGGGAAATGCATCGGTAAACAGCCGGCCATGACCGCGTTGACCGCAGCCTTCTCCGCCGTGATCGCTCGCTGCCGGACCGGTTCGACACCGACGAGATGATCGGGCGCGAGCAGTGCCCACTCAAGGCACGCAGTGACAGCCTCTGCCGTGGGCGGCACGATCGGTAGCCCGTCGGTCCAGCCTCTCGAATGGAAATGCTCCTGGACGTCGAACATGTCATCGAACTCGAGTCGCTTCGATGACAGCCTCGATGTTCCGATCATGACGCCACCAGGTCGTCTGGCTGCGACCTCACCGCGGCGTTGTAACCGATGGTGGTTCTGTGCAGCAGTCGCTCGTGACCGGCGTAGCCGCCAGTTGCTTTGTGCAACACGCAGCGGTTGTCCCACATGACCAGCATGTTCGTCTGCCACTTGTGCCGATACTGAAACTCTTCTCGGGTCTGCCACTGCCACAGGTCTCGAAGCAATGCAATACCAGCATCGTCGTTCTCGATGTCGTTCTCGATGCCGATGATGTAGCCGAGCGTCGAGTAAAGCGTTTCCCTGCCTGTCTCGGGATGGACACGGATCAGCGGATGGGTCTGGGTGTCGTAGGCGGTGTCGCTGTACGTGATCTTCATGGCCCGGTCCTGGCCATCGCTCTCGCCGTATGCACCGTCCGGTGCGTATGCGCCTCGGGCCGAGTGGACGGCGATCTTGCCGTCGATCCTAGCCCGCAGTTCAGCGGGCATCGCTTCGAGCGCAGCCTGCTGGTTGACGTAGAGCGTGTCACCCCCAACAGGTGGGATCACCTTGCCGTACAGACATGTGCCGTCTGGTGGGAACTCCTGGAAGGTCCAATCGGCATGCCAGTTGTCGGCGAACAGGCCGGTGGTCTCTGCGGCGGCTCTGTGGATGGCGGCTATGTGCGGATGCCCATCGATCGCCTCAAAGTACGGATCGTTCCCGAACGGCCCGAAATTCAGCGTGAATTGTTCAAGGTCTCCGTCCGACATCGCCTGATCAGGGAACGCAAGCACCTTGTGGGCCATCCACGCGGCCCTGATCTCAGCCACAGTCGCCTCGTCGAGACCCCGGGTGAGGTCGACGCCGGTCACTGTTGCGCCACACGCTTCGCCGCTAGGCATGATGTCGATGCTCACAGCCTCTCCTTCGCCTCTCCTGCCGCAACTCCAGGTTCCCACGCCTGCCGTCCGCCAACCTGCTTCCTCCCCGAAATGTGCTGGCTCGACGACATTTCCGGCCGTCAAGTCAGCACAGAACCGTGACGACTCCTCAACCGCCCGCAACCGCTGGTGCGCGGCGTGGCCTGAGTCAGCCGGCGTGCTCGACCATGAGTTCGAGAAGACGTTCGAGGTGGTGGCGTTCGGTGGACTCGGTGCCAACAGAGACGCGGACGATCCAACCCCCATCGAGCCTGGAGGGCGACATGAACGCCTGGCCAGACTCGTTGATGGCGCGGGCCCAGGCGAGGTTGTGGTCGCTGACAGCTTCGGAGTCACATCCAAGCTCCGGTGGAGCGTGGCGGACGCACACCGTCTGAAGTCGAACCGGGGCAACGACGTCCCAGTGCTCCATCGCCGTGATCTGGGATGCGAACCATGTGGCGTTGTCGAGATCGCGGCGTAAGCGGACCCGGACAGACTCAGGACCATCGATCGAGAGCTGGTACCAGAGTTTCAGGGCCCTGAATCTGCGACCGAGCGGGATGCCCCAATCGCGGTACTGGGTGGCCTCTCCCCCGGTGGTCGACCGGAGGTAACTCGGGTTCGTCGACATCACCCTGATGAGATGGTCGGGGTCGCGTAGGTACATGAGCGACGTGTCGAGAATGGTGCCCATCCACTTGTGCGGGTTCCAGCTGATCGAGTCGGCGTCCTCGATGCCGAGGAACTGATCGCGACGCTCAGGCAGCATCATCGCCGCCCCGGCCATCGCTGCATCGACGTGCACCCAGGCACCATGCGCTCCAGCGATGCTGACGATGTCAGGAAGAGGGTCGAAGGCAGTGACGGCCGTCGACCCCAGTGACGCGACGACGATCGCAGGCACCCCACCGGCAGCGGTATCGGCCGCCATCACCGCCCCGAGTTGAGAAGCAATCATGTCGCGAGTCCACGGATCGACATCGATCACTCGGATGTCGTCAGCGGCATATCCGGCGAGCAATGCGGCCTTACGAACCGAAGAGTGACCCTCGCTGGTGGTGTAGACGTGCAGGCGCTTGCCGAAACCGAGCGTCCCTGCGCCGATCTGAGCGTGGTCTGTTGCCCGCTCGCGCGCTGCGAACATAGCTACGAGGCAGGCTGTTGAGGCTGTGTCCTGGATAACGCCCGACCACTGGTCGCTGAGGCCACAAAGCTGGCGTAGCCAGTCGACGACGACCTCTTCGACCTCGGTGAGGCTCGGCGACGACTCCCACGAGATACCGAGCGCAGAGATTCCGGACGACGCTATGTCGCCCAGGATCGATGACAGCGACGCATTGGCAGGGAACCACCCGAAGTGCATCGGGTGTTGGACCTCCGTGTTCCCAGGAGCGACCACCGCCTCGAGGTCGGCGAGCATCTCCGCAGCTGTGGAGTCACCGTTCGGAGGTGAGGTCGGGAACTGCGACACGATGTCGCCGGGCCTGACATCGGGCAACACCCGGCGGCTCTCGACATCGATTCTCCGATCGGCAATCCAGTCGACCAGTTCGTGGGCTGCAGCTCGAAACTCTTCTGGCGTCACTCGACCACCCCTTTGTCTTCCGATGCCAATGCTGCTTCAACGCCGGGTAGCCGCCTGCTCGCCGACTCAAGGTCATCGCCACGAACGGAGCCGCCCATCTGGAGCACCATGTAATTGCCGTGCGCGGCCTCGATCGAGTCTCGGTACCCCATGCGGTCCTGCATCTGGTTCACGGAGCGTTTGATCATTGCCGCGGTCAGCGGGTCTTGACGACAGATGTCATTGGCGAGGCGGAGCGCGAAGTCGTCAAGCTCGGCGCGTGGAACCACATGGTTCACGAAACCGGCCTCGAGCGCGGCGTCGGCATCGACGAACTGTGCACGCCAGAGGATCTCCTTGGTCTTGCGAGGCCCGAGTTCCCACGGCACGGAGAAGTACTGCACATGACCCGGCAGAAACCTCGTGTCGTCCGCGGCAACAATGAGATCCATCGCAGACGCAATGATCCAGCCCCCGTAGATCACGAAACCGTGCACTGCGGCAATGGTCGGCTTCGGCACGTCCCGCCAACGGAACGTGTTGGCGATGTTCTGTTCCCACGACTTGTGCCGTTCTCCATAGACGCCGTCGGCGTAGGGACGAGCGGTCTGGTCCGCGAGTTCCTCCTTGGTGCCGAGATCGTGGCCCGACGACCAGTGCTCACCAGCGCCGGCCAGCACGATCACCCGTACGTCGTTGTCGCTGTTGGCGGCGTCGAACGCCTCGTCGAGACCCTCTCGCAGCATGCGACTCTGGGCATTGCGATACTGCGGGCGGTTCATCGTGATCCAGGCGACCCGACCCTTGAACCCGGTGCGTTCCGATGTGACCTGGCCGTTCGCGAACTCGGCGAGGTCTCCTGTGGCTTGGCTCATCGCCGAAGTCTCTCGACGGCGAACATGAAGTGGTGCGGGCGTCTGGCAAGCGTCGCGAGGAACGGTCTGACGTGAGCGTCTGTCAACTGCCCGACGACGTTTTCGGCATCATTGTCAGCAACGAGATTCACGTCTTCGGTCGGATCCTCGAATCTGTCGAACAGTTGCACAGGCACCAGTGTGTCCTCGTCGACCACCAGTTTGCGTTCGTCGGCATCAAAACACGCGAGACCCCAGTTCTCCGTGACGGACACGTCCCTCGCCACGACGTCGGTACAGGTCATATGGCCCATCAGCGAGCGAGCTTCGGAACCCGCCGGTGGCGGTACGTCAGCGACTTCGCGGATCGTGGCCGCGAGATCGATCGACTCGACGAGAGCTGCGACGACCGTGCCATCTGATCCTCCCGGTGGTCGGATGGTCAGCGTGTTGTCGAGGTAGCCCACGGCCTGGTCGAAGGCTCGTAGCTCTCGTGCAGGCCGAAGCTGCGAAGAAGCACCGAACATGGGTTGTCCCGTATCAAGGAAGCAAGCTTTCCGAGAGTCTCCAAGGTCTCGCTGAAACCGAGCGACCGGAGGTACGGCACGAAGTCCCACGACACTATTCCTGGGTTTCGAGAGCGCATCCAGAAGTGGATCTTGCCGCTCTCGGCCGTGTGGTAGCCCGCATCGCGGCGTCCCAGCACCCCATGATCTTGGCCCTGTGTCGATCGGACATGATCAACACGATGTTCGATGCTGGCATCGTTCGTTCTCCAGTCCAGTCCTAGTGTGCTTCGTGCATCACGCAGACGACAACAAACCCTGCCCGACAGAGGAGCCCACGAGTGCCAAACAAGACGCGCTGGGCCATCGTCGGATCGGGATTCATCTCGAACACGATGGTGACGGCGATCCGGTCGACCGGGCGGTCCGAGATCGTTGCCATCACCGGCAGGGACTCAGGTCGCGTCGAAGCGTTTCGATCCGCTCACGACATCGCCCTCGGTACCACTGATGTGACGCAGACGGTCACCTCGAGGGAGATCGACGCCATCTATGTCGCAACGCCCAACCACGCCCACCATCCAGTCGTGATCGTCGCCGCAGGGGCCGGCAAGGCAGTGGTCTCGGAGAAATCGCTCACACGCGATGACACAACGGCCAGGGAGCTGGCTGACGCGGTCCGTGCCGGTGGCGCGTTCTTCGTCGAAGGGCTGATGTACCTGTCCCACCCCCTGTACCGGACCGTTTTCGATCTACTCGGATCGGGCGAGCTCGGCGAACTGCGGTCTGTGTCGGGCTATTACAACGCCGACATTCAGGCTGTCGCCAACCCTGCCGGGGGCGGCACCATCTACAACCTCGGCTGTTACCCCGCTTCGTTGCTCCACCTGGTCGTGCAGACAATGTGCGGCGATGACGTCTTCGCCGACCGGGAGGTGACGGCTGTCGGCAATCGTCGCAACGTCGAAGGCTTCGACAACGTCGTCGACACCGCCATCGCTGTCCGCTTCGGCAACGGCGTACTCGCAAACCTGCAGAGCTCTGACACACACGGCATGAACCACGGTTTCGATCTGGTGACGAATCTCGGAACACTCAGATGGGCCGCGAATCCGTGGCTCCCGATCGCAGGCCAAAACCGCCTCGAATGGAGCGACCACGACGGCAACTCTCGGGAGATCGTCGTAGCCGATGAACACGACGCCTTCCATCACCAGGTCCGATTGGTCGAGGACGGACTCGCCGGCAACGCTACCGAAGCAGCCAGACCCTCACCGCGTCTCGCTGACTCGCTGGAGATCATGCATCTTCTCTGCGACTGGGAAGCCGCCATTGTCTGACGTCTCCAGCTGATCATGTGCTCTGATGTACCCACGTCGTTGCACAGGGGGAACACGTGAGCGCAGTCGCATCAGACGCAGAGGAGCCGACCACGGCGGTGGCACACGCCATTGCCGGTTTGGCGATGCGAAACATCGGCCCGGCACTGATGGGCGGCCGTATCGCTGACATCGCCATTCATCCAGACAACCGAACGACTTGGTACGTGGCTGTCGGGTCGGGTGGAGTATGGAAAACCACAAACGCCGGAGTTACCTGGAAGCCCATCTTCGACCAGCAAGCTTCGTACTCGATCGGGTGCATCGCCATCGACCCGCGACGGCCGGACGTCATCTGGGTCGGTACCGGCGAAAGCGTCAGTGGCCGACACGTCGCTTGGGGCGACGGGGTGTACCGGAGCCTCAACGGAGGCGCGTCCTGGGAGCGCATGGGCCTCGAACAGTCGGAGCACATCGGCCAGATCCTCATCGATCCTCGGAACAGCGACGTCATCCATGTGGCTGCCGAGGGACCGCTGTGGTCCCCTGGCGGGGAACGCGGCGTGTTCACCACCAGCGATGGTGGCGCAACATGGCACGAGTCGCTGGTGATCGATGACGACACCGGTGTGACGAAGATGGCCTTCGCTCCTGACGACCCTGATGTGATCTACGCAGCCGCGTACCAACGCCGTCGCAGGGTGTGGTCGTTGGTCGGTGGAGGACCAGAGTCCGGCATCCACAAGTCGACCGACGGCGGTGCGACGTGGCGCAAGATCACCGAGGGCCTCCCCGACAACGACATGGGCAAGATCGGCATCGCCGTAACGCCAGCAAATCCGAACATCGTCTATGCAACCATCGAGGCCGACGAAGAGGAGCGCGGCTTCTACCGCTCGCTCGACAGAGGCGAGAGTTGGGAGAAGCGTTCGAGCTATATCTCAGGCGGAACCGGCCCGCACTATTACCAGGAGATCTTCGCTTCACCTGTCGACGAGGAACTCGTCTTTCAGGTCGACGTGTTCATCCAGGTCACCCGCGACGCCGGGACATCATTCCAGAACCTCGAATCCGGCAGCAACAAACACAGTGACAATCACTCGATCTGGATCGACCCGGACAATGGCAAACACCTTCTCGTGGGAACCGACGCCGGGCTCTATGAGACCTTCGACCAGGGCACGTCGTTCAGACACTTCTCGAACCTGCCCGTTTCACAGTTCTATCGACTGGCGCTCGACAACTCCGAGCCGTTCTACGACATCCTCGGCGGCGCCCAAGACCTCGGAACCTTGCTCGGCCCTTCTCGAACAGCACACGTCGACGGCGTCAGAAACCAGGACTGGTCGGTGCCACTCGGAGCCGACGGCTACCACGTCGCTTTCGACTCTGACGATCCACAGACCGCATACATCGAGTGGCAGGTGGGTAACGTGATGCGACTCGACCGACGCACGATGGAATTGCAGGACGTCCAGCCCCAGCCAGCGCAGGGCGACCCACCGGAGCGGTGGAATTGGGACTGCCCGATCGTGGTCAGCGAGCATGAATCGCGGCGGGTGTACCTGGCCTCGCAACGGGTCTGGCGGAGCGACGACAGAGGCGATTCGTGGACGTCCATCAGTGACGACCTCACCAGGAACCTGAACCGGTACGAGCTCGCCGCCTTCGACCAGGTGTCGAGCGTCGACGCTCTCTACGACAACATGGCCATGTCGCAATACAGCACCATCTCGCACCTTTCGGAGTCAGCCATCGATGAAGGCGTCATCTACGCCGGCACCGACGACGGAATCATCCAGGTCACCGACGATGGCGGATCGACATGGCGACGTGTCAGCGACATTCCTGATCTCCCCCACGACGCGTTCATCAACAACGTCGAGGCGTCGCGACACGACGCCAAGGCTGTGTTCGTCGCCGCAGACGCACACAAGAACGGCATCTACACGCCGTTCGTGTTCGCGAGCACCGATCGCGGCGAGAGCTGGCAGTCGATCCGCGGCGACCTCCCTGACGGCACCATCGTGTGGGCCATCGAGCAGGATCACATTGATCCTGACCTGCTGTTTCTCGGGACCGAGTTCGGCATCTACGTATCGATCAACCACGGGCAGAACTGGCACAAACTGACCAAGGACGTGCCCACCATCTCGTTTCGCGACATCAAACTGCATCGTCGCGATGACGATCTGGTCGGTGCCAGCTTCGGTCGCGGCTTTTTTGTTCTCGACGACTACAGCCCACTACGCAGCCTCGATGAAGACCAACTGGCTTCGGGACCGGTGATGTTCGGTGTCCGAGATGCCTGGTGGTACGTCCCGAACGAGCCGATGCAAGCCGCCGGTCAGCCGACGCTCGGCTCATCGGCCTATCGGGCGCCGAACCCTCCGTTCGGGGCGACGGTCAGTTATTACCTCGCCGATGACTTCGAGTCGACAAAGAAGCGACGCCAGAAAGCCGAGAAGGAACTCAGCACCGATGACGCCGACATCCCATTTCCAGGTCTCGATGCGCTGTGGAGCGAGCATGTCGAGCCCGACCCCACCCTCCACATCCTCATCCGAGACGCGTCCGGCCAGCCGATTCGTGTCCTGACGGCCGAGACAAAGACAGGGCTCCATCGAACAACGTGGGATCTTCGGCTGTCGGCGCCCGACCCGATAAAGCTCACGAAACCGGACTTCGAACCACCCTGGGCTTCCGACCCACGGGGCCCCTTGGCTGCCCCTGGTGTGTATTCGGCCGAGCTCGTCCATGTGACGTCGACCGGGTCCGAGGTCGTGAGCGGCCCAGAGTGGTTCACCGTCAAGCCGACACCAGCAACCAGCGGCGGCACTGACGGAACGGGCTTCCAAGCCCAGACAGCTGTCTTGGCGGCTCGTACGCGTGGCTCGGCCATGCAGATCGAGGCGACCCGCGACCGTATTGCTCACCTCAGAGCTTCTCTGATTCAGACGCCTGCCGCCGATGTGTCCACCCGGCTGCAGAACCTTCACGAGCAGCTAGAGGAACTGAGTCGCGAACTCGTGAACGACCCGATACGCGAACGCCTGTCGGAGCCGGAGTCACCATCGATCATGTCGGCGGTCGACCGGGTCGTGAATCTGCACTGGGGCACCACGCAGACTCCGACACAGACCCAACGGGCGAGCATCGCCAGCGCGGCGACACGCTACGAACTGTTCCTGCCACGACTGACTGCGCTAGTTGGTGACGTCGCTCAAGTCACCGCAGATGTCGATGGAGCCGGAGGGCCGTGGGTCCCTCGGTAATGCGGTGAACCCTGGGATTCGCCGACGATGATCGTGCCAGACACCATCATCCTTGTGCTCGCCTCGCTACGATCTCGTTCAGCTGGTCGTGCGTGATCTCACCATCGAAGAGTGCAGTGAGCGCCCTGCCGAACGAGTTTCGTGGCCACCGCTCATCATCGATCAGGTGGAGGTCGCTGGAGAACGTGCCGTCGGGGTTGAACGTGTACGAGCGATACCCGGGCGGCAGCCACGTCTTGGCGTCGCGGTCGAAGTTGTTCTTCAGGGCGGGACCGACATAGACGTCTCGACCGTGCCATTCGTAGTGGTGGGGAATGTGCGTGTGACCCGCACCGAACCCTCTGATGTTCGCCACCTCGGCGAGGATCTCTTCCCATTCCGCCGAGTACGCGGCGTCGTACGCCATCGGAATGGGCACCGAAGGCGGGTGATGAACCCAAACGAACACGTGGTCCGCAGGCGTTGCCCCGCACACGTCGACAATCCAAGCCGCCTCTCGCGGTCCAAGCGTCCCATTGCGATGCAGACGATCATCGACATCGTCGGGGTCGACGTAGCGCCCATCATCGTCGGCGACCATCACACCGGCGTTCGAGTCCGCGAACACGAAGCACCACGACCCGATTTCCACAACACGTGAGGTCGAGACCCCAGGCCGACCGATGCCGCTGCTGAATGGAGCGTCCTGATCGTGGTTGCCAGGGCACACGTTCACGGGCCAGGGGAAGCGGCCGAGAGCATCGGCTGCAACCTGATATTGATCCTGACGCCCGTGGTCGGCGACGTCGCCGGTCACCACGACCAGGTCGACTGCCGGCCCGGATGCCGCGTGTTCGAACACGGCGTCGAAAGCCTCAGCCGTGTTGTACGCGGCTCCGCCTTGCGGGCTCTCGCCCTCCACCAGGAAATGGGTGTCGGAAAGCTGGAGAATGCGTACTGGCTCAGCCATCAGCCGACCCTACCCAATGTCACCTAGCCAAGGGCGATCAGGGCCACCGACAGGGAAGCGCCGACCAGGCCGACGACTTGCCACCATCTCATGCATTGGCCCTTGAAGGCGAACCCGAGCAGAACTGCTACGGCTGCATACTGTGAGCTGGCGACACTGATGGCAGCCAGATTGCCCCCCTCCCGAAGCGCGAGGACGAACAGCAGCACGGCTGCCGCAGCGAAGATCCCAACCAGGAACGCAATTCTGAAGTCGCTGCGATTGGCGGGAAAGACCCGCGGTCCCGTCGCCCGCGCCACCGCGACTACGAGCACGAGGCCGACCGTCCTCTGCAGCAACAGCGCTGACCCTCCCCCTCCGTCGCCGATGAACGACAGGAGCACGAGGAGAACTCCGAACACCACGCCAGCCAACAGCGCCATCCAGAGGCCGCCGATGTCGAGCGGGTCGTCGCTTGGCGACAGCGACGACAGGCCAATTGCCCCCACACCGAGAACGAGACCGACACTGGTGATCCAAGTCGGTGAAACGCCCGACACGATCACGTCCCAACCAATGGGTACCGCCGACATCACGACGGCTGCGGCCGGTGCGGCTGATCGGAGCGAAGCCTTCGCGTACGAGCGGTACAACAACAGGATGCCGAGGCCATTCGCAGCGCCGGCAAACACGCCATAGACGAGGTCGGATCTGGTTGGATCTCCAGGCCAGATCACGAACGTCACTGCCATGCAGAAGAAACCGGCAAGGAACACCGTGGTGGTGACCTCATGGGTTCTCGCTCTTCCGGTGACACCACCCGCGAAGAACTCGCCGAGGCCGATCGCAAACGTCGAGGAGATGGCGAGAAGAATCGACACTGAGGCGAGATCATGCACCCATTCGGACCTTGCGTCGAGACTGGACGAGTGATCAGTCCGGGATTACGGTGCGGTGAGACCCTGAACATTTGTTCAGTCCTGCTCGGGGAACAAGGGGTTTCGCATGCGGGGAACTGAAGAGACATCCGTTGCTCGCTCGACCACGACCTTCAACGAACATCTCGGCAACCGGCTCAACGAGCGGCGTCAGACCCCTGGCCCCCGAACCAGCATCACCGACGCGCGCTCCTCCGGGAGGAACGTCACGGTTACCTGGGCAGACGGCCAGAAGGGTCATTTCTCCAGCAGATGGCTGCGATTCAACTGCTTCTGCCTTACCTGTGGCACGAGCGACGACGGCATTCGATCGATCGACATCACGTCGGTGCCTGACAGCATCTTCCCTGCTCATCTCAATGTCACCACCGCCAACACGGTCGAGATCGACTGGCTCGGCGGACACGTGTCGACATTTGGCGGCGAATGGTTGAGGGCGTACTGCAACTCTCCAGAGGAACGGGCTCGGCGGCACGCATGGACTCCCGAGCTCTGGAAGTCAGACTTCGTCAAACGACTGCCGAGGGCCACATACTCTGAGGTGGCCACCGACGGCGAAGCTCGGCTCACCATGTTCGAGCACGTCCGAGACCTCGGTTTCGTGATGATCGACGGCGTCGGAGCAGACCCCGCGCTGACCGAACCGGTCGCGGCAATCTTCGGACCCATCCACCCCACCAGCAACTATGGCTACATCTCAGATGTGCAGTCGAAATCGGTGGCCAAACTCGGAGGTGAGACCGCGATCCATCAGCATCCCCACAGCGACGACACCTTCCAGTACACACCGCCAGGGATCGTGATCTTCCACTGCATCCAGAACAACGACGATCTCGGTGGCGTTTCGAGCTACACCGATGGCTTTGCTGTGGCCGCCGACCTCCGGTCTTCTGAACCAGAAGCGTTCGATCTTCTGTGTTCCGTGCCCGTACAGTTCGTCCGGCGCCGTCCTGGCTTCTTCGACATCAGGGGCGAGGGCAGGGTCATCCGCCTCGATGATCAGGGTCGAATCGCCGGGATCAGGTACTTCGACCGCGCCGCGGCCCCACTCGATGTCGAAGAAGGCCTCGTCGATGCGATGCTCGACGCTCAGTCGAAGTTCCTCGAACGCGTCATCAGTACCGACTTCAAGATGGAGATGAAACTCTCTGCAGGCGACGTCGTAGTGGTCGACAACCACCGGGTGATGCACGGCCGCAGCTCGTTCGACCAACGGTCGAAACGGCGTCTCCGCACGTGCACCACCGACCGGGATGAGTTCCACGGATACTGGCGCGATCTCGCCTACCGACTCGGCCGCGACGACTACAACCTCGTCATGTCGTCGGGAGCCATATGAGCGCAGACCGCCCGAACATTCTCGTGATCTGTGGTGACGAGCACACGAGGGAGCTTCTCGGCTGCGCCGGCAATCCCATGGTCTCGACGCCGCACCTCGATGCGCTCGCCGCTGACGGCACCCGTTTCAGCTCCGCCTACACCCCATATCCCATCTGCGGGCCTGCCCGAGCAGCCCTCGCGACCGGCCGCTACGCGCACCAGGTCGACATGTGGGACAGCGCCAGCCCCTATGACGGGTCAGTACGCAGCTGGGCCCACCGCCTACGAGATCACGGCTACGACGTCTCATCGATCGGCAAGCTCCACTTCAGGAACGGCGCCGACGACAACGGTTTCGCGGAAGAAATCCACCCGATGTATGCGACCGGCGGCATCGGTTGGGTCCGTGGCCTTCTCCGGTCTGAGCCATGGATCCTGACCGATGTGTGCTCGACCTTCGCCGACGACATCGGACCTGGCGAATCGATCTACACCGAGTACGACCGCTCGATCGCGAGTTCGGCGGTCAACTGGCTCAACCGGGCAACCAGCGCTGAAGAATCGTGGGCGCTGTTCGTCTCGTTCACGGCCCCTCACTTCCCGCTGATCGCCCCGAATGAGTTCCTTTCGCAATATCCGGCCCACGACATGCCCTGGCCGGTGAGATACGGCAGAGACAACCGACCCGACCACCCGGTTGTCAGAGCCATCGCCGATGCACTCGACTATGGCGCCGGTTTCGACGACGAGCGGGTCGGCCGTGCCATTGCCGGGTACTACGCGTTGTGCAGCTTCCTCGATCACAACATCGGCCTCGTCCTCGATGCGCTCGGACCGGCGACCGACGAGACGTTGGTCATCTACACCAGCGACCACGGCGAGATGCTCGGCACGTCAGGGTTGTGGGCCAAGTCGTTCATGTACGAGCCTTCCGTCGGAGTACCACTCATCGTTCGAGGACCCGGGGTGGCCGCAGGCACAGTGCTCGAAGTACCTGTGTCCTTGGTCGATGTCTATCCGACGGTGCTCGAAACTGCCGGAATCGAACTCGATGAGCAAGACGCTGATCTCGCAGGTTCGTCCTTGCTCCAGATCGGGCAGGACACAGACCGCGTTGCCTTCAGCGAATACCACGATGGCGGTTCGCCAACCGGTTCGTTCATGCTCAGGGTCGCTGACTGGAAGTACGTGCACCACGTCGGATTCGAGCCTCAACTGTTCGATCTCGCAATCGATCCCACCGAAGCGCTAGATCTCGCAGGTGATCTGGACCACCAGGACATCCTTCTGGCATGTGAGCGCGAACTCCGAGCGATCGTCGACGTCGACGACGCCAACGAGCGAGCCTTCGCCGACCAAGCTCGACGCATCGAAGGTTTCGGCGGGGCTGAAGCTGTGAGGACCTGGGACGATTTCGGATACACGCCGTTGGGGACATCATGACCGACCCGCTGCTCGAACCCTTCACCCTGAAAGGCCTCACACTCAAGAACCGAGTGATGAGCACGAGCCACGCCATCTCCTACGACATCGCAGGCATCCCCGAAGATCGATATCAGCGATACCACGAGGAGAAGGCCAAGGGCGGCCTCGCGCTCACGATGTTCGGCGGGTCGGCCAACATCGCCCGCGACTCGCCATCGGTATTCGGTCAGCTGTACATCGGCGACGACTCGATCATCCCGGTGTTCCAGCAGTTTGCAGATCGTATTCATCGCCACGACTGCGCGCTGATGTGCCAGATCACACACCTCGGCCGTCGAGGTTCATCGACCGTTGGCGAGTGGCTCCCCGTTCCAGCACCGTCACGGGTTCGTGAAACCCTCCACCGGTCGATCCCTCGCGAGATGGACACCGATGACGTCGACCGGATCGTCGCCGCCTACGGCGCAGCTGCCCGTCGGTGCCGACTCGGTGGTCTCGACGGCATCGAGATCGTGGCCAGCGCACACCTAATCGGCCAATTCCTCTCCCCCGTCGCCAATCGCCGCGACGACGCCTTCGGTGGCTCACTCGAGAACAGAGCCAGGTTCGGGATGCTGGTGCTCGATGCCATCCGCAAAGAGGTCGGTACAGAATTCATCGTCGGCATGCGACTGTCGATGCACGAGGGCGGAGAGGCCGGACTCGAACGTGACGAATGTCTTCGCATCGCACAACTCTTCCAAGCCTCAGGGATGATCGACTTCTTCAACGTGATGTACGGACGGATGGACACACAGATCGCGCTCACCGAGCAGAACATGCCAGGAATGGGCATCGCCAAGGCCCCCTTCCTCGAGCCGGTTGCGTGGTTCCGCAACGAGGTGAATCTTCCGGTCTTCCACGCAGCGCGGGTCACCGACGTCGCAACCGCACGGGGAGCTGTTGCCGAAGGAGCTGTCGACCTGATCGGTATGACCCGTGGCCACATCGCCGATCCCCACATCATCAACAAGATCGTCTCCGGCCACGAGGACAGGATACGACCGTGCATCGGAGCGAATCTTTGCATCTCGCCGTCGCGCGCTTGCGTACACAACGCGGCCATCGGTCGGGAAGCCAGCCTTCCACATGTCATCAAGGCCACGACCGAGCCGGCGCGCAAAGTGGTGATCATCGGCGCCGGACCGGCAGGTCTCGAGGCCGCACGCGTGTGTGGGTCACGTCGCCATGACGTGGTGCTGATCGAAGCGGGCGAGACCGTCGGTGGTCAGGTCCTTGGCGCTTTGGTCCCGCACTGGCGGGCAGACCTGGGCAACATCACGAACTGGCTCCACAGAGAGGTCGGCCATCTCGGCGTCGATGTTCGACTGTCGACGACAGCCGACGCCGCAATGGTGATCGCCGAGAGCCCCAGCGTCGTCATCATCGCCACGGGAGGCCGGCCCGATCGGGGATCGGTGCCCGGTTCGCATCTGTGCACCACCGCAGCCGATGCAATCACCGGGCCCATCGACCCAGCCGATCAAGTGATCGTGTACGACGGGACCGGCGATCACCAGGCCGCGGCGTGCGCTCAACATCTCGCCGAACACCAAGCATCGGTCCACTTCGTTTCGCAGGACAAGATGTTCGGTCAGAACATGGGCGACGCCGAACAAATGGGCTTCCGCAAGCGACTGTACTCAGCCGACGTGTCGGTGACCCTCGACCATCGACTGATCGACGTCGTCGAACAAAACGGTGCGCTTCGAGCCACCTTCGTGAACTGTCTGACGGGCCACGAGTCGAAGCGAACCGCCGATCGGGTCGTCGTCGAGCACGGCACAACGCCGACCGACGAACTGTTCCACACCCTCCAGCCGTTGTCGCGCAACAACGGTGTCACCGACATCGACGCCTTGATCGAAGGCCGGCCCCAACACCCCATTCCAACCGAACCCGAAGAGTTCGACCTCTACCGCGTCGGCGACGCCGTCGCCTCGCGCAACATCCACGCCGCCATCCTCGATTCGCTCAGATTGTGCGTGACGCTGTGATGAACGCGATCGCGCAGACGGAGCAACAATGACCGACCCGCCAACGACCCGATCACCCATAGCCAAACTCGAGGCGCTCATCATCGGTGTCCCCGCCGAAGGCAATGCCTTCGCCCAGGGCAACGAGGAGACCCTGCTGGTCCGTGTCACCGACGAGAACGGGCTCTACGGAATCGGTGAGTGCATCACCACACCGGCGGTGAGCAAGGCCATGATCGACATGGCCACGATCAACTTCTGGAGCAAGGGCATCGGCGACACCATCATCGGCGAAGACCCGCTGGAGGCCGCTGCGCTGTTCGACCGGGTCTATCACGGCAGCTTCTACCACGGCCGCCGAGGCACCTTCATACAGGCCTTGTCAGGGGTCGACATCGCAATGTACGACCTGGCCGGCAAACAACTCGGGGTGCCGGTGTACAAACTCCTCGGGGGGGCACGAACTCAGCGGATCAGGCCGTACGCCACGTTGTATCCAGGCGACATCTACGACCGGCCGGTTGCCGAGGTGGCGGCACCTATCGAGGAACAGGCCGAAATCGCCATGGACCAGGGGCTTCGGGCCTTCAAGGTTCCTGTTCTCTTCGGCCCTGAGGTCAGCGACAAGGAGATCGTGCAGTTCGCCGAGTACAGCCGAAGCATGGTCGGTGACGAAGTCGTGCTCGCCCTCGACTTCGGTTATCGCTGGTGGGATTGGCACGACGCGGCGTGGACGCTGAAGCGCATCGAAGACCTCGACATCCACTTCGCAGAAGCTCCGTTGCGTCACGACGATCTCGATGGCCATCGCCGGCTGGCAGAGGTCTCGCCCATCCGGGTCGGCGGGGCCGAGTTCGCGGCCGGCCGCTGGGAGATCAGAGAGTGGCTCGAACGAGGTGGCGTGACGCTGGTCCAGCCGGGTGTCAGCCGGGCAGGCGGCTTCACCGAACTGATGCGCATCGCAGAGATGTGCGAGATGTATGGCGCTCAGCTGGTGCCACACAGCTTCGCCTCCGGCATCACCGACATGGCCGGTTTCCACCTCCAGGCCGCGAGCCTGACCGTCCCGATGGTCGAGTTCCGTTCATCGCGGCTCGGGCCATCGCGTCTCAGAACCGAACTCGTGTCTCCGGCCGAGCCAGAGATCGTCGATGGCTACGCCGAATTGCCGGGAGGCCACGGCCTAGGGCTCGAACTCGACGAGGACTTCGTCGACCAACACCATGTCGACAACGACACGAAAGCTGGGTACTGATGATTTCAGCTGATCTCACGGGAAAGCGCACCATCGTCACCGGCGGAGCCAGCGGGCTCGGCCTCGCCGCCGTCAGGAAGTTCGCCGAGATGGGGTCGACCGTTGCGATGGTCGATCTCGATGGTGACCGCCTTCACGACTCGGCATCGACCTTGACCGACGAGGGCTTCGATGTCTTCTCCGCGCCTACAGATCTCCGCGACGGGGACATCGCGAGGGCCACGGTGACGGACGCCGCGGATCGAATGGGCGGCATCGACCATCTCGTCAACATCGCCGGCCACCCGGTCACGCTGACGTACATACCGCCCGAAGACCTCGACAGCCAGACCGAAGAGTTGTGGCACGAAATGCTGTCGGTGAACATGCTCTCTGCTTTCAGAACCTCGCACGCTGCTGCCCCGTTCTTGAAGGCGTCCAAGGGAGCCATCGTCAACACTGCCTCGATGGCCGGCTGGAGAGGCGGAGGCTCGAGCTCTCCGTACAGCGTCGCCAAGGGCGCCGTCATCACACTCACCAAGGAACTGGCTCGAGGCCTCGCTCCCGACGTGAGGGTCAACGCCATCTCGCCGAGCTACGTTCACCCCGAATCGACCAACTTCCCACTCAAATGGGATTCGGTGTTCGAGGACTCGAGATCGTTGCCTTTGGGCCGTCCCGGTCGCGGCGAGGAGTACGCCGACGCATGCCTGTTCCTGTGCGCGGGAGCGAGCTACATCACCGGTCAAACCATCCACGTCGACGGTGGGTGGAGTGCCTGACAGCTCCCACCGGACCACGACCCACGAAGAAGCTGCCGACATCGTTGCCAGCAATCCGTTCGTCGGAAACCGGCTCGGCTTCGATGGCCACCCGGCTGTTGTCGAAGCGGTCATCGTTGGTCGAGTCGTCCGCGTGTCGTTTGCCGACGGCACCACACGAGAGTTCCATCACCAATGGCTTCGGCACAGCTGTTATTGCCAGGATTGTGGCAACGCAGCTGACGGCATCCGGTTTGTCACCGCGATCAGCTTCGAATCGTCCATCGCCCCGAAGACGGTCGGTGCCGCAGCTGGCGATCTCATCGTCACATGGCCTGACAAACACAAATCGACCTACGGACCCGACTGGCTGCTCCACCACGCGTACGACGCACCAGACAGGGCAAGGAGGTCGGCGTGGCGTCCGACGTTGTGGAAGTCGAATTTGTCCGACCACTTCCCCACCGTCAGCGTCGAGGAGGCGAGCGACGGCGGAGCAGGCCTACTTCGGCTCTACCACATGCTCCGCGACTACGGCATCGTGCGCGTCACCGGTCTGCGCGACGGGTTGGACGAGACGGAACGTTTGGCGAGCTTCGTCGGACCCATCAACGAGACCACCGTGTTCGGCCGCATATACGACGTACGCGCCGAACCGGTGGCCAAGCTAGGGGCAAAGACGGGCATGGCCCAAGCACCTCACATCGACGACGCCTTTTATTACGCGCCCCCTGGCATCGACGTCTTCCACTGCCTCGCCAACACCGAGGTCGGAGGACTCTCGACCTACGTCGATGGATTTGCCATCGCCGAGGACATTCGCATCACTTCACCTCACGCGTTCGAGTTGCTGACGACATTGCCCATTTCGCAGATCCGCTGGCATCCAGGAGAGGTCGACGTCAGGGCCCGCGGACCGCTGATCTCCATCGACGAATTCGGTAGGCCAAGCGGCATCCGCTACTTCGACAGAGCTCTCGCACCCCTCGACGTCGACCCGGTCTTCGTCGAACCGCTCTACGACGCCATTCGCGAGTTCAACCAAAGGATGATCGACGACGAATTCCTGACCCAGATCAGGATTGCTCCAGGCGATGGAGTGCTGATGGACAACCACCGCGTGTTGCATGGTCGCACCGCCTTCGACCCGAACCAGGGTCGCCACGTCAGGTTGTGCCAGGTCACGCGGGACGAGTTCCATGCCCGCCTCAGGGAGCTCAGCCGTCGACTCGATCCCGCCAACCACGACATCCACCTGCCATCAGGGTCCCGAGCATGACCATGACCGACACGCAAGGGCAGATCCTCGACGCTGTGCTCACCGTCATCGTCCGTCAAGGCATCCGAAGTCTGAGCTTCAGGGCCGTCGCGGCAGAGGCCGACGTCGCCCTCGGGTTGCTGAACTACCACTTCGACGACAAAGAGTCCCTCATCAGAGCTGCATACCAACATGCTGCCCAGCGTCTGATGGAATCGTCGAGGACTGCCGCAACCGGCACCGGCAGCCGAGACCAGGCCGTGAGGTCCTTCATCCGCGGGGTGTTCGGCCAGGAGTTCCTCGACGCCGACTACCTCGCGCTCCGGTTGTCTCTCTGGTCTGTAGCGAGGTCGGAGCCGACCGTTGCTGCCATCAACGCCGAAATCTACGAGACATACCTTGCCGAACTGAGCGCACTGATAGCGGCAGCCAGACCAGAACTCGAAGGGGTTCATAGTTTACGGCGAGCGAGCGATGTGATGACGATTCAGCTTGGACTCTGGGTGGCATGGACTCTCCGGCACGACGATGAGGCCCTGGAGCGCTGTTTGAAACGCTGCGAGTCGATCGCACTCGACGACGACATGCCGGAGACCTCCAAGTGAACCTGAAACCAGAGAAGTGGTCGAACCCCGAACTGAAACTGTTTCCCCACCAGGTCGGATTCACAGGACCACCGCAGGACTTCGATGCAGCGCCCACGGACTTCCTCCGCATCTCGCCGGAGACTGTCGGAGTCCATGGCCGTTTGCTGCATGTGGCCGAGTACTCACACCAGCTCAGTCAGCGAGCCGACAACTTCCATCTGCTCGATGAAGTCGTCCACTGCATGGCGAACGCAGGCGCAGACGTAGTTGGGCAAGTCGGCACGAACTGGGTACATGCCAACGGAACGGATCACGCCGACATCAAACAGTTCACCTCGGAGCTGACGGAGAGGTATGAGACCCCATTCCACATGGCAGGAATGTGCCTCGTCGATGCATGTCACGCGCTTGATGTCGAGAAGGTCGCGCTGAACTCGGTGTACTTCTGGCCCGACTGGCGCGACGGCGTCGTCGGGTTCCTTCGCAGCGCAGGCCTCGACGTGGTCTGGGCCGGCAACTTCGTCGACCAGGGATGGTACGCGACCCAGGAAGAGGTGAACGACAAGACCTGGATCTTTCCCGGCGAACTGGCGTTGAACTCGGTCCGCAAGGTGACACAGACGGCGTCGGATGCAGAAGCGATCCTCATCAACGGCATGCCGAACTGGCGTCGGGCCGACGGACTCCCCCAGCGATCCGTGGTTCACGCCGCGGCCATGGAGGCCGACGTCGGGCTTCCGGTGATCGCTTCGGACTTTGCGTTGTACTGGGCCATCTATCGGAGCCTCGGTATCGGTCCGACCGGCGAGTTCGGCCAACACGGACGCTTGCTCGCAACCCTTCAGAACCTGAACGCGGCCTGATGTTTCTGACGCTCTGGGCGACACCCCGCTCGACATCGACAGCGTTCGAGTGGATGATGCGCCAACGCGGTGACTTCGAGTGCTTCCACGAGCCCTTCAACGAGGTCTTCTACTACGGCGAAGACCGCCGCAGCCAACGTGACGCAGACGTCGAAGCGAAGCCCGGACACAACTTCGAATCGGTCTGGGCCGACCTCTTCACAGCAGCAGACACCCATCCCGTCTTCATGAAAGAGTTCGCGTACTCCGTCGAAGCCGACCTGACCGACGAGCGCCTCGACAACATCACGCACCACGGGATCCTCATCAGAGATCCGCGGCGCGTCGTGCAGGGCCTGGCCAAGTACTGGCCGGATGTCGAGTTCTTCGAGATCGGTTTCGAGGCGCTCCACGCGTTGTTCGACCGGATCAGCAACCGCGTTGGATCAGCTCCACCGGTGCTCACCTCCGAGGATCTTGTCGAGCATCCAGAGGCGGCAGCCAGAGCATTCTGTGAAGCCGTCGACATCTCGTTCGTCGAGGAATCACTCCAGTGGGAGCAAGGCGATCGAGGCGAGGTGAGCTGGTACGGCGAAGGGTCAGGGCCATGGCACGACAACCTCAGACGGAGCACTGGCATCACGAAACCGACGACGGTCTACCCCCCTCTTGAGGACACCCCGCGGCTCTACGAGTTGTATGAGCGGAGTCTTCCCTTCTACGAGGCGCTGCTCGAGCACAGGCTGGCTGTGGACCCGACCTGATGGTCACGCTCAGCCAGGACGACGAGCGAAGGCTGGCCGGCGCCGACGGCAAGCCATCACAGTTCGCGATGGAGGTGATGGTTCGCGTCGCCGAGGCCTCCGGTGCTTCCGGGTTCACCGACGCATCGATGGCGCACATCGGGAGCTGCTTCTACACCGGTCAGGTGGGTGTCGACTTCGCCGAGTTCCTCCTCGCAGGAGGTGGTCACGTTGCCGTCCCGACGATGACGAACGTGAGCCTCATTGACGCACTCCATCCCGAGCTACGACCGGAGAGATCTGATCCGGAGGTTGTGCGCGGCGCCATGCGTCTGATGGAGATCTACGAGGCACTCGGTTGCGACGTGGTGTGGACGTGCGCGCCATATCAGCAGAACATCCGGCCAGGACTGGGTGATCAGATCGTCGCCTCCGAGTCAAACGCGGTCGCGTTTTACAACTCGGTGTGTGGAGCACGAACCAACAAATACGGTGACTTTGTCGACATCTGCGCCGCGATCACTGGACGGGTACCCACATCGGGGCTTCACACCGACGAGGGCCGCAGAGGCAGAGTGCTGTTCCGGATCTCGAATGTTTCGCCCGATCTGATGAAAGAAGACGTCTTCCACCAGGTCCTCGGCATCGTGATCGGCCGCGGATCCGGCAAGTGTGTCCCTGTCATCGAAGGACTGCCCGACGTCATCACCGAAGACCAGTTCAAGGCCATCGGATCATCGGCCGCCACCGCAGGGTCGGTCGCGCTCTTCCACGTGGTCGGTCACACCCCGGAGGCAGCGACCCTCGACGAAGCGTTCAGAGGAGGCTCGGCCGAAACGACAGTAGAGGTGACACCTGACGTCCTGTTCGACGCATGCTCGTTGCTGAACGGCACATGCACACAACGACTCGGCGCGGTCTGCCTCGGCACCCCTCACTTCTCGGTTGCAGAGTTCGCACAGCTCGTCGCGCTCATCGACGGCCGCCGCGTTCACCCTGATGTCAACATGTTCGTGTCGACCAGTCGCCACGTTGCATCACAGGTGGAACGCGAGGGTTGGCAATCCGTTCTGGACGAGAGTGGAGTGCAAATCGTTCTCGATACATGCACCTACTACACGCCCATCGTCGACGGCATCAGCGGCACCGTCATGACGAACTCCGCGAAATGGGCGTACTACGCGCCGGGCATGCTCGGACTCGACGTCGCCTTCGCCAGCATGCGCGAGTGCGTCGACTCTGCCGTGCGAGGCGAAGTCACTCGCGATCCGCAGCTGTGGAGTGGCGACTTGTGGGGGGCCAACACAAGATGAGGAACATGGTCAGATGAGGGCGCAGGCAACGGTGCTGAACCCGGGCTCGGTCGAGGCCGAGGCGATCGTGCTCGACGAGGAGCTGAGTTTTTGGGGCGGCTTCGACCCTGCCACCGGAACGATCCTCGACATTTCGCACCCGCAGCGCGGTGCGAGCCTCAGCGGAAAAGTGGTCGTGATGCCGGCGTCGAGAGGGTCGGCTGGCACGCCGGGCGCCCTTGGCGAGTCGTTGCGCATTGGCACGGGGCCAGCCGGCATCGTCCTGCTCGAACGCGACATCAACATCGCCGTCGGAGCCATGGTCGTCGCGTCGCTCTACGACAGCCACTGCCCCGTGGTAGTCGTGAACGAGGGTGACTACAACACCATCGACGCTGGAGACCAGGTCATCATCTCAGCTGACGGAGTTATCTCGACGACCAGCTGACGACGAAACCGCGTTCCTAGGCGCGCTGTCTCGGCGTCGACTCCGAGTCCGTCACGAGAGGTCCGCCGCCAACTCCGTTCGCCTGTCGATCACCATCACCAGTGCGCTCTCGAGTTCCACGACCTGCCGACCTGAACCAGCTCTGCATCCTTTCTCAGAGGTAGGTACCCGCCATGGGCTCTTCGGTGCCGGGGACGCCCGGGATGCCGCCGCGTCCTCCAGATCCCTCTTGTTGACCACGACCGAAGTCGGCGGGCACATCGCGCCCGTCGTGGAGAGTGAGCCACAGGCGAAGAAGATGTCGCTTCATCGCAGGATCGTCGTGGTCCTCGTACGACTTCCGCGAATGGAACGTCGTGTAGTTGCAAACGAACTGTATGTCGCCCGGCCTGAAATCCATTTGGAGGGCAAAGCCAGGCTCGTGGGAGATGTTGTCGATCAGGTCGAGAAAGTCGGTCTGATCCTGCGTGAGCTGTGGGACCGCGTCGTGCCGCTGGGCCGTCTCGAGGAACGTGCGAACGTACCGGATGGCGAGATACTCACCGTCCCAGGCGGCCAACTTCGTCGCGTAGAACGGATCTTCGCCCGGCTGCTCCTCGTTGCGGCGGTCGTAGAACCACGGGTCGAACCACATGTGGGCAAGGTCGGGACGACGAACGACAGTCTCGTTGTATGCGCTAGTGGTCGATGCGACCGAGCTCTGGCCGCCATGCTTGGCCGTTTGGAGACAGAGCAGGCCCACAACGTCAGAACTGTCGGTGTGATAGGGCAACCGCAGTCGAGTCTGATAGCCGCGGGCCCCGCTGTCGGTGCGGAAGTCGACACCCTCGTCGATGACGTGTCCGAGCAGGTGACCTCGGGCGTTCTGCGACACAGGAACCCCCAAGTGCAGGCCGAGTCCCCAGTAGGCGAACGCAGCGTCCCGTTCGGTCATCTGATCGATCGGAAGACCCCGCATCAGCCAGAACCCTCGACCCGAGTCGAGCTCACGGGCGAGCGTTCGCATTCGGGAACTCAACATTGGCAACGGGAAGTCAGCCGCTGTCATGTCGAGCATGGCGACACCGCGCTGGTTCACCTGCGCGACCGCCGTCAAAATCTCGCTGATCTCGTCGGTGGACAGCAGTTCAACCCAGCTGTCGTCGTCCTGCAGATCTCGGCCGTACCAGGCCGCTGGATTCTCGATGACGCCCGGAAGCGATTCGGTCTGGACACTCATTTTAATCCCCGTGACGCACTGTAGAGCAGCGGAGGATGAACCACAGAAATGGAACTGCTTCAGCGATCGCCGCGGTTGTGTGTGTTCGGCCTCGCCACCCAGTTCGGGTTCTTGGCCACCTTCTGCGACCGAGGAAGACCGGCGGTTCTCAGCGGATCACCGTCGCCGTCGTTGGCGTCGTTGTGGATTCGCTTTTTCTTCGCGTTGACCGTGCCCTTCGGAGTCGTGCGACCTGATGTTCCCTTGCGTTTCGCAGTCATGTCGTCTCCTGTTGTTTCGTTCGACGAACGCGTCGAACACGGATTGGTTTCGGGACGAATCAGTCAGTCATTCCAACGACCATAGACCGAACAGCGACGTCAGGTTCGGCAAATGCACGCTGCAACAATCAGCCCATGACATCGATTCGTATCGGAGACTACTCAGATCACTCCTCCGTCGCAGAGGTCGACGCCTTCGATCCGTCGATGTGCGCAGCCGACGAGACGGATCCGATCGCTGAGGCATTCGCACGGAACGGCGACACGTTCCGATACGGCAAGACGCGTCAGGTCATCGATTCTGGGTTTGTCATGACCCCCGAGCTCAGGGAGCAACTCGACGAGATCACAGCCGGAAGCCTCGACGCAGCAACTCGACAGCCTGACAGTCCGGTACACCCAAACCAGCGAAATGTGTTCCCGCCCCGGCACGCGACGACGGGCGAGCCAGAGGCACTCGTCGAGGTGAGCCACCCACTGGTCAGAACCCATGCGCGCACCCAGGGGCGAGCATTGTTCATCGACCTCGACCGGGCGAAGCATGTCGTCCCGCTGGCGATGGCCTTCTTGCCGAGCCTCGCTCAGTTGCAGCAGAACTCATGGACGCGAATCGGACGGCTCAGCTACCCATGAACTTCGGCTGCCGCTTTTCGACGAAGGCAGCAATTCCTTCTTTCGAATCGGCCGTGGCGGCGCAGATGTTCTGGGCGAACGTCTCGTACTCGAGCGCGTCCTCGAGCGAGCTGTTGAGCGACTTGTAGATGGCCTGCTTGGCGAGACGAATTGCTATGGGCGGACCCGACGCGAACGACGCCGCCATCTCGGTCGCCGCCGTCATGAGCTCGTCTGGTTCGACCAACGCCGTGACGATGCCGAGTCGAAGTGCCTCGCTTGCATCGATCATCTTTCCCGACCAGATGAGCTCGGCCGCCTTGGCCGGGCCGACGATCTGCGGAAGGAAGTAGCTGCCGCCCCAGTCCGGATGCAATCCACGGCGCGAGAACGTCTGGCCGAACGAAGCAGCCGTGGATCCGACGCGGATGTCACATGCAAGAGCGATGTTCATCCCAGCCCCGGCGGCCGGACCGTTGACCGCGGCGATGACGGGCTTTGTCGCGTAGCGCATCGCCAGCACCACGCGGTCACGCACCGGAGCGATCTTCTCGTTCAACGCATACTGCCTGCTCGCTGCATCGGCACCCGATGCACGGCCGGCGCCACCTGCTTCGTTCATTGCTTTCATGTCGCCACCTGAACAGAAGCCTCGCCCGAGGCCGGTGACGATCATCGCCCCCACGTCAGGGTCGCTGTCAGCGGTGAGCACCGCCTCGAGCAATTCCCGTCGCATGGCCGGTGAGAGCGCATTCAGCCGATCGGGCCGATTCAACGAGACAGTGGCAACCCTGTCACTGACTTCATAGACGATGTCTTCGTACTCCCGCATCTCTTGATCGTAGATCTGCGATGAGCATCGAAGATCATCCGTCCCCGGTCTCAGCAGCCGACGCTGGTCAGCGACAAAGCGATCGAATATCGTGCACCGGTCGGGGTCAAGCGATTGCCGCAGGAAGAGATGGTCGACACGATGCTTCGCGGATACAAAGACATTGCCCGGGTGGGGCTCGTCGGCGGCGGCGTGATCGGAACCGGCTGGGCAGTGAGATGCCTCGCCAATGGTCTGGATGTCTCGATGACCGACCCCGCTCCAGAGGCCGAGGCCAGAATCCGAGAGACCATCGCCAGGACCTGGCCGACGATGGAGCAGATCGGACTCGCCGAAGGCGCAAGCGTCGACCGGTTCAGCTTCCACCCCACCATCGAAGCTGCGGTGGACGAAGCCGACTTCGTCCACGAGAACGTTCCGGAGCGCGAAGACGTGAAAACGTCAGTGATTGCCGAGATCTCCAAACACCTCTCGGCAGAAGTGATCATCTCTTCGAGTTCCTCCGGATTACTGCCAACCTCGATTCAGTCTGAAGCTCTCGCTCCAGAGCGAGTCATCATTGGTCACCCGTTCTCACCGCTCTACATCCTTCCCCTGGTCGAGTTGGTCGGCGGCGAGCAAACGAGCGCCGAGGCCATCGCCAAGGCCGCTGGATACTTCACACGAATCGGTATGCGGCCCCTGCACGTTCGCAACGAAATAGAGGCCTACATCGGCGACAGGCTGCAAGAAGCCCTGTGGCATGAAGCGCTCCACCTCGTCAACGACGGTATTGCCACGATGCAAGAGATCGACGCGGCAATCACCGGAGGACCAGGATTGCGGTGGGCGTTCATGGGTATCGGGATGGGTTGGCACGTTGCCGCCGGCGAAGGTGGCATGCGAGTGAACATGCAGCACTTTGCCCCGACACTCGAGCTTCCATGGACGAAGCTCAAGGCCCCTCCGTTCACGGAGCGCCTGAACGATCTGGTCGTCGAAGGCTGCGAGGCCCAGCAGGGCGATCGGCACTGGCTCGAGATGGAGCAACGTCGCGACCAGGCCCTCATCAAGATCCGGGAAGTCATCCAGGAATATTGGTATCCAGAAGACCAAGACGGCTGGCCGAAAGTCCGGGAGTTGCCATGATCGACAAGAGCGAAACCGACCGAGACCTGCGTGAGGACCTCGCAGCAAGCTTCAGGCTGCTCGACAGGTACGGCATGTCCGATCTCACCAATGGGTCAGTCGTCGCTCGCGATCCCCGAGAGCCCGACACCTTCCTGACCCATCCGCACGGGAAGTTCTTCCACGAGATGTGCGCCTCGGACTTCGTGCGAGCGGACATGGACGGCAAGCCCGTCGAGCCAGGAACACCCGTCAATTCGGCGGTGACCAGACCTGCTTCGGCGATCTTCGCAGCCCGACCTGACGTGAACGCCGTGATCCACGCGCACGGCCACGGCGTGATGGGAGTCGCGGCCCTCGAATGCGGCCTACTCCCGCTCTGCGAAGCAGCTTTCCCCTTCTACAACGACATTGGCTACATCGAAGGCGACTTCTACTTCGACGACCAGTACATCGCGGCGATCCCGAAGGCGCTCGCGCACCACAAGGCGCTGATCTACCGCCACCACGCGTTCGCGGCGGTGGGCGCAAACGTCGCAGAAGCCTTCTTCTGGGCATTTCAGCTGAACGTGGCATGTGAGATCCAGATGTCCGTTCTTGCCACCAATCAGAAAGTGTTGATCCCCGAGCCCGAGGTTGCCCAGCGACACCACGATGCGTTCTTCGCCGAAGGCTGGGTAGCCGATGGTTCCATCGAGTGGCCAGGGCTTCGCAGGTCGCTCGACGCGGAAGACGCGAACTACCGTTGCTGAGAGAGGGGTTGCACGATGCGCACATACGGGCTCGACCTCGACGAATTCTGGCGACAAGGCGTTAGCTGGCCGGTTGGCCGCATCGACGTCCAAGGACTCGCCGATCACTTCTTCGATGTACAGCGGGCCGCTATCGAACGGCGTGGACGTGAGGTCCACATCTCTCCCCACCTGATCTCGACGCGCATCGACTCGCTCGTTCACGACCCAGTCATCCTCGACGAGGTGGAGAAGCTCCTCGGCCCCGACCTCGTGATGTGGGAGTCGGACTTTGCGCGGAAGCCGCCGGGCAGTACCGGCTGGGTGCCGTGGCACTCAGATGGGCCGTACTGGAATCTTTCGACAAACGAGGTCGTCTCGGTATGGGTGGCGCTGACCGACGTCAAGGTTGCCAACGCGGCGATGCAGGTGGTGCCTCGAACGCACCTCCGGCCCGATATCGCCAAGCTCGACTACGAAGATGACCCCATGGCCGGCTACGGAAAGGGAGTCAGAACCTCGTCGAATGGCAATGTGTTCAACTACGACACGATCCTCGCCGACGATGTCGATCCCGATCGGGACGCGGTCGCGGTCGAACTTGAACCAGGAGAGTTCTCGATCCATCACGTCGACCTCCTTCACGGAGGAGGACCGAACACGTCGGAGCAGGACCGGATTGGTTTCGCGATGCGGTACATGTCGTCGCGTACATACTGCCGGACCGGCACCGACTCTGTGATGAAGATGCGCGGCAACGCGCCCCAAGAGCACTTCGTATTCGAGTCCCGCCCCGAGACCAGCTTCTCCGACGAAGCGTGGGCCGAGTTCGACACAGCCATGACCTACCCGAGCGGTTTCGGGGACAGAACCATCACCGCAGCCCGAGGTCAGACCGAATAGGTCGTTCACGTAGACACGGGTGGTTGACGATTCGAACCACAGACATTGGATCCTGCTGCCCCAGGACATCAACCTCGGCACAATGAGCAAGACGCCCGGTCCGCGTTCCCGAAGTTCGGCCCGCTACGGTCGGGCCAAGACCCGGAACGGAACATCCTGCGGTCGCCACCGAGGGACACGTCTCATGAGGCTCACCACGATCACGTCGCAGCCGCTCAAGTCGACGTACGACGTCATCATTGTGGGCGGAGCAATCATCGGTTCGTCGAGCGCATGGGCGCTGTCGGCGAATCCGTCGTTCGATGGTTCGATTCTTGTCGTCGAGCGCGACATGACGTTCGCTTCCTGCTCGACCGCACACACGAACAGTTGTATGCGTCAACAGTTCTCGAACCCACTGAACATCATGATGTCGCGCCATGGCGCACACCACGTCAGGAACTTCCGCGAACATCTGGGCGGCGATCCTGAGATTCCCGACATCGATGTGAATCACTTCGGATACATGTACCTGGCAGGAACTGACATCACCGCCACGGCCCTGCGGAACAATCAGAAGGTTCAAGCCGAACTCGGCTCGGCAACACAGATCATGACGGCAGCCGAGATTCAGGACGCCTACCCGTTCTACAACGTCGACGACATCGTCTGCGGATCGCACAATCTCGTCGACGAAGGCTATTTCGACTCAGGAACGATGTTCTTCTGGCTACGAAGAAAGGCCCGCGAGAACGGTGTCGAGTACATCGAAAACGCGGTCGTCGACATCCAGAGAGTGGGTAACCGGTTGACAAGCGTGAAGCTGGCCTCGGGCGAGACCATCCGCTGCGGCACCGTCGTCAACGCTGCTGGACCGCGAGCGGTCGAAGTCGCTTCGATGGCGGGAACTGAGCTGCCCGTCGAACCGAGGAAACGATTCACCTTCGTGTTCCAGGCCGCCGAGCGACTCGACCGCGACCTGCCTCTCACGATCGACCCAACCGGGGTCCACATGCGAAGCGATGGCGAGGCATACATGGCCGGTTGCCCCCCAGACATTGATCTCGCTGTCGACTACGACGACCACGCCATGAGTCATGACCTTTTCGAGGACAAGGTCTGGCCGGTGCTGGCGCACCGCGTGCCGGCTTTCGAAGAGATCAAGGTCACGAGCCAGTGGGCTGGCCACTACGCGTACAACACGGTCGATCACAACGCGATCGTCGGCCCGCACCACGAGGTGTCCAACTTCATCTTCGCCAACGGGTTCTCCGGCCACGGGCTGCAACAGTCACCAGCAATCGGGCGAGGCGTTGCGGAGATCATTGCGCACGGCGAGTACCGCACCATCGATCTCACCCCGCTCGGCTATCACCGGATCGTGGCGAACGAACCTTTCATGGAGACCTCCATCATCTGATCTCGGGCGCACTGCGGACGATCGGGAACTTCTCGCAGATGATCGGGGCCCCCACCTGCTGTGTCGAGTCACGGTAGGTGTCCAGCGATGGCTTGCCGTTGAAGGTCACATCATCACCGACCCAGTTCACCGAAAATGCAGCTCTGCGACGGTCCAGGCGATTTCCCGGCGCGCTGTGGACCGTGTAGGAGGTCCACACCAGCATGTCGCCTGCACTCAGTGCCGTCGCCAGAATCTCGGCGCCGGCCTCAGCACTTGGCGGACGCGGCAACTCGTACCTCGCGTGTCGATATTCCCCTTCGGGATTGTCGAAGTCGACAGCGCGAAAAAGACTCCGTGAACGATGCGAACCGCGCAGGAAGCGAAGCGTCGAGTCCATCGGAATGTCGTCAAGAGCGACCCAGCTGTTGATCACCTTGAACCCGTCGAGCGGATAGTACGAATGATCCTGATGCCACGGCGTTGAGGCGCTGTCGCTGTGCGGTTCCTTGAGGAGCAGAAAGTCGTAGAACAGTGCCACGTGGGCGCCGCCGAGCAGGTTCCACGCGATGTCGGGAAGATGCGAATCGAAGATGAAACGCCGAAACGGCTCGACTGTCTGCCACGCCCCTGAGCTGAACGAGAACGAACCGGCTTCGCCGTCTCGTTGCACGACCTCGACATCGGTGCTCGCGCCGCCGAGTGCCTCGTCGATCCCAGCTTCGATGACGTCGAGCCACGGCTGCCCGAAGGCCTGACGAAGGCAGATGACGCCGTCGTACGCGAGAGCCTCGAGCGCGTCGGGACCGGACGAGGTTTCACAGGCGGCGTCGAACCATGCAATCGGAGCGAATTCTCCTTGACCGGTGGATTCGGCAGCCATCGATCCACCGTATCCAGCTGAAGTAATCTCCGGCGCCATGTCCACCGACGCATCGAACCCGCTACCTGACTCCCCGATCAGCCCAACAGTCCCCCTTGACGCCGACGGCGTCATCCATGGCCACCTCCACCTCCCGCACAGCCGAGATGACTCTGCCTATGGGGCGATCATGATCCCGATGTCCGTCGTGGCGAATGGCGAAGGGCCCACGGTGCTGCTCACGGGGGGGAATCATGGCGATGAGTACCACGGCCCGCTGGCATTGACGAAACTCGTCAACGGAATCGATCTCGCGCAGGTGACGGGACGGATCATCGCCGTGCCGTACATGAACTACCCAGCGTTCACTGGAGGGGCCCGCAACTCCCCCATCGACGGAGCCAACCTCAACCGGGTCTTCCCCGGATCGCCGACGGGCTCGGTCACCGAAAAGATCGCCGATTACCTCACGCGGAACCTGCTTCCGATATCTGATGCGGTCCTCGACATCCACGATGGAGGAAAGACGCTCGAGTTCGTTCCCATGGCGGCATCTCACGTGCTCGACGACCAAGAAGCCGAAGCCAGAAACTGGGAGGCAGCGGTTGCGTTCGGCGCACCGTTCGCCACGAAACTCGTCGAACTCGACATGTTGGGTATGTGGGATGCCGTCGTCGAGGACTCCGGGAAGCCGTTCGTCAGCACCGAGATGGCAGGAGGTGGCACGACCCGTCCGTCATCGATGGCCATCACCGAAGCCGGCGTGCGGAACCTCTTGAGGCACTGGGGTGCTCTTGCCGGCGATCCTGAGCCGTCGACGTCAACGGTGCTCGACATCCCCGAGGACGGCGCCTATCTGATCAGCAACGACGAGGGCATCCTCGACTGGCTCATCGAACTCGGAGACCCCATCAGGCCCGGCCAGGTCGTCGCGCGCGTCTTCAACACGGTCAAACTCGGCGCCACCCCGATCGACATCGCGGCGACGATCGATGGCGTGCTGGCCATGCGTCATTTCCCGGGACTGATCAAGATGGGCGACGCCATCGCAATGCAGGCAACGCCGACGACCTAGACCACGTGAACGCCTCGCGGGAAGTTCGTGAGACATTCGACCCCGGAAGCAGTGACAAGCGTCGTCTCGCTCATCTCCATGCCCCAGTCGTCCATCCACATCCCGAGCATGACGTGAATGGTCATGTTCTCTTGGAGCACCGTTGCCTCATTGGGCCGGAGACTCACCGTGTGCTCACCCCAATCGGGTCCGTAGCCGACGCCGATGCCGTAGCCGATCCGGCTCTCCTTCTTGAGTCCATAGCGGTCGAGCACGTCCTGCCACGCTCGGTGTACTTCCTGCGCCGACAACCCCGGCTTCATCGTCGCCAGCACAGCTTCGAGGCCTTCCTCCACTGCCTTGGCGGTGTCGAAGAGTTCCTTCGACCCTCTGCCGAGCTGAACCGTCCGAGCCAATCCCGCGTTGTAGCGCTTCCGCGTGCCGCCGATCTCGAGGGCAACCGTCTGGCCTGACTCGAAGCGCTCATCGGTCCACATCGGGTGCGCGGTCATGGCAGCCGGCCCAGCCAAGATCAGTGGCGACAACGCCGTCAGATCGCCACCGAACTCGGCGTTGCCTCCGACCTGTTTCGCCACGACGGCGCTCATCAGATCGCACTGGCGAACACCTGGTGCGATGTGTTCGTACGCCGCATGCATTGCACCTTCTGCAAGTCGGGCAGCCTGACGCATCATTGCCACCTCCGCGTCGCTCTTCACCGTGCGGCACCAGTTCACGAGCAGGTCGGCATCGACCCAGTTGGCGTTGGGGAGCGCCGCCTGAAGACATCTGAGGGCCTTCGGTGAGAAGAAGTAGCTGTCGCTCTCGTAGCCGATGCTCGTGCCGTCGAGCCCGAAGTCTCTGAGGTATCCACCAACGACTTCCATGGGATGCGTACCGGCCCGCTGCACGACGTCTTCGGGGTACGGCATCACCTGATCATCGGTCATGTAGGTCGTGAGCCAGGCCGCTCCCGCGTCCATCTTTCGCCCCATCCACACCGGCTCGGCATCGTGTCGCACGACGACGACCTGCGGTGTGTAGAACGACCATGCGTCGTAGCCCGTCAGCCAGTTCTGGTTCGATGGGTCACCGACGACGAGGGCGTCGAGATTTCCGACAGTCATCGCCGCCCTGACCTTGGCCAGACGTGCATCGAACTCAGACTTCTCGAACGGTGGGACCATCACTTCTCCTGTGGCGTCGACTCTTGGTGCTCGAAGATCGATGTGTACCCGTGGGACCAATCCGGCGGCAGAATCACGGTCATCTCCTCGTGGTGCGCGACCCCGGGTTCGCTACCACGGACGATCTCGCCATAGTGCGAACTCTTGTACGGAGGAGCCGTGTAAGGGGCAGCATCAGCAGCCGCGTAGGTGACGACGAGCACCGGACGGCTCGTGTCGCTGTGGTTCGGCGCCGAGTAGTGCAACATCAGGCTGTGATGCACGCTTACCGTTCCGGCGCGGCCCGTGATCTGACGGACATTCCCCAGATTCGCTTCACCCACACGATCGAGCGGAATGGCTCCGATCCAAGCACCGTCGTCAGCGTAATGGGAGTACATGCCCTCGAGGTGGCTTCCCGGAATCACGGTGAGAGGGCCATTGGATGCGGTGATGTCATCGAGTGCGACGATGAATTGGCAGGTTCCACTGTTCGTGTGCGGATAGAACGCCAGGTCCTGATGCCAGTCGACCGCAGCACCGCCGTCAGCCCATTTGAGGTTGGCGAACGCGTCCCTGAATCGAAGGTCGGGACCGAGAATGTCGGACGCGATGTCGGGGAGCACCGAGGTAGAGCAGAACTCCCAGAACACAGGGTCGCCATCGTCGACGCAGGCGGCCCTGCGGAGCCGTGGATGCTCCGATGAGTGCCCGGCTTCGAGATCGAAGAGAGTCGTCGATTCAGTCAACGATCTGCTCTGCTCGATCAAGTCAGCGAGACCCCGTTGCAATCGACTGAGCTCATCACCGCCGACGAGTTCGGGGAACACGAGATAGCCCTGGGCGAGAAACGAGTCTCGATCGCCCGGTTTCACCTGAAGTGGAGGATTCGAAACCACGTCTTCCCAGCGCACTGGTCGTCCTAGAAGTCCAGCGCGTGCCGAAGGTCGGCAATCAGATCATCGGTGTCCTCGATACCAGCCGAGTAGCGGACCAGGCCCTCCGGGATGCCGAGCGCGGCCCGCTCCTCTGGTGTGCATTCGACGTGACTCGTCGTCGCAGGAGGTCCGACCGTAGTCTCCACGGCGCCCAGGTTGGCAGCTCGATGTGCCAGCCGGAGCCGTGGCAGAAACGCCTTCACCGCTTCGAGGTCGCCGTCGAGAGAGAAGCTCAGCATCCCGCCGAAGCCCGACATCTGGCTGACGGCGATCCGGTGCTGAGGATGGGACTCGAGACCCGGATAGTTCACCCGGGTCACCCGTGGATGCGCCTCGAGCATCGTGGCAACAGCCATCGCGTTCTCGGCCTGGCGTTTGACTCTGAGGTCGAGCGTCTTCATCCCCCTGAGCAGCAGGTAGGCGGCCATGGGGTCGAGGGTTGCACCGTTGATCTCGCGGTACTGGAAGACCTTCCTGACCAGATCGGAACGCCCGACGACCACTCCGCCGAGCGCGTCAGCATGGCCTCCGAGGAACTTGGTTGCGCTGTGGACGACAAGGTCGGCGCCGAGTGCCAGCGGGAGCTGGTTGATCGGTGTCGCAAAGGTGTTGTCGACCACAACGATCGCGCCGGCTGCATGACCGGCGGAGATGAGCCGCTGAAGGTCGAGCACCTTCAATGTCGGGTTTGTCGGCGTCTCGAGATAGACCAAATCGGACCCGGCAGCGATCGCCGCCTCGGTTGCTTCAGTGTCCGTCGTGTCGATGAGATCGCAGGTGATTCCGAAAGCAGGCAGAAACTCTGTGAACAGCAGGCTCGTCCCGCCGTAGGTGTCCTTGACCGACACGACCCTGTCGCCAGGGCGGAGCAGCGCGTGGAGCAGGTTCGAGATCGCCGCCATTCCGGTGGAAGCGGACGTTGCGGCTTCTGCGCCTTCGAGGAGCCGGACTTTCTGCTCGAACACTGCCACCGTCGGATTGGTGTTTCGACCGTAGATGTGACCCTCGGCCGCTCCGGTGGCAACTTCGTACCATTCGTCGAAGTCGCGATATCCGAACGCAACGCTGTGCACCACCGGAACTTGGGTCGCCCTGTCCAGCAGGTATTCGTCTTCGCCTCCCCACACGGCCAGCGAGGCCAGCGAGAGCTTTGGTTGCTGGTCCACCGTCCTCCCCACTTCCGGAAACGGCGCGAACACTACTCGGCGATCGGACAGATCGGGCCGAGATGCTCGAAGAGTCGAGGCCGCGGGGTTCCATGCGACCGTTCCACTCGTCGGCGAGCACCGATGGATCCGGGAAACGGCGGGCGAAGGAACCAAGCTTCATCTGACCTTCGAGCTTGGCTGGCGCTACTCCGACCCAACAGCAAACACCTCACCAAGGGTCATGCGTTGGCCGGCACGGTCACCTGGGAACTGCGGTCATCTCAGAGCGCCGATCTAGGCTCGCGCCATGGGGAGATCGTGACCACCGGGTTCAGCGACGAGGAACAGATGTTGCTCGACCTCGTCGATCGGTTCGTCGAAGAGCAGTTGATGCCGCTCGAGGCCGGCGTCATCGCCCGCGTGTCAACCGGTGAGCCAATGTCGCTGCTGCCAGACGACGAGGACCGGCTCATGGCGTTGTGCAAGGAGCTCGGCCTGTTCGGTCTCGATGCGCCAGAGGAGGTCGGCGGCGCTGCGCTTTCAGCACCAGTGATGATGGCCATCCACGAACGTGTCAATCGCACGCTGGTTCCGTTCCGATTTCCACCGGACTCACCCAATCTCCACATGCTCATGGTCGCCGGCAACGCCGACCAGAAGAGGCGCTACATGGAGCCGTACGCGAAGGGCGAGATGCGATCGAACATCGCGATCTCAGAGCCCCAAGCAGGGGCCGATCCGGGCGCGATGCGAACACGGGCGGTCCGCGACGGAGACGAGTGGGTGATCAACGGCCGCAAGATCTGGATCTCCGGCGCGGCTGACGCTGACTTCATCATTCTCATGGTCATCACCGATCCGGACCTCGGAGCGCGGGGCGGCATCACCGCGTTCATCGTCGAGAAGGACACGCCTGGCTACATCATCGAACGAGCGATTCCCATGCTGGGTGGAACACGGACGTACGAACTCGTCTTCGAGGATATGCGCCTACCCGACAGCCAAGTGCTCGGACAGGTCGGGGACGGTTACGGACCGATGCAGCATCGCCTGACCTCTCGCCGGCTTGAGATCGGAGGCACCTGCATCGCCTTCGCCGAACGGGCGCTGAAAATGATGTGCGAGCACGTACAGGATCGGATCGTGTTCGGCGAACCCCTTGCCAGCAAGCAGGCCATTCAATGGTGGATCGCCGATTCGGAGATCGCGATCCACGCCACGAGGCTCATGGTCGACGACGCCGTGGCCAAGGTCCAACGCGGTGAGGACATCCGCAACGAAGCCTCGATGATCAAGGTGTTTGCGACCGAGATGGCGGGAGATGTCATCGACAAGGCAATGCAGAGCTTCGGGGCGATGGGCATGACCCAAGAGTTGCCGTTGTTCCTGATGTCGCAGCGGATACGGATGTCGCGCATCTACGAAGGACCGACCGAGGCTCACCGTATGGTCGTGGCTCGTCGAACACTCGCGAAGCATCCGTCGAAGTGAGCGACGGCCCGCTCTCGGGGATTCGAGTACTCGATCTCAGCTCCGTCCTCATGGGACCGCTGAGCACACGCACCCTTGGCGATCTCGGCGCCGATGTCATCCTTGTCGAAACATTGACCGGCGACAGGAATCGATCGATGGGGTCGGGCCCTCATCCGGAATTCTCCGGAGTCGCGCTCAACCTGCTCCGAAACAAGCGAAGCATCGCCCTCAACCTCAAGGATCCGAGCGGTCATAGCGCATTCCTCGACATCGCAGGCTCGTGCGACGTGATGATCACGAACCTCAGGCCACGTCCTCTCAGCGATCTCGATCTCGACTACGAAGTCGTGCGGTCAGTGCGCAACGACATCGTGTACTGCCGCGCTCACGGCTTTCCATCCTCGAGTGATCAGGCCAACGAGCCGGCGTATGACGACATCATCCAGTCAGCGAGCGGAATGGGTGACCTGTTCCGCCTCGCGGGGCACGAGCCGACGCTCGTGCCAACACTCATCGCCGACAAGATCTGCGGTCTGACCGTTGCCAACGCCGTCATGGCCGCTCTCTTTCACCGGTCGACCACGGGCGAGGGCCAGTCCATCGAGATCGCGATGATCGATGTCATGCGGGCATTTGTGCTCACCGAGCACGGCTCGGGGGCGATCAGTGATCCACCCACCGGCGAGCCAGGCTACCCGCGCATCCTGACGCCGGAGCGCAAACCCCAGCCGACTACAGACGGATTCATCAGCGTTCTCCCCTACGACGAGTCGCACTACATCGCGTTGTTCACGGCGGGGGGACGCGATGATCTCCTCGATGACGAACGGTTCATCACCCGCAGCAACCGGACCCTGAACGCCGACAGCCTGTACCGCGACGTAGCGTCAGTACTGGCTACCCGCTCGACGGCCGAATGGCTCGCCTTCTGCCGCGAGCAGGGCATTCCGGTCACAGAAGCCGCCTCGATCCAGCAGATGGTCGACGAGCTCTCTTTCGCCGATCATCCGGTTGCCGGGCGCTACCGCGTCATCCCGCCACCCGAACAGTTCTCCCAGACCCCACCGAGCATTCGCCGACCGGCACCGAGGATCGGTGAACACGGCCGCCAGGTGCTCGCCGAGATCGGCTATGACGAGAGCACGCTCGACAACTTGGTGGCGGCGGGAGTTCTCGGAACGCCCGGGTGACGCTCAGCTGAAAGGCACATCGCAGTAATCTGCTGTGAGTTCGCCGAGCAGGGCCAGCACGTCGTCATCGAGCGTCACATCAAGAGCGGCAACGGCTTCGTCGAGCTGATCTGGTCTGCTCGCTCCCACGATCGGCGAGGTGATCACCGGATTGGCGAGCACCCATGCATTGGCCAAGGTCACCATGCTGATGCCTGCTTCGGCTGCGATCGGCCGGAGCAGATCGACGGTCGTGAACTCCGCCTCCTGCCAATACCGACTCTGATATCTCTCAGCCGAGTTACCGGAGGTGAAACGGGTGCCAGCGGTTGGGCCGGCTTCGAAAGAGTGCTTCCCAGACAGCAGGCCCCCCGCAATCGGGTTGTAGGGGATGACCGCGATGTCGTCGAGGCGACACAACTCGAACAGGTCGCGTTCGTACGTGCGGAAGAGCAGGTTGTACCGGGGTTGAACCGAGTCGAACCGGCGAAGACCCGCTGCTGCAGCCACGCCGTTCGCCCTCGCGAGTTGCCACGCCGCATAGTTCGAACATCCGAGGTAGCGAACTTTGCCGACACGAACCAGATCATCGAGAGCGCTGAGGGTTTCGTCGATCGGAGTGTTGGGGTCATAACGGTGCAATTGGTACAGATCGATGTGGTCTGTCTGAAGCCTCCGGAGCGAGGCATCGATCTCGTCCATGATGTGCTTGCGGCTCGCGCCTCGCTGCCAGCGTCGGCGCCCCATCGGAGCAACGCACTTTGTTGCAAGGACGACATCGTCACGGGCTCCCCGTGAGGTGAGCCACTCGCCAACGATCTCCTCTGTGCGACCAACCACATCGAGCCCGCCACCGAGGGGGTACACGTTGGCCGTGTCGATGAACGTGATGCCGTGCTCAGCCGCTGCGTCGAGAATCGCAAACGATTCTTCCTCTTCGCATTGGAGGCCGAAGGTCATCGTGCCGAGGCAGAACTTCGAAACAGCCATACCGGTCCTGCCGAAAGATGTGTGGCGCATGGACCAGAAGCTAGCCCTGATGCTGCACGCTTGATCGAGGCGGACGACCAAGTCGTCAGTTCATCTCACGAAGCGCTGGCAAACGCACCCACAGGGCGGCGCCGATCAGGACGAGTGCAACACCACAGACCATCAACCACTCGCCGGCACCGATGAACTCGGCACCTGCTCCAGCAGCAAGTGACCCGAGTGGCATCATCCCGGTGATGGCCAGCGTGACCACGCTCATCACCCGTCCCATCATCTCGTCTGGTGTGTGCGATTGCGCCAGGGTCTGATTCAGGTTGATAAGGATCCCGCCGCCAAGGCCCCAGAGGAACATGGCAAGTGCCGTCAGCAGATACCACTTCGACGCGCCGATAGCCACGACGATGACTCCGCCGGTCATCATCGTGATCAACAACACCGCACCCTTGTGGCGAAGGTTGCTCACCGCGGCAAGCGCTATCGACATCACCAGCATTCCGGAGCTGGTGATGGCGAACAGAATCGAAGCTCCAGTCGCTTCTTGACCGAGGTCGTCCTTCGCGATCTCCGGAATGAGAACGAATACCGGGCCGAGCATCACGAAACCGATGACCGCCAACAGGATGACGAGCCCCAGCAGGCCAGGACTGCTGCGGATGAACCGCAAGCCCTCGCCGACTGACTCGCGGATACTCGGCCGGTCACCTTCAGCGTGTCCCTCGCCATCTCGTTGGCTCGGAACACCAAACATCGCAAACGCGCTGAGGGCGTACATGAGGGTGAGAATCGCGAACGCACCTCCGATGTTCCACATGTCGATGACGACGCCCCCGACTGTTGCTCCTAGGACCATGGCCAGGTTCTGACCCATCGTTCGTAACACGATGCCGTTCATCAAACGTTCGCGGGGCACGATGGTCGGGATGATGGCCAGCATCGGAGGCTGCACCGCGGCCGACGTCACACCGGTCGCGAGCGCAACGATGATGGCGAGAGCCACTGTGATCACGTCGGCCCAGATCAGCAAGGCGATCAGCATCGAGACCGCGCCACCGGCCACGTTCGAACAGACAACCATCTTCTTGCGATCGACTCGGTCGGCGTAGGCACCGGCAGGGAGCGAGATGAAGAACGCTGGAATCCCCAGCGCGAACGCGGTCACCCCAGCCAGCCATGCGTTGCCCGACAACTCGAGCACGAGCCAGATGAACGTGAACCTCTGACTTCCAAAGCCGAGGAAATAGAAGAATGTCGAACTCCAGTAATGACGGAACGATCTGATGGCGACTGTCTGGCCCAACGGCGACCTTCGCAGGCGGACCAACGCGCTCGTCGACAGTGCGCTCACCTGGTCAATGCGAGCAGCTCGCGAACATCGGGATGCATCGCCAACGTCGTGAGGTTGTCTCCGAGTGCCGAGGCCGCGTCGTCGCCGACAACTGGCGTCGCCAGGGCGTCGAACTTCGACCGGAGTTTGGCGCCCTGAGCAGCGAGGTCCGACGATGGATGACTGACGTCGTGGTCGGCGTTGCGTGACCCTCCGGAACCGTGAAGCTCGACCCTGGTGGCCATGGTGTGCAGCGAATCGTCGGTCTCGATGAGTACTCGCGGGATGAAAGCCTGAACGTCGTCGCGGTTGATCGGGCCATCTTCGAAGCTCGACACAGCCGCGGTGTCGACGGCATGGACCAGCAGTGCTTGGGTGCCAACCAGACTGAACTTGGCTTCCAGACCCGTTGTCGGGTCGGGGATCCCGCAGACGTCGAGAATCGACGGATTCACCGTCATCGTGATCCCTTCGATATCGGTGAGATCGACACCGTCAGCCAACAGCGAGCCGGTCGCTTCGATGCCGGCATGAGTGAGATGACACGCGGCGTGGAATTTGAACAGCGTGGCCGGTGTGGCCCAGGTGTCGGCCAGGCGGTCGATGCGCCCTGCATCGAGAGATCCGGTGCCGGCGGCCTGCGCGAACGACTGATTGCCATCGATCGCTGACGCATTCGCGGTGTAGCCGCGAGCGGCGAGCTTGGCGGCCAGCAGCCCACGTTCGGCGGCCTGACCAGGGTGGAGTGGCTTGGTCATCGTGCCGAAGTTCGCCTTCAGGCCGCTGGCGCTGCTCGCTGCGATGCCCATCGCTGTCGCGAAACCCTGGTCGTCGAGCCCCAGCATCCAACTTCCCGCAGCGGCGGCACCGAACACGCCGATCGTCGAGGTCGTGTGCCAGCCCTTGTTGTAGTGAGCGGTACCGATGCTCGTGCCGATCCTCGACTGCACCTCCATGCCAACGACATAGGCCGTGACGACGTCAGCGCCTGTACGCCCCTGTTCCTCGGCCAGCGCCAGGACGGCTGGGAGCAGAGGGACCGTCGCATGCCCGCCCATCACCATCGACGTGTCGTCGAAGTCGAGGGCGTGCCCGGTTGCCCCGTTGATCATGGCGGCCCGCATCGGGTCTGCCTTGAGCTCCGACCCGATGAGAGAACAAGGCCCAACAGCTGCGCCGAGTTCGTCCCGCAGGAGGCCAGCAAGCGGTTCGCGGCTGCCGGCCAAGGCGCAACCGAACCAATCGAGGACACAGTGGTGCGCCACGGTCGCAACCTCGTCAGGCAGCTCATCGATCGTCAACGATCCGAATTGCTTCCAGAGTTGATTCGTCAGCTCGGTCATCGTCTCTCCCTGCTCAAATCAGCCCGCACTGCTTCGCACGATCGAGGGTCACCTGGAACAGCCGCGTGGTCGCGGCGTCGATCATCATCCCATTGTGTGTCGCGGCGCCAAGTCCCTGCTCCTCTGCTTCGGACACAGCGGCGATCACAGCCTGCGCCTCTGCGATCTCATCGTCATTAGGGGCAAACACGCGATTCGCGATCTCGATCTGGCTCGGATGGATGCACCACTTGCCGACGCCGCCGAGCATCAGGAACGTTCCGCAGCTCTTCTCGTAGCCACCCGGACTCGCGAAGTTCGCGTAAGGACCGTCGATGGCATCGATCCCTGCCGATCGGCAAGCAACGATCATCCTGGTTCTCGCGTAGTGCCAGATGTCGCCCGGATAGCGGAGTGACGTTTCGCCGTCGGTCACTCCGATGTGGCCGAGCCTCATTCCCTGGCTTGCCGACAGGTCGCCGACACCGAGCGTGAGAGCCTCGAGTCGGGGACTGCATCGTGCGATCTCGTCAACTGTTTGGAGGGCCTCCACTTCTTCGACGAGGCATTCGATGCCGATCCTCCCCACTTCAAGGCCCAGCTTCAATTCGAGCTGGGTGAGCAGATCGTCGACGAACCACACCTCGCGCTGGCTCTTGATCTTCGGGACCATGATCACGTCGATGTTCGCCCCTGCACCGGTGACGATCTCTGCGATGTCGTCGTGACACCACTGCGTGTCGACACTGTTGCACCTGAACGAGCGGATCTTGGTGCCCCAGTCGAGCTCGTTGAGACCTGCGATGATGTTTTTCCGAGCGCCGATCTTCGCCGAGGGTGCGACGGCATCCTCGAGATCGAGAAAGACCATGTCCGCCGCGCTGGCGGCGGCTTTGGCGATCATCTTGTCGGAGTGACCGGGAGTTGACAGCTCCGAGCGGCGAACCCGGGAGTACTTCGGGCGTTCATAGTCGGCCATGGCGCGATGGTCCCTTCTTTCTTGGATCGGACAGTTCTTGAATCAGGCGCGAAGCCTGGCATGGGTGGTATCACGGAGATATTCGAGCGCCGCGACAGGATCGAATTTCGAAGGGTCGAGCAGCCACTGGTAGGCAATGCCGCTCAGGCCGCCGACGAGAAGTGCCGCCTCGGAGCAAGGGACTATCTCCTTGCGGATCGAGCCGTCGCCACGACCCTTGTTGACATAGGTGGCGAAGTCGGCTCTGAAGCCCTTGTGGAACTTCGCGAACCGCTGCCTGAGCGCATCGTCTGGTCCGATGGCTTCGAACATCAGCGCATACAACACCCGCAATGCACGCGGGTCCTTCGCGGCCTGGGCGCGAATCGAGTCGATGAGCACGAGTGTGCCCTCCAGACCGCTCCTGTCTCTCGTTCTCGGGAGGACGTTCTTGTGTCTCCATCCGGTGACGTACCGGTCGATCAGGGCTCCGATGAGGCCGTCTTTGCTCCCGAAGCGAGCGGTGACAAGGCCACGGCTGTAACCAGCCCGCTCGCCGATGGCGGCAAACGTCAGCGACTCCAGTCCACCTTCTGCGATGAGGTCGGCTGCCGCCTCCAGAAGGGCGTGGGTGGAGCGCTCGGTTCTCAATTGCTGTTTGTTCGGCGGTATCTCGTCATCAGCCGCTGCAAGACCTGCTGATGGGCTCACCGGTCGGCCCAGTGGCTTCGACGCTTCACCAATACGATTCGTTCGAGTTCACACACGACATCTCCGTGTTGATTGCGTCCCCAGTGCTTGAACCTCACGATGCCTGCATCGTCGTGTTCCGGCGAGTCGTCGGCCGCGAGCACTTCGCTGTACGCGGTGATGGTGTCGCCATGATGCACCGGCTTCTTGAATCGGACCTTGTCGAGACCCATCTCGGAAAGGGCGTTCTCGGCTGTGTCCTGGCTTGCGAGGCCAACGGTCATCGACCCGGTGACGAGTCCGAACACGAGTCGCCCGTCACCCAGCGGTGATCCCCGCATGGCTTCTTCGTTCCAGTGTCCCTGCGCCGTGTTCATCACCAGTTTGGTGATGAAGTTGTTCTCGACCTCGTCGACGGTCGCGGCGCGGAAGTGGCGCATGCGCTGACCGACCTCGAAGTCCTCGAAGTAGTTGCCATCGCCGGTGAGTGCTGAGAGTGCACCCATGTCAGCGTTCTCCTCTGTGTTTGGCCACGAGGTTCGTGCGTTCGTACTCGACGACGAGTTCACCGTTCTGATTGTGCGCCTCGGTGTGCCACGTCACAATGCCAACGTTGGGACGACTGTCGGACTCTCGGGTCTCCACAACTGTTGACGCCGCGGTGATGGTGTCGCGCGGGTAGACGGGCCGGTGGAACACGACATCTTCCATGCCAAGGAACGGCCCTCCGATCTCACTCAGGTCCTCCACAGACAGGCCGACCACAGTGCACAACACCAGCATCGGGTTCAGCACCACGTCTCGATGCCCGTGGCCTTTGGCGAACTCGGCATTCAGATGCATCGGATTCCAGTTGCAGGTGACCGTAGAAAAGATGGCGTTGTCGCCCTCGGTCAAGGTTCGCCCCCAATGGTGCGGCATTTCCTGGCCGCGGGAGAAGTCCTGAAACGCGTTGCCTTTGACTGCCATCGGGAAACTGTCGAAGTCGGGATCTTCTGTCATACCGGGCGAGTATTGTTTGCTGACCAGCAAAGAACAAGAATCACTCTGGGGTCCGGCCATGCTCCCGGTCATAGTGTGAGCCTGAGAGTCGGATCGAGACGCTGGGAGCAGCGATGAGTGTTGAGTTCTGGACGACTATGCCCGCGACGCCACTCGATCGGGTCGCGGAAACCGCGGCCGCACTCGAAGCCGCCGGCTGGACCGGTCTGGGGATGGTCGACTCGCAGAACCTGGCCCCTGATCCGTATGTCTTCCTCACGTTGGCCGCCGGCGGCAGTACCGACCTCGGCCTGATGACGTCGGTAACGAACGTCGTCAGCCGTCACGCAGCCGTCACTGCGGGTTCAGCGTTCACCGTGCAGTCGCTCTCTCGAGGAAGGTTCGTGCTCGGCATTGGGCGCGGCGACTCTGCACTGGCTCACATCGGTCACTCGCCGGGACGCCTCGCCTGGTTCGAGCAGTACCTTGAGAGCGTCTGCGCGTACTGCCGCGGCGAAGAGGTTCCGTTCGACCAGGTCTCGATACCGGATCACATCGCTCCTCCCGTCGCAGACCTCAACCTTGCTGACACTCCCGACGCAAGCCGTATCCGCTGGGCACGCGGAATCGATCCGGTACCCGTCGAGGTGTCGGCGACCGGCAAACGCGTCATCGAAGCATCTGCCCGGTACGCCAACCGAGTCATGTTCGCCGTCGGCGCGCAGCCAGAGCGCGTCGCCTGGGGCATCGAGACGGCAATCAGAGCCGCTGAAGCTGCTGGACGCGATCCATCCGAGCTCTCGTTCGGCGCGTACGTCAACGTGGTGTGCCACGACGATGTCGCGACTGCTCGTCGCATCGGCCTTGGGGCGTCGAGTCTCTTCATTCGTTTCTCTGCAATGCACGGCAAGGTCAACGGCCCAGCCGACGAGACGCAGCGAAAGGTGTTCGAGGCCGTTCACGCGAACTACGACATGAATCATCACTCTCGGGGCAGCGGCTCGCAGACCACAGTCATCACCGACGAGTTCCTCGACAGCTTCGCCGTCCTCGGATCCACCGATCATTGCGTCGACCGGCTCGGCGCTCTGGTCGAGCTGGGAGTCGACAAGTTCTCGATCGCCGGCGCCTCCTTCGCGAGCCGCGATCCTGACTCGGCCGAAGCAGGTCTGCGCTTCGCCGACGAAGTGATCCCCCTGCTCGCCGGCTGATGCTCAGCCTTCGGTGAGTGATCTCCTTGCCAGATCAGCCGATCAGCGGATTGGGGGGTTCGAACGTCATGTGGCCACGACGGCTCGCGCGCCCGATGTCACACAACTCGACGGGGGCGAGAATCTCCGTCCAAGGCTCGGTCAGGCGACGGACTGGCCGCGACGCCACAGTCGGATGGTGCCGTGCTCGACCTCGAGCTCAGCGGTGTCATAGCCAGGCTCACCAGGAATGTAGACGTGGTACTCCCCTTCGGGGTCGTCGACTCGGAGCCGAGCAGGTTCCGGCCGGCTCGCCGCGCACTCGAGTGCGTCGACTGCAGTCGCAAATCGGTCCAGACACGACAGCATCCGATGGGTCACCGCCATGAGTTCGAGGTCACCGGCACGCCAAGCCGCCATTGCATCGCCTGGACGAATCCATTGGGTCGCGGTGATCTCGCTCTCGTCATGCCGTGCCACCTGACCTTCTGGCGCTGCCGCGAGAAAAAAGCGGGTGTCGAATCGTCGGCGAGGACCGGGCGGTGTCACGAACCTGGCCACGTCGTGAAGGGTCGACAGATCGACTTGGAGGCCATGACTCTCGAGTAGCGAGATGAAGGCGTCGCCACCGCGCTCGTCGAGGTGCCTTCGCAGTTCCGAGACGATCTGAGCATCGAGCATCGGTACACCGAGCAGCACACCCACCTCTTCGATGGTCTCCCTCACCGCCGCAAACCACCACGCAAGCCCTCCCGCATCGACGCCGATCATCTCCGAGGCAGCTGCGTCGGTGAGATGTGCGCCGATCCGCGCCGCGTTTGCGGCGTCGGCCCGATCGACTCGACCACCGGGGAACACCCAGGCATTGGCACCGAACGCCATGCGCCCGGCGCGCTGAACCATCAGCACCTCGAGTTCTGGCGCATCTCGCACGACAAGCACAGTCGCAGCATCCCTGACGGGAACCGACTCGGGATCGGCTGCGGTGTCGTTGCGGTGGAAGGTCGGTTCAGTCACCCCGACGACGCTACGACGACTTGGCCGACATCACTATGATGTCCGCGCAATGCGCACGAAGACCCACGACGACTTGATCGCTTGGGCGGAGGGAATGGTGGAGCCTCTCCGCGATCGAGCCGCCGAAGCCGAACGCATTCGTGAGCTACCCGCGGTCACGATCGACGACGCGTTGAGTGCCGACATCTTCAGGGCCGTTGTGCCAACCGACCGCGGGGGCTGGGGGCTCGGGCTGCGATCTCTCACCCAGGTGCCGAGGATCCTGGCCCACGGATGCATGTCGTCAGCCTGGACGCTGTCGTTCCTGATGTTGCACAACTGGTTCATCGCCCGAGGTTCGAAAGAACTCCAGGACGACGTGTTCTCGGCTCGAGGATTCGCCCTGATCCCCTGCCCGCTGGCACCCACCGGAACCGCGACCCGCGTCGAAGGTGGTTACAACGTCACCGGCCGATGGCAATGGGCAACCGGGGTCCAGCACGGTGACTGGGTAATGGTCAACACGCTCGTCCATGACGATGACGGCCCGCCGCAGGCCACGTTCTGTGTCGTACCCATCGACGACATCACGATCGAAGACGTGTGGCACACCTCTGGCATGCGAGCGACGGGAAGCCACGACGTCCTCGCCAAAGACCTGTTCGTTCCCGAGCGCAGAACCATCGGATTCGCCGACCTACGCGGCGATGATCCACCGGGCGCGACGCTGACTGTCGATCCGTTCGTGCGATACCCGTTCACCCCGGTTCTGTGCCTTGTCGCATCTGCTCCCGCCCTCGGAGGGGCTGAGGCCGCGGTCGACCTCTTCCGCAACTACATCCGCCACCGCGTGCTCCCGTACTCCCCCGGCGACAGGCAGGTCGAACAACCGGCATCCCAGGTACGGCTTGCCGAAGCGGTGGCGACAGTGCGGGCAGCTCGGTTGGTGTGGGAAGACGCGCTGAACGAAGTCATCGAGGTGTACGAGGCGGGTGGAGTGCTGAGCCGGGTCGACAGAGGGCGGTTTCGTCTCGCGACAGCACACACCGTTCGGTTGTCGCTCCAGACGCTGAGCATCATCATCGAGGGAACCGGCGCCTCGGTGCACTTCGCCGACTCGCAGATCGGCCGTATCCACCGGGACGTTGCCACGCTGAAGGGCCATGTTGTCTACGACTGGGATCGAGCAGCACAACTCGCCGGCAAACTCGAAGCTGGACTCGAACCGGCTCTGACCGACATGCTCTGAACCCGTGGCCGATTCTGTGACCGACGCGGCACTCTCGCCCCCGAACATCCTTCTGATCGTGTCCGATCAAGAACGCCAGCGCGACTGGCTGCCTGCCGACTTCCCTCTCCCCAACCGGCAACGCCTGATCGACGCCGGCCTCGAGTTCACGAAGCACTACACGCACACGACCCCGTGCTCGCCATCGAGGGCCAGCCTCTTCACCGGCCAGTACACCGCGAGCCACGGCGTCACCGAGAACTCGACGGGACCGAACAACACCGCCCTCTCCTACGACACCCCAACTCTCGGCCACATGCTCCGCAGCCAGGGCTACTCGACGCCATACAAGGGCAAGTGGCACCTCGAAGCCTCACCCACGCCTGATATGGGGGCCTACGGCTTCGATGACTGGGAAGGCAACGACCAGGCGTGGATGGGCCTACCAGGTACCGGCACCGAATTCGACGGACCGATAGCCGAGCAGGGCGCCGATTGGATTCGTTCGCACGCAAACGATCGGAATCCGTGGTTCCTCACGATCGGACTCGTCAACCCGCACGACATCATGTGGTTCCCTGTCGACCAGGGTTGGTACCAGGATGCGAACCCCGACTACTACTCGGAGATTCACACCAGGATCAACCGGTTCGACTGGGGTAGGGCCGACAATCTCCCAGCGTTCGATCTCGAGGTCGAGCGCTGGTTCACCGAGTTGCCCGCCAACTTCGATGTCGACCTGTTCACGAAGCCTGAAGTCCATCGGCGCTGGATGACCCAGATGGAGAGGCTCGCCACTCCAGGCGTCATGGATCGTGACGACGTCGACGTCTGGATCAAGGGGCTCGACTACTACGCCATGCTCCACAAGCTCAACGACGAGCACCTCGGCACCATCCTCGAGGCGATGGACGCTGCCGATGCGTGGGACGACACCGTCGTCATCTTCACCTCGGATCACGGCGACCAGTGCGGCTCGCAGGGACTCCGCTCCAAGGGTCCGTGGAACTACGAGGAATCGATGCGGATCCCTCTGTACCTCGTGGCTCCTGGCCTGACCTCGCCCGGGTCTGTCACCGATTCACTCACATCGCACATCGACCTCACTGCGACGATCGCTGAACTCGGTGGCGTCGACACTTCGGACACCGACATCGCGGGAGCGTCACTTACACCGCTGTTCGCGCAACAAGACGTCAAGATCAGGGACCATGTGCTCTTCGCTCAGGAGTGGCCTTGGTACGCCGGGGTCGAGCAGGTGCGTTACGCCAGCACAGGCATCCACGATGGCCGCTTCAAGTACTGCCGGTACTACGGCGTCGGCGGCGGCCGGGACGCAGTCGGCAACCCGCTCCCTGGAGAGATGATGTTCGGCAGGGATGCGGCCTTCGAAGACCACGACCACGAGTTCTACGACCTGCAGGAAGACCCGCACGAGATCGACAACCTCGCCATGGACAGGTCACGCCGCACAGAGCTCCGCCGGCGTTTCGCCGACCTCCGGGCGATCGAGCACTCGGCCTACGGAAACGGATACTGACAGCAGGACTCGTGCCCGGCTGCCTTTCTCTGAGTTGACCCAGGCGAGCAACCGTTCACCGGCCGACCCGAGCCGCGATCACGTCGTGGTAACGCTGCGGGTCTTGGAACTCATCGGGGAGCAGTTGCGCCTGGTCTCGGTGGAGCCATCGGAGCGCGTAGTTGACCACAGCCCCAATGTCTGAACCGGCGGGACCGACGTCGAACATGTTCGCGAGGTTCACGATTCGTTCGGTGCGCAACCCGCGGCAGAGACGGGTCGAGCGGTCGCCAGTTCGCCGAGTATCCACGTCGTAGCAGGCGAGTACACGTCGATGAACACCGCTGGCTCGCCGCCGAGAACTTCGCCTCCGTGTGCCACATCACATGGCGCATACCAACCATCTCCCGGGCCGATCTCGCGTGTCTCATCGCCCACCGTGAGAAGGAGACGCCCCGACAACAAGAGGCTGAACTGCTCGTGCGGATGACTGTGCATCTCGTAGGTGCTGCCCGGTTCGTAGACCGCACGGATCAAGTGCATGTGCTCCCCGGAGATGATCTGAGCCTCAAGGCCTTCATCGTCCCAACGAACGCCGTCGAGTTCGTCCCAGCTGAAGATGCGGCGGGAGGTGGCAATGACGCCATGCTCGTTCCGAAGCGTGTCGCTCATGGAGATCGTCCCTTCTCTGGATGGCATCAGACTACTGATGTGCTCTCTGGGGCGTGGCCGGACGACGCTCCACTACCTACGAAAGGATCGGACGTAGTTGCGGTTGAAACGCCAGTAGCCGTTGTCGGCCACGCCGATGTGATCCTTCGTGTACTGGTGAAACTCCCGTAGCCGATAGAACGGCACCGCAGGATAGGTGTGGTGTTCGACGTGATACGGCATGTTCCACGCAATGAACCGCACCACCGGGTTGGTGAAGGTCGTCCGGGTGTTCTCGAGCATCGAGAACCTGTCAGGACAGCCGGCGTGTTCGGCGAGGAGATAGGCCCGCAAGAACGGTCCTCCCACCAGCATTGGGATCAACCACACGAGGAGCAGCACAGTGCTGCCGAGGACCACGCTGATCGCCAACAATGCGGCGTAGATCCCAAGGTGCACACGTGCCTCCCTCTTGATGTATCTCTTTCTGTCTTCCGGCACGAAGTCGTCTTCGTTCCGAACTGTCGCGTTTCGCACCAGGCCGCGGAGTCGGCCAAGCGTTTCGGGAAGCCCAGACAGATGCCGGAGATACTGCCACCAGGTGATCGGGCGTGGACCAGCTAGCTCAGGATCGCGACCTGGTTCATTCGTGTAGCGATGGTGCGCGAGGTGGAAATGCCGGAACCACTGCGGGCCCATGAAAACGGCAAGGCCGCACACACGACCGGCGGCGTCATTGAGCCATCGCGATCGGAACGGCGTTCGGTGCACCGTCTCGTGGAGCAACGTGAACAGGAAGACGATCAGCACCCCTTGGGTCAGCATGAATACGGGGGTCAGTGCGCCACCGCGCAGGATCATCACCGTCGATGCCGCGATTGCACCGAGATGGCCGGTGAGGTGCGCGAGTCCGGCCACATCGGAGCGCGCGAGAAGACGAACTCTCTCCGCCGAGGTGAGTCCGGCGATGATGGTCCGATGGTCGACGTTCGTCACTCGAAGTTTCACACTCTTCTCGCTGCAGCGATTGACCGTCCCTGATCGTAGGGGTCTCGCGTGGTGTGTCGATTCACAACTGAACGATCGCCCGGTTCAGCGAAGAGTCGGAACCACAGACACATTCATGTGAATATTTGACACAATATTCGTGTGAATCTATTCTTTGAACGTGGGACCACCCAATTCCAGCTTCCTCGCAGGGTACCTCCCGTATCTTCTACGTCAGGCTGATCAGACCTTGTCGGCGCCGTTCTACGCCGTGCTCAACGAGCACGGCGTCGCTCGTTCCGAGTGGAGGGTCCTCGCTGTGCTCGACGAACACGGCGAACTTCCTGTCGTCGATCTTGCCTCCGCTGCGTTGAGCCCGCAACCAACCGTTACACATGCGCTTCGCCGACTCGAGAAGCGGGGCCTCGTCGCTCGCACCCACGGAACCGCCGACAGACGGCAGCGATTCATCTCCATCACTCCGCCAGGCGCGAAACTGACAGCAACCCTGATCGAGGAAGCAAAGAGACTGGAGTTCGATCTGCTCAGCGAAGCCGGGGACCTCGCGGATCTTACCGAGCGTCTGCGCTCCCTCACCGAGCAGGTCGAGGCAAGAATGCCCGACCAGACGAAGGAGTCGACCCGTGCAGGATGAGTCGATCGAATATGACCCACCAGCCAGCTCACGTCGGCCGTTCAGCCTGACCAGGTGGATCGACGACCACCGGCACGAACTCGTCCCTCCGGTCGCCAACAAACAGATCTGGCGCGAGGCCGACATGATCGTGATGATCGTCGGCGGCGGGAACATGCGGAACGACTTCCACGACGACCCGCGGGAGGAATTCTTCTATCAGATCAAGGGCGACATGAATCTCTGGATCTGGCCAGAGCACGGCAAGGAACCCTTCGACATGCCGATCCGCGAGGGCGAGGTCTACCTCCTTGCGCCGAATGTTCTGCACTCACCACAGCGACCTGACCCCGATTCGGTCGGTCTCGTCGTCGAGTATCTGCGACCGGAGGGTGAGCTCGACGGATTCGAATGGGCTTGCCCCCGGTGCGGGCACCTGGTGCACCGAGTCGACGTCCAAGTCCAGGAAATCGACAAAGACCTTCCTCCGTTATTCGCTGCGTTCGACGCCGACAAAGAGGCTCGCACGTGCCCCAACTGTGGCGAGCTCCATCCCGGTAAGGCAGGCCGCCTGTGACTTCGGGTGGTGCCGGTGGAGCACAGCCGACGGCCGCCGACCTCGACGCGGCCGATCCACTCGCGCTGATTCGGGACGACTTCGATCTCCCGGAAGGGATCTACCTCGTCGGCAACTCTCTAGGAGCACTCCCGAAGGCCGCCCGCGACTACGTCATGACCGAACTCGACCGCTGGGGACATCTCGGCGTCGAAGGTCATTTCAGGGGCAAGTTGGCGTGGAAGGATTATCACGGGCTCCTGACCGAGCAGCTTGCGTCGCTCGTCGGAGCGCACGCTGACGAGGTCGTCGCGATGAATGCACTCACCGTCAACCTCCACTTGCTAATGGTCAGCTTCTATCGACCAACGGCGATACGTCACAAAATTCTGATAGAGAGCCATGCATTCCCGTCGGACCACTTCGCGGCAGAGTCGCAGATCCGCCACCACGGGTTCGACCCAACGACATCGCTCGTCACAATCGAACCGAGGCCGGGACACGAGACCCTGCACCGCAAGGACATTCTCGAGGCCATCGCACACGCCGGGGAGACCCTCGCGCTCGTGCTCTTGCCCGGTGTGCAGTACTACACGGGTCAGGTTCTTCCGATGGAGGACATCACGAACGCTGCTCACGCTGTTGGTGCGGTCGTCGGGTTCGATCTCGCCCACGCCGCCGGCAACATCGAGATCGACCTGCACGACTGGGATGTCGACTTCGCCGCCTGGTGCACCTACAAGTACCTCAACAGCGGGCCCGGTGGCGTCGCTGGTGCCTTCGTGCACCGGCGCCACGTAACCGACCAGTCCTTGCCGAAGTTTCTCGGATGGTGGGGAACCAACCAGGCGACTCGATTTGAGATGGCGACGGAGTTCGATGCCATCGACTCGGTTGAGTCCTGGCAACTGTCGAACGCTCCAGTTCTGCCGATGGCGACCCTCCGAGCTTCCCTCGACATCATCGACAAGGCGGGAGGAATGCCGGCGCTGCGCGCAAAGTCCGAACGTCAGATCGGCTACTTCGACCGTCGACTCTCCGAAGCGCTGGGCGATCGCGTGACCAACATCACTCCTGTTGCGTTGCAGGAGCGGGGATGCCAGTACGCGCTGCGCGTCACCAATGGCGAAGGAAGGCGAGTTTTCGCTGAACTCGAGGCAGCCCGCGTGCTGTGCGACTGGCGTGAGCCAGACGTCATCCGGGTCGCACCGGTGCCCTTGTACAACTCTTTCACCGACATCGACCGTTTCGTTCAGATCCTCGACGAGACCGTGCGATGAGGAACCCTGTCGCGGTGGTCGGAGCCGGACAGGCCGGCGCACTCCTGTCGATCTACCTGGCCCGACAAGGTCACGACGTGACGGTGTACGAAAGCCAGCCCGATCTGAGAAGCACCGACATCGGAGCTGGCCGGTCGATCAACCTCGCGCTGGCGACACGAGGCATCGTGCCGCTGATCGACGTCGGCGTCATCGAACGTGTCGACGCCATCACCATCCCCATGCGGGGGAGGATGATTCACGCTGACGGCGACGCGACCCCAGAACTCCAGCCGTACGGCTCGAAGACCCACGAGGTCATCCACTCTGTCTCTCGTCGCGACCTGAACGCGATCCTCCTCGATGCAGCTGAGGCAACCGGTCGTGTCACCATCGAATTCGGTCGCAGACTCGTGCAGGTCGACTTCGATTCTTCGAACCTGGTGTTCGACGACGGATCGACGGCGCCCTTCGGTGTCGTCTTCGGAGCTGACGGCGCTGGTTCGCGGGTGCGAGCGTCGATCGCCTCGCAGAAAGCGTGCCGATTCACGACCGACTGGCTCGACCACGACTACAAGGAACTCACGTTGCCAGGCTCATCCGATGGCCGGCACCGCCTCGACCCGAACGCGCTGCACATCTGGCCGCGTGGCGAGTTCATGCTTATCGCGCTTGCCAATCCGGAGGGCGACTTCACGGTCACGTTCTTCGCTCCCAAGTCGACGTTCGACGCCCTGTCGTCCCGCGACGAGATCAACGCCTTCTTCTCGACAGAGTTTGCGGGATTCGCCGCCCTGACCCCTGACGTGGCCGAACAGTTCGCCGACAACCCGGCAGGGCGCCTCGGCACGCTCCGTGCGACCGGCTGGAGCTTCCAAGACAGGGCGGTCCTGGTCGGCGACGCAGCCCACGCCATCGTGCCTTTCCATGGTCAGGGCATGAACGCGGCGATGGAGTCGGTTCGCGTGCTCGATCGGCACCTCCGAGCCTCACCCGGCGAGACGACTGGAGCGTTTCGCAGCTACGAGTCCGAGCGAAAACCCGACACTGACGCCATTGCCGACATGGCGTTGGACAACTACATCGAAATGCGCTCGGGAGTGACCGACCCCGACTACATCGCCAAGCGGACGCTTGCGCTCGAACTCGAACAGCGCCACCCCGAACATCTAAGCCCCCGATACAACATGGTGATGTTCTCGACCATGCCCTACTCAGAGGCCAAGGGAAGAGCTACGGCGCAGGCCGCCATCATCGCTGCTTCCCTCGGTAACCCTCGGATCGACATCGATGAACTCGTCGAGGAGCTCCCACCACTCCCCGAGCTCGATGAGCTCGCCGATCCCACTGCACTGTCGACCTCGTGAGAGTCAACCGATGAGCCTCCCCTTCGAGCACGAAGACGAATTCACCTACGGCGCCTACCTGATGATCCCCGAACTCCTTTCGCTGCAGCGTCGCGTGTCGGTCGACGAGCACACTGGTCACCCTGAGCACGACGAGATGCTCTTCATCGTCATCCACCAGGTGTACGAGTTGTGGTTCAAGGTGATGCTCCACGAGTTGGACTTCATCGTCGTCCTGTTGAACGATCACGACGTCAACGGAGCGCGTCATCACCTCAAACGGGTGCTGAAGATCCTGAAGACGCTCGTCGGTCAGATCGACGTGCTCGAGACCATGACGCCAGCAGAGTTCGCGAGCTTCAGGTCGTTCCTCGCCAACGCGAGCGGGTTCCAATCGGCCCAGTTTCGCGAGCTCGAGTTCATCCTCGGGATCAAAGATCGCGTCCAACTCGACTGGTTCCGCGGCGACGAAGGAAAGCGTCTGGCGGACCGCCATGACTCGCCGACGCTGTGGGACGCGTTCGTGGGCGTCCTTCATCGCGATGGTTTCGATGTCCCGTCCGAGGTGCTCGAACGCGACGTCAGAGATCCCATTGTCGAGAATACGGCGCTCCAAGCAACGATTGTGGCCCGATATGCCGACGAGGGTTTCTCGGGCTTGTGCGAAACGCTGACCGACCTCGACGAGGGGCTGCAGGAGTGGCGCTATCGCCACGTGATGATGGTCCGACGCACCATCGGCACCAAGAGGGGCACCGGCGGTTCCGACGGTGCCGCCTATCTCGCGATGACCCTGTTCACGCCGGCTTTCCCCGACCTGTGGGCCATCCGCACGGCATTCTGACCAACTCGACTCATCTGACCGAACGCATCGAAAGGAAGTAGCCAGCCCATGGAAATGTACCCAGAACTCAAGCTGTACATCGGCGGCTCTTGGCGAACCACCCGCGATGACCTCCCCGTTGTCAATCCTTCTACCGAGGAGATCATCGGCCACCTACCCATCGCTCGGGAAAATGACCTCGACGACGCCCTCGATGCAGCTGCGGCTGGGTTTGAGAGGTGGAGCCAGACCTCGCCGAGAGACAGGGCCGACCTGATACGTGAGGCGTCCAGACTCATGCGAGAGCGAAAGGACGAGATTGCTCACTCGATCAGCCTCGAACAAGGCAAGCCATTCAGGGAGGCCCAACTCGAAGTCATCAGGGGCTGCGAGTTCTTCGAATGGGATGCGGGCGAGGCGGTCAGGACCTATGGCCGAGTGATACCAAGTGCGCCCGGTGTGAAGTACATCGTGCACCACCAGCCGATCGGGCCCGTTGCCGCGTTCTCGCCATGGAACTTCCCCATGAGTCAGCCCGCTCGCAAGATCGCAGGTGCCCTGGCCTCAGGGTGCTCGATCATCCTCAAGGCGGCTGAGGAAACACCAGCCGGAGCAATGCACATAGCGCAGGCGTTCGAGGACGCTGGCCTTCCCGGCGGTGTGCTGAACCTCGTCTTCGGTGTCCCAGCTGACATCTCCAACTATCTCATCCCCAGTAGCACTGTCAGCCTTGTTGCGTTCACCGGTTCGACAGCCGTCGGGCGCCACCTCACCGGCCTCGCCTCCTCGCACATGACTCCAGTGCTGATGGAACTCGGCGGCCACGCACCCGTCATCGTGTGCGAGGACACCGACGTGGAGGCCGCAGCCATGACATCAGCGATCCGAAAGATGCGAAACGCCGGTCAGGTCTGCACCTCTCCGACACGATTCTTTGTGCACGACAGCGTGTACGAGCACTTCCTCGACGTGTTCACGAAACGAGCAGAGGCCACCATCGTCGGCGATGGCATGGACCAGGGAGTCGAGATGGGTCCGCTCGCGAACGACCGCCGTATTACCACCATGGTGAATCTGGTCGCCGACGCAAGGGATTCCGGCGCAGAGATCACGACCGGAGGGCACCGCATTGGTTCTTCCGGGTACTTCTTCGAGCCAACCGTGCTGGCCAAAGTTCCCCATCACGCCAGAGTGATGCAGGAAGAGCCCTTCGGACCGCTAGCGATCGTGAATTCTGTCGACTCACTCGACACCGCCATCGAGAAGGCCAACTCGGTTCCGTATGGGCTCGCTGCCTACGGTTTCACCAACCGGGCCGACTACGCCGACCGCATGGTCGACAGGATCGAAGCCGGCAACCTGTCGATCAACACGCTCGAAGCTTCACTGCCGGAAACGCCGTTCGGCGGCGTGAAGTCGAGTGGTTATGGCCGCGAGGGCGGCTTCGAAGGCCTACAGGCCTACACCGTGGTGAAGAACGTCTCACACAGCGTTTCGATCGTTTGACGGGAAATCGAGGGCAACATCATGAACTACAGCAGAGGTGACGCGAAGTCGCACGCCGAGGCCACGATGACCGGAATCTGGGCCGCCGCACTCATGCCGTTCACCGAGGATCTTCGCATCGACGAAGACGGGTTTCGCGAGAACATCAGACACTGGACGGACGATCTCGGTATCGAAGGTCTTTTCATCGCCGGCAAGCAAGGCGAGTCCTACGCTCTGACCCTCGACGAGCGAAAGCGCACCTTCGACTTGGCCGTCGAGGCAACCGCTGGACGGGGCCAGACGATCATGTCGTGCTCTGACCAGAACATGGACGTGGTCATCGAACTCGCGCGACACGCCGAGGACATCGGCGCCGACTACATCGTGGTCCACGCCCCGATGCTGCACTTCACCTCCGCGCAAGACGAGACACTTTTGGAGTACTACCGGACAATTTCCGAGAGTGTGAACATCGGTATCGCCCTCTGGAGCCACCCCGACAGTGGCTACCTGATGTCTCCCCAGCTGTGCAATCGACTGGCCGACCTCGAAACGGTCGTCGCGATCAAGTACAGCGTGCCGCGCGAAATGTACGCCGAACTCACCGCGTTGGCCTCTGACCGCATCCAAGTGAGCACCTCCTCGGAGGATGAATGGCTCGACAACATCCTCGAACTCGACTGGAAGCTCTACCTCTGCTCCTCGCCCCCGTATCTCATCCAGACCGCCATCGACCGCCGGATGCACGACTACACCCACGCGGCACTCACCGGTCGCGCCGACGAAGCACGCAGCATCAGCAGCAGCCTCGACCCTGTGCGATCGGCGCTCAAAGGAACGCGTCCTCCGGAAAAACCTCACGCTCACCAGAAGTACTGGCAGCATCTGCTCGGCCAGGTGGGAGGCCATGTCCGCTCCCCGATGCTCGAACTCACCGATGCAGAGAAGGACGCAACCCGCAGGGCTTTCGAAGAATGCGGTCTTCAGACCAAGCGACCTGTCGGCCTTGGTTGATCCATCGTGACCAACCGTCCAGTCCAGCGCATCGTCCTCGTCGGATGGGGCGCCATCGCCCGAACCGCCTTCGCCTTGCTGGATGAGCAGCATCTGGAGGTCGTCGCGATAGCTGTCCGCGATTCGTCGATCCCTCGCCAGGCCCTCCCAGCCGGAGCACAGCTGATCGCATCTCCCCACGAACTGGCCGATCTTCGACCCGACGTCGTCGCCGAGGCCGCTAGCCGCGAAAGCGTCGGGCCGTGGGGGCACGCGGCGCTGCAGACCGGAGCTGACTTCATTGTCTCGTCGGTCTCGGCGCTGGCAGACGAAGATCTACTCGAGTCTCTCCGCCGCACAGCGGACAGCTGCGGCGGCCAGATCGAGATCCAGGTTGGTGCTCTTGGCGGCATCGATGCGCTGAGCGCGGCCCGACTGATGGGCCTCGACGAGGTCGAACATCGGATCGTGAAGCCACCGCTGGCTTGGCGAGACACGCCGGCGGAGTCTCTGTGCGAACTGGATGGGCTGTCGGAGCCCTGTGCGTTCTTCAGCTCGACCGCAACACAGACGGCTTCGGCATTCCCCAAGAACGCGAACGTCGCCATGACGACTGCTCTCGCCGGCATCGGTCCTCACGACACCAAGATCACCCTGGTCGCCGACCCAAACGCATCGAAGAATCGCCACGAGATCACCGCCAGCGGAGCGTTCGGCCATCTCGATGTCTCCATCACCAACACGCCGTTGCCTGAGAATCCAAAGACCTCGGCGATGGCTGCCTTGAGCCTGGTTCGTGCAATCCAGAACCGCGTGAATCCGGTGATCGTGTGACCGCACAGGCCGAGCCGTCTGTTGACCACCGTCGCATCGCGCTCGCCATCGCAGCAACGGCGATGCTCTTGTCGGCGTTCGTCGGCACCGCCACGAACATCGCCATTCCGGTTCTCGAGGAAGAGTTCGACGACGCCGGGCTGACGCACATCGCCTGGATCATCTCCGCGTTCTCCGTCACGCAGGTCACCTTCATGCTTCTTGGCGGGAGGCTTGCCGACCGAATCGGGCGGCGCCGCGTCTTCGTCACCGGACTCGCCGTATTCGCTGTCGGTGCCACGTTGTCCGCCATCGCTCCGGGAATCAATCTGGTGATCACCGCTCGAGTGATCCAAGCCCTCGGCGTAGCGATGATGATTCCGTCCTCTCTTGCAGCCGTGCTCCCCCTCTACCCGGAACGGCAGCACGGCTCAGTTGTCGGACTCTGGGCCGCCATGGGAGTCCTCGGTGCAGCAGCCGCGCCCACGATCGCAGCCAGTGTGCTCGAAGTCTCGACTTGGAGAGTCGTGTTCGCGATCACAGCGCCCGTCGCGGTCGCGGGGATCGTGCTGGCGTTGATGTTCATGGCAGACGACACCGTCGTCGACCGGCCACCCCCGCTCGACCTGGTGGGGACCGTGACCGGGACGCTCGCCATCGGCGGGGCCACCTTCGTCATCGTTCAGGGACGTGCGTGGGGCTGGTTCGATTCGCGTATCGTCGCCGTTTTCATCGCGGCGATGATCGGCGCCGCTATCTTCGTGACCTCGTCGCGCCGGCATGACGAACCGCTACTCGACTTCGCGCTGGTGAAGATTCCATCGTTCCGTGTGGTGACGATTGCAAGTTCGCTGCTCTCGACGTCGACAGCGGCGACGTGGTTCCTGTACCCGCTTTTCCTCAGCGATGTGTGGGACTACTCCAACATCCAGATCGGACTCGCGATGACGCCAGGGCCACTGGTGCTCGTCGTGTGTGCACCTGTCGCGGGTCGTCTTGTCAACCGGTATGGGTATCGAGAGTTGATGGTGCTCGGAGCGACGCTGGCCACGCTCGGAACGGCCTGGATGGCGTGGCGGCTCCGGCCCGGCGAGGTCTACGTACGGGCGTTCCTCCCGGGAACGATGTTGATCGGTATCGGTATGGCATCGATGCTCGGCCCGGCGAATGCAGCTGCATTGCGCGACATCCCCGGCGAACAACTCGGCGCGGCCAACGCTGCGTTCAACACCGCCCGATCGGCATCGTCGGCCTTCGGTGTCGCCATCACCACTGCCATCATCGGAGCCGCAGCGGTGGGCAGTCGGCTCGACGAGTTCCGGCTCGGATGGTGGTCGATGACGCTGGTGATGAGCTTCAGCCCGATCATCCTTTGGAGGGCATATCCCCGCACGCCGCGATCCACGACTCAAGCGACGTCGATCGTAGAGCCAGGCCAAACCTAGTGCGAGCTAGACGAGGTCGCCGATGTCCAGCCCGATCAGGACGGTCAGAAGACCGATCACCGCAACGTTCACGATGATGATCAGAACGCGCCACTGGAACTGAGAGACCAACATCCGGCGGATACTTGCGATGTTGAACCCGATGGCAATCGTCCCGACGACGAGACCGATGACCGGACCCACACCAGCCGCCATGCCCAACAGCGGGAGCAACCATGGGAACAGGGCGTAGGTCAGAAGACACCGCACACCGGACACGACCATCGACGCGCTGAAGGCGTTGGCCGCAGGATCATCGGTTTCCGATGACGAAACGGGCTCTGAAAGGTGATCGGTCGTAGTCATTGCGTGACCATCATGCCCGGTCACAATGACGTATCCGACATCGGTGACCTCCGAAGCCGACACACAATGCGCCGGTGCCCCTATTCGCCAGGGAGGCTGTACGCCAAGATTTGGCCGATGCCGCCATCTGGAGCGGTTGAACCCTGGACGACGAGCCCCACTCCGTCTGTGTCGACCATCATCTCGAGGCTCATACCGGCACCTCGGTCAGCCACTTCATCGGCCGAGCCTCGTGGACACAAGTAGGACGGGGTGGCTCGACGCATCGCCGGGTGTCGAGTGCAGAAAGCGGAGTGCTGTATCAAGAACCTCCAAACAGCACGGGGAGCTCGATGCGGGACGGGTGGTCGCCACCGAACAGCACTCGAATCTCGGGAGCCGGGTCGGCGTCGAGCGGCTCATGACTGGCCCGGTCGGCGCCGGTCAGGGTCACCCGGAGCCGGTCGCCGGCTGACACGACGGTCCCGATCGGATGGAGATCGAAGCCGAGTTCGACCGGTTGGGCCGCAGCGCCCTCCATGTCGTCGCCACCGCTCGGATGCCATGGCATGCCCAGATACCCGTAGGGCGGTTCGGCCACGGCCCGATGTCTCGAGCGAAGGCATCCCTCGGTCAGGTAGCGGGAGAATCCGGCGGGACCGACGGCTTCAAGGTAGGCAAAAACGTCCACCAGCTGATCGGACTCGATCCAGACACGTAAGACAGGATGGCCGACGAGTTCCAACTCCTCGCCCAGGGGCTCCCCCGTATAGGTCAATCCCTTGGCGTCGTTGACGGCCATGTCGGGATAGCCGAACTCCCAGCCGTCGGCCACGGGGCGGGTCCGACCCTCGCCTCCGTAGAGGTTGGCGAAACGGTTGGCCAGTCCCGTCGTGGTCGAAAGGTCAACGGTGTGGGCGTCGCTCCCGCACTCGGGCCGGGCAGCTCTCAGGCTGCCGTCGTTGGCCGAGAGCGAGGTGCCGGTGGGACCCGTTCCGAAGAACAGTTGGTGCGTCTCCACCCCCGAGACCGGCCACGTGTTGGCGCTCCGCCAGGGGTCATCGGCATCGGCACCGAGAAGCCAATAGGTGACGGGGGGTTCGTCCATGATCCCGTTGTCGATCCCCTTCAGCCAGTAGTCGAACCATCGGTGCTGTTCGGCATCGAGATGGAAGGACTGCGCCCCGAGTCCGGTGTCGGCTTCATGGGCGTCGGTACCTGCGAGGAAGTAGTCGGAGTGGAAGTGGGGATCGACCAGCAGTTTCTGGGGATTGGGAAGATCGGCGAAGGCCAGGCACGCGTCCCGGGTGAAGCCGTCGAACCAGCCGCCGTAGTGGTAGATCGCGACGCCGGACGCGGCGATGCCATCGCGGAGGCGGGCGGGTGATCGATCGAGCCACACCTCTGCACCTTCGGAGTCGGTCGAGTCACGAAACGGATGGCCGGTGACGAATCCCCAGACGTCACGGTTGGCGAAGTGGTCGCGGCGAGCCTCTCGGATCATCGAGCCGCCGACGTCCTCGTCGACCGGTGCGGCGGGCAGTGCCACGGTCGTCTCCCCGCGGACGTCGGCCGCCACGACGGGCACACCAAGATCGAGAGCACGGACCCCTGTGCTCCACATACCGACGAGATCATCGCGCAAGATCCCGCCGGGATAGAGCACGTCGTAGGCATCCCACCACGCCATCTCGGGGAAAATCGCCTTCAGATGCGGTGGCTGTCGAGACGCGCACAGCAGCTGGGTGATCGCAAGATAGGACCTGCCCCACATCCCGATGTTGCCGTCCGACCACGACTGATCGGCGAGCCATTCGGTGACCTCGTAGGCATCGTCGGTCTCGGTGGGGCTGAACATGCCCTCCGACTGCCCGAAGGAGGCTCCTCCTCCGCGGACGTCGACGAGGGCGACGACATAGCCGTGGACCACGAGCCGAAGCATCCGATCCCACCCCTCGATCGCGGAGGGCCCCACGCCTCCGTCCTCGGTGGTGGATGCCCGCGTGTACGGCGTGTGGCTCCAGAGCACGGGGAGTGGCTCACTGTGAACGACCCCGCCGGCCGATGGGCGGATGATGTCGATGGCGAGCCGCACGCCGTCACGCATGGTGACGTAGACCGATGAGCGTTTCCACCCGTCGTAGCGCCGGTCGCTGTATCCCTCGTAGGCGCCAGGACGGGAGACATTAGCTGTCGTCATCGCCTTCGCCCAGCCATCCATGTCTGCGGTGAGGTACTGGACCACCTCGGCGCCGTAGCCCGCCGAGATCCCATCGTCGAACCCACCCCACTCTTCGCATGAGAGGCCTCGAGGATCTTGCTGAGTGGGCGACACTCCTCCGACTTTCGAAACTTTGATTTACCGATCACCACATTCGAGGTCAACTCGGCGGTTACCGGCCGCTTCTTCCCTTGTCCATCAACCTCGTCGACCTTCTTGAAGGTGTTCATGTCCTGAGCCTCCCACAGGGGCGCCGCCCGCATCCCCTGAACCGGACAGCCCATCCTTGACCCTGCTCCACGAACCGGCCGAGTGCTGGCAACCTTCGCTATTTCGGCTGCTCCGTACCAGAAAGACAGAGTGGGAACCGGGCAACAGGTCGATGCCCCGACGGCTGGGAGTACCCGTTGAATCTCGTACGCCTGTGGGTGAGCGCACCGCGGAGGTCATTACCGAACTCGGTTACGGCGAAGCCATCACCTCGCCTGGGTCGATGCGCTCATGATGGCCGCGGCTAAGGTCGGACTCGGCATGACGTTGACGATCTCACCGCTCACCCCCCTACTCGGGGCGGAGGTGTCAGGCCTCAACGTGCTCGACCTCAGTGATGCCGGATTCGATTCGCTGTACGAGGCACTCGTCGACCACTCGGTGATCTTTCTCCGCGACCAACCCACTTTGACCGAGGCAGAGCACTATGACCTCGCCAGTCGTTTCGGTGAGGTCCATGTGCACCCGTTTGCCCGCGAAGCGAAACCCGATCCTGCGAACCAGCACCCCGGGGTTCTCCGCATTCGGACCACCGACGAAAGCAAGGTTGCCGCCGGCAATCGGTGGCATTCGGATGTGTCATGCGACGCCCGTCCGCCGCAGGCCTCGATTCTGCAACTGCATCAGGTACCGCAGGTCGGGGGCGACACCCTGTTTTCGAGCATGTACGCGGCGTACGACGCATTGTCGGTACAGATGAAGCACTACCTCGATGGCATGACTGCCCGTCATTCAGGCGAGGAGTCGTATCGCAAGCTCTTCAGGGCCGACATCGCGCTCGGCTCACAGTGGCCCGAGGCCGATCACCCGATCGTGCGACGTCATCCCGACAGCGGCCGGCCCGCTCTGTACGTCGACAGGGAGTTCACCGAGTCGATCAACGGGCTGCCCAAGGAAGAGGGCAAGGCCTTGCTCGAGTTCCTTTTTGGGCATTCCGAACGGGCCAACTTCCAATGCCGCTTCAGGTGGTCGACGAATGCCATCGCGATCTGGGACAACCGGTGCGTCCTGCATCACGCCATGTGGGACTATTGGCCACAGGAGCGCCGCGGTCATCGCGTCAGCGTCGTGGGCGAGGTGCCACTGATGTGGCGGCTCGACAGCGACCGAGTCCCTGAAGGCCGCGAGGGCACTACGGTGAAGCTGACCAGGTGAACGTCGCCCGTCGGTTACGACAGCAGTTCCCCGAGTGCCTCGCAGAGCACGTTTCCAGAGGTTTCGTCGACGTCGAGATGGGTGACGACCCGTATTCTCCGCTCACCAAACGCTCCGACCTGGATGTCGTCGTGCGCCAGCGAGTCGACGACCGACGCAGCAGACGGCGCCGATCGAGCGAGATCGAAGATGACGATGTTGGTACCGACCGGCAGCACGCGCTCCACGCCAGCGAACGCACCGATCTCGGTTGCGATGCGGCTCGCAAGCCCATGGTCGTCGGCAAGTCGCTCGACATTGTGGTCCAACGCGTACAGGCACATCGAAGCGAGAATCCCCGACTGGCGCATCGCCCCACCGATCTGCTGTTTCACCCGCCACGCCCGCCGGATGAACTCGGCGGATCCGGCCAGGACAGCACCCACGGGCGCCCCGAGGCCCTTCGTGAAGTCGATCCAGCACGAGTCGATGTCGGCGGTCCAGTCGTGGGCAGCAACCCCTGACTTGACCACAGCATTCATCAACCGGGCTCCGTCCATGTGTGTAGCCAGACCAGCGTCCTTGGCCGCATCGATGACCTCTCGCAGCTGTTCGCGATCCCAGACCGTCCCTCCGCCCATGTTCGCTGTCTGTTCGACCGAAACGAGGCGGCTCTCAGGTGAGTATCGCGACGAGGGGCGAATGGCTGCCCGCAACTGCTCGGCCGTGTAAGTACCGTTCTCACCATCGATCGGGTGGGTCATCACGCCGCTGAGCGCAGCCGGCCCCCCTGTCTCGAAATTGATCAGGTGGCACGACCGTTCGCAGATCAGCTCGTCCCCAGGTTTCGTGTGGACTCGGATGGCGATTTCGTTGCACATCGTCCCGGACGGCAGGAAGACGGCGGCCTCCTTCCCCAACAGCGAAGCCACCCGATCGCAGAGCTCTCGGGTGGTCCGATCTTCGTCCTTCTGCTCGTCGCCGACGTCTGCCACCAGCACTGCTCTGCGCATGGCCGTGCTCGGCTTGGTCTTCGTGTCGGAGTAGAAGTCGTGCATGACGGCACAGTACCGATCTCGGCGCCGGGTTCCGACAACGCCACGTCGGCGAGGGCGGCGGTCAACCGGGCTGAAGAGAATCGTGGGCGGGTTTGCTCTCCGCGTCACTTCGTCGAGTCGGGTCAGCGGTCGAGGCCATCTCGGTCAGTCCTTGAGCAGGTTGACCCTCTTCACATCCGCGGCGATCTGGCTCAGCTCTGTGGCGCCGCTGAGGGCGACCACGACCAACGAGTTCGCATGGCAATTGTCTGAAGTCGGCTCGATCGACCAACGTTTCGCCACCCGGTGCACGAGGTGTCTGCCCTCGTCGACGAGCGCGATGATGCCCTTCACCCGCACGATCTGGTCGGACCAGCTCTCGAGTGCGGACTCCAGCCACTCACGTTCGACCGCCGAGGAGAACTCGAACACAACCGATTCGAACAACTCATGGGCGTCAACCGATTCTCCCGTCGAACCGAAATTGGCAACGTCGCCGGCCGAGTCGAGGACGACACGGTGGTCAACCAAGCCGTGAGCGACTCGAACCACGGTTCCACTCGTCTCATCCATGGTGTTGATCCATGCCTCTAGCTCATCGAGGGAACTGTCAGGAACGAGGTCGGTCTTGGTCAGCGCGACGACGTCGCCGCTGCGGAGCTGGCGAGTGACCAACTCGCCCACGAACTGATCGTCGGAAAGACCACGAATCATCTCGGCGTCAGCAAGGACGACAACGGCATCGAGACGGCAGCCAGGCCACCCTTGTCCGTAATACGCGACCTTCGCGGGGTCGGCAACGCCACTTGCTTCGATCACGATCTGATCAGGAGCCGGGTCGAGTGCCAGCACCGCATCGAGAGCATCACCTAGCGAGTCGGCCAACGAGCAACAGATGCAGCCGTTCTCGAGGCTGATGGTTTCGCCGTCGTGTGATGCAATGAGGCCGGCGTCGATGTTCACCGATCCGAAGTCGTTGACCAGGATCGCGAGTCTGCGCCCGTGACGACCTGCGAGCAGCTGGTTGATGAGCGTCGTCTTGCCGGCACCGAGATAGCCCCCGATGACGGTCACCGGAACGCGACGCTCGCTCACGTCTCGATCGCGAACTTCTCGCCTTCGAACACCGTGCCCCAGATGGGAATCTCATTCAGTCCTTCGACCCCGACGTCGTACGGGTCGGCATCCAGGATCGTGAAGTCAGCCATCTTGCCCCACGACAGCGACCCGATCTCGTTCTCGAGCCCGAGCACGTATGCCGCGTTGATGGTGATCGCCCGCATCGCCGCATCCAGCGAGATCCTTTCGTTCGGGCACATGACTTCGCCAGACTCATTGATTCGATTTGCCGCGACCCACGCATTGTTCAGCGGGCGGGCAGGCGCCATCGTGTAGTCGGAGTGAACTGCGAATCGAACGCCTGCCCGCTCGAGCGAGCCGAGACGCGAGATCTGCGAGGAGCGTTCATAACCAAGCGTGTGATCGGCGAACGCCCGGGACAGCTCGTAGACGTAATAGACCTGCACCGACGCTATGGCTCCGAGCGCGGCGAGTCGGTCGACCTGTTGTGGGCGCGAGATCCCGAAGTGCTCGAAGGTGAACCGGTGATCGAACCGCGGACGCTCGGCCTGAAGTTTCTCGAGGGTTTGCAACACCAGTTCGATCCCGTTGTCACCGGTGCAATGTACGTGGATCTTCAGTCCTGCATTCCACAGCGACCTCGCGATCTCTTCGAACCTGGCAGGAGGTGTCATCCACTCGCCATGGCGGCCGTCGAGGTGACCAGGGAAACCCAGCTGCATCAGCTCGGCGAAGAAACCTCCATCCGCGAACATCTTGACGTGGTCGCTGAAGCGCAGCCGATGAGTATTGCGCTCCGGCAGTTGCAGAATGTGCTCAACCATCGACCGGTCTGAAGCCTCGTGGCCCTCTGGGTTCATGGCCGCCACCATGAACTGGATCCTGAACGGCGTGTCCGGTCGTTCCATGACGTCGTTGAGGTGCTCCCATTCGCGTTCGAAGCCGTACATCCCGAAAGCGGCGTCACCGATCGTGGTCTGCCCGCCGTGATGGATGACCTGACGCATCCGATCGAGGCCGGCCCTGAAGCGTTCTGAGCCGAGGAGGAACGGGCCCAAGTAGCGCATCGCGAAGCCGAGGCCGGTTTCAAAGAAGGCTCCGCGTTCGACGTCGACTTGCGGGTGCCGACGAGCAGCGTCCATGTCGACGTCCAGCCAGGCGTAGAAGGCGTCGTTGACGATGAACAAGTGGTAACCACGATGCCAGACGACGATCGGCCGAGTCCCCGAAATGTCGTTGAGCTGCAGGCGATCGATCTCACCATGCCAAATCGGGTGATGACCCCACGCGAAGAGTGGTTCGTCTGCTTCGAGACGATCGTTGAGCTCGGTCAACCGCTCGAGGAGCTCGACCCGGCTGGCCACGGCGCCAACGTCCTCCCACGGAAGACTCCAGTCGGTGGCTGTCGTGAACTCCATCGGGAGCAGCACAGCAGCCATGGAAGGGTGGAGGTGCGGATCGATGAATCCAGGCATGATCACGTGGTCGGCGAAGGTGTCGTCGATCTCATGAGGGTGGTTGTCGAGCCACGGGCGCATGGTCTCCAGCGTCCCCACCTCAACGATTCTGCCATCGCGCACTGCCACCGCCTCAGCGATTGGCTGCGAGTGTTCCATTGTCCGTACTCGACGGGCAGTGAACACCTTGATCGCAGAACTCGGCCGGTCAATGGTCATGGCGCGTCCCCTCGGTCCTTGCCGCAGACTGGCACACGATCGTGGGTGAACGCTTCGCACCGATGGCGGCATGTATTTCGCCGGTCCTGTTGTAGCAGCGTGACGAGAACCGGATCTCACCAGTCGGCGAAACCGAGCTGCACATACCCAGCCACGACCCGCTGGATCCTCTCCATCACACCGACAGAGATCGGGCCAACAGCTACGTGATCCAAGTGGATCGGATGTCAGGACGACCAGTTGTGCGCTGGTCTCTTCGCCCCCGAAGGTAGCTTCACCTGATGGACGTTGTCGTCATCGGAGCGGGGATCGTCGGAACATCGGCGGCACTCACGTTGGCCGAGCGAGGGGTGGGGGTCGTCGTCCTCGAACGCGGGTCGGTGGCGGGCGAGGCATCGGGTCTCAACGCCGGCGTCATCGGTGCAGGAGGATGGGGCGATCAACCCACGATCGATGTGGCCCTCAACATGGGCAGCCGCGATCGGTATATCGACCTGGCGCAGCAGCGAGGTCACGACATTGGACTCGATCTCACGGGCACACTCACCTTGATCCGGACCGAGGAGGAGTGGAGATGGGCAGAGGCATCGGTCAAGGCCGACCGGCAACTCGGTCGTCGCTTCGAACTGATCACGACCGAAGAACTTGTCGGACTCGAACCGTTCGTCGACCCGACCCTGCTCGGCGCCATCCTCGACCCACTTGCCGTACGCGCCGAGCCGGTGAAAGCGACCCGGGCATTCGCAACCGAGGCAATGTCTGCGGGGGCTGTCATCAAGACCAGCTCTGCAGTCACGGCCATCAGACCTCGAACTGACGACCGATGGGAGGTCGAGACCGAGGCAAAGACACAGCGCGACGTGTTCAGAGCTGACGCAGTGATCTTCGCTGCTGGACCGTGGTGCGCCGAGCTTGGAGCCATGGTCGGAGTCAATGTGCCCATCGTCGCCGTGCGCGGGCAGATGTGGGCTTCGGAGCCCCAACCTCTCGTGCTTCGGCACGCAATCGCTGCGGCCGAAGCCTTACGGACCTGGGACGACGAGGACACGAACAACACGACGCCGCCGAAGCTGACCCACCGTTTCGAACACCGCATCACACGGCATCTCTACGGGCGACAACGACCGAACGGCGAGTTCGTCTTCGGGGGTGACCGAGTCCTGACCACGGACCGCACGGTCGACAGCGACGGTATCTCCGTCAACCATGATCACGTGGCCGAACTGCTGCCCGGAATTCAGAACCTGCCGCCCGCCAGAACCTGGAGCGGACTCATGCCGTTCAGCCTCGACGGTAGGCCACTGATCGGACCCATCCCTGGCCATCAGGGCCTGTTCCTGGCGGGCGGGCTGGCATCGGGCGGCTTTGGTCGCGGGCCGATGACAGGCCAACTCATAGCGGATCTCGTCGTCGGCCGAGAACCCGAATTCGACATCACGTCCTTGACGCCCGTCGATCGAATGGTGTGAGGACCGAGTATCGATTCACTCTGATCGGTCCTACCCCAGGACACCGGAAACCATGTCGGAATCACGCCAGGTCGGCACCAGCGGACTTGTCGTTCACGCAGGCTCGCCGCCGCCTTCAGCCCTGGCGATCGCATCGCGGTCGACGATCGCTCCGTCCTGGAGGGAGACGCCCTGGGGCAGTTCGACATGGAGTTCGTCGCTGGTATCGAGATGCACGGTGCCATGTTCAATCTGCAGATCGAGCACATGCCCGCCCTCTAGACGGTCGTTGCTGATGAGATGGAGGTGATGACCGGGCACGTCGATGGCAGCGGCCGGGTCAGGGAACCGGAACCCGACGATGGTGCCGTCGACCCTGTCGATCTCCCACTCTGTCTGATGATCTGTCACCTCGACCAGCGGGGGATACGGCCGCTGTTGTCGGTGCACGCTTCGGAGCCTTGCGGTGCTGAATGACCCATCAATCCGCACCCCTACGAGGACATCAGGGTCCCCGACCTTCTCATCGATCAAGCGACGAACCGTGGCCAGGGAGGTGGGCTTGCCGACCCCGAAGCCGGAGACCTGCCGAAAGCGGCAGACGACGGCGAAGGGGGTACGTGTTCCCGGCGGTGGCTTGGTGACGCGGCCATGCCCGTCGACCAGGTACGCGGTGCCATCGAGCACTACGAGTTCACCCCCGAGAGCCTCGACCGTCCCGATTCCGATGTCGCCATGTGCGAGTAACTGCTCGAGCGTCGCATCACCATCGAAATTGCCGTCCATGAGGGCGGACAATGTCCCGGCCTGATAGGCCACATGATCTTTCGGCCGGTCACGGTCCAAGTCTGAAGCGGTCAAGGTGCGAACGTGGAGCGCACCGATGAGACGCTCGTCGACAATGTCCCTGGTCATTCAGCGAATCTAGACGGTGGGTGGACGACTGACGGGCTGTTCCAGAGTTGGCAAATGCAGTCCTGAGCAGGAACCGTGGTCGTTCTCGGTGGATGAGATTCGAGGAGTCGGCATGAGTTCGCGGCGGAAACCTCAGAGAAGGTTCAGCCCACGTTTCGTTCGTGGCCTTCCCAGTGGGGAGCGCGAAGGTCTCGCTTCAGGATCTTGCCTGCGCCGGACTTGGGCAGGGCCTCATCAGCGGAACGGATGATGACGGAACGAGGCAGCTTGTAGCCTGCGATTTTCCCCCGGCAGTGCTCGACAAGTTCATCGCCAGTCAACGTTGCTCCCGGCTTCGGGACGACCTCTGCGTGTACGGTTTCTCCCCAGTCGTCATCGGGGATGCCGAAGACCGCGGCCTCACCGACGGCAGGGTGGGCGTAGATCGCGTTCTCGACCTCGCTGGTATACACGTTCTCGCCACCGGAGATGATCATGTCCTTTGCCCGGTCGACGACGAAGAGGTAGCCGGCGTCGTCCGAGTAGGCGACGTCACCGGATCGATACCATCCGTCGACCAGCGCGTGGGCTGTCTCCTCAGGACGGTTCCAGTAGCCCACCATGATGTTCGGACCCTGGATGTAGATCTCTCCGGCCTCCCCTGTCGGCGCCACCGCGCCGTCCTCCCGGCGGACCTCCGCTCGCACACCGATGATCGGCGCTCCCGCAGAGCGCAGGCGGGTGGCATACGGTTCCTCGCCAGCGGCACCGCGCCGGTGGGTTTCCTCGTCGAGCCATGTCACCACAGGCGCCGCCTCGGTCATCCCATAGGCCTGGGCCATACCACATCCGAATCCCTCCATCGCCTGCCGCTGCACCTCCGCTGGCATCGGCGAAGCGCCGTAGATCATCAAGCGGAGGGAGTCCAGGTCCACGGTCTCGAGTGCGCCGCACGTCAAGGTCATGGTGACCATCGTGGGGACGAGCAACGCCACGGTGACCTGCTCACCTGCGAGCGCTGAGACGGTGACATCGGGGTCGAATGCAGGAATGAAGACATGCGCGCCACCGGCCCATGTGAGCGAGTAGGTCATGGCACCATCGGCGAGATGGAACTGTGGTCCGGCGTGCAGGTATCGATCCGTCGGACCGATTCGGGCCGTGGCGACCATGTGTAAGGCATTGGCTGTGATGTTCCGATGCGTCAGCATTGCGCCCTTCGGCAGACCGGTGGTACCTCCCGTGTAGAAAATGGCTGCCAGATCGTCGGAAGCTGCCGTTGGCAGATCGATGACCGGGTGTGCCACCAGTGTCTCGTATGCGGTCGTGCCGTCGGGTGCTTCGCTACCGGGACCAGTCCAGATCAGCTCCTGTAGCGACTCACACTGGTCAAGCAGCTGGCGGGCGACGGGAAGAAAGGTGTCGTCGACAAAGAGGGTCCTGACCCCTGAATCGTCGCATATGAACTTCAGCTCCTCTGGGGCGAGCCGGAAGTTCAGGTCGTTCAGCACCATCCCGGCTCCTGGGAGCGCAAACCACAGTTCGAAGTGACGCGCCGAGTTGAGCATCAGTACTCCTACCCGATCACCGGGGTCGAGGGACCCGGCCAGCAGGGCGGAGGACAACCCGGCGACACGCTTTGCTGTTTCTGCCCAGCTCCTGCGCTCCCCGGTACCGAGATCCACGGTGGATTCTCCGGTGGCGTTCATCTTCGCTGCCCTGTCGAGCACCCATCCGATCGTGGCGTCCATCAGTTCATCTCCTCGTTGGTCTTGAATGTCACGGGCGGCTATCTCAGTCCTCTGATCTGACCTGGCGCCCACTTGGCCTCTTGCTCGGGATCGAGTCGGTAGTCCGGCAAGGCCCGAAGCCCTCCCTGGAGTGCGACACTCAATTCGAGTCGGGCCAGGTTGGACTCGACGCAACGGTGAATCCCAGCACCGGATGTCCGATGCTGATTCTTCGCCCGTTCGGGCCGAAGCTCTGTTGGGTCGTCGAACGCGGCCGGATCGGGGTCGTCTGCAGGCAACGGGAGCAACATCAAGTCCTCGGTGTGCAATGGCCATCTCGCCACTTGGGTGCCCGTGGTCACGTCGCGTGCCATCATGACCGAAGCGTAGTTGCACAGCACGCCCGCTATTTCGGTCTACGTCGATTGCGTGTGCAGCGACAGGGTTTCGGTCACCCTCACCCTTGAGATTCCGAAGATCTCGGACCGTGAGTCACGCTTCCCGGACTTTCGACCGAAGTCATGGATTCGTTTCATCAGATGTTCTGTCAGTCCGTCGCGATCGTACGACCGAGCGTTGCGGTCACGATCTTGGCGAGGGCATCGTCCACAACCGATCGGGGGCACGCGAGGTTGATTCGCACGTGCCCTTCCGCGTCGGCAATGAACTTTTCACCGCCTTCGACGAGCACGCCGCACCGCTCCGCAAAGAACCGAGTGAGGTCCACATCAGCCGAGAAATACGCGCTCAGGTCGACCCACGCGAGATAGGTAGCTTCCGGGATCCGGAACACCGCATCGGGGAGCTGTTCGGCGAGCGTGTCGCGAACCAGTTCGAAGTTGGTGTCGAGGTAGGTCCGCAGTTCTGCGAGCCAACCGTCACCGTTGCGGAATGCGCCAGTGGCTGCGGCCACGCTGATGGGATTCACGCTGGGAAAGTTGCGATCCTTCCAGATGTCTCGGATCTCGTCATTCGGAATGATGACGTTGGCGATCCCAAGACCTGCGAGATTGAACGTCTTGCTCGATGACATGCACGTGATGATCTGGTCGGACTCGGGGAAGAGTTTCGCCAGAGGGGTGTGGGTCAGTCCGCTTCGGCGAAGGTCGCAGTGGATCTCGTCGGAAACCACGACTACTCCATGGGCAAAGCACATCTCAGCCATGGCCCGGAGTTCGTCATTTTCCCACACCCGACCGGATGGGTTGTGCGGATGACAAAGGAAGAACAGGCGAACCTTCGGATCGGACAGCTTCTTTTCGAGGTCGGCGAAATCGACGGTGTAGTGACCGTCGCCCGACTCCCGCAAACCACAGGTGACCAACTGTCTTCCGACGCGAGTGGCAGCAAGTTCGAAGGGGCTGTAGGCCGGACTGAGTGTGAGCACCTTTTCGTCATTCTCGAGGATGTATTCGACGAGGTCGAAAAGGGCGGGAACGATGCCAGGGGAGGTCAGGAAATGTTCGCGCAAAGGAACCCAGCCGTAGTGTCGAGCGCACCACGCTGCGAAAGCGTCGAACAAGTCGTCGTCGACGAGCACGGAATAGCCGAAGATCGGGTGCGCTATCCGCTGACGAATCGCATCGATCGCTGCCGGAACTGAGGCGAAGGCCATGTCCGCCACCCACATGGCGATCGCATCGGCGTCTGGGCAGGGAAGGACGATCTCTTCGCCGCCCAGCAGGTAGTCACGGAATCCATCTGTCGCGACCGCATTCGTTCTCCTGCGATCGATGATTCGGTCGAAGTCAGATTCCACGTCACCCCGTATCTCGTAGTTCCACTCAGTTTACGATCGCGTCTGCGTCATGCTGATGAGGCGGATCCACTCCTGCCCTCAAACAGTTGACCGTGGAGATACCTGAAACCCGAGAACGCGCTTCGTCGCCATCGCTGAGTTCTGTCAGGCGAAGGCAGTCGGGGCATCTCGAAGCTCTCGCTCCCCCAGCGCGTGATTCGCCTTCCCGACGAGGATTATCCTCCGCCTATGGTCGGCTCTTCTTCCGTCACTGTGGTCGTGGACGGATACCGCGGACGCCAAGACGACGGTTCTGGCCCGCTCGCGAACGCCCTTCTCGATCATCCGACCATTTGGAACAGTTGGGCGGGGCCCGATGACTCGCTGTGCGACCGTGCTGAGCGACTCGTCGAGTGGAACACAGCTCGTGGTGACAGGTCAACGCCGGTTCAACTCGTGGCGTCGTCGATGGGGTGCCAGGTGGCGGTTCGCATCGCCGAAGAACTCGAGGTCATCGACGAGTTCGTTCTGATAGCGCCAGACCCCAAGGCGCGTCCCTGCGACCGGGACGCGGCGGAAGATGCAAATGGCATCGTTTCGGCCTTTCGAGAGGCTCAGGAACTTTGGGATGGTGCTGCCGTACCGGCGCAACCGTTTTCCGAAGCGCTGGTGACGCTGGCCGCTCGAACCCGGGTAGTGCGAGTCGTCTACTGCCGCACTGACGGCGTCGCAGAGTGGGATCGGAACGTCGAGACGCTCATCGCTGAGTTGGCAGCGGTCAAAGGGATTCGATTGATCGAAGCGATGGACCACCAGACCGTCACTGCTTCCGGCCTGACAGTTGATCTCTCTGCTGGCGGAACGATCGACGTGCACGAACGCATGTGGTCGGCCACCCACATCCACGAACGTCACACCTTCCGCTAAGCCCGCCCAATCGGAGACATCCGCGTCCGACATAACCGATGAACTCTGCAACCGAACAGGTCACCCGAGAATGAGTTGGCCGACGAATTGCCTACAGCGACTCGGCAAGAGCTTTGCCGACTTCCTCGGTCGTCGCTGTGCCGCCAAGGTCTGGTGTGCGAATATCGGTCTCGGCCAGCAGTACCTCGATGGCACCGACGATGGCGGCGGCGGCTTCGCCATGCCCGAGGTGATCGAGCATCATGGCGCCGGACCAGATCTGGCCGATCGGGTTGGCGATGCCCTTTCCTGCGATGTCGGGTGCGGAGCCGTGCACGGGCTCGAACATCGAGGGGTGCTCGCCTTCGGGGTTGAGGTTGGCCGAAGGCGCGATGCCTATTGTTCCTGTTATCGCCGGACCCAGGTCGGACAAGATATCGCCGAACAAGTTGCTGCCCACAACCACGTCGAACCAGTCTGGATGTTGCACGAAGTGCGCTGTCAGGATGTCGATGTGGTACTGGTCGGTCGTGACGTCGGGGTATGCAACGGCCATCTCTGCGAAGCGCTCGTCCCAAAACGGCATCGTGTGGATGATGCCGTTCGACTTGGTCGCCGAGGTCAGGTGTCTGGCGGGCCGACTACCTGCGAGCTCAAAGGCGTACCGCTGCACGCGATCGACTCCTTTGCGCGTGAAGACACTTTCTTGGACGACCAGTTCTTGCTCGGTCCCCGCGTACAAACATCCGCCGATCTCGGAGTATTCACCCTCGTTGTTCTCGCGCACGATGAGGAAGTCGATATCGCCTGGCCGGCGATCAGCCAACGGCGATCGCACCCCCTCGAAGAGGCGCACAGGCCTCAGGTTCACGTACTGCTGGAACTCCCTCCGGATCGGGATGAGCAGACCCCATAGTGATATGTGATCTGGCACACCGGGAAATCCGACAGCACCCAAGAAGATGGCATCGTGTCGGCCGAGTTCGGCCAATCCATCTTCAGGCATCATGGCGCCAGTGGCCTTGTAGGTCTCACATGACCAGTCGAAATGAGCCCACTCGAACTCAATCCCGAAACGGGAGGCTGCCGCGTCCAGCACCCGGATACCCTCGGGGACGACTTCCTTCCCTATGCCGTCACCGGGTATGACGGCGATGCGATACCTGTGCATGTGTTTCGTTGTCCTTGTTCAGCCAGCTACGACTTGGACGTCGACCGCTGTCGCGACGCTGAGCGCTTCGACCAGGTCTTCGGCCGACGTCTGATCCGAGAACAGAATCGGCCCGCCGAGCAGGACCATATCGGTTGCCATCGCCAGCGCACTCCCCCGTCAGCCTCGAGCAGGCTGCCTCTTCACCCCCGACACGAACAAACAATCACGGCTCACCAAAGCCGACGGCCCAGTTCTTGCAACTCGGTCGTGGACTGTGTCAGGCGACCCAGAACTCGGGAGCCTTCTCCAGGCTGGGCCGGGACATAGCTGGTACTCAGCTTCAGGTTGTACATCACTCGCCACCGTGCGTTTCGGTGGGGCGCGCTCGTCGAGCCAGGTCGGCCAGGTCGAGGCTGGTGTTCAGACTGCCGAACTCGCTACCCCAGTCGCCGTCGAGGCGGGACTGCACGTATGCGCCCGCGATCGTAGGTTCGTGACGCAGGCACAACGAAGCACCCCAGCACACGGCAAGCTGCTCGACAAGGCTGCGGGCGGCGGCTTCATCGACTGGTCCGGCCAGCGCCCGCTTGAGTCGGTCGAGTTCGCGGTCGAAAACCCGGTCGGCGCCTCTTGCAGACGACAACTCATCGATGAAGGCCTGGCCGGACTCAGGTGAGCGTTGCAAGGCGCGGACCACGTCGAGAGCGATGACGTTGCCGGCGCCTTCCCAGATGGCGTTGAGCGGTGCCTCGCGGTAGAGCCGGGGGAGGATCGACTCTTCGACGTAGCCGTTGCCGCCGACACATTCGAGGGCCTCGCGCACGACCGGGCTCGACCGTTTGGAGAGCCAGTACTTCGCCACTGCTGATGACAGTCTCAGGAAGACGAATTCGTGTTCGTCGATGGGTGCGCGCTCGTAGGCCCCGGCGAGACGCATGACCATCATGGTGCCGACCTCGGTTTCGAGCTCCAGGTCGGCGAGCACGTTCTGCATCAGCGGCTTGTCGATGAGCAGTCCCCCAAAGGCCTCGCGCTGGCCGAGGTGCCACGCGGCCTGGCTCACCGCTTGACGCATCAGCGAAACCGACCAGTTGGTGACGTCGACTCGGGTGGCGTTGACCATCTTGATGATGACGTTGACGCCGCGGCCCTCCTCCCCCACCAGCCATCCGGCAGCGTCGGTGAATTCAAGTTCGGCCGACGCGTTGGAGCGGTTACCCAGCTTGTCCTTCAGTCGCATCAACCTCAGCGGGTTGCGGGTGCCATCGGGCAGGATTCGGGGCACGAGGAAACAGGAGATGCCACCTGGTGCCTGTGCAAGCACCAGGAACGCGTCACACATCGGGGCCGAGCTGAACCACTTGTGTCCAGTGAGTCGGTACTCGCCGCCCGGCCCTCCGCCGTAGGCAGGGACTGCGACCGACGTGTTGGCCCGGACGTCGCTGCCGCCCTGCTTTTCGGTCAGCCCCATGCCCAGCAGGTTCCCGGCCTTTGCCGCCGGGTCGATCAACCGCGGGTCATAGGAGCGAGTACGGATGCGTGGCTCCCAGACAGCTGCCAGATCCGGTTCCTCCCTGAGAGCGGGAAGGACCGCTCCCGTCATCGAAATCGGACAGCCGTGGCCGACCTCAACTTGGCTCACCAGATGCATCCGGGCCGTACGGGCCACATACGAGCCGTCGCCGGGGGTGCCGCCGTAGTGCGAGGCGTGGATGCCGGCACCGACCGACAACTCCATCATCCTGTGATACGACGGGTGGTAGCGGACCTCGTCGATCCGCTCGCCGAAGCGGTCGTGGGTGACCAACTCCGGTCCGAAGCGGTTGGCTTCGAATCCCCAGCGGTAGACCTCCTCGGAGCCGACCCGTCGACCGAACTCGACCAGCCCTGCATCGGCCGACCCCGCCCCCTCCCTCTCGACGGCGCGACGCAAGACCGGGTCCGAGGTGTAGAGGTTGTAGGGCTCCAGAGAACTCAGCCACGAGTGCGATGTCATCAGCAGACCTCCGGCATCTCGACCAGCTTCCCTCGGGGAATCAAGCCCTCGGCGTCGCACATCGGCAGGGTCCACAGTTGGCAGCGACGAACCTCGCCGTCGGCGCATACGACATCGACCACCGCTACCGGCCCGATCTCGGTGTTGTCGATGCAGATGATCGCCACGCCGCACTGTTGGTAGGGCGACCACCCACTCGAACAGACCCGGCCCACCGGACGACCGTCGACGGGTCTTCACCATGTTCTGAGTCACTCACAAAAACCTGCTTTGACTATCACGAACGTACCAAATAGTTCAACTACGAAGCCACCGTGACCCTAGGATTTGACGAATGTGGCCAAAGGTGCTGAGCTTCGGATCCACGTGTTTTCCACTACTTATGACGAAAGTCGAATATGTCTCAAACTATTCACGTTGTATTCCCATGCCAAGAAGGCAAGGGCCCTGAATTGATCGAAATTCTCCGCGGAGCTCTCGCCGACACCCGTGCCTTTGAAGGCTGCGAATCGATCGAGGTTTACAGCGACGACAGCAACCCAGATACTGTCGTTCTCTGGGAGAAATTTGCAGTCAAAGAAAATCATCAAGCCTACCTCCAATGGCGGATGGACACCGGTCTTCCCGAACTACTTGCCCCCGTATTGGCAGGGCATCTCCAGGTCACCTATCTAGATAGTCACGACGCCTAGCAGCTTCGCTGATCGCCTCTCAGATCGTAATTGGCCAAATCAATTTTGGATGAGCCTTCAACTCCACGAGAGCTCATCTCGTTTTGTCTGCTCACCTAAACAGCATCGTTAGCTTTGCAGGCTCGTCCGAGCACTCAATTTCTTGACGTGGTTATGATCAAACCATGATTGATTTCGGCATAAACGTGCCGTATCGATCCGGCCATCACGATCACGCTCGAACACGACATCACCTGCGACGACATGGTCCTTGATCGCGACCACCTCGTATGGGCCCACAACCCCGGCGTCGACTTTCTCGCCGCCCACCACTGCCCCTCATAACATCGGGTTCGCGCTGCTTTTTCGGCGCCATTGCCAGCCAACTCCTCAACGGAGCCGCCATCGACCCTCGCGTCAACTACGAAATTCCCGCCATCGCCGCGGTCCGTACAGCCCTCACC
>JABABU010000015.1 GCA_014238065.1 Actinomycetota bacterium
AAGAGCCGCAGCGTCTGTTGCCACCGTGAGCTGGCGACGCTCCTGCCAGATGTCACCAGCGTCAATCACGATCGCGGCCGCACCGAAAATGACCGTCGAGCAGACCGCGATGACCATCGCGGCAGCCCCCTCCTGATTTCGACGCCTTCGTGTCACCATTCGCAGCGATACTCGCCTCGACCTGTCAGCGTCACGGTTCGTGACCCGACAAACGGAATGTCGATGTCCGTGTCGGCCGTGACCTCCACGATCACCCTGTCGCCGGGGCAGTTCTGAACGACAGTGCACAAGGAGGTCACGCCGAGCCCCTCCATGGCGTCTGTGGCACGAGTGCATTCCGAGCCTGGCACGACAGCGCCAGCGCGTGCGCCCTCTCTCGCCGCAGCGTGAACACCCTGCTGTCGATTGAAGGCGATACCGAACTGCAAGATACCGAACAGCAACATCACGAGCACCGGCAACACGAGCGCCAACTCAACAGCTACGAGACCATCCTCGTCACGCTGTCGTCGGCGCCGAGATCGACTCCTTGTTGTTCGATCCCCTGTCATGTGGTCCTCCGACCCTCCGGCTGGTGAGAACGAGTCGTTCCTCGAACTCAGTTCACCTTTGGGACGTCATCGGCATCGGGAACCCATCGCCTTGAACTTTTATTCGAAATGAATGGTCTGTCACGATGATCCTTCTCTTCACCCCATCGATCTCAGCAAAGTCCCGCTCCATCGAGAGCCACCTGACGGGTCACGGTTTGAAGGAAGTTCCGAGGTGCTGAATATCTCTTACTTCCACGGAGCCACTTCCGCACGCACATCAGGGCGACGACGGTAGTCGCCGCCCCGATGGCGTCAGGTGACTCGCGGGTTGTCGCAGTCGAGCTGCGACCGAGTCCTAGAGGACGGCGTCGAACAGGGGTCCGACGCGGCCGCCAAGAGCGGCAGCAGCGACGGCGACGACGACGGCAATACCTGCAATGATCACGCCGTATTCGGCAGCAATGCCGCCGGTGTCATCCTGTCCGGCTTCGTTGAGCCTCTTCGCAATGCGGAAGAACATCCGCCTACCTCCATGAATCCGTCGTCAGTTCTCACCGCAGACGCATCCGGGATTTCCGGACGAGTGGTTCATCGGGAACAAACCAGCGTCAGCTTGAGCGACTCTTGACTGAGCAGCAGTAGTTCCGTCCGCCGTCGCGGAGTGGTATCCACGAGGCACCATGGAGATGTGCCGAGATCGCTCCTCATCGTCGTCATCGTGGCGATCACCGCTAGCTCGTGTGGCCGTACCGAACCCGGGACTGCGTCATGGTCGAATCCAACGACAACGACAACAGGACTAACAGCCATCGCTCCCAGCTCGACCGTCGAATTTCCATCATCGACGACCACCACGCCATCAACTTCACCTACCCTGACAGCACCCCCCCAACGGCCGACAACCACGACGACAGCAGCACCAAAGTTCAGCGCTGTGGTGACAGCGATCACCGCAGACATTCAAGCCCGCATGACCAGCAGCTGGCGTGAAGATTGCCCGGCTGGCCTCGATCGCCTCACCTACATCGAGCTGACGCACTGGAACTATGAAGGTGAGGCCGTCACCGGCGAGTTGATCGTCGCCGCAGATCATGCGACCGACATCGTCAGTGTCTTCTCGAGGCTCTTCGACGACGGATATCAGATCCAACGCATGGAGCTGGTCGACGCGTTCGACAGCGATGACAACCTGTCGATGGCAGCCAACAACACCAGCGCTTTCAACTGCCGCGAGGTCGCTTGGAGCCCCGGCGTCTGGAGCCGCCACGCGTTCGGACTGGCAATCGACATCAACCCGCTGGTGAACCCCTACGTATCGGCGACCCGTCTACTTCCGCCCGAGGGCGCAGAATACCTAGACCGCACGATCGACGCGCCAGGCCTCATCGGCCCCAACGACGTCATCGTCCAAGCCTTCGCTGACATCGGCTGGCGCTGGGGCGGCTTCTGGAACAGCGCCAAGGACTACCAGCACTTCGACTGTTGCTGATGTGATGTCGATGCCATGGAAAAGCAAACCCTGTGGCTGAGACGAAAGGGGGCTGGCTACCTGTGGCTCCTGCATGGACGACGGGGTCACGGCCAACTCGGTAATGGGAGAGTGCTCCCCGGTGTGCCTGGCGTGGGATGAGTCAACCTTCGCTGGTGAGGGTCCCGACATCGGAGGTGAATGTGGCCGATCCCGAATCCACCGGCTATCTCGCCTCGAATGCGTATGGGTCAAGTGACTCCTGGGCCGCGATACGGAATTTGTGCCAGTGGCCACCGCCGTAATAGGCGAGGCTTCCCGGCTCGGCTTCACCGTGACCGTTGTAGTACGAGATGCAATCACGCAGCGGGGCCGTGGCGATATCGGCGTGAGCGCAGTGCTCGGAGTAGGCGAGCTCGGCGTCCTCGTGGACATCGACCACGTCGACCTCGTGCTCACGCATCGTCGACAACAACCAGACCACGTGGTCGAGGTGGTTCTCGATGGCGTCGATGAAGTTGAAGCTCCCCCCACCACCCTGCGGACCGCTGATGATGAACAAGTTCGGGAAGCCGTTTGTGTGTGTCCCGAGGAACGTCCTCGTTCCCCCGCTCGTCCACTTCTCGCTGAGTGTCGTGCCGTCGCGACCTGCGATCATGTTGAACGTCGCAGTTCCCATCCACGTGAAGCCGGTTGCGTAGATCAGCACGTCGAGCGGATACTCGACGCCATCGTGGACGACACCGTGCTCAGTGATCGTCTCGACGCCCCGAGGAGCTGTGTCCACGAGGTGGACGTGGGGGAGATTGAACGAGGTGAGGTACTCATCGTGGAACGTCGGCCGCTTGCACCCATACGGGTAGTAGGGCTTGAGGGCAGCTGCCGTCGAAGAATCGTCGACTTGGGCATCGACCCTGGCCCGTATCTGTTCCATGATGCGGAAATTCGAATCGAGTTGGCGTTGGACGAGTTCCTCGGTGGTGAGCTTGCGTGCGTGTTGTCGGCGGACCTTGAAGTCGTCGATTTTGCCGGAGAGATAGTCCTCGTCAGCCTGGAGGGCTGCACGCCCAGCGGAGATGCGGGAGAGGCGTTTACGCCGCTGCAGTGCCCAACCCGGCTCTTGTTTCCACTGCTCGATCTCGATCTCGGTCGTCGCACGTTGGTCGCGGACGTCGACCGAAGATGGAGTTCGCTGAAACACGAAGAGTTCGCCAACGGTCTTGGCGATCTGCGGAACCACTTGAACAGCGGTTGCACCTGTGCCGATGATGCCGACTCGGCTGCCCTCGAGGTCGACGTCGTAGCGCCAGCGTGAGGTGTGGAACGATTCGCCTTGGAACAGCTGCATGCCGTCAATCCGAGCGAGTTGCGGGTTCGTCAAGATACCGTTGGCGAGGATCACGAACTTGGCTCGCATGGCGTCGCCGCGATCGGTGAGCACGGTCCAGCGACCGGCATCCTCGTCCCATTCGGTGCGCTCGACCGTGGTGTGGAACAGGCAGTGGTCGTAGAAACCAAACCGTTCGCCCATGGTCTGGCAGTACTCGAGAATCTCGAACCCAGAGGCGAAACGCATCGTCGGGATGTAGTCCATCTCCTCGAGCAACGGGAGGTAACTGTACGACTCGACGTCGCAGGCGATGCCCGGATATCGATTCCAGTACCAGGTACCGCCAACATCGCCGCCCTTCTCGCAGAACCGGACATCGGTGAACCCTGCGGCGCGCAGCTTGTGCCAGGCGAGAAGGCCACCGAAACCGGCGCCGATCACGACCACGTCGCACTCGTCGGTGAGCGCATCCCTCGGAATGGGATCCTCGGAATACACGTCATCGAGGTACTGGCGGAATTCGCCTTCCATGCTCATGTAGTCGGCGGCGCCGGCACGAGCTTCCTTGAACTCGCGATACTTGGCCTGCTCATCGGCGTTGAATGCAGCACCAGGTGGTGGCGGGGGAAGCTCCTTGTCTTCTGGCTTCACATCGAGCGAGTACCCAGACCCTGCGATCTTGTCCGATGACTTGGCTGCCCTCGTGTCGAAGAGCTTCTGACCTGTATCGGCATCGATTCGAATCGCGACTCTCCCAGCTTCTGCCATTTGGATGATGTTAGAGACATTCCGGCCCTCCGCCCACACTCAGGGGGCAGAACCGAGTCCGCAACTCCGACAGCTCGACTGCGTTTACGCTTGCTCTGTCTCATGGTCCCCGACGAACTGCACTGACTCGTACCGATCTGCCATCTTCGCAAAGACAATGCACATGCGGAGTCCCGCGGTCTCGCTCACCTCCACCAAGCCGACCACAGAGCGCTCGACAATGGCGCTACGGGAGATTCGGCCATCGGCCTCATCCGGGAGTTCGACAGGTTGCTCGTCGAATGGGACGCTGCTGCCTGAGCCGGGCCGAGCTCAGTCTCGTTCGAAGATGGTGCCGAGCCCACCAATGACCGAACCGGAATCGTCCGATCGCATCCCTTGGGCATTCTCGAGGATTCGGTCAGCGAGGCGGTTGAACGGAAGCGACTGAAGCCACACCCTGCCCACGCCCGTCAGCGTTGCGAGGAACAGGCCTTCGCCGCCGAGGATCTGCGACTTCAGGTTTCCGGCACGCTCGATGCTGTATTCGATGCTCTGCTCGAACGCAACGATGCAGCCGGTGTCGACCCGAAGCGTCTCACCGGACAAGTGCTTCTCGATAACGGTGCCGCCGGCATGGAGGAAGGCGTTCCCATCGCCTGTCAGCTTCTGGAGAATGAAGCCCTCACCCCCGAACAGGCCGGTGCCGAGCTTCCTCTGGAATGCGATGTCGATCTTCGTGCCCATCGCGGCGCAGAGGAACGAGTCCTTCTGGCAGATGATCGTGCCCCCGACCTCGGCCAGGTCCATCGGAACGATCTTCCCGGGATAGGGCGCCGCGAACGCAGCCTTCCTCTTTCCTCCGCCAGTGTTGGTGAAATGCGTGAGGAACACCGACTCACCCGTGATGGCCCGTTTCCCGGCCGCCTTGAGCTTGCCGAACATGCCCTGGTCTGGCTCCGAGCCATCACCCATCTTCGTCTCGAACGTGATGCCATCTTCGATGTACATCATCGTGCCGCCCTCACCGACAACCGTCTCAGCTGGGTCGAGTTCGACCTCGACGAACTGAAGATCGTCACCGGTGATCGCGTAATCGACGTCGTGACTCTGCATGGCTTCCCCTGTCTGCTGTACGCCTGTTCGCCAAGATAGGCCGAAGTGACCTCAGCTGGGGCTCGGTCGTTTCGACACATAGTCGTTGACACCGATGTCCTTGCGGATCTGCTCGCTCACAACGACACTGCCTTCGTCGCGCGGGGTTCCAGTCGAGTCGGCAATGCGGGTCATCATGTAGAAGTTCGCCACAACAGCGGCCACGTCGACGAGCATCACCTCGCCGAGCGTCGCGATCAGTCGGTCTCGTTCGGCGGCGAGAATGTCGCCTCCGGCACTGACCGCATCGACGAACGCCACCAGGAGCTCGCCATGTGGTACTCCGGCGCCGCCATCGAGATCGCCGAGAAGTGCTCCACGGTCGAGGTAGTGCGCGTTTCGCAGGGCGTCTCTGACCGGCTCGTCACAATCGATGATGCTCATCGCCTTCAGCACGTTCGGACCAGGACCGGGAGTGGTGGGCACCCAGTGAGTCGTCACCGCCGCCTCCGGATGGACCATCCGCGATGGTTCGCCTTCACCGGGCTCGGGAAGAGAGATGCGTTGGAGGCCGACGATGGACGCGAAACGATCGACGACGTTCTGCATCGCGACGAGTCCTGCCATCTCGACGTAATGATGTGGGCTCGGCAGGCAAGCAACGACATCGGCATGCCACCAACTGGTGAGCGTTCCAGGGTGGTTCGTGATTCGCCAGATTGCATCGATCGCCGCTGGCGACAAGATGTGGTCGTCGCCGATCATTCCCTCGTCAATCGATGGTGATTCCCAGGGGGGAAGCTCGTGGTTGTCGAGCGCACGACGTGCCTCGGCCGCGATGGCGACGCGCTCAGCGCTCGTCCACCAGTGGCCTGGCTTCGTGAGAGCGTCGAGCAACGCCACGTGTGAATCGATCAGATCCCGCCTGATGTCGGTGTCTGTGATATCTCGGACGTCGGTCCCCATAGGCTGATCGCAAGTCTGAGCCTTCTCGAACGACCATATGCTGACGGTATGGATGACCTTGACTCCATCGTGAAGCGTCTCGCCGAGGTCACCGATGAGTTGTTGGCCACTAGCGGCAGCGACTTCCAGCGTCGGTTCGATCTGTCACTCGAACGAGACGAACTCCGAGCAAAGGCGAAGGTCTTCCACGAAGGCAGAGATTCCCGCCGCTCGATCTTCGACCTCCAGGCCGAGTTGGCGGAGCGACGAAAGCAGCTATCGCAGATGCGGAAGTCGAAGATCAACATGGCCTACCAAGCCCAAGCTCGAGGTGGCGGAAGCCATGTCGCTGCGCTGTCATCGAAGTACGGCGGGACGCTGAACAACGCGTTGATGCGAGGTCAAGGTTCTGAGAGAGTCTTCGCAAGGATCGCCGAGATCGAACAAGAGCTCACCAGGCGGGGCTACGACCCCAAGCCCGACCAGACCACCTCCGCGTGACATCTTCGCGGCTGGTGCTCGCCTCCGGCTCGCCTCGCAGGTCCCAACTGCTCGCTGACCTCGGACTCGCCTTCATCGCCGATCCACCCGATGTCGACGAAACACCGTTGTTGAACGAGCACGCTGTCTCCTACGTACGGCGGCTCAGCCAACTCAAGGCCTCCGAGGTGGCCGGCGAGGTCGTCATCGCGGCCGACACCACCGTCGTCCTGGAGGATGCAATTCTCGGCAAACCGACAGATGCACACGATGCCCGACGGATGCTCGCCTCACTTTCCGGGCGTTCACACGAAGTGCTCACCGGGGTCACAGTCCAAACATCGACGGAGTCAAGAACCGAAGTCGTCACCACATTGGTTACGTTCGTCGAACTGAGCGCCGCCGACATCGAGTGGTATGTCGATTCGGGCGAGCCAATGGACAAGGCCGGCGCCTACGCCATCCAAGGGGCGGGTGGCGCCTTTGTCGGCCGAGTCGACGGCAGCGTCACGAACGTCGTCGGGCTGCCATTGGCGGAGACGACGGCCATGCTCGCTGACGTCGGCCATCCAGTGCGATCCCTCCGCAGGTGAGTTTGGCTGCGCCGCTTGTACCGTTGCCACCATGTCGACGGGCTTCCTCGCACCCCGGTCTGAGCTGAACGCTGACGTTCGCGCTGCCGCGCCTGGCGAGTTCCCACCTCCGACGATCGGGCCCATCGCACTGCAGGCTCCAGTGATCCTGGCCCCGATGGCAGGGGTGACCGACGTTCCTTTTCGGGAACTCTGCCGTGAGTTCGGCGCTGGGCTGTACGTGAACCAGATGATCACCGCGCGTGCGCTGCTCGAAAACAACGCGAACACGTGGAAACTGGCCGAGTTCGGCCACGAAGAGACGCCGAGGAGTATTCAGCTCTACGGCACAGAACCGAAGAGCATCGCGCGTGCTGTCGAGCGGCTGGTCGAAGAGGGACGCGTCGACCACATCGACATGAACTTCGGCTGTCCAGCACCGAAGGTCACGCGCCTCGGCGGTGGTTCGGCACTTCCGTACAAGAGCAAACTGCTCGCCACGATGATCCGCGCTGCGGTCTCCTCGGCCGGCGAAGTACCGGTCACCATCAAGTTCCGAAAGGGAATCGACGCGGACCACCTCACATTCCTCGACACCGGACGCATCGCAGAGGACGAGGGTTGTGCATCCATCGCTCTTCACGGCCGCACCGCACACGACCTGTACAGCGGTCATGCCGACTGGGATGCGATTGGCGAGTTGAAGCAACACGTCACCTCGATTCCGGTGTTCGGCAACGGCGACATCTGGGAAGCATGGGATGCACTGAGGATGATGCGTCACACAGGATGCGACGGTGTCGTCGTGGGTCGCGGATGTCTCGGCCGCCCGTTTCTCTTCCGCGACCTCGCATCGGTCTTCGCCGGCGAGGAACCGCTCGCTCCGCCGACACTGGCCGAAGTCGGAGCCACCATGGTCGACCATGCTGCGAGGCTCGTCGATTGGTACGACGATCCACGGGCCATCAGGAACTTCCGTAAACACGCCATCTGGTACGTCACCGGCTTCCCGATTGGCGGGGCCATGCGTGCTCGGCTGGCCGGTATCGAGTCGGTCGCGGAGCTGATCGACCTGGTCAACGAGTTCCCCCAATCGGACTTCCCCGAACAAGCACTTCGCGCCAAGCGAAGTCACACCGGCGGGCCGAAGACGGTAGCTCTTCCCGCTGGTTGGCTTGATGACGTCGATGACGAGACACCACTTCCCGCCGAGGCTGGTGCCGTCAATTCCGGCGGCTGACTCCACCGGCTCTACGGTGACGCAATCATGACGATTCCTCAGAAGTACATCGATCTGCTCGAAGCAAAGGGCTTTGCCCACATCGCCACCGTCGGACCCAACGGCGAGCCTCAATGCTCACCGGTCTGGTACGGATGGGACGGCGAACTGGTCTCGTTCAGCCTGACAAAGGAACGACAGAAGTTCAGGAACCTGTCCGCCAACCCGTCGATCGCGATGTCGATCATCGACCCCACCGACCCGTACCGCTATCTCGAAGTTCGCGGCACCGTCGAACGAATCGACGAGGATCCGAACTGTGACTTCATCAACTCGATGGCCAGCAAGTACCTGGGCCTCGACGTCTACGCTGGCAATCAGCCGGGCGACGAACGGGTTGTCATTCGCGTGCGACCCGAGCACACCTCAGCGATGGGCTGAGCACCGCTGCAACTTCTGCTCACGCCTGTCCCTCCCGCTTCCTAGAGTGACGGCGTGAGCCTTGTTTCGCGACCCGACACGAAACCTGCGACGCGCCACCCCGGCGACGTCGCCGTCACCGTTGTCAGCAACGAGTTGCTCTTGGAGTTCGGGAGCGCTCTACGAACGTCACCGCGTGTCGCTGTCGACACCGAGACCGTGTTCGTCGACAACGGCATCGGCCAACTTCGTGTCGTGTCCGCCGCGACTCGCGACCACAACGGACAGGAACGAGCGTGGGTCGTCGACGCAGCCCGCATCGACTGCGTCGCTCTCGCCGTCGCACTCTCGGGAATCTCGTGCGATGCATGGAACGCCGACTTCGATGCACGTGTCATCGACCGAGATCTGCTCGAGCCTGCACGGAACGCAGGTGAACCGATCGACGACATCACCTGGTGGGACGCGCAGATCGCCGATGCACTCCTGCACCAGGGCTTGAGCGGATTCGGCTTCTACCACGGCCTCGCCTGGGCCACCGAGAACTACCTCGGGCTGACCGCAGAGGGCAAGGGCACCACACAGCTCTCGTACCGAGCCGAGGGCGTTCTGACCGACGAGCAACTTCGGTATGCCGCAGCTGACGCTGTCGAGACACTCTGGGTCGGCGACGTATTGCGTCCTCTCGTCTCAGAAGCCGGGCTCGATGCAGTGTGTGAACTCGAGATGGGGGCCCGACCCTTCCTTGACCACATGGAACGAGCCGGGCTCCCTTTCAACTGGGATGGTTGGGAAGGCGAACTCGACCAGATGAGGATCCGTCAGAGAGAGGTCGTGTCGCACCTCGCCAATCTCACCGGCGGCGGCCAAGGAAGCCTCTTCTCTGAGCACGTCGAACCCTCATGGAACCCTGGCAGCGAGCGACAGAGCAAAGGCATCCTGAACCGACACGCGGAGACACAGGTCAGGGCATGGACCAAGACCCGGCACTCCGAAGACAGACTCCTGCTGCCGACGGACCCGCTGCGAGCGACCACCCTCTCGGAGATCGGCGGCGAGTTGTGCGAGACGATGCTCGAATATCGCGAGCTTGCCAAGGTCCTCTCCACGTACGGCGAGGGGATCCGCGATCATCTCGACCCCGACGGTCGCGTCCGACCCGAGTACCTCCAGGTCGTCGGCACGAACACCGGTCGCCTCGCCAGCAGAAACCCGAATGCGCAGAACCTGTCGCCCAGGATGAAGCCGTACTTCACGCCAACGACCCCGAACCGCGTCTTTGTCCACGCCGATCTGAGTCAGGCCGAACTGCGTTTCGTGGCCGAGGTCTCGGAAGACTCTGCCCTTCGCCAGGCCTTTGTGGACGGCGTCGATGTCCACGTCGCCACCGCCGAAGCGATGTTCGGCATCAGCATGGCCGACGTCGCCGAAAACGAGCCAGAGCAATATCAAGAGCTGAGAGCCAAGGCCAAACGCATCAACTTCGGCATCGTCTACGGCCAGCGCGGTGCCGGCCTGGCCAGGAGTTTGTCGCTCTCAGGGGTCGAGACGAGCGCCGAGGAAGGTCGGAGTCTCCTCGATGCGTACCTCAGCGTCTATCGAGGCGTTTCAGCATGGTGCGATGAACGGGACGAGTTCATCGACCGGCTACAAGCCCGCCCTGGCGCGATGAACTGGACTGCGACCTTGCGCCTCCATGCGCTGTGGCGCGAAGTTCGCGACGTGCGCCGGTCGTTCCGCGAATTCAACCGCCGTTGGCCATCGGCCGAAGAGGTCACAGCCGATCCGACACTGAATCTGTCGTTAGAAGAAGTGGCCTGGATCCTTGGCTTCCACGCTCCCATCGTTCTCGACGAACACGGGGACCTCTTCGGTTTCGCGTCCCACACCCGTGCCGGCCGTCGTCAGCAGTTCACATTCCACACCGAAGGCATCCTGTCGACGGCTGCAGCCACAATCGTTCGTTCGCCGAAACCCGGGCCAATGGCCATCCGTTCGCGGCTGGAACAGGAACACAACATCAACTTCAGGCCGGGCGGCATCCCCCTGACCGACGGCGAGATCACGAAGATCCTCGAGAACCGAGCCCTTCGCCGGGCGGTCATCGACGCCGTGGCCGACGAAATGGGCTCCGAGGCACAGATCCGCCTGCTCGACGGGGCCCTGCGCGAGCGCATCTCCCAGATGGCCAACGCCTACCGCAACGCTCCGATCCAGGGTGGCGTGGCCGACGTGATGCTCGACGCCTACGGCGCCCTCCACGCTGTACTCCGTCATCGTCCGGGTGTCGACCCGATCCAGACCGTCCACGATTCGGTCGTCGTCGAGTGCGAAGAGTCCGAGGCCCCCGAGGTGGCCAAGCTCGTGAAGGCGACTCTCGAAGAGGCCATGGCCAGATGGTGCCCCAACGTCCCCGCCGTCGCCGATACAGATGTGCGTCGCTCTCTCAGTGATCACGACATCATCTTCGAACTGTCCTGATCCTCTGACAGTTCACGAGGTGTCGCTGAGCGGGCCTGGCAACTATCGTCGACCGGGTGAGCGATCTCAGCGAGCGTCTACACGAGGCCTCGATCCGCGTCGAGCAGCACGATCCGAGTCTGACGAAGCGCGAAGCTGCCCGACAGGAACGGGTACTCAACACCGATGCTGCCAGGTTGCAGCGCCACCACACTCGCGAGGCGATCAGGGCCGAGACGGCACGCCGCTACGAACTCGGCTACATCGTCAACACCTTCCGGTCGGTTTTGAAGGACGCAAAGGACCCGGGGTCACGAGGGTTCGTTCGCGACCGTCAGTTCAGAAAGCGTCAATTTCGACTCGGACGCCGACCACGAGGCTGGATCGTCGGCAGGATCGCCATCCCGATCCAACTTCCGACGCACGTGGTCGACACCGAGTGCCATCTGGTGCTGTGCGTCGACGGCAGGCTCTACGCAGCCCTCGACGGCATCATGGGCGGGCAATACCGGATAGGCCAAGGCGAACCACCGAAGACCACCTGGGTCCTGTCCCCCGAGGTGTGGCATACCGTCGAGGCCACGATTCCCGAAACGGTCGGCGCCATGATCGGACGACTGAACCTCACCTGGCCGCTCGCCTGAGCACGCGGAACACCTCACTGTGGCGGTAGGTCGATTTGCGCCGAGTCCGACCGGTCAACTGCACCTCGGCAACCTCAGGACAGCGGTTGTTGCGTGGCTGTTCGCTCGATCGGCCAGATCGCGATTTCTTCTCCGAGTCGAAGATCTCGACCCCAGCACCCAGAACGGCGATCACCAGCACGGCCAACTCACCGACCTGGCAAATCTCGGCGTCGAGTGGGATGGCGACATCGAGCATCAGTCCGATCGATTCGACCTCTACCACCACTGCCTCGAACGTCTTGTGGAACAGGGCCAGACCTATGAGTGTTTCTGTTCGCGGCGCGAGGTCCGCGACGCAGCGATAGCTGCTCATGGACCTACCAGTCACTATCCAGGCACCTGCCGTGATCTGACCTCAGCCCAGCATGCCGACCATCGCCGCGCCGGACGTCCAGCCGCGATCCGATTCCGAGGCGATGACCACCCGATCGGCTTCGACGATCGCATAGCGGGACCGTCGAGCACGTTGATCGACGACGTCGTTCTGCGACGCAACGACGGAACACCTGCGTACAACCTCGCGGTGGTGGCCGACGATGCCGACCAAGGCATCGAGGAAGTCGTCCGAGGCGACGATCTCCTCCCCTCGACGCCAGCGCAGATCGCGGTTGGGCGGGCGCTCGGGTTCACCGACCGCGCCTACGCTCACGTGCCGCTGGCCTACGGACCTTCTGGCGACCGGCTTGCCAAGCGCGACGGAGCAGTCACTCTGGATGACCTCGAAGCACTCGGTGTGAGTGCCGAGACCGTCACCCGACAGATTCTCGAGTCGATATTCGGCCCAGAGGCACCCAGAAACCTTTCGGAAGCGGCTTCGGCCTTCTCCCCGGACGACATCGAGTGGGCTCCGTGGAATCTCACAGCCCACCAAGTCGCAGCGATTGATCGACGATGACGACAAAGCGAGCCTGGCGAGCATGGGCAGCAGCAATCCAGCGAACCCCTACAACGCACGAGACGGCCGAAGTGGTGAACCATCTCGTGGCTCACCTGACGGACAGACCTGACGACTCGTTGTTCTTGACGTTCAACGCCATGTCACACGAAATCGATCTCTCTGGTCTGGTTGCTCGAATCGGGCCTTCCCGATTCGCCACCACACGCACGCCAGCCGAAGGTCCGCTCACGGTTCACTCTTACGACGGCCCGACGGAACGCCACCGCTACGGATTCGACCAGCCGGCAGCGGACGCACCGACCATCGATCCGGCAGCCATCGACGTGGTACTCCTACCGGGCGTACTGTTCGGAGCCGACGGGACACGACTCGGTCACGGCATGGGTTACTACGACCGGCTGCTGGCTCTGTGTCGTCCTGGCATCGAACGTATCGCCGTCACGACGTCCAGCCTCGTCACATCCACCCTGCCAACCGACAGCCATGACGTGACGATGACACACATCGCGACTGAAGTCGGACTGACGCCCATCGCCTGGTGACCGAGCGATGGCCACATGTCGTCGCACAGCCGATACGGTCCATGACATGCGAGTTCTGGTCACGAATGACGACGGCATCGATTCGGTCGGCCTGCACGTACTGGCTCGGGCGATGCGACCGTTCGGTGAGGTCACGATTGTTGCCCCGGACTCGGAGTATTCAGGTGCATCGGCAGCAATCGGTGCACTCCATCTGATGGATCCACAGATCGAACGACGAGAGATCGAGGGAATCGACGAGTCGTGGTCGGTCACCGGAGCACCGGCGCTCTGTGTCATGTTCGCAAGGCTGAACGTGTTCGGCGACCCATTCGACCTCGTCGTGTCCGGCATCAATCCCGGCGCCAATGTCGGGCGGTCGGTATATCACTCGGGCACAGTCGGTGCCGCGATGACCGCTCGCAGCGGCGGCGTTCACGGCATCGCCGTGAGTCAGGCTGTCGACAACTGGGGCGTCGAGGGCCAGAACTGGGACTCGATGATCGAGAATCAGAAGTGGAACACCGCCGCCGAGGTCACCGCGATCGCGCTGGCCGGGTTCCTCTCGGACCCACCGGACGACCCGTCTGTGCTGAACATCAATGTGCCGAACCTCGCCCTGGAAGATCTCAACGGTTGGCGCATGACCGAGGTCGCCGAGATGCCGACCCGCACGATGACCATGCCAGAACTCACCCCGGTCGATGGCACACACGGACGATTCGACGTGTCGTTGAAGTGGGGCGACAAGACCGATCTGCCAGCGACGACCGACACCGGCGCGGTCGAACGCGGCGAGGTCTCCGTCACATGGCTGAGTCCGATATCAGCAGCAACTCCTGCCAATCACACCGCGACCGAAGCCGCGCTCACCGCCAAACTCGGCACCCAGTCGAGCTAGCCCAGCCTGTATGCGTCAATCGTTGGCTTGAGGGGACGTGCGTACCAGAGCGGGCGACGTAGACCGTGTGGCCCTGGAGCCGGGCGGGTCTTCGACAGCCAGTCGAGATAGGCCTCGCGACTCTTTGCGGTGTTGACAACGACATCGCCGTACTCATCGTCTGACTCAGCAGGGGTCACGCGAACCCGCTGATGCCAGCACTGCATACCGCTGATCGGATCGGGCTGAACGGCGAACGTCAGGTTCTGATGCACGCCGGTGTCGTTCCACCAGATCCGGCCGCTGTCAGGATCGCTGGATTCGTAGGACGACATGCCTTTGGTCCGCTTGAGTGACCAGCTGGTGCCCTCGTTCTTGATTTCGGCTTTGCCGGCGCCCCACGAACGGGCCTTGTCTTCTTCGACACGCCAACGACCCATGTGGTGCGATGCGGCAACAACGCCAGGCCGAATGCCCTCGGTGCGCCAGGCCTGGATGACGAAGTGTCCGATACGGGTGCTGATGCGGACGAGTCCGTTCTCGGCGATGCCGAGCTTCTCCGCGTCTTCTGGATGTATCCAGAGCGGATGACGATGGCTGATCTCGTTGAGCCACTTCGAGTTCGCCGAGCGTGTGTGAATGAGCGTCGGGATGCGGAACGTCGGCAGCAGGATGCGCTCGTTGCCACCAGAACCATCGGCAGCCGGGTCCATGTCGAGGTCTTCCCAGTGCACGTGACTCGGGATCCACTTCGGTGTGGCGTACTCGGGCCAGCCCCATTCCTTCAGCGTGGTCGAGAACAACTCGAGCTTCTTCGAGGGCGTCGGGAAGCCCTCCTTTAGCTCGCCATCGACTTCGACCGCCGGCGACCCATCGCCAAGCGGCGCGAGCTTCGTATCAGCGAACGACGCGGCTGACCCGTCGAAGGTCCCCGCGGTTCCGGGCTTGCGGAATACACCCTCCTCGTCCTTCTCGCATCCCTCGACAGCGGAAGCATCGATCGAATTCTCGTACGGCGTATAGGGATCGCCAGGCACCGCGAAAGCGCCACGATCGCGCATGTACTCGAGCGCAGTCTGACCTGTTCCGGCAGCGGCTTCGGCGAGACCGGGAACCTCTTCTTCGAACATGAGGCCGTAGTACTCGTCAATTGACATGAGGCTGCCTGGTTGCGATCGACTCTCGAAATGCTCGCGAATGCCGAGCGACCCATCAGGGTCGATTCGCCACGACAGGTCGAGCCAGAACTCGTTCTCCTCCCAGACCTCGCCTGGGTTGAACTCGTGTGTGCGGGTGTTCTCGTCGAGATCCTCGCCCTGGAGCTCTGCGTATCGACGCATGACCGGCTGGCGGAATCCGATCCAGCGACCAGCGTGGGTCTCGAACGACGCGACGTCGTGGCGTTCGGATCCGACGCCCATCGGGAGCACGTAGTCGGCGAACCACGACGTCTCGGACCACGTCGGCGTGAGCGCGACGTGACACTCGACCTTTGCGGGGTCCTTGAGCGCTTCCATCCACGAGAACCCATCCGGGTTGGTCCAGATCGGGTTGTAGACGCGGGTGAAATAGGTATCGAGCTTGCCGCGACCCTCGTTGAGGAAGTGCGGGAGCAGGATCGACATCTCGTGGTAGCTGAGTGGGTACTCCTTCGGCCACGACATCTCGTTCCAGTGGTCGATGGTCTTGTGGCCGAGGGGCGCGTGCGGCTTGAACTTGTTCCAGCCATTGCCGCTGGTACCGCCCACAGTGCCGACTGATCCGGTGAGAACGTTGAGAAAGAAGAGACTCCGCGCCGTCTGCCAGCCACCGAGGTTGCCTGCGCCGGCTGCTCGCCAGTTGTGTGAGGCGAACTTGGTGGGGTGAGCCCCGATGATCTCCGCTATGGCCACCAACTGATCGCCGGACACGCCACAGATTCGCTCTGCTTCTTCTGGGGTGTACCCGGCGTACTCGTCCTTCATGGCCTGCTCGACTGAAGCAAACTCGACGGGGAGATCTGGCCGCGTTTCTCGCAGATACGTCTCCCAATTGGTCCAACGGCGCATGAACTCGCGGTCCCACGTTCCGCTCTGCAGCAGCAGGTTCGCGAGGGTGAGGCACAAGAACGGCTCGGTGCCAGGCCATGCGGGCAGCCAGTGATCAGCCTTCGAGCCAGTGTTCGACAGGCGCGGGTCGACGCAGATCACCGTCGCACCCTTTTGCTGCGCCTCGATGATTCGCTGGGCGTGCGGGTTGAAATAGTGTCCGGCCTCGAGATGCGACGAGATGAGGAAGATGACCTCGGCGTTGGCGTAGTCCGATGACGGCCGGTCGTGTCCCATCCAGCTCTGGTAGCCGATACGAGCATTCGACGAGCAGATGTTCGTGTGGCTGTTGTGACCATCGACGCCCCAGCCTTGAAGCACTCGTTCGGTGTAGCCGTCCTCGCCGGGTCGGCCGACGTGGTACATCACCTCATCACGCCGACCCTCGACGATGGCCTTCCGGATCCGTGAGCTGATCTCCTCGAGCGCTGTCTCCCACGAGATGCGCTCCCACTGCCCATCGCCGCGCTCGCCCACCCGTTTCATCGGGTACATCACGCGTTCTGGGTCATAGACCTGGTTCAGCGTGGCCGGCCCTTTGGCACAGTTCCGACCGCGGCTGGCCGGATGCTCGGGATTACCCTCGAACTTCGCAACCTGACCTGTGCTCTTGTCGATGTAGGCAACAAGGCCGCACGCAGCCTCGCAGTTGAAGCACGTCGTGGGGACGAGCGCGTATTTGCGTTCGACCTTGTTGGGCCATGCCTTGGCGTCGAGTTCAGTCCAGTCGTGCCACTGGTCGTGAGGCGGATAGTTGGTGAGGCCCGCGTTCGGCTGCGGGTCCTTGTAGTGCACATCGGGGTTCGTCGGAGTTGCCGGGTTCTCTGTGCTCGTCATGTGGATCCCCTAGCTGAGCGGCACAGATTGGCCGGCGCGGACGTAACTGTCTTCGTAGAACCACATACCGACGATGACCGCGACTGCAGCAGCTGCGGGAAGCCCTGGGCTCGTCATGTCACCGGCGATAGCGACGATGAGGATGAATGCCGGGATCAGCATGCCAACAAGCACACCGCTCCAGAAGCGGCCTCGATGCTCGCCGTGACTCATCGTGTGCAGCGCCATTTCGACGTGGCGGGTGTGGCTACCACTGAACTCGATGGCCAGCACCACTGCCATCGCCCCGATCCCGCCGAGAGTGACCCAGCGCACCGCGGTGACCTCTGGGAGTTCCATGAACAGATCCATCACGAGGTAGGCGGCGCCACCTGCGGCAGCGGCCTGCGACAGCAGCATCGGGAGAAGCATCTCGCCTTGCCACAGATCGCGACCCTCACACTGCCCGAACAAGAATGCGGTGTATCCAGCTGTCGCCGCAGCCAGCAGAGCAGCCGGAATCGCAAGCACCTTCAGCATGCCGCCGGCATCAGCCAGGCCGCCGATCCACCAGAGAGCGAGAACAAGGGCGTTGGCACCGAGGATGTAGGCGCCCTTCACCAACCACGACGTTGTGTTGCCTTTGGTGATGAGGTAGATGAACCGCTTCGGCTGTTTGAGGTCGGCGATCAGCAACACGCCGGTGATGGCCAGGAACGCTCCGCCGATCATCGGTGGCACCACGCCGACAGCGGCCTGCTCGGTCGAGTGGCCCATCAGCACCATCAACGCAGCAACCAACATCACGCCGGCAGCGAGCGCCTTGGTGACGAGGTAACCAGACACCTTCTCCTTCCACGTCATGTGGTGAGCGGTGGTGTACGTCGTGCGAGCGACAACTCCGCGGTCGTCGGGGCTGACCGGCGGGGTCGGGTGCGACGGGGTGACATCGGCCCAGATGAGGCCGTCACCACGGATCGAAGTGCGAAGCGGATCGAGCGACGCCTGGTTGGCGCCGCGGTAATACACCTTCGGGTTCGTCCCTTGATCTGGAGCCCTGACGGCCACGTCCTCGCGGTTGATGATCTTCAGTGCAGCGTTGTCCGCATCGTCGAAGTCGACGACCTTGATCGCGTGGGTGGGACACACGACAACACACGACGGCTCGAGTCCGACCTCGACCCTGTGGTTACAGAAGTTGCACTTGTTGGCCGTGTTGGTCTCCGGGTTGATGTAGATCGCGTCGTAGGGGCATGCGTTCATGCATCCCTTGCATCCGATGCAGATGTCGTCGTTGAAGTCCACGACGCCGTTGTCGGCCCTGAACAGCGCCGAAGTCGGGCAGATGTCCATGCACGGCGCGTCGTCGCACTGGTTGCACCGCATCACTGAGAAATGACGACTGCTATCGGGGAAAGCACCCGTTTCGATGTACTTCACCCATGTCCGGTTGACGCCGAGCGGCACATCGTGCTCGCTCTTGCACGCAACGGTGCACGCATGACATCCAATACAGCTGTCGCTGTCCAACAAGAAACCGAGCCGGGTCACCGGACCTCCTGAATGCGGCCGGTTCCGACCGCAGGCGTGACGACGATCGTACTTGACCGCCTACAGCGTGATTGCATCTCACCATTCCGTTAGAGGCTCTTACTGGACCATCCCAATTTCATTGCGCGGGAACCGTCTCGAGCGTGGCTTCCCACGCCCCATAACCACCGAGCACGTCGCTCACCTCAGTGAATCCGACGGCCATCAGTCGGCTGGCAGCGATGGCCGAACGAAACCCGCCGGCGCAGTAGACGACGGTCTGGCGTTCCGGATCGAGTTCGTGCAGCTTTTCGTTCAGCTGCGTCAACGGAATCAGACGAGCGCCCGGAATCGTCCCACCCTCGGTCTCCCCTGGCTGGCGAACGTCGATCAGCTCGAACGACGAACCGTCGTCGGCCATTGCGTCGAGAGTTGCCACGTCGATCCTCGCCAGGTGGCCGACGGCTTCCGGATGACCAGCAAGCGAAAGAAGCGGCGATTCGAGGTGACCGACGACATTGTCGAATCCGATACGAGCCAATCGGTTCTTCGACTCGAGTTCGTGGCCTTCGTCGGTGACGAGGACAATCTTCGCTTCAGGCGACACGACGCCACCGGTGAACTCCGAGAATCGACCGGCCAGGCCGACGTTGACCGATCCGGAGAGATGGCCTGCCGCGAATGCCACCGGGTCGCGTGAGTCGAGCACAACGGCCCCATCTCGTTGCAGCTCCACGACCTCGGCAAATGACAATGGCTGCGTCGGCGAAGATTCGTCCAAGACCTCGTGGATCTCGCGGTTCTTGCCTGCATCGAACGAGAAGTACGCTGGCGGTGCCGTCTGGCCGGCAGTCACCACGTCGACGAAGTCGTCGCTCGACATTTCTTGAACCGCGTAGTTCGTGGCGCGCTGGTCGCCAACGGTCGACCACGTGTCTGACGACAGGTTCTTTCCGCACGACGACCCGGCGCCGTGGCCTGGGTACACCCGCGTGCTGTCCGGCAACGTCATCAGTTGCTCATGGAGTGAGTTGTACAGCTGAATTGCGAGTTCCTCACTGGTGACCCCGCGCGAGCTGAGCAGGTCGGGACGGCCCACGTCGCCGACGAAGAGAGTGTCGCCGGTGAGGACGGCATGCGGGACATCGACACCGGTCTCGGTGACAACGATGCTCATCGACTCAGGGGTGTGTCCTGGCGTGTGCCGGATCTCGAGGGTGACGGCTCCGAGGTCGATGACTTCGCCGTGGGCGAGCTTTCTCGACACGAACTCCGTCTCCGCCACGGCGCTGTATCCGATGGCGGCGCCTGTTGCCGCTGCCAGCTCGAGGTGTCCACTGAGGAAGTCGGCGTGAAAGTGCGTTTCGAGCACCAGCTCGATGGTCATGCCGTGTTCTCGGGCCGATTCGAGGTAGATCTCGATGTCACGACGCGGGTCGACGACGACAGCTCTCTTCGTGGTCTCGTCACCGATGAAATAGGACGCCTGTGAAAGGCATTCGAGATAGTGCTGTTCGAAGATCATGTGCTCGTCTCGCCAGGCTTGTCCTTCATAGTACGAATATACGGACATTTAAGAGCGCGCACAAATACCTCGCTCACATCCCTCCACAGAAGCAGCCCGTTGCGCCTCCGGCCACAACTCAGCGTCCTAAGACTCGCTGCCGCGTCATCACGCCAACCCCGAGCAGGGCCGCGTTCACAATTACGAACACCCATCCGAACGTGGTAGCTCGGTCACCCACCCACAACGACAAGTCGGTCTGAAAGTTTTCGGCACGCACGATGACGGCGTCAATCCATCCGGTCACTTCACCGGTGCCGTGGATCACCTGAATCGACCAGATTCCGTACAAGATCACGTAGGTACCGACGACAACCAGGACAGATGCTGAGATCAAATTGATCTTCGGCAGGATCCGCCGCATCCGCAGCAGGAGCCGATCGCGTCCGAACGCAACGGCCAGCGTCACGATCGTGGCGAGCAGGCCCATGCCGAACCCATATGACAGAAACGAGCCCATACGCGACCCAAACGAGGCTCCGGAACTTGAGGTGGGAATGGCGCTGAGAAAGATGCCGAGCGTGCACGACAACGACGCGATCGCGTACGAGATACCGAACAGAAAGACCGAACCGAACGACTTCGACTTTCCGCCCTTGTTGAGCTTGGGGATGTTCAACACCGGCTCAAAACCGGCCAGCATGGCCACACCGAGCACAACGAGGCCGATACCCAGGACGAGCGTGACCTCCGGGAGCCACGGTGCGATGGTCTGGAACGATCCCGAGAACACGATGCCGATCAGCCCGAAAACCAGAAGAAACCCGAGGGTGAGCGACAACCCCACCAGTTGGGCTCTGTTCAGCGAGTCGATTCGTCGTTCCTCGACACCATCTCCTTCAAGGCTCACGAAGAAGCCGAGATAGGCAGGAAGCAGCGCGAACCCGCACGGATTGATCAGAGCAACCATGCCGAGGGCGAACGACCGCGCCTCAAACAACTCCGACATGTCAGGCCTCCTTGTGACTGGGGCGCGGTCTACCCGTCGATCAGCGTCTCGACAGCTTCGGTGATGCCATCGAATCCAAGTTGACCGACGATGACTTGACTCGTTCCGTCGCCGTTGATGAGAACCCACGCTGGCTGGTCGGGGATTTCGAAGTGGCGCCAGATCTCGAGATCTTCGTCGTAGATGTGGGTGAACGCTGACACGCCGCGTTCGACGATGAAGTTCCGAACGGCATCCTTGCTGTCGCGACCGGCAACCCCGATGAAGGTGACCTGATCGCCGTGCTGCGTCTGTGCCTCTGCGACCGCAGTGGCTTCACGTACGCAACGGCTTCACCATGGAGCCCAGAACCAGAGGAGCACGTCCTGACCCGCGTAGTCGAGTGAGTCGAACGCGACACCACCGGACGTGATGGATGTGAAGATCGGATAGTTCGACACATCGGGTTCAGGGGCCGTCGTCGCAGGGATCGTCGTCGCAGCGGCAGTGTCTGGTGACACGGCCGGTTCGTCGGCTGCCGTCGATGACGAGCCAACTTCTGCGACCAGGGTCGGACTTTGCCGGACATCGGAGCCCTCGGCTCCGATCGTCGACGATTCAGATCCGCATGCCCCAGCGAGGACGCCGAGAAAAGCCACGAGTACAAGCGTCACCCTGAAGCGGCACCGAGCCGCAGGACCACTTCTCATGACAACAACGATACGGCAGCAACGACGCCGGCTTGTACTCTCAAAGGTGAACATCTGCGAACAAATCCGGGGTCGTTGCTCAGGGGATTCGGTCGTACAGTTCCCCCATGCCCGAGATTGGAATTGGCGCGCGCGTGCGCAAATCGCCGTTCTTCGATGCCACGGTCGAAGCCGGCGCCACCATGTTCACCATCTACAACCACATGTACATGCCGATTTCGTACGGCGACCCCATGCGGGAGTATTCCGCCCTCACCGAACGAGTGTGTATCTGGGACGTCGCGGCAGAGCGCCAGGTCGAAATCGTCGGACCCCAGGCGGCTGAGCTGACCCAGCGGCTGAGTGCCCGCGACCTGTCGAAATGCAAAGTAGGACGGGCCCGTTACGCCCCGATGTGCGACCACGACGGTCACCTCATCAACGACCCAGTCATTCTGAAGCTCGCCGAGGACCGTTTCTGGCTCTCCATCGCCGATCTCGACATCTTGCTGTGGGCAAAGGCCGTTTCCGGCGAGGGCGACTACGACGCCGACGTATTCGAACCTGACGCGTCGCCTCTCGGCATTCAGGGGCCAAATGCCGAAGATCTGGTTGCTGAACTGCTCGGTGACTGGGTTCGCGACGTCCCGTTCTTCGGTCACGCATGGGCCAAGCTCGATGGGATTCCCATGGTGGTGTGCCGAAGCGGCTGGAGCCATCAGGGCGGCTTCGAGTTGTTTCTCACCAACAGCGACCGCGGCACCGACTTGTGGAACTTGGTGTGGGACGCAGGGCAGAAGTACGGCATCGCTCCGGGAGGTCCTCACTTTCAGGAGCGCGTGGAATCCGATCTCCTGTCGTTCGGAGCCGATCATCCCCTCGACGCGGATCCCTTCGAGGTCGGCCTCGGCAACCTGGTCGATCTCGATGCCGCTCACGATTTCATCGGCAAGGCCGCATTGATCGCCAAGCGTGACCAGGGCCAGCGCAGAGCTCGGGTGGGGCTGCACCTCGATGGCGAGCCGATCCTCAATGTCGACAGTCCGTGGGAGCTGAACCTCGACGGTGAATCCGTCGGCTCGTTGCGTGTCGGCGTCCTGTCACCGAAGTTCGAGCGAAACATCGGCATCGGATTCATCGACATCGCGGGCGTCCAGGTCGGAACCGAGTTGGTTGCCCTCGGTCCCGATGGCCCACGGGTCGCTACTGTCGTGCCGCTCCCGTTCTCCTGACCGCCGTCGGAGCGACATCACCGCCGTAACATGACCACATGAACACGACTGAGGCTGCAGTCTCGAAGGCGAGAACTGCTATGGCTGAGTTCGCGGAAGCGAGCCAGGACGAGGTCGATGCTGCGGTGACCGCAATTGCGTGGTCGATCTACAAGCCAGAGAACGCCACTGAGCTCGCAGAACTGGCGGTGCAGGACACGGGGCTCGGCAACGTCGGAGACAAGATCGTCAAGAACCAGCGGAAGACGTTCGGCACGCTGCGCGATCTGATGCGGGCAAGAACGGTCGGTGTGATCGACGACGATCCTTCGACCGGGTTGGTTCGGTACGCGAAGCCGGTCGGTGTGGTCTGTGCGGTGACGCCGTCGACGAACCCGGCTGCAACACCGATCAACAAGGCGATGATGGCGGTGAAAGGTGGCAACGCCATCATCATGGCTCCATCGCCGAGCGGGTGGAGCACTACAAACCGTGCCATCGATCTCGCCCGCGCCGAGCTGGCAAAGGTAGGCGCACCCGAAGATCTGGTGCAGGTCTTGCCCTACCCCGTCACCCGCGAGGCAACTGAGGAGCTGATGATCGCATGTGCCCTCGTAGTTGCGACGGGCTCACAGAACAACGTGCGGAAGGCCCACACGTCGGGAACACCGGCCATCGGCGTCGGCGCTGGAAACGTGCCGGTCATCATCGACACCACAGCCGATCTCGAAGATGCAGCGGTCAAGATCGCGGCGTCGAAGACGTTCGACAACGCGACCTCGTGCTCGTCTGAGAACTCACTGGTGATCCTCGACGACGTGTACGACGAGGCCCTCGCCGCGCTCGGCCGCGCCGGCGGGCATCGAGCTACAGAAGCCGAAGCTGCGCGCATCAACGAGCGCCTTTTCCCCGACGGCCATTTGAACCGCCGAGTCATCGCCACCGACTTCGACCGCGTGGTCGAAGAATTCGATCTCGTGGTTGCCGAAGGGTCCACCTTCGTGATGGTCGAAGAGCCAGCGCCGGCACCCGACCGCCCAATGACCGGCGAGAAGCTGTCGCTCGTCCTCACCGTCTACCGAGCCGTCGACTTCGCTGATGCAAAACGGATCACGGCCGAAGTGCTCCAATTCCAGGGCATCGGTCACTCGGTCGGCATTCACACTGCGACCGATGCCCACGCCGACGAACTCGCAGCTGCCCTCCCCGTGGTCCGGGTGCTCGTGAACCAGGCTCACACGTTCGGCAACGGCGGCTCGTTCGACAACGCACTGCCCTTCACCTTGACGATGGGTTGCGGCACCTGGGCCGGCAACTCCATCAGCGAGAACCTCAACATTGAGCACTTCATCAACATCACTCACCTGGTCAGAACTGTCGGCGAGGACAAACCGACTGAGGAGGAGTTGTTCGGCGCTCACTGGAACGCCGTCGGTCGGTGAAGCTGCTCGAGGCGACAGCCAAGTCACTGCTCGCTGAAGGCGGCCTTCGGGTTCCCGTTGGCGAGCTGGCATCCAGCGCGGCCGATGCCGCTGCGATCGCCGAACGACTCGGACCGTGCGTCGTCAAGGCTCAGGTTCCCGCAGGAGGACGAGGCAAAGCCGGCGGAGTCGTCCTCTGTACGACGCCGGCGGAAGCCGAGGTTGCGACTTCGACACTGATCGGAACACTGCTCGGCGACCATCGCGTCGACGAAGTGCTCGTCGAACAACAGATCGACATCGACACGGAGCTGTACCTCGCGTTCATGATCGACACGTCGGCTGGCATGCCGATGGTCGTGTTCAACCAGGAGGGTGGCGTCGATATCGAAGACAACCTCGGCTCGCTCGAGCGCCGACACCTCACACCAGGAGCTGCGATAGGGAGCGACATGCTCGACTCGGTGTGCCACGGCCTCGGCGTCGATGGACTCGATGTCAGAGCGGCCATCGAAGGCCTTCACAAGGTGTTCACGTCGACCAAGGCCACGTTGGTCGAGGTGAACCCGCTCGTCGTGGCCTCCGACGCATCGATCATCGCACTCGACGCGAAGATCGAGACCGATGACAGTGCTCCCAGAGTGGTCGACGAGGTGGCGGACGACGCCGGCGAGCTGACCCCGCTCGAACAGGAAGCTGCCGAGAAGGGCCTTCGGCTGATAGAGCTCGGAGGCAACGTAGCAATCCTGGCCAACGGCGCAGGATTGACCATGACCACCATGGACGCCGTTGCCCATCACGGCGGCCAGCCGGCGAACTTTCTCGAGATCGGCGGCGATGCCTACACGCGCGCAGAATCAGCACTCGATCTGACCCTGCGGCAGACTGGCGTTGGAAGCCTCGTCGTGAACTTCTGCGGTGCTTTCGCTCGATGCGACGTGATGACCGAAGGCGTCGTCAATGCATGGCTGGCGCTCAGCCCGGACATCGAGGTCTTCTTTTCAATCCACGGCACCGGCCAAGACGAAGCCCGCGCCATGGTGCGCGAGCAACTCGGCATCGAGCCGTACGAATCGATGGACGACGCCATCATCGCTGCTGTCAGCTCTGCACGATTGCGAGAGCACGCAACCCAGGACGGTGACGAACTGTGATCGTGAACTCCGATGACAAGGTCATCGTCCACGGACTCACCGGAAAGCAAGGAACGTTTTGGGCCGGCCTGATGAGCGAGTACGGCACCAACATCGTCGGGGGCGTGAATCCGAAAAAGGCCGGCACCATTCACGAGGGAATGCCGGTGTTTGCATCCGCGGTCGACGCCGCAACCCACGTCGGCGTCGACGTGTCGGTCATGTTCGTACCACCGGCTGGAGCCAGAGCAGCCGTGATCGACGCTGTCGATGCAGGGGCACGACTGGTTGTTGTTCTCACCGAGTTCATTCCGGTTCACGACACAATGGAGTTGGTGCATCACGCTCGCCGACACGGTTCGCAGATCATGGGTCCGAACACCGCAGGCGTCGTCACCCCCGGTGAGGCGTTCGTCGGATTCATGCCGGCCTTCGACGACAGAATTTTTCGGGAGGGATCGGTCGGGGTTGTGTCTCGCAGCGGGTCGCTCGGAACACTTGCCTGTCTCGAACTGACTCGCAATGGCCTCGGGCAGTCTGCGTTCCTGGGTGTCGGCGGCGACCCCGTGTCGGGTACGAGTACCGCAGATGCCGTTTCGGCGTTGGCTGCACATCCCTCGACCGAGGCCATCGTTGTGATCGGCGAGATCGGCGGCTCCAAGGAAGAAGAAGCCGCGAGCGTCATCGCCACCATCGAGCAACCCGTCGTGTCGTTCATCGCTGGAAAGTCGTCACCGCCTGGAAAGCGGATGGGCCACGCTGGCGCGATCATCGAGGGCAACACAGGAACCTACGCTTCGAAGCGCGACGCGCTCGAAGCTGCCGGCGCCACCGTCGTCGACGTCCCCGGCGACATCGCCGCCGCGGTCAGGGGCTGATGGACGGCGTCGCCCTCGCGTTGGTGCTCAGTTCGGCGCTGATGCACGCGGGATGGAATCTGCTCCATCACCGAAGCACCGATCGAGTCGCCACCATCGCCTTCGCGTACTTCTTCGGCGGAGCCGTGATGCTTCCTGCGGCGTTCATCGATCCCCCCACCGACGTGATCCGCTGGATCGCGTTGACGCTGGTATTTCACACCACGTACCAGGTCCTGCTGGCCAAGGCATTCGACAGTGGCGGCCTCAGCATCACATACCCCATAGCGCGCGGAGTGTCCCCGCTGCTCGTGACAATCGGAGGATGGTGGTGGCTGGACCAGAAACCGTCGACATCGACGATCGTCGGGGTGTTGCTCATCACCGTCGGCCTCCTGTCGCTGGCGAACCTCGGGCGCCAACTGACTCAGATGACTGCGGTCGGTTTCGCGGCCTTGACGGGACTCACGATCACCGGGTACAGCCTCGTCGACGCTCGCGCTATTTCCGGGACAAGTCCCGTCGCGTACTTCTCTGTCGTCGCGTTCGTCGCTGGTTTGATCGTCATGGCAATCGCCGGCGTTGACGCCACTCGAATCAGAGAGGTGTGGAAGCCCGGTGTCGTCATCGGCGCGGCTCAAGCGAGCGGATACATCCTCGTGCTTTATGCGTTCCAGCGAGCACAAGCAGCCCAGGTGGCATCGCTGCGTCAGCTGTCGGTCGTCATCGGGGTTCTCGTCGCCGGCGAGGTGGCGCGAAGGAAAGCTTTCACTGCTGCCGCGCTCATCGCGCTCGGATCATTCGCCCTCGCAGCTTGACCCGACTACCGCCGACATCGACTCATTTCTCCAAGCAGGCCCGCTCTGACGCTCGTCTTTGGAGACTATTCCAGGGTGAGTGATGATCGATGACGTCGAGCTTTTTCGTCAGCTCATCGGTCTCCGTGATGTCATCGATTCTGATCGGAAGGCCACCGCGCCGGGACCAGCACGGAGCGCTCAAGAGGCTGAGGCCCACGGAATTTCGCACGACTGATCGAGCTCGACGGCTTTGCTCACCGACCGGTTGTTGTGTGCCCCGGCGCACCAGGTCGGGAAGACGAACGAGTACAGGCCGGCGCCGCCCGCAGCGACGATCAGAACATCGTCCGGGGATTGGAACGCAGCTCGACCGGACCGGGTCTTGGCCCTGTCGACGATGTGATCGGCGATCGATGAGCGGGTGTAACCGGCAACGGCGAGTTCGCCCGCCTGTTCGGGAGTGATCACGACGACTGCTTGACCACCGCCAAGGGCGGCGTTGTTTGTTCCAGGCGCCGCCAGCATGTCGGCGAAACCGTTCAGCAGCCGGATCGGTGAGTCCGGGTCATCGGCGTCGGCGAAGTGCATGACCGAGTGAGGCGCCTCGGTGCCGATCACTGTGACTACGGTCTGGGAAGTGTCGAAGCCACGGCTTACGGCCAAAGACTCGAACGGGCTGTTCTGTTCGTCCTCGGCAAGACATTGCGTGAACTTGGCCCCGTGACCGAGCAACGTCATGTCCGAGGATCCCGGCCTAGCGCCCCCGATGTTGGTCATGGCCAGTCGGAGTGCTCGGCCGATGGAGGCATTGGCACGATGACCGGGCCCTAACGCGCCGAACCCCGAGGCGATGCCGCATGCCGAGATGGCAGGACCGTTCACGATGATGAGCGGTGTCGTGCCGAATGTCGTCGCCTGCATCTCGGTGAGGTCGAACTCGGGTTCCATCACAGCCTGAGTGGCGGCCAACACGATGGGCATGTAGTCAGGTATACAGCCGGCCATCACTGCTGCGGCTGCCAACTTCTCGACGGTGCAGACGCCGAGCAGCGGACCCATCTCGCCGAGAACCATGCCCGCGTCGAGTCCGGTGGCAAGCACCATGCGCTCGACACGTTCAGGTGTTGGCACTATGACGGGCAGACCGTCGGTACAGCCGAGTTCGTGAAGTTGTTCGATGGCGGCGATCTCGCTGTCGGCGGCGAGCAGATCGCTCACGAGCCCTCCAACGCGGCGATGACCTCCGCCACAACTTTGTCGGCGATGAGTCGCATGCTTTCGGCGCCAGTGCCAGCAGTCGGATGCGGCAGCTGGACTCGGGGGATATCTGGCATCCCGAACGACGTCGCGACAAAATTGCCCTGCGGCCAGAAGTCTTCTGTCACAAGCGCGACAGCCGGCACGCCCTTGGCCGCTGCATTCAATCCGTCACGCACGGTGCCGGTGGTGCAGCTGCCTCAATGCCCGTACGCTGCTACGAGCGCACCACATTCGGAGGCGATCGTCTCCAACAACTCGTCGGAGGCAACTGCTGAAGCGTCCCCTTTGTTGTAACGACGAAACGATGCGTTCGGCAGCGAAGCGGTCAAGGCCGCCTCGACGTGATCGAGAAACTCGACCGAGTCAGGGAAGCCGTTGGCGAGAAGTCCGATCGAGAGCGAATCGTCTGTCATGGCAGCCGACAAGAGGTAGGGCGAAGGTGCGACGGCACTGTCTGCCCGCGGATCAACGAAATGAACAGCCATGGCTCGAAGTTAGCTCTCGAAGATGCTCACTGCCCAGTTACATCACGACGACATCTTCGAGCACGACCCCGTCTTCTGGAAGGAGCCGCGGAGAACAAGGAGCGCCAGCGATGACCGGATCGGAGGCGGATTCGAACGGCCCGGTGAGGGCAGCGAACCGAACCTCGGAAGTAGTCCCTGGCAAGTACCTGGCGTCCCTATCTGCTGAATCTCTAAGTGGCAGTCTTGAGCAGCCCACATTGATCGCAAGGACCTAGACCATGAAGCTCTCACTCTTCGACTCCCCGACCAACATCGACAGCGCCGTGGCCAACGCATCGTGGGCCAACGACAACGGCTTCCACCGCTACTGGGTGCCACAGGTCATGAACGCCGACCCGATCTCGATCCTGTCTGTGGTCGGCCGCGAGGTACCACGCATCCGGCTCGGGACCTCGGTCGTCGCGATGCAGACCACGCACCCGCAAACGCTGGCGCAACAGGCTCTGACCGTGAACGGCATCAGCGGAGGACGGTTCACGATCGGACTCGGAACCAACCACGAACCTGTCATGGAGAACATGTTCGGCATCCCGTGGCGCAAGCCGTACACGCACATGGTCGAGTATCTGAACGCACTCATTCCTCTGCTGAACGATCGCGTGGTGTCCACGTCCGGTGAGTTCGTGTCGGTGCAAACCGGTATCAACGTCGACGCTCCAGCAGCAGGAGTGATGTTGGCCGCGCTGGGTCCCAAGATGCTGAAGCTTGCGGCCGAAAGGACGAAGGGAACGATCACCTGGATGACGGGTCCGGTCACGATCGGCAGTCACATTCGTCCAGAGATAGGACGGGACGCGGAAATCGCGGCGGGCATCGCTGTCAACGTCACCGACGATCCTGCCGCGGCTGTGGCCTCTGCGAACCAGGAACTCGCCATCTACGGGCAGCTGCCTTCGTACCGCGCCATGCTCGATCGAGAGGGAGCCGAAGGACCAGGGGACATGGTCATCGCCGGCGATGCAACTGCGGTCCGTGAAGGACTCGAGCGTTACAAGGCCGCCGGCACGACCGAGGCCGCCATCAACATCCTCGGTGACAGGGAAGCGGCGCTCGAAGTGGTCGGGTCGTTCGGATCCGAGATCTGACGGACAGGAGACACCGATGAGTACGAACCCGCAGCCGCTCGGCGGCAACGAAATGCCGCGCTTCGGTGGGATCACGACGTTCATGCGGTTGCCAGGTAGATCGAGTCCAGCCGATCTCGATGTAGCCGTGTTCGGGGTGCCACTCGACATCGGCACCTCGAACCGCCCGGGCGCTCGTTTCGGACCTCGCAGTATTCGCGAGGAGTCGGTGCTGGCGCGGCCATACAACATGGCAACGAGGGCCGCCCCGTTCGACAGCCTACGAATCGACGACATCGGCGACGTCGCCACCAATCCGTACAACCTGCTCGACTCGGTCACCCGAATCGAGGAGTTCGCCGACGACGTGCTGGCCGACGACGTGGTGACAGTGGCCCTCGGCGGCGACCACACCATCGTCCTTCCGCTGCTACGAGCGATGAAAAAGGTTCACGGCCCGGTCGGCCTCGTGCACGTCGACGCGCACACCGACATCAACGACGAGATGTTCGGCGAGAAAATCGCCCACGGCACTCCCTTCCGCCGCGCCGTCGAGGAGGGTCTTCTCGATTGCGATCGTGTCGTACAGATCGGTATGCGCGGCACCGGTTACGCGGCCGACGATTTCGATTGGAGCCGAGAGCAGGGTTTCAGGGTCGTGCAGATCGAGGAGTGTTGGCACAAGTCGCTGACGCCGCTCATGGACGAGGTTCGAGAAAGGGTCGCAGGCGGTCCTGTGTATCTCAGCTTCGACATCGACGGCCTCGA
>JABABU010000024.1 GCA_014238065.1 Actinomycetota bacterium
ATCAGTCGGAGCAGGATTCATATACCCCATCTGCGGCGACATGCGCACCATGCCAGGCCTCGGCAAAGCACCAGCCGCCATGCACATCGACATGGACGCCGACGGCAACATCAACGGACTCAGCTGAGACCCCCGATGAGCATCGGGCAAGCAATCGATGGCCGTCCGATGGCCAAGGGGCTACTTGAACAGCTACGTCGCGACATCGAAGAACTGAGTTCAGCGGGTCGTCATCCTGGCTTGGCTGTGTTGCTCGTCGGGGATGACTACGCGGCGCGAGCCTATGAACGTCGGCTCCGGTCGATCGCAGAGGAATTGGGCTGTCACTACGTACACGAGCGCCTTGACGGGACTGCTGCGGAGGCCGATGCTCTGGCTGCAGTAGGCAAGCTCAACGCCGATCCACGCATTTCCGGTGTACTCGTTTTGAGACCTCTTCCCGATCACATCTCGGAGGAGGCGCTGTATCGAATACTCGATCCGCGAAAGGACATCGAATCAGTCCACCCTCTCAACGCCGGACTGCTCGCGCTCGGCGAGCCGAGGTTCATCCCGTCTACTCCCGCCGCCGCATTCCACATGCTCGACCAATACCTGGTCTCCGTAGGTCGAGATCCTGTCGAGTTCTACGACGGAGCCACCATCGTTCTGGTAGGGCGCTCGAACAACGTCGGCAAGCCAGGCGTCTGGCTCGGACTGGAACGGAATGCGACTGTCATCTCCTGTAATCACCACACCTACGATGCGGGCAAGCTGCGCGATTTCACGCACCAGGCCGATGTTCTGATCGTGGCGGCGGGAGTTCCTGGCCTGATCACTTCGGCGGACGTCAAGCCGGGCGTGATCGTGATCGACATCGGCATCAACCCGGTGAAGGACGAGACGTCGGGCAAGACGCGACTCGTCGGCGATGTCGACTATCCGTCTGTGATCGAGGTTGCCGCTGCAGTTTCGCCTGTCCCTGGCGGCGTCGGACCCATCACCGATGTGTGGCTGCTACGAAACACGGTGCTCGCCGCCGAACAGTAAACCGAGGAGGGGTACGGTGCCGTCATGAGGCGATGCTCGACGTGCGGCACCCCAATCGGCGACACAGATGGAGCGTGCGATCGGTGCACCTTCAGCGCTGATGCCATCGAGATCGAACCGCAGTTGCTGCTGTCGGAAAGCACTGACGCGTTGGAGTCGTTGCAAGTTGGAACTTGGACCCGAAATCCGATTGATTCGAAGGTCGTGACGGCGCTGATTGTCGGAGTAGCCCTCTTTGCGGCGGGAGCGCTGTTCAGTGGCTTTGGCTCTGAGAAATCACCAGCCGGAGAGACTCCGGAAACCGCAGTCTTGGCCGAGGCCGGCGATGTGGTGGAGACAGTTCCTGCCGACAACGTTGATGAGGTTGCCCCTCCTGGTAATCGTCCCGGCTCGCTGTTACCCGCCCCTGAGTGGGACGGCGACGAGTTGCTCCTTGCCTTCAGCGGTCCGAACGAGATATTGGTGTTCGATCTCGTATCGGCGAGTAGGACCGTGTGGCTGCCACCTGACCCGCTGATCGAGGAGACCCCATTGGCCGTTGGCAACTCGATTGTCGTCGTGACTGAGTCGGGTGCCTATTCCCGCGCCGTCGAGATAGGTTCGTCGTGGAAGTCGCTCGGCGGAGCCGACAGGGTTCGTCCTTCGACGAAGACCGATCGGCTCTGGCTCCGTACGCCGGTCGTGAAGGTCACCGGTCTCGAGGCCGACTTCCTGTGGACCGAGGTCGATCTCGATGGCATCGAGCACCGATGGATGAACAGGACCGCTGCTCTCGACTTTCCGACGCCGGAGATCGTGTGGGGATTCGAAGGCGGGATCTTCCGATTCGACGACGCCGCGATTCCTCAGTGGAGATTGATGTCGGATTTCGCGCGGCCCGTCGCTGTCGGGAAGAACCAGGTCATCAGCCGCGAATGCACAACCAGTCTCGACTGCTCGCGGGTCTGGTACGACACGACCGACGGGTCCTCGAAGGGGCAGCTCCACGCAGATCTGGCCCTGAACGTCGAGGTTCATCACGGCGCCCTGTTGTCAGACGACGGTCGTTTCGTCGTAACCGAGAATCTGGGAGGAGGAGCTGAGATCTATTCGATCGCGACAAAGGACAGGCTGATGAATCGATGTGTCTGGGGCCATCCGATCCGATGGTCTGCAGAGTCCGATCTCGTGGCCTGTGGTTCCTTCGACGGGGTCGAGGTGTACGACGCGAACCTCGGTATCAGCCTCGGACTTGCTCTCGGGGTCGGCGAATTCTCGCCGCTCTTTGCCTTCGTCGGGGTCGATGTCGAATCGGACTTGGTCAAAGGCCGTGTGAGTTTGAGTCAGCAGTGATCGGCCGGTCAGTCCAGGCCGAGTTGCGTTTTGCGATCAGAGGCCCAGCTGGTGATCAGCCGGTCTGGGATGAGTCCGAGACAGGCGACGCAGAGCCCGATCACGATGCCGGCACCCATGTCCGAGTTGGTGATTGAGAGAAACAGTGGCCGACCGAGTCCATTGATGCCCCCGATGAAGGCGGCGATCATCACCATGAACAACGTGTAGAGGATCGTCTGGTTCAACCCCAGCAGAATCTCGGGAAGCGCCAGCGGCATCTTGACCTTCCACAACACCTGACGTTCGGTGCAACCGCTCGTTTTCGCGGCCTCGATTTTGTCCTCCGGGACTCCCCTGAGACCCAACATGGTGTAGCGAACTGCAGGCACGGTCGGGTAGATGACCATCGCGGTGAGCGCGGCAACCGGACCGATTCGGAAGAGCATGATCACCGGAAGCAGGTAGATGAATGACGGCATGGTCTGGAATGTGTCGAGCACGACCTGGGTGAGTTTGACTCTTCGTTCGGAACCGGAAGCCCAGATGCCGATGAGAACGCCGGAAGTCATGCAGATGACCACAGCCGCAAAAACCAGGTATGTCGTTTCCATGGCCTCGAACCACCAGCCGGAAAATGCCAGCACGGCGACGAGCGCTGAAGCTGATGCGGCGAGCTTCGGGCCTTTCACCGCCCAGCCGATTCCTCCGATGAGGACGAGCCCTGCGATCCAGGGAACGGCGACGAAGGCATCGTGCATGGGTAGCAGAATCTGAACGAGAACGAAGTCTCGGAATGCGTCGACAGCGTCCTGAGTCTTGACCCAGTCGATCACTGAGTCAGTGATGCCGGAGAACGACACCGTCCAATCGTCGAGTTTCTGAATCGTTCCGTCAGCGTTCGTGATGGTGCGGCCCGCCTCATCCAGAATCGGCCGAGCATCTGGATAGATTTTCGAGCTATCCGTGACGAACCCAGCGATGATCGAGAAAACGACGACGCCGGCGGCTGCGTACACGTACTTGAAACGTTCGCCCGTAGACACCTCTTCTCTGTGTTCCGGCTCGCGGTCCGACCAGGCTTGGCTGAGGCGATCGAGGAGAATTGCAAGCACTACGACGGCGATGCCGATCTCGAGACCTTCGCCGATCTTGAGGCTGTTGAGAGCTCCGCGGAGTTCTTGACCGAGACCGTTCGTTCCGATGAACGAGGCAATGACGACCATGCCGAGGCAGCCCATGATCACCTGGTTGACGCCGACCATGAGTGCTCGCCTGGCGGCGGGAAGCTCAACTTTCCACAGCATCTGGAACGGCGTCGCTCCGGCCATTTCACCGGCCTCGATGATCTCGGGCGCGATGCCGCGGATCCCGAGAATCGTGAGCCTTGCCATTGGGGGGAAAGCGAAGATGATGGTCGCGATGACGCCGGCCTTGTGGCTGAGGCCAACGAAGACAGCCACTGGAAGCAGGTACGAGAAGTGCGGAAATGCTTGAAGGATGTTGAGGTACGGCACGAGGATTTTCTCGAACCACCGTTGCTTCGCTGCCAAGAGACCGAGTCCGAAGCCGAGTAGTCCTGCGGCCGGCACGGCAACGAGGACTGCCCCTAGCGTCAGCATGGCGTTGTCCCACATGCCGAAGACCGCCAGGTAGAACACGCACCCGCCAGCCATCGCGGCCAGGCGCCACCCCTTCAGGTACCACCCGAGAATTGCAGTGAGGCCGACGAAAGCGACCCATGGGACTGCGGGAATTCCGAATGAACCGTCCCCGGTGCGGAGGATGCCGTCGAAGAAGTCGAGCGGCCAGTCGAGCCATCCGGCAATACGTCTGGAGAGCTGACGGAAGTTGAAGAGCCCGAGGAACTGATCTTCCTTGAGGTGGTCAGTGAACTGGTTGATCTTCTCTGAGATGTTGGGTACTACGCTGTCCGGGAGTAGTTTCGCCCAGTCGGGAAACGCATCGCCGATAACTCGTTTCAGTATCTGCAGTGCGACAAAGGGTCCCACGGCGATCGCAATGAGTCCGCGGGTCGATCGCCAGAACGGCACTTCGATCTCGAGCGACTCAGGCTGGGCCTTCGCCGCAGCTGTCACTGCGAGTCCTTGAACAGTGCGTTGATGATGTCGTCCCTCGTGAGCGACCCGACGGTTTCACCGGTTCCGTCCACAACGGCAACGGGACCACCGTCGCTGAGAACCTGAGCCGCGACATCTGACAGCTTCGAGTCTGGCGTGACGTGTGAGAGGCCGACACCGGATGTCGGAGCACCCATCACCGATGCGACGCTCAGCAGTTTCTCTCGCGAGACGTCTCGGGTGAACTTCTCGACGTATTCGGTTGCCGGGTTGGTGATGAGTTCCTCGGCGGTACCAATTTGAACGATCTGGCCTTCATACATGATGGCGATTCGGTCGGCGAGACGAATCGCCTCGTCGAAATCATGAGTGATGAACACGATGGTCTTCTTGAGTTGCGCCTGAAGACGGATGAACTCGTCCTGCATTTCGCGACGGATCAGGGGATCGAGGGCCGAGAACGGCTCGTCGAGGAACCACACGTCGGGCTCGACAGCAAGCGACCGGCCGATGCCGACTCGCTGTTGCTGACCGCCGGACAACTCTCGGGGGTAATAGTGGTCCCGGCCAGAGAGGCCCACAAGGTCAAGGATCTCTCGCGCTTTCGCTGTTCGGTCCGGCCTCGCTACGCCCTGAACCTCAAGTGGGAAGGCGACGTTCTCGAGAACGGTCCGATGCGGAAACAAGGCAAAGTGCTGAAACACCATGCCCATCTTGTGTCGCCGGATCTCGATCATTTCCTTGTCCGAGGCCGAGAGCAGGTCCTTGCCATCGAATGTGATCATTCCTGCTGTCGGTTGGATCAGCCTCGAGAGACAGCGGACGAGCGTCGACTTGCCCGATCCGCTGAGGCCCATCAGAACCAGGATCTCCCCCTCGTGGACGTCGACAGTGGCTGAGTGAACCGCGGGAATATACCCCTCGGCTTTGATCGCTTCAGGCGTCGGGTCGCCGTTGTGGCGATCGAGAAAACTTTGCGGATCTGGACCGAACAGTTTCCACACGTTCGAACACGTGATGATGGCTTCGGACACTTTTCCCCCTGGTCGCGTTCATTCGTGGTGAATCGTAAACCGGAAAGACCGGCTGTGCGGAAGATGTCCCCACAGCCGGTCTTTCGAATTCTCAGCGCAGTGTCAGATGACGTCGCGCATGTGAATGTATTTCCTGGCCGTCATCAACCGGCAGTAGCAACCCAAGCGTCCACACGATCGGAGTTGTCGGCAAGCCACTTGGCAGCGTTGTCAGCAACCGACATGCCGTCGATATCGCCCTGGGCGGCCATCGTGGCGAGGTCAAGGTTGGTGAAGTTGATGCTCGTGAGCACCTTGTAGGCGTTCGGCCACTTGGCTTCGAAACCCTCCCAGGTGCCGATCTTCAGATAGGCACCCTTCGGGTTTCCGCAGTCGTAGGTGGAGTCTGGGTTGGTTCCCCATGCGGGATCGTCGAAGCAACCGTCTTCGTAGTCTGGGAACTCGACGAAGGCGCCGTCGTACACCGCATCGATGAAGTTCGGTGTCCAGTTGAAGTTCATGATGGGTTCTTCGCTGGCATATGCCGCTGCCAGTTCAGCCCAGATTGCGTCGGCTGAACCCGCGTTGACAACCGTGACTGGCAGGTTGAGAGCTGCAATGCGTTCTGGATCCTTCTTCTGCCACTCGACAGGGCCACCCAGGTAGCGGGCGTTGCCGTCTGTGTCAGGGGTCGCCAGTGCGCTGTAGCAAGCCTCCTCGAGGAGAGCTTCCCAGTTTGGAAGGCCGGGGCAAGTGTCGACCAAGTAGGCCGGGTACCACCACTCTTCACGAGTCTTGGTGTCGTGGGTTGCTGCATCGACGACGCAGCCCTTGGCGACGTTCTCCTCGAACGGAACACCGAACGACGACTCCCAGACCTCATGGACCAGGCTCACGTCACCGAGACACATGGCTTCATAGACCGGGGCTCCCGAGTCAGATGTGATGTATTCCACATTGGCGCCGGACATTTGCAGGATCTGGCCGACAATTTCTGCGCCAACGATCTGACTCGTCCAGTTGTGGATCGGAATCACGATCGGGTCGGCCGAGTCGGCGGCTGAGTCAGATGTCGAGTCACTGCTGTCGCCACACGCTACGGCGAGCATGGCCACAGCGCACAACATGAGAAAGAGTTTCTTCACGATGAATTTCCCCCTAAGGAATGGCCGATCAGCCGATACGAGCGACGCGGGACTGCGCCTACCCTTGACATAGGACCAACCGTGAGGTTAGTGAAGTCTGCCGCCTGGTTCAACTGTTCTTGGAGCAAGAACGGAGGTCTCCTCTCACGAGGACATAACTGAATCGGCGATGTCAGCTAGATTCGCCTAGTGGAGATCTGAGCCTGATGGGGATCTGAAGAGTTGGACACTGTTTGCCGAATGCGTCGTTCTTCGACCGCGTGCTACAAACCGGCGAAGAAGTCGAGCATGGCCGCGTTGACTTGCTCGGGTCGTTCTTGCTGAATCCAGTGACCGACACCGGCGAGCAGTTCAACGTGACGGAGGTCCGGTAGCGCCTGCTTCATGGCTGCGATGGCCTCTGGGCTGTTTCCGGCGATGAGATCGAAAGAGCCGCCCATGTAGAACGAGGGCTGCTTGATGGTCGCTCCGACGAACGGTGAAAGTCCCCCAAACAAGCGGTGGATGTTGCGATACCAGTTGAAGCCGCCTCGAAAGCCCGTGCGTTCGATCTCACCGACGTAGAAGTCGACGTCAGCTTGAGTCAGCCAGGTTGGCAGCTCTGTTGGGACTCGAAGCCACTCGCTCATGGTCTGTTCGATCGGAAAGTGTCCGTCGGTCGGTTCCGCGAGATCGCCGTTTGCGACCGCGTCGCCGGACAGTGTGTAGAGCACACCGAGCATCGTGCCGGCGACATCTTGTTCCATGTCTGCCTCGGCGACTCCAGGTTCCTGGAAGAACAGCCGGTAGTACTCGCGCTCCGGCCCGGCTGCGCCGCGCATCAGGTCGTTCACGTGCACGCCATCGGGGAGTGCACCGATGGGTGGGTTGTACGGCACGCTGAGGCACCCAACGGCGCGGAATACGTCAGGGCGCATGAGGGCCGAGTACCAGGCTACGGGAGCGCCCCAGTCGTGACCGACCACTACGGCTTCGGTTTCGCCGAGGGCGGCAACAGCGCCGACAACGTCTCCGACGAGGTGGTTGATCGTGTACAACTCGATGTCCTGCGGAGCGTCGGTATGGCCATAGCCCCTCATGTTCAGGGCAACGGCCCGGTATCCGGCGGCAGCGACGGCAGGGATCTGGTGACGCCACGAGTACCACGACTCTGGCCAACCATGCAGAAAGATGACCACTGGCCCGGTTCCCATCTCGACGTAGTGGATGTTGATGCCGTTGGCCTGAAGGTCGCCATGTGTGAACTCGTCCATGGCCGAATTCTCACACATTCGCTATGAGCGACCCGCGGTCACCTTCGCTCGACGAGCAGTTGTCACGTACGGTCGCGACCAGCCGAGGAATGGAGAGGTCATGCATCGCCCACAGGATCCATCGCTCGCCCGTGATGTCACCGACGGCGAGCGTGACACGTTCGAGCGCGACGGCGTGGTGCTACTCCGGAGCATTCAGCGAGAGGAATGGGTCGAATACCTCGAAGCCCAACTCGACGATGTCTTCGACGGCAATGTTGACCGATCGATGGATCAGCGGTCCGTCTCTGGACAGTCGAGCTCTGGCATTCGCGTCGACATGGTGGCGCTGGCCGGTGGCCTGCGAGCTCGCCAACCCGATGTGGTGCTGGCTGTCGACGGCGATCCATCGGCGGAGCTCACGGGCCGAAGTCTCGTCGAGACCGACGCCGCGGTGTGGCACGAGGGCATGTGGCACCACAACGTGCACGGCCCACTCGGTCAGCTTGTCGCTGAACTGACGGGAAGCGCCCAGGTGAATTTCTACGCCGATCAGCTCTTTCTCAAGGAGCCCGGCTCGCGAATGCGGACACCGTTCCACCAGGACAAGCCGTATTTTTTGGTGGACGGGGGAGATGTCACGGTGTGCTGGGTTCCGGTAGATGTGGTGACGATCGAGAACGGCGCCATGGGCTATGTGAGGGGATCGCACAAGTGGGGCAAGGTGTTCAAACCGAGTGACTTCGTGACCGATACCGGTACGTTCCCTCAGCGCGACGGAATCGATCACAGCGGCCTCGAGCTGCTCGATCCGATCGAGCCCAACGATCCCGATCTCGTGTACTTCGACGCCGAACCGGGTGACGTGATCGTGCACCATTGGGCAACGGTTCACGGGTCGGCAGGCAATGTCTCGGCTACTGCTCGGCGGCGTGCCGCTTCGATTCGGTTCGCGGGAGAAGGATGCACGTACTTCCGCAGGAAGAGCTCGCCGGAGCCGTTCCGATTCACGGGTGAGCTCACCGATGGTGATCGGCTCGAACTTTCGCCCAGATACCCGATCGTGTGGCCCCGTCAGCGGAGCCTCTCGACGGGCTTCCCCTAGGTCACTGCACCAGGGTCATAGCCCTGACCGATCCTTGGAGAGCTGATCGGCACTGTCACAAGTTGCGTCGGAACAGCGAGTGGACGCGTTCCCAGTGCAACTCGCTGGCTTCTCTGTTGTAGCGCTCGCCGTGCGGAGGTGCGTATCCGTGGAGTGCCTCAGGGAGGAAGTCGAGTTCGTATGTCACGCCGGCAGAGTCGAGGGCTTCCCGCATGGCCAGGAGGTCTTCGGCCGGCGCTGTCGGGTCGTTGTCGGCCCATCCGAAGTAGATCTCGGCGGTCACGACGTCGAGGCCGCGGTGCGGCGAATCGGGTGTGTCCTTCACCAGCCACGCACCGTGGATTGAAGCAACACCGCCGACACGGTCCGGCATGGCTTTTGCCAACGAGATGACCAGCCCGCCGCTCATGCAGAAGCCGACGGCTCCGTATTTCCCGTCCTCTGCTTCGCCGCTCGTCGCCGCCACTGCGAGCATCGCTTCGGCATCGCCGATGATGTTCGTGGGGTTGACCGTGCCCATCAGATCTCGACGAGCGTGCATGTCTTCATCGCTGGCCCCGAACTCTCGGTATGGTCCGCCTCGGTAGAAGAGATACGGCATCATCACGTAATAGCCAGCGCTTGCCAGTCGCGATGCCATCTCGTGCAGAGCTGGCCGGATGCTGGGCGCATCCATCAGGTAGAGCACGACTGGGTGCGGGCCATCGTGCTCAGGGTGGTAGATCCACGTCGGCATATCGCCGTCCGGCGTGGTGATGTCGAGTTCTTCGATGATCATGGCTGTCCCTCAGTTCGATTTCTTGACGTCTCTGAACGGAATGTCTCTGTCGACGGAGATGTCCTTGGGAAGCCCCAAGCCCCGCTCGCTGATGATGTTCCGCTGGACCTCGTCGGTGCCCCCTGCGATGGAGGCCGATGGTTGACCGGTGACCATGTCGCTCACGATGCCGTTGTGTGGCGAGTCGGGGCCGGACAACATCCCGTACGCGCCGATCGATCTGGGGCCGAGGTCGCGAGCTAAACGCGAAATGTGCGATCCACTGAGCTTGGCCATGTTCGCGAAGGGACCTGGTTGCTGCCCGGCCTTGGCCGCCTCACGGGCTCGCTGAGCTGACCAGCCGGCCGTGAGGTTCATGGTCTTGAGCCGAGTGATGTCTTCTCGAACGTCAGGCTCGCCGTCACGATCGAACTCGGCGGCGAGCCGAGCCATCGAACCGGCGGATCGGAGCGTTCGCCCCGCTCCGATGCCGCTGTCTTCTGGTGCGCGCGCCACTTCCCCCGTTGCCCGATCGAGCTGACCAGCTTTCTCGCCTGGCCGCACCACTGGCAGTCCCGGAACCCGTGACGAGAGACCCTGACGCTCGAAGGCCAGTGTCGAGACCGCAGAAGCCCATCCGTCGCCTTCTCCACCGATGAGATTCTCGTGCGGCACCCGCGCTTCGGAGAAGAACACCTCGTTGAAGTGAGAGCCACCGCTCATCTGCTTGAGCGGTCGGATTTCGATTCCCGGCTGGTCGACGTCGATGATGAAGTAGCTGAGGCCCCGGTGCTTCGGCGCATCCCAGTTGGATCTGGCAACGAGCATGCCCTTTGCCGCGTCGAGTGCTCCCGAAGTCCAGACCTTTTGACCGTTGATGATCCACTCTTCGCCGTCGCGTTCGGCGGTCGTTCTCAGACCCGCAAGATCGGACCCGGCCTCTGGCTCGCTGAAAAACTGGCACCACGACTCGGTCCCGTAGGCGAGGGGCGGCACGAGACGGGAGCGTTGTTCGTCGTTTCCGTTCTGCAGGACTACGGGACCGCCCATCACCTGGCCAAGGCTGAAGGGCGGGCCGATCGCGCCGACGTCGACGAGCTCGGCCGACACCGCCCGCGACTGAGCCTGAGTCAGACCGCGCCCGCCGAGGCCTTCTGGCCAATGCGGGAACTGCCAACCGGCACCGGCCATCAGCGCCCACCATTGGCGGACGGTTAGCTCCGGATTCCAGTGCTCGCTCAGCCAGCTTTGGAACTCGCCTCTGATGTCGTCGATCGCGGCCATGAACCGAACGTAGCAACGTCGAGTGCTTCCGGCATCGTCGAGGTGTGCCATCGTTGCCTCATGCCAGGGATGAGTCCTGAAGAGATCGATGCATTCCTTGGCGAGCGTCGTCACATCATGCGTCTCGGCACTGCCGGCATTGACGGCCTTCCACGGGTGGTTCCGATCTGGTTCATGCATGATGACGGAAAGCTCTGGTTCACGCCTCGAGCAAAGTCGGCATGGCTCGCCGATCTCAGGGAAAGCCCTGGAGTGTGTTGCACGATCGACGAGATCGGCGGCGCAGTGCGCAAGGTGGTCGCCCGAGGTGAGTGCGTCTTCGAACACGATCTGGGAGAGGACGACGCCTGGCGCAATCGATACCGAGACATAGCCCTTCGCTACACAAACGAGGAGTTCGCCGACGCGTATCTTGCCGACACCATCGACGAGCCTCGTGCCCTGATTTCTCTCGACCTCGCCACTGCACACGTGAATACGTGGCGAATGCCGGTCGAGCCAGGCGAAGACCGCCTTGCCGTGTGGGCGCCCAAGTACTACCACCGTACCTAGTCGCTCCCTGAGTCAAATGGGCCGAGGATGCGATGTGGCGATGTCGGACCGTTGCGTCGAGGTGTTGGCCCGGGAACGACCTGACGCGAACTCGCAGCTGAACTGTTGGGTCGTCGACTGGATCGCGTCGAGTGACTCTTCAGGATGATCGAGGCCGCGACGCTCGATCACCTCGTCGGAGAATTGGTCATCCAGTGACTCGGCCACAACCGAACGACTGGACCTGGCCGGGTACCGTCGTGTCGGACGCATTCGAGGAACGAATGGAGAAATCGTGGCTGAGGTGAAGTTCGGCTGGCTGTCGCCGGTGATCGGAAATCGATGGAGCGACCACAAGCCGATCGTTGTGCATCAGGAACAGCACATCCTGCCGACGGTCGTCGAGCGCTTCGACAGCTTGTGGATTGCCGACCATTTCTACGGCATGGACGCCAAGACGGATCCGTTCATGGAGGGTTGGACGACACTCACTTGGTTGGCCGCCAAATTTCCCGGTGTCCTTCTCTGTCACCACGTGCTGGGGCACGGATATCGGCCTCCAGCATTGACCGCCAAGATGGCTTCGACGCTGCAGGTGCTGTCGGGGAATCGATTCATGCTCGGGATCGGGGCTGGTTGGCGCGAAGCCGAATATCTCGCCTATGGCTACGACTTCCCGAAGCCTTCGATTCGATTCGCTCAACTCGAGGAGGTCGTGGAGATCTGCCGGCTCATGTGGAGCGAGGCCGAGCCCAGCTTCTCCGGCGAGCACTACTCGATCGACGGTGCTTCGGCTTCGCCGCTCCCTGACGTTGTCCCTCCGATCTGTATCGGCACCTCGGGCGAGAAGGTCGGACTCCCCCTTGCCGGTCGTTGCGCCGACATGTGGCATGGGTTCGCTCGTACGCCTGACGACTGGCGAAGGAAGCTCGAGATCGTCACCGCGTCGGCCGTCGGCGCTGGACGCGACCCGGCCGACATCGAGATCGCCACGACGGTCGAGCGACCGCTTCCTGAGACTGACGATCAGTCCGAAGAGCTCCTCGGTCTGCTCGCGGGGTGGGTCGACCTCGGGGTCCAGCACCTGGTGATGGATTTCGGGCATCCGCTGACGCCAGAACACGTGTATCGATTTGCCGAACAGGTGATGGTCCCGCTCAAGGCGCGTTAGCTGTCAGCTCCAGCCGCCGTCCTGGCTGATGATCTGGCCGTATACGAACGATGACTGATCGCTGGCCAGGAAGACCGCGAGTTCGGCGGTCTCCAACGGTTCGCCAACGCGTCGTGCCGGAACGTCGAACTTCAGTCGTTCCTGGAATCGAGGGTTCTCGAGGACGGCCGGCGGGTAGTAGGTGTTGTTGGCGACGAAGTTCTGAGCGATGCCGTTGAGGCGGACTCCGTGCTTCGCCAGCTCGTGACCCGATGATCGGACAAAGGTGTTCTGGGCGCCTCTTGCCGTTGTGTAGGTCACGGCTTGAGGTGACATCCGGCGCATCGGAGACGAACTCCCCATGTTGATGATGCTCCCGGCGCCACGGTCGATCATCTGGGGCGCGACCGCTCTGACCAGGCGCATCAGCGGATGCACCATGGCTTCGAACGCGAGTTGCCATGCAGCCTCTTCGATGTCTGCGGTCCTGGCCCTGTCCGCGGCTACGTCGAGGTTGGCGACGACGATGTCCAGGTGGCCGCACCTTTCGACGAGCTGCGACACCTCGTTCGGCTCGAGCAACATCGACTCGTCGGCGACGACTGCCGCGCCCTCCGCTTCGAACAATTCGACGATTGCGGGCCCCATGAACGAGCTGGCGCTCGTCACCAATGCACGCTTGCCTGACAGACGGTTGCCGCTCATGAACTGCTCCTCCGGTGTGGAAGTCCGATCATCTCGCGCGAAGAGCGAAGGGTAAAACTGGACCACTGCCTGCTGTGACGAGACGGAAGGCGGCGACGGTCATCGTCCATCGGCTGTCGATCTCATCGTCGATCAGCAACACCGGCCCGTCGAACACTGACCCGATCGGCTTTTCAACGGCATCGATCGCGAGCCGATTCCACACATTCGTGACCTGATGAGCGGAGTTGGCCTGCTGGGCCTGCCGTGGGCCGGAGACATCTCGGTGAAGGAGGACTCGGTGAATCGGTAACTTGCCGATCTCGCCGAGCCGTTCTGCCACCAGATCTATGAGCTCCGACCTGCTCCGGGACGGCATCGGGCAGATCCACGTCGGGCGGCACGGCCAGTCCCATCTCTTCAGTACCCGAGCGATCGCGTCGAGTAAGCCCTGACTTAGCTCTGGCGTCTCGGAAACCAGCAGCTGCTCGATCAGCGGGTCCCAGCCCCCGTCGCCGAGTCGGGCGAGGGCACGTCCCCGGGCTGCCTGTTGCTCCGGAACGATGCGGCCCTTTGGGTCGTCGAGGCCGCTCGGCCATTGGCGGCGAGACTCGATGACCACGTCGGACCCGAGCAGCACCTCGGAGGCTTGGGCGACAGCTAGGGCCGAGGGCTCGCGGTGCCATGACATGCCCGTGCACTTGTCGCACCGGCCGCAATCGTCGGCTGTCGGATCGTCGAGGGTCTCTCGCAGGAACCGGAGTCGGCAGGTGTGGACCGACGACCAGTCGAGCATCTGCTCTGACTCTGCTCTGCGGAGCTCCATCAACGATCGGGCGAGCTCGTGGTTGTACTTCCAGGTTTGACGGGTGCGGATCCAGCCGCTCCCGACACGGTCGATGGCACCGTCGACCTCGAGGATGTTGAGCAGCGTCCTGAGCCTGCTTCTTCCGAGATTCACGAACAGTTCGAGCGTGGCGATCGACGTTGGTTGGACGTGGTTCAGCTGATCGAGTGCGGCCAGACAGAGCTCTTCAGATGGCAGCGAGACCGATTCGAACCATCGCCACACGGCCGCATCTTCTGCCGGACGCGGGAGGGCAATGGCCTCGGCCGTCTCCAGCTCGCGGCCGGCGCGGCCGATCTGTTGGTAATACGCGACCGGTGATGACGGCAGTCCCAGGTGAACACAGAACGCGAGGTCGCCCTTGTCGAAGCCCATACCGAGGGCTGACGTCGCCACCAACGCCTTGAGTTCGTTGGAGCGCAGCGCTGCCTCCATCGCCAGCCGAGATTCCGTCTCGGTCGAACCGGTATAGGCCTCGACGAGGTGCCCTCGAGTGCGCAACCACATGGCGGCGGTCTCGGCTTGCTGAACAGTGAGGGCGTAGATGATGCCCGAGCCCGGAATCTCGTCGAGGGTCTCGGCGAGCCAGGCGAGCCGATGGGCGTCATCAGGGAGATCGACCACCGACAACCTCAGCGACTCGCGGTCGAGCGTTGTTCGAAGCACCAGCGTCCCATGGCCAAGTTGGGCGGCTACGTCGTCGGTCACTCGCTGGTTGGCTGTGGCTGTGGTGGCCAACACGGGGGTCCAGGACGGAAGATCGTCGAGCAGATGCCGAAGTCGACGGTAATCGGGCCGAAAGTCGTGACCCCAGTCGGAGATGCAATGCGCCTCGTCACAGACGAGCGCGAATGCCTCGGACCGCATGGTGTCGAACACTCTGCGCCGGAAGCCGGGGTTTGCAAGTCGCTCGGGGGCGATGAGCAGCAGATCGATCTCATTGTCATGGATTCGTCGCTCGATCTCCTCCCAAATGTCGATGTTCGATGAGTTGATCGTGACCGCAGCGAGACCAAGTCGCTCGGCAGCGGCGACCTGGTCACGCATGAGCGCCAGCAGCGGCGACACGACGACCGTCGGTCCCCAGCCGCGATCGCGCAGCATCTTCGTGGCAGAGAAGTACACGGCCGATTTTCCGAAGCCGGTTCTCGCCACCAGCAATGTCCGCCGTCGGTCAGCAACGACTGCCATCACCGCATCGAGCTGCTCCGGTCGTGGTGTGGCCGATGGGCCTGCTAGCAAACGAACGTGTGCAACCAGCTCTGCTTCGACCTCGGCGGGCGTTGGTCGATCCGGTTCTGTGCGAGCGGCATCCGCGCTGGTATGAGTCACTTCACTGAACCTATCGAGGTCACGACCAACGACAGATACGTCGCCCCGGCCGAACACGGAGCCAGGTTCCACGATCAAACACCGACAGCAACCGAAGCTGTCTCCCGACAGCCGGGGCGATCACCAATCCCGGGGCGCTTCGGAACGTCGAAGACATAGTTTAATCCGGACCGGGAAGTCACGTGAGGCCGGTTGCAACATTCTTGCGGCGCTGTGCAGATCAAGTCACAGCACCTCGTGGTTCAGGGCTAGCCGTCGATTACTTCGTGACGGAATCGATCGAGGGTGTCGTCTCGGTCTTCGACGGCCATGGTGAAGTCCGGCACGATGATCTCGTCGACTCCGGCGGCTTGATACTCCGCCACGATTGACCTCAGCTGGTCCGGGGTGCCGACCAGACCGCTGCGTCTTCCCAGCCTTTCGCGGATGCCGGCACTCACGTGCTCGGACTCGGTGATGATCAACAAACCGACCGCCGATTTCTGGATCTCGTCCACGTCACGGCCCACTTCGGAGCAGTGCTGCTCGAGAACCGAAATTTTCCGAGTCAGATCTTTCGGGTGACCCCACACATTCCATTCATCAGCGAGGCGGGCCACGGTGCGGAGCGTGCGTTTTTCGCCGCCGCCACCGATCATCAGCGGCAACGACTGCTGGAGTGGCTTTGGCTCCATCGGGGCATCATGGAGTTGGTAGTAGCTACCTTCGAATGTCGTGCGTTCCCGTGAGAACAACATTCGCAGTATTTCGGAGGCTTCTTCGAGCCGATCCGACCGCTGCTCGATCGTCCCCAACTCCAAGCCATAACGTTGATGCTCGTTCTCCTGCCATCCCGCACCCAGACCGACCACCAGACGCCCGCCCGAAATATGGTCGACGGTGGCCGCCATGTTGGCCAACAACGCTGGATGTCGGTAGGTGTTGCCACTTACCATCGCTCCGAGGCGCACACGGGGCACCGCGACAGCAAGACCCGCCAGCAGCGTCCACGCCTCGAGAATCGGCCCCATTTCTCCTGTGGAGTCATGGGCATCCTCAGGCCCATAGCCATCGTCGGGAGGCATGAAGTGGTCCGGCACCCAGATGCCGTCCCAACCAGTCGTCTCGGCATGTCTGGCTCCAGCCAGCAGTTCCGCCCAGGTTTGTCCGCTTCGGGCCCAATAGGAGAATCTCACGTCAAAAAGGTAGTTCGCCTTCGCTCACAGCGTATGACGGAAACTCGGCGGTGCCCTCCGCCCGCTTTTCGATCTGGCTGGGCGTGAGTCGCCTTCTCGGGGCTGCTGCAGGCCCAGAAACCTACGGCACCATGTGGGGGAATGGGAGGGCCGGGGCCGGGGAACCGGCCACCTCGGCCAACTCGGATTCAACCCCTGATGTCTCAGGCGAGCACCAACGGCAGACACCAGTACTACGACGACAACGAACCATCACGACAGCTTCGCTCGATCGGTAGGAGTGCTTTCCGGTAGCGTGCCGACTCTCTGCGGATTCTCGATCAAGGCGGTCAGATCCGCACCGGGAGGGCAGTCCCAATGCCGTTTGGGTGTCAGCTGGTAACAGAGCCAGGGGCCGTTCCGGCGACACTTTCGAAGCCCGAACCGGACACCGCACAGTGTCCGAGCACCAACATCAGATCTTCGCATCGTCTGATCGATCTCAGGTAACAAACCTGGGGGTGACCGGTCGCTGTCCGCGACGTGAAGCGGATAGGTCGAGGGCAGCCGGAACAGTGGAGAGCACCCGACCTATGGGATGCACCGATGGCGATCGGTCACGCCGGAGGACACCGAGCTTGCTGTGGGCTGCTGATTTCCGTTGGTTTGGTGAGAACGGACAGAGCCCGGTCAGCCCGGAGACAGCAGCATCGTGTCAGCTGATGCTCCTGTGACGTTCGTACAGGTGTAGTCGCCCTCTGCTGCGGTGTACAAGAGACCCAGACATGTCCCGGTTGCTCGCTGACCGTAAGCATTCGGATGCATTGATTCCTGAGCATCGCCTTGCGTCAGCCCTGTGACCAGGAACCGGGCCCATTCTGCGTCCGAGCCTGTGCCGTGGCCGGTGTGCACAGAGCAGACCTCACGATCTTCGAGTTGATCGGAAAGATCGAGGAACTCGACGTTCTTGGAAGCTGCGACAGCCGCGAGCTCCGAGGAGATCTGCGGTACGAGTGAGTCTCGCGCCCAATCCGCGTCGACGTCCCAGAATGGGCACCCACCGACCAGCGTGCGGTCCCACCCGCTCTCGCTGTACCGGAACTCCGAGCTGCGAGGAATTGGGGAGGGGTAACTCTGAAGCACCAGTCGGTAGCCGTCGGACTGCCCGGAAGCTGCCATCACGGCACGGATCTCATCGATTGCGGTGGCGACACCGGCCATCGCTGATCCCATCCGTGAGTTCACCGCAGCTTGCTGCTCGGAGTTACATGTGTTGGGCCACCAACTCGGACTGGTGTTGTATTCAATCGTGCAGGAAATGATGATGTCTGCGAATCCGAGGTCGTTTCCGCCGATCGACAACACGATCATCTCAACATCATGTGACGCCGCTACGCCGGCGAGTTGGTCTGCCTGAGACGGCTCTCCGCCTTGGCCTGTGCCGCCATTCGAACTTCGAGGGATGTTGTGGGTTCTGGCTCCCGAGCACGCAAGGTTGATGAGCGAGTCAACCGCGATTCCACTCGACATGACCTCTGAGACATCTGAACGATGACAGCCGTTCGCAGCCGTCTCACCGTAGACAAGTGACGAGTCGTGCAGCCAGATGCCGAGCACGGTGTACGCGGCACGGTCGGTGCCACCACGGTCCCCGAACGGATCATTCCAGTTACCCAGCCAGCGTCCCGCCTCACCCGATATGTAGCTGTCGCCCATGGTCACCACAGCAGTCGGATCACCTGGCACTTCTATGACATCGATGTCGAGGGCGCCCATGTCGACCTTGGTCCCCTCGGCGCTGCCGTCCCAATGCAAGCTCAATGTTCCCGAAGTGTTCGACCCGAATGAACCAGAGAAGCGGAAGACGTCCTCATCTGCACCAGATGCGCCACCTGCCGACAATGCACCGACGGGAGAGAGATAGAGTCCGTTTCCGTCATCGGAAAGGCCATCGATGTCCTCCCTCCTGTCGGTCAACTGAAGGTCCGACCCGTCGAGGTGCATCGAGAATGAGCCCGAGGTGGTCGATCCGAACGAACCGGAGAATCGAGAAACGTCTTCGTCCTTGCCGGTGCTCCCGGACGCCTTGAAACTTCCGCTGGTACTGACCAGCAACTCTCCGGTGTCGAGCAGGCTGAGGCCGTCGATATCTTCACCATTGCGGGTCAGTCCCACGTCGGAGCCATCGAAATACATTGAGAACGTGCCGGCGGTGTCGGTGCCAAGTGTGCCGCTGAAGAGGACGATGTCAGAGTCGTCAACTGTTCCGAGACCCGGGACCGATCCTGATGTGGTGAACGACATCAGCACCTGATCAGGAAGGATCACATCGAGCGCATCGATCTCCAATGCCCCGAGGCCCACATCACTACCGTCGAACACGAGGCTGTACACCGCTCCATCCCAAGCCAGAACGTCTTCGTCTGCTGCAGAAACACCGCCGAGTGAGACTCCCGACTTGAATGCCGCGTACATCACATTGTTTGTCGTCGACCCACCGACCGCCTCAACTCCTGGAGCGATGGCAAGGCCGGCCGCTACGAAGATCACCGAAGTCAAGGAAAAGACAAAGCGTCGCAATTTACATCTCCCCGTGTTCCCGACTGCGAAATTAGCGCACCGAACATGTTCGTTTGAACATAGCCACCGAGCGTGACGAGGCAACTCACCGACCGGTGGTTTGCCTCGCTGGAGTGCGCCGGTGTCACGTCCAGCCCCTCGGGCCCCGGGCGGTGAGGCGCTCGTTTCGTCGGGGAGCGAGGTGATTGCCCGGTTTGTGTCACGAGTCAGCGGGATCTGACGATTTCAGGCCCACGGTGAGGTGATGGGAGAGGTCGCCCACCAAATCCACCAGCGAATAGTCACGTTGGGTGAAGCGCCAGGTGCCGTCCACCTTCGCGAATACGTCGTGGTAACGCCCGGCGATGATCGGGGCGAGAGCACCCTCGTCGATCTGTTGAAGCACGGTGTAGTAGGAGCGCGCCGTGGCGCTGTGTCGGTCGTCGGCGATCTCGACAACGACATTGGTGATGATGTGCTTGGTGCGAGGTGTCCCATCGTGATGGAGAATCACCCGGTCACGCCATATGTCGAGGATGCCGTCGGCGCTGATCGGTGGGGCCCTTTCAGCGACGATGATGTCGGCGTGGCGTAACAGGTCTGCCGCACCGTCGAGGTCACCGGTATCCATGGCCTCGGCGTATCGATGCAAGAGATTGGTGAGTGCGGTCTCGTCCGAGGTGATCGTCACGGTGTTCCTCAGGCCGCTGGCAGATGCTGTCCAGTACCGGCGCGAGTCGATTCCATCACATCGCAGGTGTAGAAGAGGTGCCGGTCAGCATCATTTCTGCTCATCGTCGGCACCCAGATCGCCGTGTCGAGAGTTCTGATCACCGACGAATCGGTTGGTCGGCCAGAACCTCGAATACAAAACCATCGGTCGAGCCATGGCGAGACAGTGTGTCCGGCGGTCGTGTGAAGGGCTCAGTCGAGCAATCCGGTAAATGACTGTCCAACATCAACCCTTGTCGTGGTGAGGCGCCAAGATCGGCGCACTGGCGGCTCGGGTAGATTCATCGCGACGCCGAGGGAGTTGCTGTGACCATCACCGAAGCTGAGATCAGGGAACGAACAAGGACCTTGGTCGCCGAGGTCGGCGCCGACGCGGGTCAGGTCGAGTTCCGCTCGGCGCAATGGAGGGCGGGGCTTGCCGCGGTGCAGTACCCCGAGGGAAAGGGGGGCCTCGATGCATCGCCGAAACTCCAGACCGCGATCGAGGACGAGCTACGAAGCGCCGGTGTCAAGCACCACTCGATGCTGATCAACCCGATCGGCATCGGGATGGGCATGCCGACGGTCCTCACATATGGCACCAACGAGCATCACGAGACCCATCTGAAGCGCATCTTCACCGGGGAGGACATCTGGTGTCAGATGTTCAGCGAACCGACCCACGGGTCCGACGTCGCCGGCCTCGCGAGTCGGGCCGTCCGCGACGGCGACGAATGGATCGTCAACGGTCAGAAGGTCTGGACGAGCCTCGCCCATCATTCGGCGTACGGCATGCTGCTCGTCCGGACTGACCCAGAGGTGCCAAAGCACAAGGGGTTGTCATACTTCATCCTCGACATGAAGAGCCGGGGTGTCGACATCAGGCCGCTCTACCAGATCACGGGCGATGCGGAATTCAACGAGATCTTCTTCGACGATGTGCGGATTCCGCACTCGAATCTGCTCGGTGACGTCGGCGATGGTTGGCGAGTTGCGACCACCACGTTGATGAATGAGCGTGTAGCGCTCGGTGGCAGCACTGCTCCGAAGGGCAGCGGCACCATCGCATCGCTCACTGCTCTGTGGGAGCAGAAGGTCGGCTCCCTCTCGAGCGGAGCTCGCGAGGCAATGCGTGATCGGGTGAGTCAGCTGTGGATCGAGAGCGAGATCGTCCGGCTCACGACGATGCGGTCGCGGGCGAACGCTGCCTCGGGCAACCCCGGTCCTGAAGGATCAGTCGGAAAGCTTGCTTCAGCTGAACTGAACCAGAAGATCTGGAACGCCGTCATGGATCTTCTCGGCAGTGACGGCATGTTGCACGAACCCGGTTATCCGCTGAGCAGGAACAGGGGAACTTCTGGTTACTCGTTGTCGAAGGCGTTCCTTCGATCGCAGGCAAACACGATCGAGGGTGGCACCTCCGACATCATGCGCAACATCCTCGGCGAGCGCGTGCTCGGCCTCCCCGGAGACGTCCGGGTGGACAAAGAAGTGGCCTGGAAGGACATTCCGTCCTGAGCGTGGTTGTGCACCCAGAAGGCGGCGGCTTCGATCTGGTCTGGCACCCGAGTGTTGGCTGCATCGCCTGGCGGGGCATAACGTCGCTCGCGAGCCCGATGTGAAGGAGGAGGACCGGTATGGCGCGTCAGATCATCGATCCCCGCCCTCCCATTCCGACCGCGTACAGGTCCGACGAACGGGTAGCGATGCAGCAGATGGCGCGCGATTTCACGATGAACAAGGTCCTGCCCGTCGCGAACGAACTCGACCCGCAGCACGGCCTCATCCCCGACGAGCTTCGCAAGGAGATGGGCGATCTCGGATTCTTCGGCATCCTTATCCCAGAGTCGGAGGGAGGCCTCGGGCTCGGGACATTCGAGTACGCGCTCATCACCGAAGAACTGGCCCGAGGGTGGATGAGTGTGGCCAGCATCATCGCCAGGGCTGCCCTGACGTTCGGGCTCGATCCGTCACAGCGATCGAAGTACCTCCCTCTCGCCGCTCGAGGCGAGTGGCTCGGAGCTTTCGCCATGAGTGAACCCGACGCCGGGTCCGACATTGCTTCTGTTCGGACCAGGGCCGAGAAGACCGAAGGTGGCTGGCTCATCAACGGCCAGAAGATGTGGTGCACCTTCGCCGACCAGGCCAACGCCATCGTGATCGTCGCCAGATCGACTCCGTACGACCCGGACCACCGCCATTCCGGCATTCGCCAGTTCATCCTTCACAAAGAGCCGAACGGGTTCCCTGAGGGCCTCACCGGCAACCCGATCAAGAAGATCGGGTACCACGGTTGGAACACCTACGAACTTTCCTTCAATGACGTGTTCGTGCCGGACGACGGCCTGATCGGCCACGAGAAGGCTCAGTTGGCCGGTGATGACGGGTTCAAGCGAACTGCTTCGGGGATGACGACACCACGAATCCACACAGCTGCCCGCTCGATCGGTTTGGCGCGCGGTGCGCTCGAGGACTCGATCGATTACGTGCAGGAGCGCGAGCAGTTCGGACGACCGATAGGCGACTTCCAGGTGATGCGGTTCAAGATCGCGCAGATGGCATCCGAGATCGAAACCTGTCGCGCGCTGATGTATCAGGTTGCCGACGACGCCGACAATGGCGAAACGAACGACGTGAAGGCAGCAATGGTGAAGTTCATGGCGGCCGAGATGTCGGAACGGGTCACATCGGAGGCGCTGCAGATTCACGGCGGCGCCGGGTACACCACCGATTTCCCCATCGAGCGGTATTGGCGCGACGCGAGGCTCACGAAGATCTTCGAAGGAACAAGCGAGATCATGCAACGCATCATCAGCGACAGCCTCCTCCCACCGACTCCTTTCCGGTGAGCACGTCACTCCGCACCGAGTCACGCCGCAGATACACCTCCGGTGTGGGATTACCTCGAAGATTTCGCGGTTGCGCTGACACGGGAGGTCCGAATGGGTGACGACGGGTACCTCACGGCGCATGACAATGCAGCGCCGATGCGCCCCGGCCGCGCCGGTCCGCTGTCGAACGTCAGGGTGCTCGACCTGACTCAGGCGCTTGCGGGTCCGTTCTGCACGATGATCCTGGCCGACCTCGGAGCCGACGTGGTGAAGGTCGAGTCGCCACGTGGCGACCTTCCTCGCTACATGCCCCACTTCATCGAAGGCGACGAGGAGAAGTCGTACGGGGGTTACTTCGCCAGCATCAATCGCAACAAGCGCGGCATCGTGCTCGACTTGAAGAACGCCGAAGACAAGACCACGCTGCTCAACCTGGCCGATTCGGCAGATGTGGTCGTCGAGAACTTCAAATCCGGCGTCATGGACCGACTCGGACTCTCGTACGAGACGCTTCACGCTCGAAACCCGAAGCTGATCTATGCCGCCATCCGTGGCTTCGGTGATCCGCGGACCGGTGAGAGTCCACACGCTGATTGGCCTGCCTTCGACATCGTCGCCCAGGCGATGGGCGGGCTCATCAGCCACACGGGCACGACAGATGGTGACCTCGTGGCATCGGGACCGAGCGTCGGCGACCTCTACCCGGCGACGCTCTGCTCAGTCGGCATTCTTGCGGCGCTGCATCACGTGCGAGAGACAGGCCAAGGCCAATTCGTCGACGTGGCGATGACCGACGCCATCATGGCCCTGTGCGAGTCGGTCACGTGGCGGTACAGCTACGGCGGTGAGGTTCAAACCCCACGCGGGTCGTCGCACCCATCACTTGCACCATTCGAGCTCTACCGGACAAACGACGGCCAGATCGCCATCGCGGCCGTGAGCGAAGGCCAATGGGTAGATCTGTGCGATGTGATCGGACGACCGGAGTTGGGTGACGACGACAGGTTCCGCACTCCGCGTCGAAGAGTCGAGCACCGGCGACTGCTGACCGAGGTCATCGAGAACTACACCGCGGCCCACACGATGGACGAGGTTGTCGCCGCGCTCGGCGGCAAGGTTCCTGTCGGACCGGTCAACGATGCGCCTGCGCTCTTCCGGAGCGAACACGTGAAGGCACGGGAGATGTTGGTCGCCGTCGACCACCCAGGAGCCTGCCGGAAGGTGGTCTTGCCGAACACGCCGATCAGGTTCACCGAAACGCCAACGGGTATCTACCGCCGCGCGCCGAAGCTCGGCGAACACACCGATGAGATACTGGCGGAAATCGACGCACTGCTAGCGGGGGAGTGATGGCGCCAACGACAGAAGATCTGACTGCGCTTTGCGCAGCCGACGGCGAGTTCGGGCTCGCGGCGAGGCATTGGACTGGCGGCCTGCGCCTCGAGATCGGCGAAGACGCGACAGGCTTCACCGTCACCGTCGGAGCCGTGTCAGCCGGTGTGCCCGAAGTCGGCGATGGAGTCATCGTGTTGTCAGGCCCCGCTGCCGCGTGGGAGCCGATGATGCTGACTGTTCCGCCGCGGTTCATGAACGACATCGCGGCGGCTGTTGGCGCGTCGCCCATCGAACGGTCGAGCGACGAGTTGTTGTGGTGGCAGTACCTCCCAGCAGTTCAGAGGGCGATCGAGCTCCTCAGGGCTCCCGGCGAGGCCGCCGACGCCCACGAAGAGGTCGGTCCGACCCCGCGGTTCGACAGCCCAGTCGGTCGATATGTGCACCTCCAGATCGATGGTCACGATCATCGGGTCTACTTTGAGGAAGCAGGGCAGGGCATCCCTGTCCTGCTGCAGCACACAGCTGGTTCTCATGGGGTGCAGTGGCGTCATCTGTTCGAGAACTCTTCGATCACCGACCGGTTCCGTCTCATCGCATACGACATGCCGTTCCACGGCAAGTCGATGCCGCCGGTGGACAAACGCTGGTGGGCCGAGCAGTACAAGCTGACCGCCGAGTTCTTTCGTTCGGTCCCGCGGGCGTTGAGCTCTGCGCTGACGCTCGAACGTCCCGTGTTCATGGGTTGTTCGATGGGCGGACTGCTCGCTCTCGAACTTGCGGCCGAACATCCCGACGAGTTCAGGGCCGTGATTTCGTTGGAGGGTTCGCTGAGGGTCGGCGGAGACTGGGATCGACTCCTCGGGTTTTGGCACCCGCAGGTCAGCAATGACACCAAGTCGAGGCTGATGGAAGGCCTCACCGCACCAACGTCGCCAGATGCCTACCGCAAGGAGACCATCCACGCGTACTCGGCAGGATGGCCGCAGGCCTTCCTCGGCGATCTCTGGTACTACATCAGCGAGTACGACCTCACCGACCGGGCCGCATCGATCGACACCAGCCAGGTCGCAGTGCACATCCTGAGCGGTGAGTACGACTACTCGGCGACTGTCGAAGACGGTAGGGCCGCTCATGACGCGATCATCGGCTCGACGTTCACCGAGATGCAGGGCATGGGTCATTTCCCGATGTCAGAGCATCCACAGCTCTTCATGAAGCACCTCATGCCGGTACTCGAATCGATCTCGTAGGCATGAGACTCGCCGAGCTGCTCTCTGCGGCTTCGACAAGCTAGTCATTCCCACACCGAGCGTGATGCAAGGATTGAATGACCTGAGAGCCTGAGTTCCTGGCGTGAGACCCGGGATCTGTCCCCGAGTTCATCTGGTTCATGCGTCGGCGATAGGGTGCGCGTATGACGGGTCTTGGACAGCGGGGCCGCTCGGTCGACGAGGTGATGGCCGCGCTCGCCGAGAAACGCACGAATGACGTCAAGTGGGCCGATGGCCGAGCGTTCGGGATGGTCTACGACGGAGGACCATCGGTCCACGAGGTCGCAGAGAAAGCAGCCGCTCTCTACCTCCACGAGAACGCACTGAACGTCAAGGCGTTCCCGTCCCTCGGCGCCATCCAGTCCGAAGTCGTGCGCTGGACAGCCGATCTGCTTCACGGCCCCGAATCGGCTTCCGGATTCCTCACCAGCGGCGGAACCGAGTCGATCCTCTGTGCGGTGAAGGCCGCACGAGAGCGAGGCAGGGCCGAGCGAGGTATCACCGAACCGGAGATGATCGTCTCGGACACCACCCACGCCGCGTTTCACAAGGGTGCGCACCTGTTCGGGCTCGAGCTCCACAAAGTTCCGAGCAAGCACGACTTCACCGCTGACGTCGACGCCATGGCGGCCCACGTCAACAAGAACACGGTCCTCGTGGTCGGGTCAGCTCCTCAGTACCCCCAGGGTGTGGTCGACGACATCCCGGCAATCGCTGCCATCGCGGTCGAGGCTGGGTCGAATTGTCATGTCGATGCATGCATGGGCGGCTTCGTGTTGCCGTTCGCCGAGATGTTGGGCAGAGAGGTTCCACCTTGGGACTTCAGCATCGAAGGCGTCACATCGATCTCCGCCGACGTACACAAGCTCGGATACAGCCCAAAGGGTGCCTCTGTCATCCTTCACCGAACGAAGGAGCTGCGCCGCTATCAGACGTTTGTGTTCGAGGACTGGCTTGGCGGCTTCTACGCGTCGCCGAACATGCAGGGCAGCCGCTCCGGCCTTCCGATGGCGTGTGCATGGGCTGTCATGCAGCATCTCGGCATCGACGGCTACGTCGACCTGACGAGGACGACACTCGAGAATGCAGACAAAATGCGGGCAGGGATCGAATCGATCGAGGGCATCACGGTGCTCGGAGACCCGACATACCACCTCGTAGCCATGAGCTCCGACCCCGATGAAGATCATCCGATCGACGTCTTCGCGCTCGGTGAAGCGCTCGAAAGACGGGGCTGGTTCCACGACAGGCAGGGACCGCCCGATTCGCTGCACTCTACGGTGAGCAATTCCAACACCGGGGTGATCGACGAGTACCTCGGGGCGCTAGCGGCGAGCGTCGATGAGGTTCGCGGCATGACGACAGAAGACAGGTCGACGAACTACGCAACCCTCGAGTGAACTCGCGTCGCGCCGGGCACCACGCGTACAGTTCGTCCCATGACTGAATCTGTGAGGGAATACTCGCGGCTGTCGACTTCTGTCGGCGAAGGGGGTGTGGCCCAGCTGACGCTGACGGCGGCCGAAGAGTTCAACCGCATGCCTCCTGCGTTCTGGGTCGAGTTCCCGGAGGCGCTCGACACATTGAACGAATCCGGTGCCATCCGAGCCGTGGTCGTATCGGCACTCGGGAAGCACTTCTCGTCGGGTCTCGACACCACAATGTTCGGTGGGCTCGGTGAGACGAACCTCGACGCCGGTCGAAGGGGTGAGGCTTCGATCCGCAACATCGGCAGGATGCAGGATGCGTTCAGCGTCATAGAGCGGGTCAGGATGCCAGTGATCGCGGCGATTCAGGGTGCATGCATCGGCGGCGGCGTCGATCTCGCCTCAGCGTGCGACATCCGATATTGCACAGCCGATGCCTTTTTCTGCATCCAGGAGATCAACATCGGGATGGCCGCCGACGTCGGAACTCTTCAACGCCTTCCGAACCTCATTCCCGATGGTCTGATGCGCGAGCTCGCCTATACCGGCCGAAGGATGTATGCCGACGAGGCAAAGGAGATCGGCCTGGTCAACGACGTGTTCGAGGACCGAGATTCGATGCTGAAGTCGGTGACCGCCATCGCAGACGAGATCGCCACCAAATCACCACTGGCCGTCGCCAGCACGAAGCACCTGCTGAACTACGGACGTGATCATTCGATCAGCGACACCCTCGACTATCAGCAGGTCTGGATGAGCGGCGTTCCCCAGGGCGGCGAAATCGCGAAGTACTTCACTGCAAAGAGCGAGGGTGGAACGGCGATGTTCGATGATCTCGGCCAGATCAGAGAGGGCGGACAATGAACAACGACATCACGGAAATGTTCGGCATCGACGTGCCGATCTTCGCTTTTTCGCACTGTCGCGACGTGGTTGTCGCGGTGTCGAAGGCTGGGGGCATGGGAGTTCTCGGCGCCGCGAGCCACAGTGACAGATCGCTCGAGATCGATCTGGAGTGGATCGAGGAGGAACTCGGAGACAGGCCGTACGGCGTCGACGTCATCGTGCCCGCGAAGTACGAAGGCTCTGACGAAGGTGGCCTGACGGTCGCTGACGTGATGTCGGCCGTGCCGCCAGAGCATCGCCGGTACATCGACGACATCCTCGAACGCTACGACGTTCCGGCGCTTCCCGACGACGAGCAGGTGACAGAGCGCGACGAAGCAGCTGCGCCGATGTCGGCCGGTCAGGCCGGACCGCATCTCGACATCGCGTTGGCCCACAACCCAGCATTCCTCGTCAACGCACTCGGTCCTCCGCCGCAGTTCATGATCGAGCAATGCCAGGAGGCCGGTCGTAAGATCGGTGCTCTTGCCGGCAAGGTCCAGCACGCTGAACGGCACGTGAACGTCGGGGTCGACGTCGTCATCGCCCAAGGCACCGAGGCTGGTGGTCACACCGGCGAGATCGCGTCGATGGTGTTGATCCCGGAAATCGTCGACGCCATCGCTCCGGTTCCCGTGCTCGGCGCCGGCGGTGTCGGACGTGGCCGACAGATGGCTGCCTCGATGGCCCTCGGCGCGCAGGGCGTGTGGTGCGGCTCCGTGTGGCTCACCACCGAAGAGGCAGAGACACACCCGGTCGTCAAGGAGAAGTTCCTCAACGCATCGTCGTCGGACACCATTCGGTCGAGGTCACGCACCGGCAAACCGGCCCGTCAGCTGAAGTCGGCGTGGACCGAAGAGTGGGAGAACCCGGCCACGCCCATGCCGCTCGGCATGCCGGCGCAGCCCATTCTCACGTCGGACGCTATTCGCCGTATTGATCGGGCCGCGTACAGCACTGGCTCGGGGGCAGAGGCGCTGGCGAACTATTTCGTCGGGCAGATCGTCGGCACGATGAACCAGAGTCGTTCGGCGACGCAGGTGGTCTACGACATGATTGAAGAATTCATCGAAGCAACCGAGTCGCTTGGCGCTCAACTCGTCGGCTGATGAGTCACGCAGGTCGCGTCGAGATGAGGTTCTAAGGTTTCTTTGATGGCCAAGACACTGATGGACACCCATCCTGCGATCAGCGACCTACAGGCCAAGGCGGCCAAGCGGATTCCCCACTTCGCGTGGGAGTACCTCGACAGTGGCACCGGCGCCGATCAGGCCCGTGATCGCAACATCACCGCACTCGAGCAGGTCCAGCTCCTGCCTCAGCTGATGAAGGGTGTTCTGGAACCTCGAACAGCAACTTCGCTGTTCGGCATCGGATACGCAGCGCCCATCGGGATTGCGCCGGTCGGCCTGACCGGTCTCATCTGGCCAGGAGCCGATGCGGCCCTGGCTGCCACCGCCGCCAAGTACAGGATCCCGTACACGCTGAGCACCGTCGCCACCGAAGCGCCAGAGATCGCGGGACCAGCGGCGGATGGAATGGGTTGGTTTCAGCTCTACCCGCCCCGCGATGCCGACACACGGGCCGACCTCGTCGAGCGGGCACGGGCAAGCGGCTTCACAGTCCTTGTCGTCACCGCTGACGTTCCTGCGGGAAGTCGGCGCGAGAGACAGAGGAAGGCTCAGGTGCGGGTTCCCCCCGTCATCGGGCCGAAGTTGGTCTTTCAGTCGGTGGTACACCCGCGATGGGCTCTTGGCGTGGTGCGCAACGGCTTGCCTCGATTCAGAGGTCTCGAGAAATACATCGACAAGACCACCATGCGCGAGACAGCAGGTTTCGTCGGCGCCAACCTCGGCGGCACGCTCTCGTTCCAATACCTCGCTGAGCTTCGCGAGTTGTGGGATGGGCCCATCGTGGTGAAGGGCATTCTCGACCCTGACGACGCCCAGCGTTGCCTCGACCACGGTGCCGACGGCATCCAGGTCTCGAACCACGGTGGACGCCAGCTCGACGGAACTCCAGGGGCCATCGACGCTCTTGCGGCCATCGTCGACCGAGTCGGGGCAAGCGTCCCGGTGCTCTTTGACAGTGGCATCCGTAGCGGCCTCGATGTGGCGCGGGCATTGGCGCTCGGCGCAGACTTCGTGTTCTGCGGACGGGCGTTCATGTTCGGCCTCGGGGCATTCGGGCCGGAGGGCTCATGCCACGCGTACGAGATTCTCCGAGATGATCTCGTGAACGTGATGCACCAGACCGGATGCGAAACGCTCGCAGAGCTTCGCGACCGACTCGTCGGCTGACCGGTGGAACTCGCTGTCGTCGACCTGCGGGCGCCCATGGGCGAGCGCGCCGCTGCCGTGGCCGCGGCATGCGAATCGATCGGCTTCTTCCGGTTGCCTCTCGACGTGATCGATCGAGGTGTCGCTGAGGCGGCATGGAACGCAGCATCGGAATTTTTCGCCCTCGACGAAGAGGAGAAGCGCCGGGTCGAGTTCCCTGAGCCGGGGTATCCCTACGGGTACTCGCCGTTCAAGTACGAGACGCTCGCCAAATCGCTCGACGACGGGTCACCGAGCGGGCCCGACCTGAAGGAATCGTTCTCGGTCGGTCCCGACTGCAGCGGAGTCGACGTTGGCGATTCGAGTCACCTATGGATTCGCTCGCCGAGCATCTGGCCAGAACAGCCCATCGGCTTCAAGGTTGCGTGGACTGCGTACTACCGGGCGCTCACGAGCGTCGCCGAGGACCTCATGGCGACCATGAGCGTCGCTCTCGGCATGCCAGAAGACCACTTCGCCCCACTCATCGACCGTCCGATCACCTCGATGCGAGCGCTCTACTACCCAGCCCTGGTTGCACCGGCGTCTGCGGCAACTGCGCGTTCGCTGAGGGCGGGCGCCCACAGCGACTACGGCACCTTGACGATCCTCCGGACCGACGACATCAGCGGGCTTCAGATCCGTAGCGCCGAAGGCGCGTGGGTCGACGTCGCACCAGAGCCGGACACATTTGTCGTCAACCTCGGCGACTCGATCGCCCAGTGGACAAACGACCGCTGGCCCTCGACGGTTCATCGGGTTGCCATCACCGACGATCGCGCCCGTCAATCGTTCGCGTTCTTTCACATGGCCAACTGGGATTCCACGATCCAATGCCTGCCGACCTGTCTCGAAGCAGGCTCTTCTCCTCGTCACGCCCCTGTGCAGGCAGGCCCGTGGCTGATGCGGAAATTCAAAGCCACTGTGACGTGACCAACTGATCGACGGATCGACCTACGATCGCCCCATGCAGCTGTCAGGCAAATCGATCATCGTCACCGGAGCGAGCAGCGGCATCGGCGAAGCGATCGCCACCCGTTTCGTGACCGAAGGGGCTTCGGTGATCGTGGCCAGCCGATCCGAGCCGTCGGTCGAAGGAGCGCACTTCGTGGCGACCGATGTCTCTGACCCAAGCGCGGTCGATGCCCTCGTCGCAGCAGCCGTGGCGCGAAACGGCGGGCTCGACGTCATGGTGAACAACGCCGGTGTTCAGGTCGAAAAGACCATCGCCGAAACGACAGACGACGACTTCGAGTTCGTGATGGGGGTGAACGTGCGCGGTGTCTTCAACTGCTGCCGTGCTGCGGTTCGACAGATGCGTGACAACCGAGGCGGGTCGATCATCAACGTAGGTTCGGTGGCTGCGACCTTGGCCGATCATGGCCTCGCCGTCTACAACGCCAGCAAAGGTGCGGTGCAGGCTCTCACGCGGGCCATCGCCATCGATCACGGCCACGAGGGCATCCGGTGCAACTCGATCGCGCCAGGCTGGATCGCGACCGCCCTTGTCGACGCTGTCTTCGACCTCTCCGACGACCCCGAGGTGGCGCGCCGTGCAGCGGTGTCGCGTCACCCGGTGGGCCGGCTCGGGAGGCCCGACGACGTGGCCAACATGGCCGTGTGGCTCGCAAGCGACGAATCGATCTTTGCGTCAGGCAGTGTCTTTACCGTCGATGGGGGACTGACGGCCCAGAGCCCGATAGCGCCGTAGAGTCCACGGATGACCTGCCTCGAACCCGGATCGTTCCGCCAAACTGCGCCCGGCGCCGAGTTCCGATTGTGATGATCGGCTCGGCTGGTGTATCTGGATCTGCGTGGCGGTCCTTCATTCGATGAAGTGACTCTCGAGGAGGAGAAGCTGATGCCGTGGTCCGACGTTGATCTGCCGGTCGCAACACCCGAAATTGACGTTGCATGTCGCGATCTGAGCGAGTTCGGTTACTGCGTAGTCGAAGATGCACTGTCGACTGCCGAGGCGGCCGCCGTGAGTGGGCGAGTGCTCGACCAAGCCGTTGCCGAGCGATCCAGCGCCCTCGATTACACCTACCCGGCCGAGGCAGAGGGCGACGATGTCAATCAGTGGGTGTATCAGCTGATCAACAAAGGATCGGTGCTCCATCGCTTGCCGGAACACGACATCGCCCGCCAGTTGGCGACGCACGTTCTTGGCCGCGACCACCTTCTCTCGTCGTTTGATTCGCACATCACCTATCCAGGCAATCTGGCCATGCCGCTGCACGCCGACCAGTGGTGGATGCCTTCGCCGATGATTCCTGGTGACGACTACGAACGGCAGGGCAACATCACCCGTGCCGGAGCGCGGACCGGATTCCACGAACCGGCCACGCACGCCATCAACGGGCCGTTCGCCCTGAACGTCATGTGGATGATCACCGACTTCACCATCGCGAACGGAGCAACGAGAGTGGTGCCGATGAGCCACCTCAGCGGCAACGTTCCCGATGCGACACTGCAGCACCCCGAAGTCCAGGTCGAGGGCAGAGCAGGCTCGATCCTGGCCTGGGACGCTCGTACCTGGCATGGGGCTGGCCTGAACACATCGACCGAGCCGAGGGTCGGCGTCACCACGTACTTCTGCGGCCCGATGATCCGTCAGCTCACGAACATGGTCTACGGCACGCGTACCGAGGTCCGTGACGTAGCCACCGACGAGTTCCTCGCTCTCCTCGGATTCAAGCCGTGGTCGAGCTATGGAATGACCGATGATCCGTCCTGTGCAGTCGTGAAACCGGGTGACGACACAGCGGCCGAGATGCACATCTGAACTGATGGCAAGACCGGCGCAAGTGGGGTCAGGCCCCTCGGGTCGGGGTAGCGTTTCTTCAGGACGTTCGGACCTACGGGGGACACGATGACTGATCTCGCCAACGGGCAAGCCTCGACGAACGACGAGGCCGACCCGACCAAAACCTGGCACAAGACGGCGTGTGTTCTGTGCAGCGCGAACTGCGGGGTCGAGGTTCGCCTCGATGGTCGCGAGATCACCAGGGTCAGGGGCAACAAGAGTCATGTTGCATCCAAGGGCTACACGTGCGAGAAGGCCCTTCGGATCAATCACTACCAGAACGCGAGAAGTCGCCTCACGTCGCCGATGAAGCGCATGCCGGACGGCAGCTACATCGAAGTCGATTGGGACACGGCGATCTCCGAGGTGGCTGCCGGCCTAGCCGCGGTCAGGGCCGAGCACGGCTCAGAGCGACTGATGTACTACGGGGGAGGCGGACAGGGCAATCATCTGTGCGGCGCATATGGGAGCGCGACCCAGCGAGCACTGGGCATCACCCGCCGCTCGAACGCGTTGGCCCAAGAGAAGACGGGCGAGTCGTGGGTCGAGGGCCGGATGTTCATGGCCCACACCCACGGCGAGTTCTCAGAGGCAGAAGTGTCGGTGTTTCTCGGCAAGAACCCGTGGCACTCGCATGGCTTCGACGAGGCCCGTCGAGTGCTGAAGGAGATCGCGGCTGACGAGTCGCGTTCGATGGTGGTCATCGACCCTCGCCGGACCGAGACTGCCGATCTCGCGGACTACTGGCTCCAGGTCAAGCCGGGCACCGATGCGTTCTTGCTGTCAGCGCTCATCGCAGTCATGTTCGACGAGAATCTGGTCGCGACGCAATGGCTGACGGACAACGCCAACGGTGTCAGCGACGTGAGAGCTGTCTTTTCGACCGTGCCCGTCGCGGACTTCGCCGACCGCTGTGGCATCGACGAAGAGCGCATACGTGAGACAGCTCGACGCATGGCGAGGGCCGACAGCGTGTCGGTGTACGAAGATCTCGGCATCGAAATGGGGCCGCACTCGACGTTGGTCTCGTACCTGCAACGGGCGATGTGGGTGCTGCTCGGAAGCTATGGCAGGCCAGGTGCAATGTCGGCGCACACGAGCATGGCCAACTTGTTCAACTACGCAGCGACGGGTAAGGAACCCGCTGACCCCGTCACTGGTGGAGCGGTCATCAACGGCCTGATCGCATGCAACGAGATCGCTGACGGCATCCTGAGCGATCATCCCGATCGCACCAGGGCGATGATCGTCGAGAGCGGAAACCCGGTGCATTCGCTGGCAGAGTCCGACAAGTTTCGCCGGGCGATGCGATCCCTCGATTTCAGCGTCGTGATCGACGTCGCCATGACAGAGACGGCGCTCGAGGCCGAGTACGTGCTCCCCGCTTCTTCGCAGTACGAGAAGGCAGAGACCACGTTTTTCGGAGCCGGTTTCCCTGAGAACAAGTTCCACATCCGTCGGCCGATTCTCGATGGCCTGGGAGGCACGCTGCCTGAAGCTGAAATTCACAGCCGCCTCGTTCGTGAACTCGGCGCCCTCGACGGCATCGACATCGAGGGCCTGAGGGCTGCCGCGGTGGAAGGAGAGCATGCCTTCACCCAGGCGTTCATGGGTGCCGCCGGCTCTAACAAGAACGTCGCCGGCCTCGGCGCGGTCGTGCTGTATGAAACTCTCGGCACGACGCTTCCAGTGGGGATGGAAGGCGCAGCAGCCATGTGGTTCAGCGCCCAGAGGACGGCCATGGCATACCCCGACCAGGTCAGAGCGGCCGGTCATGAGGGTGATGGACCCGACCTCGGCTGGTCGTTGTTCAACGCGTTGATGAGCAACGACGACGGTGTGGTCTACACCCGTCATGAGTACAGCGATTCATTCGACCTGCTCGGCACGCCAGACCAGAAGATCAACATGGCGATCCCCGAACTGCTCGAGGAGGTGGCGAACCTTTCCGAAGCTCCGACTGACTACACGTCGGAGGAGTTTCCGTTCGTGTTGTCCGCTGGTGAGCGGCGAAGCTTCACCGCCAACACGATCATGCGCGACCCGGCATGGCGTAAACGTGACCCGGAAGGAGCGCTCCGGTTGAGTCCGACGGACGCTTCGAGTCTTGGTATCGGGGACGGCGCACGGGTGCGAATCACCACTCCTGGAGGCATGGCCGTCGCCGTGGCCGAGGTGACCGACACGATGATGGAGGGCCACGTCGCTCTGCCGAACGGTCTCGGCCTGGGGTACTCCCCGGCCGGGGGAGAGCCAGAAGTCACAGGCGTATCCCCGAACGAGTTGACAACGACCGACTGGCGCGATCCCATCGCGGGCACTCCGTGGCACAAGCACGTTCCCGCGCGTATCGAAGCGATCGCGCCCTGACTGACGTCACTGGCGAGGTCAGTCTTGTCAAGCGGTCGTCGTGGGGTCCGACCCAGATCGTCTCGGTGACGGTGATCGTCGGCTGCGCTGTCATCTTCTTGTCAGGTGGAATCCGGTCGGGCTTCGGTCTCTTCGTCACCCACATCGAGGACGAAACGGGTTGGTCCACCGCCCAGATCAGCCTCGGCATCGCTGTGCAGAACCTCATGTGGGGTCTTGGACAGCCGTTCGCGGGAGCCATTGCCGACCGATTCGGCAGTGGAAGAGTGCTCGCTGCCGGCGGCGTGCTCTATGTGCTCGGCCTCGAATGGATGGCTCACGCATCATCGCCTGGCGAGTGGGTTCTCTCCTCTGGGCTCGTCGTCGGCCTGGCGCTCGCAGGAGCTTCGCTGTCGGTGATTCTGTCCACTGTCGGTCGAGCGGTCACGCCAGAACATCGGCCGATGGCCCTCGGGCTCGTGACGGCTTCGTCGTCGCTCGGCCAGTTCGCGCTCGTGCCGGTCACGCGGCAACTCATCGATCACGGTGGAACGCACGACGCTCTTCACACGCTGGCGCTGATGGCTCTGGCCATGGTGGTGCTGGCATATGGCATGCGGGGACGAGTCGGTGAAGGTGACGGTTTTCGGACGGCTGACCAGTCTCTGCGCGATGCGCTGACCGAAGCCAGGAGGCATCGCGGCTTCGTGCAGCTCACAACCGGATTTTTCGTGTGTGGGTTCCACGTTGCGTTCATGGCGACGCACCTCCCGAAGCACATCGAAGAGCACGGCCTGTCAGACAACGTAGGAGCATGGGCGCTCGCCCTGATCGGGTTGTTCAATATCGTCGGGTCACTCGGTGCCGGCTATTTCGGCAGCCGCCATCGGCTGGGGTTCCTGCTGACCGTTCTGTATGCCGGTCGGAGTCTGGCCATTTTCGTCTTCCTCGTCATGCCCGTCACGACTGTTTCTGCGCTGCTGTTCGGAGTTGCCATCGGTCTGATGTGGCTCTCGACAGTCCCGCTGACATCGGGAGTTGTTGCGAAGGTTTTCGGGCCGACCCATTCGGGAATGCTCTTCGGCGTCGTGTTCCTCTCCCACCAATTGGGAGGTTTCCTCGGCGTCTGGCTCGGAGGCAAACTCTTCGATGTCACCGGTTCGTTCAACGTGGTGTGGTGGATTGCGGTCGCGCTGGGTGTCGTCGCCGCCATCTTGCATTGGTCCATTGACGAAACCCCGATTGACAGATCTGTAGCCTCGACCAACGGAACGCCACCCGTTCCTGACACCCGGCGGAGGTAGACGTGTTTCGACATTGCGTGATGTTCACATGGAACGACCAGATCACCGACGAAGCCAAGGCATCGATATCGGCAGGGTTGAACAGGCTGGCCGAACTCGACTCGGTCAGGGCTTATCACCACGGCCCCGACGCCGGTGTCAGCGAAGGCAACTGGGACTACGTCGTCGTCGGCGACTTCGAGAGCGTCGACGACTACATGAACTATGCCGATGACCCAGGTCATCGATCGCTGATCACTGAGAAGGTGGCTCCCTACGTCGACGGTCGCGTTGCAGTTCAGTTCGAGATCTGATCGCGGCTCAGCGTGGTCCTGACACGTTGGATCAATCGGAGTCGGGGGTCCGTCCGGCTATGACGGCCCCGATGCGGTCGCAGACCAATGGGCGAGTCGCTTGCATCTCTTCGAGGCCCCACGACATCTTCCATGCCGACTCGCTACGAGTCCTCACCGTGACCCGCGCGTTGCGACGATCGCCGCATGTCGTCGACGCCGAGGTCGCGACTTGGTCGAAGTCTCGGTGGGCGTTGGCAGGTCAGAGTGTTGAGGCACCCGTGACTCGACGTTCGAAAAGGAACTCGTGGTCGATGTAGGTTCCAGGAGAGTTCGGGTCGTCTTGAGGCGTGGGAGGCGGCGTCGTGCTGAGGAGCATCCAGCCGTCGCGCATGGCGTCGAGTCCTGTCGCATATGGCGGCTCGACGGGCGGAGGCTGCGGCCCCTCGCCGTCCGAGGCATCGTGAAAGGACCATGCCAACACTGGATTGTCGACCGATGGCCCTCCAAGCCAGAGATGCAGCAATTGCTGACGTTCGGTCACGGTGTACGAGCCAACGGGTCACGGCGCTCGATTCGACCGAGGTAGTAGTCGACGTCGTAGGTCTCGTCGCCCGTCAGATATCGCCACAGTCGGGCGCGCTGGACTGTTTCGATACGGCTTGCTGAGATGGTCATCCACTTGTGTCGAAACCGGAACATCGTCGCAGCGGTGTCGTCTCGCATCGTCGCGAACATGTGGTCCACCGGGTCGTTGTGGATGTCGGTGAAGTCGCTCAAGTCCCAATGCCGGACCTGGGGGATCGTGGGATTGAAGCGGTACTTGTGCATCCATCGGGGTCGATCGACAGGGTTCCTCTGCCCTGCGTGCCACATTCCGTGGTGCATGGCGACGACCGTTCCTGCGGGCCCAGAAAACCGTCGCTCACCGAGAATATGTTGGTATCGCCCGACCTCGCCTGGTTCGACTCGCCTGAGGTGGGTGCCAGGAACGAAGCGGGTCCCTCCTTCGGCTTGGCCCACGTCGTGGGGAAAGTAGAACAATTGGATGTCGAACGAGGGGACGTCGGAGTCTTGTTTCGCGTCGACGTGAAGCTGCTGTTGGTGGGGCCAATGTGGCTCGATGCGATGCGTCCAGTCGTGATCGAACGCTGGTTCTGGACCCAGCAGCGACCGAATGGCTCCAGCGATTGTCGGGTTACGTAGGACCAGCCCGAACGGCGAAGGGTCTGGATAGCACTGCGACAGGGGAGTGAGTGTGTCTGGCGGTGGGGAAGATTCCCGATCCCGATGCCGTCGCTCCATTTCCGCGAGGGCGCTGGCGTTGGTGTCAGCGTCGATCACCGAGGGGAACTCCAGAAACCCGTCTCTGACGAACTCGGCCATCTGGCGAGTGGTGAGAAGTTTCACATCGTCGGCGGCCGAAGTCACCGCTGCGGTAGCGCCGAACTCTGTCTGCTCCACACCTGCTCCTCGCAACTGTCTCGTTCTTCGGGATCGCGGCCGGCCGACCGAGTCGGACCACAACGATATTGCGGCTCGGCACGATGTACAGGCGAAGGTCCAGTGTTCCCCTCAGGATCTGATCGTGCCCATGCCCCCTGAGATGGCGGAGGGAAGTTCAGCTCGGTCATCGTCACCCATTGTTGTTGTCGGTCGGCTGTGGCGTGACCGATGTCCGAAGGAGTTACTCGCCGGTGAAGACAGGGCGCCGCTTCTCGAGGAACGCCATCATTCCTTCGAGCTGGTCCTTTGTCCCCGAGCAGTCGCGGACGGCCTGGCGTTCGGCGGCCAGGGCTTCCTCGAGTGGCACACTCCCCGCTCCGACCACGCACGACAGCACGCCGGCCACCGCTCTCGGCGGCATGGATGCCAGCTCTTGAGCGAGTGTGTGAGCAGCGTCTTTGAGGTCGGCAAGCGGGTGAACTTCCTGTACCAAGCCGCGTGTGAGGGCATCGGGTCCTGAGATCTTCTTGGCTCGGAGAATCATGTCGAGAGCGTGGTCCCTTCCGACGCATCGTGCCAGCCTGGCGGTGCCGCCCCACGCGGGAACACTGCCGAGGTCGAGTTCCGGTAGCCCGATCTTCGCTTCTTCGGCTGCTGCGAGCCTGAAGTGACACGCAAGCGGGAGCTCGAGCCCGCCGCCGAGGCAATAGCCGAACAACGTGGCGATGCTCGGCTTCGACATGTTCTCGATTGCTGCGAGCACGCGGAGACGCTGATCGAGCACAGCCTCGAAGCCACCGCGCGAATCGCCCTTTGTCCGCAGTTGTTTGAGGTCCATGCCAACGGAGAAGTTGTCGGTTCCCTCTGCGGTGATCACGATGGCTCGAACCGTTGGGTCATTCGTAGCGTCGTTGACGGCGACCTCGAGTTCGTCCATGTATTCGAGGCTCATCCTGTTGATCGGAGCGTCGTTGTTGGACAGCGTGAGCACGCCGTCCTTGAGGTCGGTGAGGAGTGGTTCAGTGCTTGCCATGGTGTCAGCATTTCTAGCGCTGAAGCAGGGGCTGAGGAAAACAGACGAATTCAATTGAGATTGATATATCAAGATATCTTGATATTCAAATGTAATTTGTCATAGGGTGAAGTGATGGACTCCCCTGATCTCGACTCGCTCCACGATCATCTCGATCGAGGCCTTCCTCACAGTGCTGACCACGACAGCAAACCAGTGTTCGGTCCAGCCACACGTCTTGAGGAGGCGATGCGTGACCACATCCTGGTGATGGACGGGGCCATGGGGACCAGCATCCAGGCGCTCGGACTGAATGAGGACGACTTCAGGGGCGAACGCTTCCTCAATCACGCGACGCCGCTTGCAGGCAACAACGATCTGCTCAGCATCACCAGGCCCGAGGTGATCCTGAAGATTCACGAATCGTTCCTCGATGCTGGGGCAAACCTGATCTCGACCAACACGTTCAACGCCAACGCCATCTCCCAAGCGGACTACGACCTCGTCGAACTGTCACGCGAGCTGAACCTGGCTGCGGCGCTGGTGGCGCGACAAGCGGTCGACGCGGCCATCGCTGCCGATCCTGAGATCCCCCGATGGGTCGTCGGAGCGCTCGGTCCGACCAACAGGACGGCAAGCATCTCACCAGACGTGACGGATCCTTCGAAGAGAAACGTGACGTTCGACGAACTGCGACACGCGTACGCCGAAGCCATCGACGGCCTTGTCGAAGGTGGCGCCGACGTGCTCATGGTCGAGACGATCTTCGACACCCTGAATGCCAAGGCCGCGCTCTACGCCATTGCCGAACACAGGACGCGATCAGGTGCCGAGTTGCCCGTGATCGTGTCTGGCACGATCACCGATCGGAGTGGTCGAACACTGTCGGGTCAGACTCCCGAAGCGTTCTGGAACTCCGTTCGACACATCAACCCGGTCGCCGTCGGTCTCAACTGCGCACTCGGCGCCGCTGAGCTGAAAGCACATATCACCGAACTCGCCCGGGTTGCCTGCGTTCCCATCAGCTGCCACCCGAACGCCGGTCTGCCGAACGAACTCGGCGAATATGAGGAGACTGCCGCCGAAATGGCAGCAGTCATCGAATCACTCGCCCATGCTGGTGTGCTGAACATAGTCGGCGGCTGCTGCGGGACCAGGCCGGCTCATATCAGTGCGATCGCTGAAGCGGTCGCCCCACTCTTGCCCCGAGAGACTCCGATCCAGAGCCCTGGCATGCGGCTCTCCGGTCTCGAGCCGGTGCTGGTCGACTTCGACAGTCTCCTCGTGAACGTCGGCGAACGAACCAACGTCACCGGATCGGCGAAATTTGCCAAGCTCGTGCTCGCCGAAGACTTCGACGCCGCTGCCGCCGTCGCCCGAGACCAAGTGGACAACGGGGCTCAGGTCATAGATGTGAACATGGACGAGGGCATGCTCGAGTCAGAGGAAGCGATGACCAGGTTCTTGAACCTCATCGCCACCGAACCTGACATCAGCCGCGTGCCCATCATGATCGACTCCTCGAAGTGGTCTGTGCTCGAAGCGGGTCTGAAGTGCGTACAGGGCAAGCCGATCGTCAACTCGTTGAGCATGAAAGAGGGCGAGGAGGTCTTCCTCGCCCAGGCGCAGGAAGTGCTGCGCTACGGCGCTGCAGTCGTCGTGATGGCCTTTGACGAGTCCGGGCAGGCTGAGACCAGAGAGCACAAGGTCGCTGTCTGCGAGCGTGCTTACGAATTGCTCGTCGGCATCGGATTCGATCCGAGCGACATCATCTTCGACCCGAACATCTTCGCCGTGGCAACCGGAATCGAGGCGCACGCCGAGTACGGCAAGGCGTTCATCGAAGCCACAGCCGACATCAAAGAACGCATGCCGCTGGTTCAGGTATCTGGAGGACTGAGCAACCTGTCGTTCTCGTTCCGTGGCAACAATGCTCTGCGAGAAGCAATGCACGCCGTTTTCCTGTTCCACGCCGTGAAGGCTGGTCTCGGGATGGTCATCGTCAACGCAGGGCGACTGCCCGTGTACGACGACATTGCCGTTGACCTCCGTGAACGTATCGAGGATGTGCTGTTCAATCGAAGAGAAGACTCAACCGAGCGTCTGATCGAGGTTGCCGCGGACGCCAAGGAGACCGCAGCGGCTGCCGGTGCCGACCTGACATGGCGTGAAGCCGATGTTCGCCAGCGCCTGATCCATTCGCTGGTACACGGGATTGACGAGTTCGTCGTCGGCGACACAGAACAAGCTCGTGTTGACTCGAACCGAGCGCTTGATGTGATCGAAGGTCCGTTGATGGACGGCATGAACGCCGTCGGGGAGTTGTTCGGGGCCGGGAAGATGTTCCTGCCCCAAGTGGTCAAGAGCGCCAGGGTGATGAAGAAAGCCGTCGGTCATCTCGAGCCGTTCATGGAGCGCGAGGGCGGGTCACCAGGCTCGGCAGGAACCATCGTGCTCGCGACGGCGAAAGGCGACGTCCATGACATCGGAAAGAACATCGTCGGCGTGGTGCTGCGTTGCAACAACTACGAGGTCATCGATCTGGGTGTGATGGTGTCGGCAGCAACGATTCTCGAAACTGCCCGCGAAGTCGGTGCCGATGGCATCGGTGTTTCTGGACTGATCACACCGAGCCTCGACGAGATGGTCCACGTTGCGGCCCAGATGGAGGCCGAAGGTCTCGACCTGCCGCTGCTGATAGGTGGAGCGACGACGAGCCGGGTGCACACCGCAGTGAAGATCGATCCTGTCCGCAAGGGTTCTGTGATCTACGTCGCTGACGCTTCGCGGGCGGTCGGTATCGTCACCAAGCTGCTCGGCGAAGGACGAGACGCGATCGTCGCAGAGACTGCTGCCGACTACGAGGCAGTACGGCTCGAAAGGGCCGAGGCTCAGGCCGACCGGTTTGTCGTTCCCATCGCTGAGGCAACAGCGAACAAGCCTGATATCGGGTGGGAAGCTGCTTCGACCATCGAGCCGACGTTCCTGGGCGTCGAGACGTTCGACGACTTCGATCTCCGCGACCTTGCGACCTACATCGACTGGACCCCGTTCTTCCGCACCTGGGATCTCGCAGGTGGATTTCCTCGCATCCTCGACGACGCAGTTGTTGGCCCTGCGGCTCAGGATCTCTACAGCGATGCGCTCGAGATGCTCGAAGACATCATCTCCGAGCGATGGATCGAGCCGCGAGCCGTTGTCGGGTTCTGGCCGGCCAACGCCATCGACAGCGACATCGTTCTCTTCCATGACAGGACACGTTCGAGCGAACTCACTCGGCTGCACACCCTTCGCCAACAGGTGTTGCACCACGACGACAGACCGAACTTCGCCCTCGCCGACTTCATCTCACCGGCCGACAGCGGCCACAAGGATCACATCGGTGCCTTCGCGGTGACTGCGGGCACCGGCGTCGAAGCCAGGATGATCGCGTACGAGGCCGAGGGCGACGACTACCGGTCGATCATGCTGAAGGCATTGACAGATCGATTCGCGGAAGCCACGGCCGAATACATGCATCACCGCGTCAGGACTGATCTGTGGGGCTACGAGACGCGCGAATACTCGAAAGGCGACATGATCCGCGAGCGCTACCAGGGCATCCGCCCAGCTCCCGGGTATCCAGCCTGCCCGGATCACACCGAGAAGGGGACCATCTTCGACCTGCTCGATGTGCCGGGCCGCATCGGCGTCGAGCTCACCGAGAGCTACGCCATGACGCCTGCAGCATCGGTCAGCGGACTGTATTTCTCACATCCAGAGAGCCGCTACTTCGGTGTTCGGAGGGTCGGGGAGGATCAACTCGTCGACTACGCAGAGCGAAAGGGCATCTCGGTCGACGAAGCCCGCCGCTGGCTGGCTCCTGTGCTTGGTTGAGTCTGATCAGACCGTTCTGCGGGATTCGATGAGGATCGTGTTGAAGGCGCCGTTGTTCTGCCTGAAACGGTTGAACGGCGGCTCTTCGTTCGGGGCGGACCGTGCCTGACGAACGCCACCGCGATCTGACGTATCGTCGCCACTCATGCCGGTCCACTTCACCGAAGCCGAGATGGCCGATCGCCGGGAGCGCGCTGCACTCGCCGTCCGCCAGGCTGGACTTGACGCGTTGTTGATGTTCAAACAGGAATCGATGTATTGGCTCACCGGTTACGACACGTTCGGCTTCTCGATGTTCCAATGCATGGTGCTCCGTGCCGACGGAGCACTGTCGCTGCTGACCAGGGCTCCAGATCGCGGGACTGCCCTCTACACGTCAAACGTGACCGACATCAGAGTCTGGGCCGATGTCGAAGGAATGAATCCCGCCATGGACCTTCGTAACATGCTGTTCGACCTCGGCCTGAGCTGCGCGGTGCTTGGCGTCGAGGTCGACTCTTATGGCCTCAAGGCGTCGAACTGGCTTGCCCTTGAGCACGAGGTTCTCAGGTTCTGCGAAAGATGGGAGGACGCTTCCTCTGTCGTGCAGGAGCTCCGGCGGACCAAGAGTCCTGCTGAGATCACATACATCCGTCGGGCCGCAGAGTTGGCCGACGACGCGTGGGATGTCGCTGTAGCTCGAGCCGGAGGGGGTGTCTCTGAGGCGGACGTCGTCGCTGACATGCAGGACGCCATCCTGCGGGGCGGCGGTGACTACGCAGGCAACGAACTCATCATTGGTTCGGGGCCGTCGGCCCTCATGGTCAGGTACACCTCGGGACGGCGAAAGATCGGAGAGAACGACCAACTCACGCTCGAATGGTGCGGTGTGCAGCGGCGCTACCACGCTGCGATGATGCGAACCCTGCTCACCGGCACCGCCTCGTCGGAGCACGTCGACATGCACGAGGCTTGCGTCGAAGCGCTCGATGCATGTGAGGCCGCGATCAAGCCCGGGGCCACCCTCGGCGAGGTCTTCGAGGCCCATGCTGATGCACTGGACGATGCCGGCTATCGCGCCCACAGAATGAACGCCTGCGGCTATGGCATGGGTGCGGTTTATGCCCCCATCTGGGTCGACTGGCCGATGATCTACGCAGCCAACCCACTGACCATCGGCGCGAACCAGGTCTACTTCCTGCACATGATTCTGCTCGATCTCGAATCCCAGAGAGCGATGAATCTCGGCCACTCCGTGCTGGTGACCGACGATGGCTGCGAGAGGCTGAGTCGATCGTCGCTCGAGCTCGTCGTGAAGTGATGAGGGAAGGCATCGAGTTCGACGACGGCAGGTTCTATAGAGCAAAGCTCGGATTCGTGCTGCTCTCGATGGAGCAGACCATCGAGAGCGACATGATGCGACACGTCCCAGACGGGGTCGGCGTCCACTTCTCGAGGGCGCCGATGCCGAATCAGGTGACGGCCGACAACCTGGCCGCGATGATCGATGGTCTGGCTGCTGCGGCCGCTCTGCTGGCGCCCGACGCCGATCTCGACGTGATGTGTTACGCCTGCACCTCGGGCAGTGTCGTGATGGGGGAGGACAGCGTGTGCCGCGAGCTGAAACGGGGCGCTCCGACGGCGGTCCCGACCACGCTCGTGTCAGGCGTTCTTGCTGCCCTCGACGCCATCGATGCTCGACGGATCGTGGTTGCGACCCCTTATCTCGATGAGGTCAACCGGATCGAGGCCGATTACATGAGCCGCCGTGGGTTCGATGTGCTCAGCATCGACGGTCTGAACATCACCGACGATGCCGACATGGTCCGGGTCACACCCGGCTATATCCGAGACTTCGCCGTGAGCCTTGATCACCCGGACGCTGATGCGATCTTCGTGAGCTGTGGTGCTCTGCGGACGATGGACGTGATTGACGACATCGAGGCTGCCACGGGCAAACCGTGCATCGCGAGCAACCAGGCGATGCTCTGGCATTGTCTTCGCCTTGCCGGAGTCAGCGACCATCTGGCCGGCCTGGGTCACCTCTTACGCATTCACTGAAGGGCCGCCGCCGAGGCCTATCGGTCCAGGTTCGTCGACCCGACACCTTTCCACCCTCGAGTACTCAGAGGTTTCTTTCAACGCTTTGTACCTCCGGAGTGCGGTCGCGATTGTGGGTCACGTGAGGAGGGATTCGGCAAGCGAGCGGAGCTTGGCCTTTTGGATCTTGTTGCCGTTGGCGCTCGGGGTGGTCGGGAACGCGTCGATCGCGGTGACCCTGACCGGAACCTTGTACCTGGCCAGGAGCGAGGCGCAGTGTTCGATGGCAGCCTGCTCGTGGACCGGTCCTGATGCGATGACGAAGGCCACCGGCCGAGCACCGCTCGGCCGATCGACGGCCACGACCTGGGCGTCCTCGACGCCATCGATCTCCATCAGCGCCTGCTCGATCTCTGATGGAGCGACCAGGAAGCCACCGAGACGCATCGCATCACCCATGCGTGCGATGTAGGTGAACGATCTGTCGCCGTCAGGTTCTGCGAGGTCGCCGGTGCAGAACCAGTCACCTTCGAACGCCGAGTCGGTGAGGTCGGCGTCGACGCGTTCGCCGCCCTCGGTGAGATAGCCGGCGAACAGGCTTGGCCCCTTGACGTGGAGTTCGCCGTCGACGACACGGTACGAAGCCTCCGGTGACATCAGCCGCCCGCCACCGGGCCAACGGGTGGCGACCTCATCGCTCGGGTTCCGGCCGGCGAAAAGAGCCTGAACCTCGCTCATGCCGTACAGCCCGAGTAGCTTCGCTCCCGCTGCTTCACAGCGTTCGACAATTCCGTCGAGGCTGGTGTTGAAACGGCCATATCCGCCGGCCCTGATGCTCGCCAAGTCGGCGCCGGCCTCGAGAAGACGGTGGAACATGTCATCGCTGCCATGCACTGTGGTCACTGCGTGTTCGGCGATGAGGGCTCCGGTCGATTCGGCATCGAACATTGCAGGCATCACGATCGATGCGCCGCCGGCGACAGCTGATGTGAAAGCGGTCATGCCGAACACACCACAGAGCGGCATGGCGATGAGCGCGATGTCGTTCGAGTTCATCGGAAACGATCGAGCGACGTCTCGAGCATGCACAGCTATGGACCGTTGGAGATGGAGGACCATCTTCGGTTCGTTCGTGGTGCCTGATGTGGTGAACACCACGAACGGTGCGTCCGGACCGCCGACAGGGTCAGCTGCCGGCTGCATACGCATAGCGTCGACATCGTCGCCGCAAAGTGCGTCGACGCCATCTGGAACAAGCGGTCGCCGCGCCTGGTCGACGACCACGAGCCGACTCCCTGATCGCCGGATCAGCCGAGCCGCTTCAGTGGCGCTGTACCGGGTGTTGATCGAGACCGCCACAAAGCCCCCGGCGGCACACGCCGCCAGCATTCTCAAGTACGGCAACCCGTTCAGGTGCCACACTGCGATTCGGTCACCGGCCTCAAGTCCTCTGGTCGCCAAAGACGCCGCCACTCGACACCCATCGTCGGCCAGCGTGGCGACGGCGACGGTCGATCCGTCGTCGAACAGCACCTCAGAGCAGGACGATCCAAAGAGGTCGAGCACGTTAGGCACCCGTGATCTCACTCCCGCTAGAACCTGGTCGTCGGCGTGATGCGGGCCATCGACCACTGTGACGAACGGTTTCTCCGGCCTGTGGCGCCGTCTTCAACGTGTGTTCAGCGACGAATGGGTGCTGAACGTCGTCGAGTATGGACGATTCGCTGTCTGCCATGTGGCCCCCTCGGCTTCTGTCGGATCGTACCCATCGGAGGTCCAGAGGCTCTAGTCGTGTCTGTGCGGCCAATTCGCTTCGGCGGGACCCGCCGAGGACATATTGATCTTCATGGGCCAACCCCGTACCTTCACGTTCCCCGGAGAGGTAGGGCCGAAGATGTCAGAGACCCAGGTTCCAAACACCGTTCGGCTCACATCGCACGTCGGTTCGACAGCGCGGTTCCCGATCGTCTGGGGCGCGTCCGGTCCGCTGGAACGCGGCCCGATCGTGGCTGGCGCCCCTGACACTCCTGGCCGAAACGCGATCGGCGCCCACCATGGCGCGGTGTCGGTGTATCGAGCGGTGGCTGTTGCTGCTGGTGGTCTCGATGCTGCTCATGTTCCAGATCTCACCGACACCACCCCGACCGACGTCATCGGTCCGTGGCCGAGATGGGGCGACCCGAAGGCACTGGTGTCTCTCGACCCGTTCGGCGCAACCGTCTCGGAGCACTACGGCGACCTTATTGCCGGTGGCGCCAGGATCCAGCCGAGCATCGCGGTCACGCGGTCGCGGTTGAGGCTTCCTGAGACCGAAGTGGCGGTCGCCGTTGGATCGCTTGAGCCTGACGGCGATATCCTCCACGAGGACGGATCGATCGGTGTGACCAAGGCAGCCATCGAACCGGTCTGGTACCTGCCAGGAATCGCGGAGCGTTTCGGAGTCGATGTCCACACGCTGAGGCGGGTGCTCTTCGAGCAGACCGGTGGGATGTTTCCCGAACTCGTCACCAGGCCTGACCTCGACATCTTCCTACCGCCGATCGGAGGCACGACCGTCTACATCATCGGCGGGCCGGAACGCCTCTCCGATGGATCGCCGGTGACAGCGCGGGTGCACGATGAGTGCAACGGATCCGACGTGTTCGGTTCCGACATTTGTACGTGCCGCCCGTATCTGATCCAAGCGGTGCACGGCTGCGTGAGCGACGCCCAGAAAGGCAGCGTCGGCGTCGTGGCGTACTTCCGCAAGGAGGGGAGGGCGCTTGGCGAGGTCACCAAGTTTCTGGTCTACAACGCCCGTAAGCGTCAGCCCGGCGGCGACGTGGCCCGCGAGTATTTCAACAGAACGGAATGTGTCGCCGGGGTGCAAGACGCTCGGTTCCAGCAACTCATGCCTGATGTTCTGGTGTGGCTTGGCATCGATCGGATCGAGCGGCTGATCTCGATGAGCAACGAGAAATACGACGCCATCGTCAGCTCCGGCATCGAAGTGGGCGATCGTGTCGAGATTCCACCAGAATCGATACCGGCCGATGCCTGGGTCGAGATCGAGGCAAAGCGCGCAGCCGGCTATTTCTCGTCGCGAGGCGCTTCCGATCTCGCGACCGAAGGCCGAGAGTTCGATTGACGAGCGCCGATGTCGGCTTCTTGCGCTCTGCCGAGGCAGTTCGGACGCGCTGCCGATCGATGTACGAAGCGGCTCTCGCCGATGAGTTGGAGCACTTCACCGTTGAACCCGGCGCGTTCGACGAGGCTGCCCGTGCTATCGCCGATCAGGTCGAACTGTCCTACCCGGTCGGGCTGATCCCGATCCACGGGCGATTGAACCATTTACGCCGCCCGGGTTTCGACGGTGCAGCGATGGTGAAGGAGCAGTGTGGCAACAGTGTCGTCGACTTCGTGTTCGTGAGTGTTCTGCTCGACGCCGGCGCGGGTGCCCAGTGGCGATTCTTCGACGACGACGCCGGCGTGACGGCGCGTTCGGAGGGCCTTGCGGTCGCCAGTTTACGAGCCACTGAAGCGGGAGTCTTCTCGGCCAGTGCCGCGCCCTATGAGATCGACGGCGCGGGTTTGGCGAACCTCGACGGCGGTCGGGTCGCGGAATTGATGCAGCATCGCTCAGGCAACGAGATGGCCGGGTTCGAGGGCAGAGTCGATCTGTTGAGATCACTCGGCACAATCGTCATGCGACACGAAGCACCGTCGGTGGGCGCGATGTTGAGTGACGAGATCGGCGGCGATCAACAGATCACCGGATCCAGTCTGCTCCGGTGGATCCTCGACCGCTTCAGCGATCTCTGGCCGGGTCGTGTGGTTGTGGACGGCTGCAATCTCGGCGACACATGGCGTCACCCCAGCGCAGGGGGAAAAGGAAACAGCGCCGGTCTCGTCCCGTTCCACAAACTCTCGCAGTGGCTCGCATATTCGCTGGTCGAGCCGCTCGGCATGCTCGGGGTCAACGTCACAGAACTCGGCGGGCTCACCGGTCTTGCCGAGTATCGGAATGGCGGAATGATGCTGGAGACCGGCGCGATCTCGCTCAGGTCCGACCCACCGGATGCGCCGATCTCGCCGGATGACCGCCTTGTTGTCGAGTGGCGTGCCCTCACCGTTGCGCTGCTCGACGAGATGGTCGAGCGGGTACAGAGCTTTCTGCCCGTCGGTCGGGCAGGCCTCGGTCTCGGGGAGTTGCTCGAGGCAGGGACATGGCCCCTCGGACGTCGGTTCGCGTTCGACAGGTCGGCGAGTGGCGAGCCGCCGATACGCATCGTCTCCGACGGCACAGTTTTCTGATGGAATGACGGAGTGACAACGGTGTCAATTCATCAGACGGCAGCGTCCGAGGTCTATCTCGATCGGCTGCGTGATGAGTCGCGCGGCAGGGTGACCTTCAGAGATTCGCTTGCGAACATCACGACGCTCTTGGTCGCCGACGCACTGGCGACACTGGGCGATCCGGCCGGCGTTCTGTTGGTACCCATCATCAGGGGTGGTCTCGGTATGGTCGATGGAGCGCTGGCAGCTGCTCCGAGTGCCACCGTCGGCCACATCGGCGTCTACCGCGATCCGACCACACACGACGTCGTCGAGTACTACTCGAAGATTCCCGAACTTCCCGGAGCACCGGCTGTCCTGCTCGACCCGATGCTCGCGACAGGCGGCACTGTGTTTGCAGCTGCAGGGTCCTTGGCCGCCGCCGGCTATGACGAGGTTCACGTTGCCACGGTGATCGCGTCGAACACCGCCATCGAATTGTTGTCGGGTGTCAGCGCCGTCCGCCACATCTTCACATGCGCAGTCGACGACGGCGAACCGGAGGTCGGTGCTCTGTCGAATGGCCTCGGTGATGCCGGAGCCAGGCTTTACGGCACCCCGTAGCCCTTGGACGCCGCCGACGATCGAATACTCGGACCCAGGTATGGGCGCCTGTCATGGGCGATCCTCATCGCCACGTCGGTGCAGGCCTATGACTTCCTCTCGACGGCCGCCATCCTGCCTCAGATCGGTGACGATCTCGGTCGAGTGGGGTTGTTGCCGTGGGTGCTGACGGTCTTTCCCCTGTTCTCGGCGGTCGCTGTCCTTGCGGCAGGGCCTGTGATCGACAACCTCGGCGTTCGAGCGGTGTTCAGGGTCAGCATGATCACGGTGGTCGTGGCGAGTGCAGGCTCGGCCCTCGCTCCGTCTGTCATCACTCTCGTGGCCACTCGGGCTGTCAGCGGGTTGTCGTCCGGAATGATGATGGCTTCATCGCTGTCGCTCATCGGGTTGGCCTATCCGGCTCGAATCGTGCCGAAGGCTGTTGCGTTTCAGTCCTATGCGTGGGGGGCCATGGGTATCGTGGCCCCGGGTCTTGCTGCCGTGCTGACGAGGTGGACCAGTTGGCGCGTGGTCTTCCTCGTGGCGGTGCCGTTCGGGCTCATGGTTATGAGGCTCGCCTGGCATCGAGTGCCTGCAACGGCGACACGCCAAAGGGACGAACCATTCGATGTGAGAGGCCTGGTACTGGTCGGTACTGCGACGGTGCTCACCTTGATGGCGGTCCAACGGCTCGATCGGATCTCGCTTCCGCTGTCGGTCGCGGCGTTCGCGCTTGGCAGCTGGTACTGGATCCACAGTGGATCGAGGCATCATGCGGTGGTCCAAAGACGCCATGTCGCGGCACTCCCGTTTGCCGCTTTGGCCGCGACGATGGCCCTGGGCTTTGGATCTGCGCTCTCCGTCGATGCCTATCTGCCGCTCTATGTGCGTGGCGGAAGAGGTGCTTCGGTCAGCGTCGCAGCTTTCACCGTGGTGTTCCTCGGAACAGGTTGGGCGATCGCGGCCTACGGCGTCGGGCGATGGATGGATCGATTCGGAGCCACTCGCGTAATTGTCGCCGGTTCAGTGGTGGTGACCGGTTCGCTGCCGGTCGGGGCGTTCTTGGTGTTCACCGGATCGTCGCTGTGGATGCTCTACGCGCTCATGACCATTCTGGGCTTCGGTGTCGGGTTTCTCACCACCGCTGGTCGGTCGCTTGTGCAACGCATCAGCGATGCGGCCGAAATTGGAAGGGCGAACTCATCGAACCAGTTCGTACGGATGCTCGGGCTGTCGTGCGGCACAGCGCTGGCTGGTGGCGTGCTTCTGTTCGTGGTCAACCACCGCCATGGCAGCGTTGCCGAAGTGCAAGATCTGCTTTCGGGGGATCACCATGTGACGAGCGCCGGGCTCGCCGAAGCAGTCAGCGTCGGATATGGGTGGGCATTCGTCTTGGCCAGCATGCTCGGAGCGGTCGGGTTGCTGTTCGCGGTGGTGCTGCATCGCACGCTGAATGTTGGCTCAGCGGAGGCTTCGACCGGATAGACAAGCGGTCGTGGATGAGGCAGTCTCGAAGTATGAGAACCACTGCGAACCTGGGACCTGATCTACTTCTGGCTGCGGAGACCTTTCAGGACACGACGGTGGAACTCCGCCGAGCGCTGCACGCCGAACCTGAGATCGGTCTGCAGCTACCTGATACACAGGCGAAGGTCCTTGAGTCTCTGACTGGCCTCGGGCTCGACATCACGCTCGGGGAATCGACGACCTCCGTCGTGGCCGATCTCGACACGGGCCGCGATGGTCCGACCGTTTTGCTGCGTGGGGACATGGATGCACTCCCGCTGCAGGAGGACTATGTCAGCGAGTTCCAGTCGCAGCGCGATGGAGTGATGCATGCGTGCGGGCACGACACTCACGTAGCGATGCTCGCCGGAGCTGCTCGGCTCCTGAGCGAGAACAGGGGTGAGCTGACCGGCAAGGTGCGGTTCATGTTCCAACCCGGGGAGGAGGGCTATCACGGCGCGAAGTTCATGATCGAGGAAGGCGTGCTCGATGGCGTCGATCGCGCCTTCGCAATACATGCGGTGACTACCATGCCGAACGGGCTCATCGCCACCAAGGCCGGGCCGCTTCTGGCCAGCGCTGACCGTTTTGAGATCACCGTTCATGGCGAGGGCGGTCATGCCTCGGCTCCTCACCAGTGCGTCGACCCGGTTCCAGCAGCAGCCGCGACGGTCGGAGCGTTGCACAACATCATGAGCCGCAGCATCGACCCGACGATGTCGGGGGTTCTGACAGTTGGCCGCATAGCGGCTGGGACCACGAACAACATCATCCCGCCCGACGCCTACCTCGAGGGGACCATCAGAACCTTCGACGAAGACGTGCGTTCCACGATTCACGCCCACGTCGATCGCGTGGCCAACGGAACAGCAAGCGCTCACGGTTGCACCTGCAGTTGCACGATCGTTCCCGGGTATCCGGTGACCATCAACAACGCAGAACAGGCGGCACTCACCGGTGATGTGGCGACCGCGATTCTCGGCTCTGAACGTTTCGTGTTCGACGATCAGCCGGCGTTCGCGGCCGAGGATTTCAGCTACGTGTTGAATGAGGTTCCTGGCGCCATGGCCATGATCGGTGTCTGCCCCGACGATTTGACTCCCGGCACGGCGGCACCGAACCATTCGAATCTGATGAGGGTCAACGAGACGGCTTTGTCCAACGGCGTCGCCCTGTACGCCGGCATGGCCCTCGCCGGATGACCTAGAACGACGTCCTATAGCTGCAACCATGTCAGAGCCGTCGTTGTTGCGAACGGCCCAGACCGATGACATGTTGCTCCAATACAGGTTTGTCTTGTCGCGCCGCGCGGCGAGTGGCAGGCTCATGGGATGATGACGAGCGACAACATCGGATCCGATCTGCTGCAGGCAGCTGAGAGTCTTCACGACCAGACCATTGAGCTTCGTAGGGCCCTTCATGCTGAGCCCGAGATCGGTCTGGACCTGCCCGACACGCAGGCGAAGATTCTCGAATCGCTCACCGGGCTTGGCCTCGACATCACGCTCGGCGATGCGACGACTTCTGTCGTGGCCGATCTCGACACCGGTCGGGAAGGACCGACGGTATTGCTGCGTGGGGACATGGATGCGTTGCCGTTGCAGGAGGATTACATCACCGACTTCCAGTCGCGGCGCGACGGAGCGATGCACGCGTGCGGGCATGACACGCATGTGGCGATGTTGGCCAGTGCTGCTCGGCTCTTGACCGAGAACAAGAAGGAGTTGACCGGCAAGGTCAGGTTCATGTTCCAGCCGGGGGAGGAGGGTTATCACGGCGCGAAGTACATGATCGAAGAAGGCGTGCTCGACGGCGTCGATCGGGCCTTTGCTCTTCACGTGATCACTACCATGCCGAACGGGGTCATTCTCACCAAGGGCGGGTCGTTGATGGCCAGTGCCGACCGTTTCGAGATCACCGTTCATGGTGAGGGCGGCCACGCTTCCGCGCCGCATCAATGTGTGGACCCGATTCCAGCCGCTGCGGCAACGGTGACGGCGTTACACACCATGGTTGGGCGCGATGTCGACCCGGTGCGCTCAGGCCTCGTGACGGTTGCGCACATCGAGGCCGGTACGACGAACAACATCATTCCGCCTTCGGCGTTCATGGAGGGCACCATCAGAACGCTCGATGAGAGAACAAGGGCCGCGATACATGAGGGCATCAAACGTGTCGCGAACGGCACGGCCATCGCGCACGGTTGTACCTGTTCGTGCGATGTCGTTTCTGGCTATCCGGTGACCGTCAACAGTGGCGATGAGGCGGCCCGCACCGGTCACGTTGCGAGGGCGTTGCTCGGCGACGACAAGTTCGTCGAGATGCCTCGGGCGATTCTCGGGGCCGAGGACTTCAGCTACGTCCTCAACCAGGTGCCTGGCGCCATGGCGTTCCTTGGCGTCTGCCCCGAGGATCTCACTCCTGCCACGGCCGCTCCGAACCACTCGAACCTGATGCGGGTCAATGAGTCTGGACTTTCGAGTGGAGTGGGGATGTACGCCGCGATGGCGCTCGCCGGCTGATCTGGCGCGCTATCGCACGCCATCGACGCGATGGCGCGCCAATTCGCGGAGGCCGGTGAGGTCGACCTTGCCCATCGCGTTGCGCTGCAGCGCGTCGACGAACAGCACCAAATCGGGAACTTTGTGCGCGGCAAGCAGCTCAGAACAGTGCCGCAGCAGATCAGCGTCGCCGGTGGCTCGAGTAACGGCGACGCAGGCGACCACCCGTTCGCCGAGTCGATCGTCTTCCAGACCGAACACCACCGCCTCGGCGACACCTTCGTGGGTGATGAGGGCAGCCTCGACCTCGGCTGGCATCACGTTCGCGCCGCCGCGGATGATGACCTGAGACAGTCTGCCGGTGACGGTGACCCAGCCATCGTCGTCGATGGTTCCGACGTCGCCGGTGTGAAGGACATTGCCGTCGAGAGCCTCCGCCGTCAGGTCTGGCCGGCGCCAGTATCCGAGCATTGCGGTCCAACACCCGGCCAGAACACCTTCGGTTGCAGGTGACACGCAGATCTCACCGCCGGCTTCGCTGTCGATGGTCACGTCGACGTGAATCTGAGCGAAACCAACACCCTCAGATCGCACCGGCACGCCGGTCGGCTCCCGCACCACGCCTCCAGGTGCTTCGGAGAGGCCGTAGCTGGCCACGGCCCTCACGCCGAAGCGAGCGTGGAATCGGCGACGCAGAGCGGGGGGTGCGTTCGATCCACCGATGAGGACCGTGCGAAGTGTCGCCAACTGCTCGGAGGAGACGTCGTCGCGTTCGACGAGATCGTGAACCATTGTTGGTACCACAAGGGTGTGCGTGACCTGCTCTTTGTCGACATCGTGGGCGAAGTCGCGAGAACGTGTCGAGGTGAGGACGTGGTAGCTCGCCGCTCTGGCGAAGGCGGTGACCGGGCCGAGAACCATGATGTTCAGAATGGAGAGAGACAGCGGGCTCCCATGTCGCTCGTCGTCCAAGCGCTGGTCGGTGGCGATGCTGGCCGCAGCCTGGCTCAGCAAATTGTGCTGAGAGTGGACAACACCTTTCGGCTCGCCCGTGCTGCCCGATGTGTACGCGATCGCGCCTGGTGCGTGGGGGTCGACTGGCAAACTGCTCTGCGGACGGCTGTCGGCCCACTCGAGAGCGAGGTCGACGATGGACACGACTCCGGCTGTTGCTGTTCCGATGCAGAGCGTCGGGTCGAGGTCGGCCAGGACACGGTTCTGCTCGGTCGCCGGGCTAGACGGATTCACTCCTGCCCAGATTGCGCCGAGCCGACATGTGGCGAGGAAACCGATGATCAATTCTGCGCTGTTCGGCAGGCACCACACGATGCGGTCGCCGACACCGACATCTCTGACCGCGAGGGAATGCGCTGCGGCGTTCACGACAGTGTCGAGCTGGCGGTATGTCCACGATCGTTCGCCATCGACGAGGGCAGCTTGGTCGGGTTGTGAAGCGATGCCGATCTCGAGGATCTGGGCCACCGACGACAACCCGAAAGGCCACGGCGGTGGTGGCTCGCGAAGGGCCAGGCCGGTGTCGGGGTCGAATTCCATCTCCGCCATTGTCGCTCAGTGTGGAAGCTGGGGATGCCGTCGGGGCCCTAGCATCCTGCGATGCGACTAGACCGGATAGAGACGTTCGTCACCGTTCCTCCCACCGGCATCGGTGGTTCGTTCTGGGTCTTCGTCAGGATCTCCACCGACGACGGTATCCAAGGTGTCGGCGAGAGTTACGGAATCCCCGTCTCGGGTGATGTTGCCGCCCGAATGGTGGAGGACACTTTCGATCGTTTCATCGCAGGCGATGACCCGCACAATGTCGAGGCCATGTTCCGTCGGGTGTACTCCGCCGGATTCACCGGTCGGCCGGACATCTCGATGATGGGTGTGTTCAGCGGGATCGAGATGGCTGTGTGGGACATTCTCGGCAAGATCCACGACCAGCCGGTGTGCAACCTCATCGGTGGACAGTTCCACGATCGGCTCCGTACCTACACGTACCTGTATCCCGACGTGCTCGCAGGAGGTTGGTCGGGACCAGGCGAGCCCGACGTCAACCACGACGGTGACGCCGCAGCTGAAGCGGCACTGCGCTACGTCGAGATGGGGTTCACCGCTGTCAAACAAGATCCAGCTGGGCCATACAGCTTCCAGGGTGGACGCGAGCTGTCGCTCACCGAGCTCGGCCGTTCGGAGTACAACGTACGCAGGGTGAGGGAGGCAGTTGGGGACAGAGCCGACATTCTGTTCGGTACCCACGGCCAGATGACGACGTCGTCAGCGATACGGCTGGCAAGGCGACTCGAGCAGTACGACCCGTTGTGGTTCGAGGAACCCTGCCCCCCTGATCAGATGGGGGCCATCGGTCGTGTTGTGTCTGCGACGACGATCCCGGTGGCAACCGGAGAACGTCTGACGACGAAGGTCGAGTTCCACGAAGCACTCAAAGCAGGCGTGTCGATTCTGCAGCCTGACATCGGCCGCAGCGGCGGGATATGGGAAACGAAGAAGATCGCAGTGATCTCCGAGCTGTACAACGCGCAGATTGCGCCGCACATCTACTGCGGACCTGTTGCCCACGCCGCGGCAGCCCAGGTTGCGTTCAGCGCGCCGAGTTTCCTGATTCTGGAGACGATCCAGACCGACTTCCATGATGCGGTGGTCAAGGAGCCGCTCGGTTGGGACGCGGGTTTCATGACAACGCCAGTCAAACCAGGGCTAGGCGTCGAACTGAACGATGAGGCGATCGCCGCGCATCCGTACACCACCGGCGGTCGCCTCCACCTCGAGATGACTCAAACAGTCCTCGACTCCGCCAACACCAAACTGGTCACCGAGGTCGATTAGCGCTGGAGGCTGGGCCTTGCGACGGGCGTTCATCTTGGCATGCGTCTTCGTGGAAGGATTCGAACCATCGGCCGAGTGACACGCTCATGTAGACGAGGTGTATTCCCCATGGCTCCAGCAGTGTGAGGTGAATGGCGCCTGCCGGCGTCATTGGCTGCGGGGATATGTCTGATCGCTCCCGAGGTCCCGGATCGTCAGCGCAACCGAACTCGAAGATATGCGCGAGTCGTGGAATCATGGACGCCTACATCGCTCGCATTGGAGATCTTGTGGTCATCGGAAATGTTCGCCCTGCCGTTGCATCTCTCGCTGCCTATCGACCGGGGAAAGGGGCAGAGCAGGCCGAGGCGGAGCACGGCATCATCGACGCCATCAAGCTCGCCTCGAACGAGAACCCTTATGACACGGTGCCCACTGTTGCGGCTGCGATCGCAGCAGCAGCGAGTGGTGTGAATAGGTATGGCGACCATCGCGCCGTGGATCTCAGAGCTGCGATCGGCGCGTGGCTCGGGGTCGACCAGAACGCAGTCACTGTCGGGTGCGGCTCTGTCGGGTTGTTGCAACAGCTGTGCCTCAGCTATGTCGATCCCGGTGACGAAGTGGTGTACCCCTGGTTGTCCTTCGAGGCCTATCCGGTGAACGTGAAGATGATGGCCGGTGTGCCCGTCACGGTTCCGCTGATCGATCATCGCTTCGATCTTCAGGCTGTTGCCGACGCAGTGACCCCGAGGACCAAGATCGTCATGCTCGCAACCCCGAACAACCCGACGGGAACTGCGGTCCATGCCGCCGACATCAAACAGCTCCTCGAGGCGATCTCCGACGATGTCATCGTGCTCGTTGACGAGGCGTACCGAGAGTTCATGTCCGGCGACTTCGGCGATCCCGTGCACGATCTGGTTCCTCACCATCGAAATGTCATCGTGACCAGAACCTTTTCGAAGGCGTACGGCTTGGCAGGGCTCAGAAGTGGGTACGCCGTGGCTGACCCCGACATCGTCGGCGAACTCGACAAGGTACTTCTCGCTTTCGCAGTGAACAGCCTCGCCCAAGCCGGAGCACTCGCTGCCATCGGGGCAATGGACGAGATCCAGCCAAAGATCGACATTCTGCTGATGGAACGTGACCGGGTGGTCGAGGCTGTCTCGGGGGCCGGATGGAAACTTCCCGACGCGCAGGCCAACTTCATCTACATTCCGGTTGGGGCCTCGGCCAGCGAGTTGTCGGCCGGTTTGGAGCGACGTGGCGTCGTTGTCCGACCATTCGCCGGTGAAGGAATTCGGGTCACGATCGGAACACCGGCCCAGAACGACAGATTCTTGTCGAACTTCCTCGAGCTGACTGGCTGAGCTCGAGCGGTAGGAAGGCGCAACTCAGCGCAGCGAAGCGTGGTCGAAACAGCTGAAGACGGTGATCGCGGCTGCGGCGTCGTTCGTTTCGACCTGCCCTGACCGAATCGCGTCAGCTAGCGAGAGCTTTCCCGTGAGTACCGTTGCCCAGATGGCAGGCGTTGTCGAGATCCGTACATCGGCGGCGATCCCATCGGTAATCGCGGCCACGTGATTCCTGACGTGGAGTCCGGTGCGGACGTTGCCGCCGAAGTCGAACGAGATCTGGGTGTCCACGGTGGTCGCGGCATCGGGGTCGATGAGCAATCGCAATGCATGTGTGTATGTCACGGGGTCATTAGCAACGAGGTGCTGACGGAATCGGTGGATTCGAAAGCGAGCCATGTCGAGTGAACCCTCGAGCTCGAGCGCCCTGCAGAGACACCAGTTGCGAACATTCGACGATGTCGACCTCTGGCCGATCGAGCGCAGTATCGAGGCGACGCGCTGCCGATCTTCGTCGGTTCCGGCATCGGCGCGCCCGACTGTGTCGATGTCGCACCTGATGAGCCATGTCGCCAGCTCGAGTGCCCATCGGAGATCATCGTCGGCTACGGCGTCGTCAGCCTGGCGTCGAACCTCGTCCTTACCGCCGAATCCGTCGATCAAGCGGGTCGCTCTGAGCGGCGACGGTACCGGGAACAAGTTGGCCTCATCGCCGTCGAACCACCCGCGAAGCCCAGAGTGGATCTGACGGATGTGATGCTCGACCACCCCGTAGAACTGGCTCGTCCTCCAGTCGCCGCCGTACATCGCTGGCATCTGAATGGCGTCAGTCAGTTCGGGCAGCGACAGTCCTTTGTTGATACCGCGAACGGTCTGGTCCCACATGTATTGAATCGAGTCTCTGTAGCGCGTGACCGACTCGGCGATGGCGTCAGCCCCCGACATCGGCGGCCCATGTGCACCAACAAGGTGTTCTGGCTCGAGTCCTCGAATGTGGTCGATTCCGCTCAGAAGGATTCTGGGATCTCTGTATTCCTCGCCCCGGATGGCGAAGACGTTGAACAGCGTCGGCCACACGATGTTGTTCACGCAAACACCGAGGTCAGGGAACCAGATGTTGATCGAGTCGTCGGCATCGCTCGGGGCCGGTGTCATCTCGACGGTGAGACCTGCGATGGTCGTCGTCGTCGGTGTGTCGAATGTGTCGGTCGGTTCGATGAAGCCCGGCGTGAACGGTGCGTGGTCTTGGTCCCTGAAGCTCAGACCGAGTCCGACGTTCACGAGGGCATCGGCGCCTTCCTGTGGCAATGTGATTCCGAACTGGTGAACCAGACCTCTGTCAGCGGCAGCGGACAGATCTGCGCCGATGCGCTTGAGGTTGCCTGTGATGCCGGCATGACCCCAGATGGGCACATCACCGTTTCCCTCTCCGGCGATTGCCGCGGTGCCGTGCACGTAGTGAAAGTGGGTGTAGATCGCCGCCACTATCGGGTCGGAGCAAACGTTCCTGACTGCTGTGATGGCGGCTCGCATCTCCTCGACACATTCGCCGGAGTCGATGGCGATGAGTCCTTCAGGACCCCGAACGAACGTCTGATTCGACAACCCGTTGCCGACGAAACACCAGACGTCCTCGCCGACCGTCCAGAGTTGCCGTTCGAGACGCTCGGTGTGAGCGATCAGGTCAACGTGTCCTCGTGCTCCGTTCGCCGCTGTGCCAACAACGGAGTCGTCGTGGTGGAAGCTGTCAGGAATCTGTGAGTTCACGTGCCCTCCTCGAACCGAGCATCGGGACATGATGACATCACACGCCGACTGACGCAGAGGAGACTCAGATCCGGCGGGGTAGATACGACACGCTGCCTGCGGTGAGAAGCGCGAGCACCGCGAGCAGCAGGTAGAAGACCCAGAACGGGAATGCCAGCAGTACCAGGGCAGCGAAGGCGGGAGCCGCAAGAGCCGACACATCGCGCCAGCTGGAGAACACGGTGGTCATCGGGACGCGGTCGCTTCGTTTGACGGTCCGCATGAAGGGAATATTGCCGACGACGTCGATGATCGATGCGCCGATGGCGCTGATGACCCAGCCGGCCAGGCCGAGGGTGGTTGGCTCACCGAGAGCGCTGAGGAAGGTCATGCCGAGCGCGATTGCTCCGAAGCCGATCATGATCGTCGTTCGCGTGCCGAGTCGATCGGTCATCTTTCCCACCACAGGGGCGAAGAACAGCAGTGCAGCTATGCACGACAGGAACACGCCAGCGGCCCAGTTCGGAAGACCGGCTTCGATCACGTAGATCGATCCGTAGATGAAGATGGCGACCCAGAACATTGCTCGCACAAGCGTCACCGCGTACGCGATCCGGAGGTACCGCTGTTTGAAGTACCTGGGGATGGTCCTGATGGGGTTCGTTGCTGTCGTTGTCGGAGTGGTGATGGCGGGGTTGCTGCCGAGCCGAAGAGCCCAGAAGTAGGCGAGTGCCGCTATGGCCAGCGTGGCCGAGAGGACGAAGGGCGCTGGTTCTGCAACCGACTCGTACAGCCAGACGCCGCCGGCCGGCCCGACGAACCATGCTGCCCCTGCGTACACGAGTCGGTTGCTCTCGGCCCTCGCCAACTCGGTCTTGGACACAGACTCCATGATGAACAGTGACAACGTCACCGAGAAGATCGAGGCCGCGCTGGCGAGCAGCCCGATGCCGAGACCGAACCATGCCCCTTCGATGAAGGTGAACACCGCGGCCGCGACCACGAGGAATAGGAGCCCGAGCGTCGTGACCCATCGACGGGCGAAGCGTCGCTCGAGCACGCCGAGATTGAGGGTGACGAGAAGGGCCAGAGCTGCGCCGGCCACGTAGGCCCACGACACCGATTGTTTGTCGCCGAGGGCTTCGAGTGCAGCGAGGGGAACGACACCCGACAAGATGGAGCGCGCTGACGTTTCGAGGAATCCCAGCCGCGCCAATGATCGGGCACCTGTGAACTCGAGGTACCAGATTGGCTGCACGCGTCTGGGAAACATTGCGTATCGATCCAGTCCTTCGCAGGAGTTTCACCGGAGGGTGGCAGACCTCAGGAGCAATCATTCTCTCAGGTTGAACAAACGTCCAGTTGGACTCGATGTGGAACCCTCTGAGTCATCTGAGCACCCTTCCGGGGAGGTCGCCGTCAAGCGAGTTCGATCTCTGATCAACCGTCCTCGGCGGGGGCAAAGAACACCAACAGCGAGAGATCTTCGGTGATGGAATGGAAGCGATGTTCAACGTGCTTGGCCACGTACACGATCGATCCAGGCCGGAGATCGCGATCCTCGCCATCGACGAAGAGCGATCCGCGACCCTCGGCAACGATATAGATTTCGTCCTCGCCGTGAGGCTGTTGTTTGTCCTCAGAGTCCGCAGCGAGTGCATAGATGCCCATGCTGAGATCGGGCACTCTGAAGAACTCGTGGTAGGGCCAGCCGCCCGCTTTCTGGTCGGCGAGAACATCTGACAGTTCGAATGCGTCCATCACCGCAGCCTTCCAGCAGAGCCCCGGCATTGAAAAGGGTGCTGATTTGATAAACACTGCCGCGATGGCACGTCCCAACATCCTCTTCGTGATGGCCGACCAGCTCGCTCCGCACTTCACGAGCACCTACGGGCACCCGTTGGTCCAGACGCCGCACCTCGACGATCTCGCGGAACGTGGAGTGAGGTTCGATGCGGCTTACTCGAACTCTCCGCTGTGTGCGCCGGCTCGATTCTCGATGATGGCCGGCCAATCCATCACCAAGATCGGCGCATACGACAATGCCAGCGAGTTCCCTTCGCAGATTCCGACGTTCGCCCACTACCTGCGCCTCATGGGCTACAGGACATGCCTCTCGGGAAAAATGCACTTCGTTGGTCCCGATCAACTCCACGGGTTCAACGAGCGACTCACCACCGACATCTATCCCGCCGATTTCGCATGGACCCCGAACTGGCACGAGGCCGATCTGCGGATCGACAAGTGGTATCACGGCATGGACACACTCCATGAGGCCGGTCAGGCCGTGGCGACCTACCAACTCGACTACGACGAACAGGTCGGGTACGAGGCCAGACGTAAACTGCTCGACTTTGCGAGAGACAACGACGATCGTCCATGGTTTTTGTGCGCATCGTTCATCCACCCACACGACCCCTACGTGGCCAGGCCGGAATGGTGGGACCTGTACGACCACGATGACATCGACATGCCAGCCCCCGTTTCGGTCACCGATCTCGACCCGCACTCCACTCGAATTCGCGCCGCCATCGGCACCGACGACATCGGGCACACTCCCGAACACGTCAGGAACTCACGGCACGGTTACTATGCGAACGTGAGCTACTTCGACCACTGGGTCGGGGATCTCGTCAGAACACTCGGCGAGACGGGCGAGATGGACAACACCGTGGTGATGGTGACGTCCGATCATGGTGACATGCTCGGCGAGCGGGGCAACTGGTTCAAGATGTCGTTCTACGAGCGGTCGGCACGCGTTCCGCTCGTGATGGCTGGTCCTGGTATCGCCCAAGACCACACCGTCGGCAACGTATGCGGTCACCTCGATTTTCTACCGACGTTTACTGACCTCGCCGCTGACGAACGTCATGAGGTGCCGGCCATGGGGGTACCGATCGATGGTCGGTCGTTGCTGGAACTCGCCGCCGGTGGCGCTGATGACATGGATGAAACGACAGGCGAGTACTGCGCCGAGATGACATCGCATCCCATGTTCATGATTCGCCGAGGTTCATTGAAGTACATCCACTGCGACACCGATCCGGCGCTGATGTTCGATGTCGACGCCGATCCGGAGGAGACGGTGAATCTGGCCGACGATGTGGGGCACAGAGCCGATTCTGCTGCCTTCGCGGCAGAGGTCGTGACGCGATGGGATTCCGCCGCGATCCGCGAGCAAGTACTTTCTTCCCAGGACGCCAGGCGCATCCTGCACTCGGCAATGAACACCGGTGACATCACCTCCTGGGACTATGAGCCGCCGACCGACGCGGCCAACCAATACGTGCGAAACCACATGGACTGGGCTGATGCAGGGCCTCGGAGCAGATTGCCGAGGTTCCCGTGACGGCGCGACATCGACCGAAGATCGGACGAGCGCCGGCTCCGGACTCTCTGCTCGACTACGCGGCAAGGAACCGACACGAGATCGGTCCATCTGCCGAACAGCTTGCCGATTGGGCGGCAGCCGGACTCGAACTTCCGAATCTCGCTGCCATGCGTCAGTACCGCATCAACAGGCTCCGCGAGCAGCTCAGGATCAGCGAGTGTGACGGAGCGCTGCTGCACGACCCGCTGATGATCCGATACGCGACCGACACCGCGAACATGCCGGTATGGACGATGCACAACGAGGTCAGGCACTGTTACGTCGCTGCTGACGGGCCCGTGGTGATGTTCGAATTCTCCAAAGGCGAGTTCCTCGACGCCCACTCGCACGTCATCGATGAGTTCAGGCCTGCACGGTCGCTGCACCCGTTCTATGTCGGCAACCGCGTCGAAGAGCAGGCCAAACGGTGGGGCGCCGACATGGCTCGCCTCGTGCGTGAACACGCGCGGAATGATCAACCCCGCCTGGCGATCGACACGCTGACCCTCGAGGGGGTCCGCGCCCTCGAGGCCGAGGGCATCGCTGTTATCGCTGGTATGCAGATCTTCGAGGACGCCCGCGTCGTGAAGGGACCAGATGAGCTCACAGCCATGCGGTGCGCCATCGACGCGTGTAATCGCAACATCGACGACATGCGGTCGATCTTCGAGCCAGGTGTCACCGAGATCGAACTGTTCGCCACCATGCAGAAATCGAACATGCTGCGATTCGGTGAGTGGATGGAGTGCAGGATTCTCGCTTCCGGCGACCGCACAAACCCCTGGTACCAAGAGGCGAGCAACAAAGTCGTTGCCGCCGGTGAGATCATGGGGTTCGACACGGACATGGTTGGCGCATACAACATGTGCGTCGACATCTCGCGTTCGTGGCTGTGCGGCGGAGGCCGACCGAACAGTAACCAGACCGACATGTACGGCAGAGCGAAGGACATGATCGAGGCGAACATCGGCGAGTTTCGCGTCGGCCGGTCCTTCAGGGACATCACCGGCGACCTGTCGTATCCCGACCCCGAACTGTTTCACGGGTATACGGTTCTCGCCCACGGCGTCGGGTTGTGTGACGAGTACCCCAGCTTCTTCACCCGCGAGGAGTGGGACGACGTCGGCTTCGACGGCGAGCTTCTCGAAGGCACCGTGCTGTGCGTCGAGTCGTTCGTCGGGTCGAAGGCCGGGGGAGAGGGCGTGAAGCTCGAGGAGATGATCCTCGTCACCGCCGACGGCCCCGAATTGCTCAGCGGCTACTCCATGGACCTTGCCTGATCCATCATTACGGGTGCCGGGACACGTTCATTTCGTTGCACGACCAGGTCTCCCGTAGAAGCGGTTCAGTCCCACCAGAAGTACCAGGACGTGTTGTCGACGAGACTGGATGCGAGCACCGACACCTCCTGAGTGCCCTGCCACACCAGGTCGGGTGCATACAGATAGTGCTCGACACCGAGCCTGATCGCTTCGGTATCGGTCGTCGGCGGACGGGCGACACTCATCTCGATCTGGTCCGGGCCGGCCGAGACTATCTCGGCACCGAATCGATCGAACCAGAGTTTGTGCAGCGCCTCGTGTTCGGCAGGGAGTGGCGAATTGTTGAATCCGCCGAGCTGCAGGAGCGATGCAACTCTCCATGGTGACGTCGTCGGAACCAGCAACATGACGACACGGTTGTGCGGTCGGTTCTCGAAGAGATTCACGTGGGAGATGAAGTTGTGTTTCGGGCCGTCGTACTCCGGCAGCGGTGCAACGATGTCGAGGCTGACCGAACCGATGGTCGGATCGGCCTCGCGGCGTTGAGTCCACTCGGCGAGATCGAAGTCGTCACTGGCGACCGGGGTCGTCGGCGCCTCAGCGTCCGTGATGACGGATTGCCAGGCGATCTCGAGCTGTCCGGTGTCGAACGGGTCGAATGGCTCCGTCGAGCCGAGGAGCACCGGGTAATAGCCAGTTTGGTGGGTAAGGGCTCTCACATCTGCCCACCGGTCGAGAGCAACGTTTCCATCGAGTTGGTATGCGTAGGCCGATTCGTCGTTCACGCCGAGTCTCAGCTGGCGGCCAACCATCATTTCCAGACCGACGAACGCGGCCTCGAGCTCGACAAGAGAGATCGGATCGGTGGCGCCCAGCGTCCGCGGGATGGTCGAGTCGAGCGTTCGGGAGGCTGATGCTCCGCAGCCTGAAACCAGCACCGCGAAGAGAAGCACGGCGGCCGTCCGAATCCTCACTCGTAATGCGCCATCGAATGATTCTCGGGTGGGTACATGTCCTTGACCGCCTGCTGCACGTCGGCGATGGCCTCGTTGAGTTGGGCAGCCACGACGTCGCGGTCTGGGTTGAACTCGAGCGAAGTGATGAGGTGTTCCAGCCGGCCGGCAGCTCTCCACGCGGCATGGCGTGCCCACTCGGTGAACAACGTCTCGTGGTCGTCAACCCCGATGAGATCGATCGAGCGTGCTTGCTCGTCGAGGGTCGTGTCCGTCGAGACGTATCCGTTCACCATCGTGATGCGCTCGCCAAGCTCGTTCAGAGGTGCTGCCCTGTGCACCACCATGTCTCCGTGCAATGCGACTGCCCAACCTGGCCCTGGAAGATCGGGAGCGACGACGCGGTCACGTGGTGGCCCGTGCCCTTCCGATGAGAGTGCAGCCATCTCGAGCTTCGTACCGTGGAAGTACTCGAACTCGCCACCATCGATCGATGTCGGATCGCTGACCATCATGACGAAGTCGCAAGGCAGCGTGTCGTGATGCCATTTGTCGACTGCCTTGTCGACGATGTCGGGTTCGAAGTTCAGGTGACCGAGGTGCACCGGCATCGTGTGCGGGGCTACATCGGCTTCGAAGATGTCGCACATCAGCTCGGTGAGGCTCGGGTCGAGGCAGAGATCTCGAAGAAATTTCGAGCGGTAGACCCCACCACGGACCATCGTGTCGATTCGGTCGCATGTGGTGTGGTGTTCGCGCAACCGCCGAGCAGATGCCAGGAGCACTGCCGCTCCTTCATCCGACAAGACGCGATACGCGCCCGATGCCGCTATAGGCGTCGATTTCGTCGCGATCTCCTCGCGCGAGTATCCGAGATCGACCAGGTAAGTCTTGTCGCTCGGGAGGCGAAGGTCGAGGTGGATCGCGGGGTCGAATGTCGGTTCTTCATCGAACCACTCGTACCCATCAGGACGGGCTGTCGGAAATGGAATGGCCTCGGCTGTCATTCCGCCAAGATATCGCCCGTCTGTAGCCGCGATCTTCTTCGTGTCGTGCCTGGGTTGTGATCATCGACCCGGGTCACGCAAGGGCGAACGCGTTCGACAGCGTTGTACGGCGCGTCATGAGTATGTCCCGCCTGCTCAGTCGACTATCGGAAGTCACTGCATCCGGTCGCCCTCGTCGGGAATGTGGTCAACCGAGTTTGGCGGCCGTGGCTATGCGGTCCTCGGCCATCGATGCGACCATGGACGCCTCGTCCGGGTAGTCCGCAGGATCGACACGATCGAGCCGGAACGGTGCCGGGTCGACAAAGGGAGGCTCGTCCATGATGAGTTGGGCAACGAGCTTGCCCATGCCGGGCCCGTGCGTGATACCCGACTCGCTGTCGCCAGCGAGAGTCCATAGGCCTTCGACACCAGGAACCGCGCCAACGTAGAGGCCGCCATCGACAGTGTAGACCGGGACTCCTTGGATGGTCTCGGCGGTGGGCAGCCCGGAGAGGGCAGGGAAGACCTCGGCGACGCTGTCCTGATGCGCATACTGCGCCTCGAGCAGCGTCTGTGATACCGGGCGTCCGTATCCGAACTCGAGCCCTTCGTCCTCCAGCGCCGACAAGAGCCGGTACGCGAAGCTGCCTCCCCATGAGAATGCGCCATGCAGCTCTCGTAGCCACAGGCGAAGCTCCGGGCACTGAACAGTCGGCAAGAGCGCCGACAACGCTGCCGACTCGGAAACAAAGCGGGTCGCAACCATCGGAATGAGCGGGAGGCGGCGATCGACCGACTCCAGGAGCTCTTGGTTCCACGCCCCTGCTGCGAGCACGATGGTCGAGGCGTCGATGGTCCCATTGCTCGTCTCGACTCCGGTGGCCGATCCATCGACCATGCGCACACCAGTTGCTGGAGTGGCCCAATGAAACTGCACTTGTTCATCTTCGAGACGTGTGAGTATCGCCTGCTGAGCGAGCGCTGTCGTGAGCTGAATCCCCTCCGGCATGTACACGCCGCCAGCGACGGCTGCCGGATCGACCGCTCCTCGCATCAACTCTGCGACACCGTCCGCGTCGAGCCGGCGTGTGCGAGGGGCCACCTGAGGATGTCCCAGGATGCCGTCGGCCAGTGTGTCGAGCATCGTTGGGGTGCGGGCGAGCACCAAGTTGCCATTGGCCGCAAAATCGATGTCTTGACCGGACTCGTGTAGTTGCTTGTAGAACGCGAGGCCATAGTCCTGCAACGGGATAGTGCACGCACCGAGCCGACGATTGTGGTCCGCGCCGAATCGTGCGACGAAACCGGCACCTGCTGGTGTCGTGCCGCTCAGCGGGTCACCTGCGTCGATGATGGTGACGTCACGCGCCCCGGACTCGATCAAGTGGAGTGCGGCCGAGGCACCGATTATGCCAGCGCCGATGATGCAGATTGGTCCAGGATCCTGAGCCATACTGGACAGTATCGCCCGGCCGCGCACTCAGGTTCGATGCGACCACGACATTCGGCCCCACCTAGCGGGCAACACCCGAGAGGCTCGATCCGGGCGAATGCCGTCTTCTCGGGTGCAGTGGCCACTCCAGCTCTGGGCACTATCTTCGAGAACGAGGAACTCGATTCGACGATAGCTGGCAGGGTCGTGTGCGCCCTACGCTCGATTTCGTGACCAAACCCACAGGTCCCTCAGAGAAGCGACCGCCGATCGCCGGGTCGGCCGCCGAGCCAACACAGAAAGCGCACAATGAGTGAACTGCATCGCCTGATCGAAGCTCACGCCGACGGTTCCCCGGATCGACTTGCCCTCACTGGAGCCGGTGGGGACGTCAGCTACGCCGAGCTTCGCACGTCGAGCTGGAAGGTCGCGAACTCCCTGTTGTCGGCCGGATACGGCAAAGGCACTCGATTCGCGATCTTCACGCCGAATTGCTCTCCAGCCGTCGTCGCTCAGATCGGTGCTCTGAGGGCGGGGGCGGTGTGGTGCAACGTAAATCTGCGAAACACCATTGCTGACAACACCGACATCTTGAGCCGGGGCGAATGTGAAGTTCTCTTTTTTCACAGCTCGGTAGCCGGCGAGGTCAAGACGCTTCAGGCCGGCGTCCCTTCCCTGCGGCTAGCGGTTTGCCTCGATGCAACGTTCGACGAATTCCCTTCGCTCGCCGACTGGATCGCCGACGCGGCAGAAAATGAACCTGACGTGACGATCGATGACGATGAAGACATCGGGTTCCAGGGCAACACCGGCGGAACCACTGGATTACCGAAGCTCACCCGGTCGACCTTCGCGATCCTCGGGCGCGGGTCCGCGGCCTTCGCTGACCTCCTCGCCGTTCGAGGTGAGGCCCGAAACTTGGCGGTGGCTCCCATCACTCATGCTGGCGGCATAGTGCTGATGGGGACACTCGCGGCAGGGGCGACGAATGTGATGGTGGCCGAAGCAACGCCCGATGTAATCGCTGAGTCGCTCGAACGGGAAAGGATCACCACGATCTTCCTCCCGCCGACGCTCGTGTACATGCTTCTAGCTCTTCCGGGTATTGGGGCTCGCGACTTTTCCTCACTTCGCTACATGCTGGTCGCAGCAGCACCGATGGCACCGACCAAGATCGTCGAAGCCGTCGAAGTGTTCGGCCCGGTCCTGTGTCAGGCCTTCGGACAAACCGAGGCCGGGTTCCCGTTGACGTTCATCACTCCAGAGGAGACCGCCGAGGCCGTCGCTGTCGAGGCGCTGCGAGGTCGACTGGCGTCCTGTGGGCGGATGACGTCCCTGCTGGATCGGCTTGCTGTCATCGATGACGAAGGCCGAGAGCTACCGGCGGGAAAGTTGGGTGAGCTGGTCGTTCAAGGGTCTGCTGTGATGAAGCACTACCTGAACGATCCGGCAGCCACCGCCGAAGTGCAGGCCGGAGGATGGCATCACACTGGCGACATCGGACACCTCGACGAAGATGGTTTCCTCTATGTGAGTGACCGCAAGCGCGATCTCATCATCTCTGGCGGGTTCAATGTTTTCCCGTACGAGGTCGAGCAAGCCTTGCTGACTCACCCGCATGTGCAGGAATGCGCAGTCGTCGGTGTTCCCCATGACAAGTGGGGCGAGCAAGTGACCGGTGTCGTCGAGCTCGTGCCTGGCGGACACATCGAGCCCGAAGAGCTCATCTCCCATGCCCGTGGGATCGTCGGTCCGTTGAAGGGTCCAAAGGAAGTGCTGGTGATGGACTCGCTGCCGCGTAGCGCCGTCGGGAAGATCCTCAAACGTGAGATCCGAGTGGCTCTGACCGAGAGTCGGCGGTGACGAGGGGCATCGTCTCACATCCGGCGTAACGTCGCTCCCCATCTCGGGGGGGGCAGGTCTCCGCCTGCAGGTCTTCGACTTGTGCGGATACGGCGCGACCACGGGACCCGGCTGTTGACACGTCGGGTCGGGTCGGCGCAGTCCTCGGTCTCCTTGGACACTGGGAGCCTTCGATTTGTGCTGCGCCTTGACTCGCTTCACGACTAGCTACCGGAGAGCAGCTTGACCCACAGGGGGCCGAGCTGTTCAGCCCTCCGCCGCCGGCGAGTAGGGCCCGAATCAACGAAGGCGGGAGAGCGTCGCTCGGTGAGGATGTGTTCTACAGAGATCGGGTCAAGGAGGTCGCCGGCGTCATGGAGGGACTTCTACGACGAGGAGCCCGCGGCGGCAGAGGCGACCGGTGCGCCAGTCTCGCGCCGTCGAGCGCGAGCAGTAGCGTGCTGGCCCATGGAACCTGGCGACGCGGCGGATCGAGCCCGTGAGTTGGTGCCACTGCTTCGCGAACGGGCGCAGCAGGCTGATTCCGATCGCCGCATGAGCGATGAGACCATGAGCGCCCTCACCGATGCTGGGATGTTTCGGCTACTGCAGCCACGACGTTTCGGCGGCTACCAAGTCGGAGCAGAGGCCTTCGTCGAGGCAATGGTCGAGATCTCGCGGGGCGACGGATCTGCGGGGTGGATCACTTCGCTCACGTCGGCACACAACAAGTGGGCGGGCTTCTTCCCGCTCGAGGGCCAAGAGGAGATGTACGGAGACCACGGCGACCTGCGGTTTCCGCTCGTCGTCGCCCCGCAGGGTCGTGCGGTGCCAACGGACGGTGGGTACGTGTTGTCAGGGGTGTGGGATTACGTCTCCGGCTGCGATGTGTGCAATTGGCTCGGAGTCAACGCGCTGGTGCCCGGTGAGACTCATGATGAACCCCCTCTCGGCTTGGTGTCGGCTGTGATCCCGTCGTCGGAGTACGTGATCGAGGACAACTGGCACGTAGAGGCCATGCGGGGCACGGGCTCGAAGCGAGTCATCATCGACGCCGTGTTCGTGCCCACTCGTCGCGCGGTTCGTATGGCGCCCGCTGGGGATCCCGTCGGTCCGCCGCCGCTCGACGGCGACGACGAGGGTTTCTTCCGTGTCTCCATGTTGCCGCTGTTCGCGTGTGAGCTCGGAGCTGTGGCGGTCGGCATCGGCACAGCGTTCGTGGAATTGTTCGCGGAACGGGCACAGGTCAAGACGAGCCCGTTCCCGCCGTTCGGTCCTCTGGCTGAATCCGACTCGGTTCAGACTCGTCTTGGTTGCGCTGCCGGTGTCGTCGACAGGGCGAAACGTGTCTTGGTGAGCGTCGCTCGCGACTATGACGCTGCGGCCGAAACCTCTCTTCATTTCTATGACGAGACCGAGACTCGGCGTGCGTTGATCGCGGTCCAGGGGCTTGTGCTCGACGTGTGCGGTGCCGTTGAGAGCCTCGGCACGGTCGCTGGCTCGAGCATTGCCAGGGAGGGCGAACCGCTGATGCGGGCGTGGCGGGATCTGATGGTGATCCGAACGCATTACCTTCTCGACAGCGACCGGACTGCACTCAACCTCGGCTCGCTGCTGCTTGGCATCGAACCCCGATCTCGGAACTGACGTGAAGCCGTGTTCGACGCCAACCCCACCGACTCTGCCATCGCCGCTGCTGAGCGGTCGAAAGGGAGCCAAGGACGTCGGCTCGTCGGTCTCGATCGATCGCGGTCAGCTGTCGCTTTCGATCCTGCCCTTCGCGAGTTCGAACGAAGAACAGAAGACCTCGCTCTGCTCGGTGTCCGTCCAGAGGGCGACGATGGCAGCCCTGCCCTCCTCTTCGGACAGGCTCGACCTGGCGTAACATCGCGGTGCCGAACCCTCTGGCCGCGTCGGCCGACGCATCGGTGATCTCATGGCCAACGTCTACAGTTCGCCGAACAGCGAACAGGAGGATGTGAAGTGGCACTCGAAGGTGAATACGGGCCGACGCCTGTTGGGTGGGTCCGTGACCAGGTCGAGCTCTACGAGCGAACGAACGGAGCCGAGGGCAACACGCTCCGCGAATCCGGCTTGTCGATCATCATTCTTGGCACGCGCGGAAGAACGACGGGCCTGGTGAGGAAGATCCCCCTGATGCGCGTTGAGCACGAAGGGAGCTACGCCCTCGTGGCTTCGATGGGTGGGGCGCCGAAGAACCCGGTGTGGGTGAGCAACCTCAGAGCGCACCCCGACGAGGTGACCGTCCAGGACGGACCAGCGCCCTTCGAGGTCGACATCAGGGAGATCGACGGTGACGAAAAGGCTGGATGGTGGGAGCGTTGCGTTGCCGCGTTCCCGCCCTACGCCGAGTACCAGTTGAAGACCGAGAGGGAGATCCCGGTCTTCGTTGCTTCGCCGCGCTGATGTCAATGATCACCTGTGGTGAGGCCACGATGCGTCTCCTCGCCGACTATGGCGTCGACACCGTCTTCGGTATTCCTGGGGTGCACACGCTCGACTTCTGTCGGGGTCTGGGCGAAGGGCCGATCCATCACGTTCAGGCCCGTAACGAGCAGGGCGCCGGGTTCATGGCCGATGGCTACGCCAGAACCACCGGCAAACCAGGCGTAGCGCTCGTCATCAGCGGACCGGGGGTGACGAACGCACTCACGGCGGTCGGGCAGTCGTATGCCGACTCGATTCCGGTCCTGTTGCTGTCTTCGGAGACCGACAGCTCGACGCACGGCAAGGGTTGGGGTGCCCTGCACGAGATCCCCGATCAGCGCGCGGTGACCGACCCGCTGACCGCGATGTCGCTACGAGCCAACACGCCTGATGACGTTCCCGAGTTCGTTGCCCAGGCCTTCGGCGTCTTTGCCGGTCAGCGCCCGAGACCCGTCCACATCTCGGTGCCGGTCGACGTTTTGGCGCTGCCGGTCGAAGAGGGCGCATGGACGGTCCGAGCGCTTCCAGGACGGGCGCAGCCTCACGCCCACGACGTGGCTGCGGCCGTGACCATGATCGCTTTGGCTGAGCGTCCCCTCGTGATGGTCGGCGGCGGAGCGGTCGAGGCAGCAGAGCCGATCCGTTCGTTGGTCGACGCGCTGAATGCCCCTGTGGTCGCGAGCAACAGCGGCAAGGGCATCGTCCCGGACGACCATCCCTTGAGCCTGACCGCTTCGACGGTTCGGCCAGAGGTCCAGCGATTGATCGGCAAAGCTGATCTCGTGGTCGCCATCGGCACCGAGCTGGCGGAGACCGACAGTTTCGTCGACGAGTTGCCCATCAACGGTGAGCTGTTGCGGATCGACATCGATCCGCTGAAGATCAACGATCACTATCCGGCTGATCTCGGGATCGTGGCCGATGCTTCGGCCACGGTTGCAGCCATCGTTAGCTCGGGTGACTTCGCGTCGAACGCACGCAACCGAGGTGATGTCGAAGCCGAGTTACAAGGAATCAGGATCGAGGTCGAGACCAACATGACCGACTCGGAGCGACGACACAGTCGGCTCCTGGCGGCCCTGCTCCATGGTCTTCCTGAGAACACCGTCTACATGGGTGACATCTGCCAGCTCGTCTACACCGGCGCATATGCGTTCCCGGTACGAGAGCCGCGGCGCTGGAGCTACCCGGCGGGCTTCTGCACGCTCGGCTGTGGGCTCCCGAATGCGATTGGTGCTGCTCTTGCGATGCCCGATACACCGATCGTGTGTCTCGTCGGAGATGGCGGTGTGATGTTCACGGTCCAAGAGCTGATAGTTGCCGCCGAGGAGGGTCTCGGCATTCCGGTCATCATCTGGGACAACAACGGTCTCAAACAGATCCAGGACGACATGCTGGCTCGGGACGTGCCTCTGGTTGGCGTCACGGGCCGCAACCCCGACTTCGTCGGGCTTTCTGAGGCGCTCGGCTGCGATGCTGTCATCGCCTGCAGCCTCGACCACGTGGTGGCGGAAGCGAACGCCGGATTCGGGAAGGACCATCCAACCGTCATCATCGTTCGCGAGTCGGAGGATTGGCTGGTGGCCGACAGAACGACTCCATCGGAGAATGTCACGACTTGATCACACCAAGCGTTGGCAGCTCTGGGGATCTTCGGTTTGCTCAGGAATACTCCTTGAAGATGGTGTCGGTGACCAGCTCTTCGATCGTCGACATCGACCTCATATGAACGCCGGTCGAGTGCACATGGAAGACCTTCACGCGGTGGGTGGACGGCTTGTGGAATCCTGTGGTCATGGCTGAAATTGCAGAACTCGACAGGGCATACGCGGCGATCATGAAAGAGGTGGTCGAACGGGGCACTGCACCGCATTTCACCGCGCTGGCCAAGATGATCGACGTGGATATCAGCGCGGCCAAGGACATCACGCACGAGTTGGTGGGGATGACTCCCGGCTGGGTGCATCCGGGAACCGACTATCTGGCCTCGTTCCCGCCGTTCAACCTTCAGCCGACCCACTACGACGTGACGATCGACGGGCAAGGGGGATGGTATGCCCAGTGCGGATTCGAGGCGCTGGCCATCCGCTGGTTGGTGCCGGACAAGCATGTGAGGATCGATGCACCGTGTCTCTGCTGCGGCGAGCCGATTTCAGTCGAGATGCACGGTGACGAGATCGATTCGATCTCGCCGGAGGAAGCTGTCGGATACACCGCTCAAGCCGTTGGAGGTTCTGCGGAGGACAGACCGTTCAGGTGAAGCACCATGAACCTCTTCCGGTCGGAAGAGCACGCACGCAGCTGGGACGGTTTCGATGTGAGCATGGAGCGGACCTTGCTCCCGGTGAGTGGTTGGGCCCAGATCTTCAGTAACCCGTTTTTCAGGCAGCGGGGGCGTAGCGACTACATCTCGTGGGCGAGATCCGACGACGGCCAAGCCGCGTTCGTGTCGCTTCGCGCATCGATGCCGTAGAACTCGCTTCGATGTCCTTCGGTGGCGTTGACAGGCATGTCGGGCGTCGTCGCCCGGCTGCGCTGTGTGTCAGTGATTTCCAGCGAGATGACGTTCGGAGATCCGATTCAAGCGTTCGAGGCCGTCGCGCAGGTACGGGTCGGGAAGAGCGGAGCTGAACCGGAAGTGGTCTTCCATGCCGAAGCAGCTGCCAGGAATGACCAGAACGCCTTCGTCTCGCAGGAGTTCGTCGGCTAGGTCGAGGGAGGTCAGAGGAAGGTCGAACTTCACAAAGGACATCGCCGAAGCTTCCGGTGGCACGACGGAGAACACGCCGGGGTGAACGGCAAGTCCTTGGGTCAGTGTGTCGAATCCAGTCCTGATCAGGCCACGAGCTCGTGCGGTGAGTTTCGGGCGGACATGGGGGGACAAGGCTGCCGTGGCGAGATGCATGTCGATGGTCCCCGCCGAGATGGTCGCGTACTCGTGCCGTCGCCAGAGCGCTTCGTAGACGTCGTCGGGGGCGACCAGCCAGCCGAGCCGGAGCCCTGGTAACCCATAGGCCTTGCTCGTCGAGTTGACCGCGATGACCTTCTCGTATTCGCCCCAGAAGCTGGCTGTTTGGTCGTCGGTGTGGTGCTCGGTGCCGGCGTAGACCTCGTCCGACACGATCCAGGCGCCACTGCGTTCGGCAGCCGCGATGATCGCGGCCCGTTCGTTGCCGGTGAGGATGTGCCCCGTCGGATTGTTGGGGTTCACCAGTGCAATGATCTTCGTGCGTGAAGTGACGGTCAACTCAAGCGCTTCGAGATCGAGAGCCCAATCATCGTCTTCGACCAGCGGCACCGTGAGGACGTTCACGCCGGCGTTCCTCGCGTTGCCGGGAAGCTGTTGGTATGTCGGGGTCATCGCTACTACTTCATCGCCTGGCTCGAGCAGAGTCGATGCGATGACGTGGTTCGCTTCCGATGCCCCGACAGTCACGAGGACGTCACCAGCTTCTGCGCCTGGGTACATTGAAGCGATGTGTGATCGGAGCTCGGGCAGCCCGTTCACCTCCGGATAGTCGAGCAACACACTGCCGAGGCGGTCCATGTCGACTTCGGCGATGTCGATCAGCTCCGTAAGTGTGAGCGGATGAACGCCGCTCTCCGCGAAGTGGAACTTCGCCGTCTGCTCGCGTTGGGAGAGGTATCGTTCGACTTGGAAGGGGTGAAACACCCACCCAGGTTACGCCGAGCGGTGTCAGGCGTTCTGCTCTGCTATTTCTTTGGCCCATCCGTAGTCAGCCTTGCCATTCGGGGCCCGGCGGAAGTCACCGACCAGCAAGATCTGTTTCGGGATCTTGTATCCCGAGATCTTGCCGCGCAGATACGTCCGCAGCTCGTCCTCCGACGGGTTGGCGGCGGTCGTGCACCCTGCGACCGCGATGATTCGGTTGCCGAAACGTTCGTCGGGAATCCCGATGACATAACAGTCGTCGATGTCGGCATGGGTCTTCATCGCCTCTTCGACCTCTTCGGGATAGATTTTCTCGCCGCCAGAGTTGATGCAGTTCGAGCCACGCCCGTGGAGCGTGATGGTGCCGTCGAGTTCGTGTGTTGCCCAGTCGCCGGTGATGACGTACCAGCCACCGTTGATCTCGCGGAACGCCGCCGCTGTCTTCTGTGCGTCCTTGTAGTAACCGCGAGCTGCGGTGTTGCTGCAGAGCAAACCGATCCCGCCCGAGCTACGAGGTATGACGTTGCCGTCTTCGTCGATGATGAGCGTGTCGTCGGCAGGCTGGAACTTGGCCGTCGAAGCCCCACCGGACTTGTCGGTTGTGACGGCCCCATAGCCACCACCCTCTGTAGACCCGAGCGCGTCGACGAGGACCGCGTTCATGTGTTCGGTCATGATCTGTTTGATCTCAGCGCTCCACATGGCGCCAGAGGAGATCACCTGTGTGACCGATGAAATGTCAGGAAGCGTCCCGGCTGCAGCCCGCTCTTCCATGGCTTTGGCGATGGGTCGCGCGAATGCGTCGCCAACGATCACGTGTCGCGTCACGCCTTCTCGTTCTGTGAGCTCGAGCAACTCGTGAGCGTCGAAGCTTCGACCTTCCAACAGGACGACAGCGCCGCCTACGTGGTGAATCGGCATAACCCCGACCCACATGCCAGTTCCGTGCATGAGCGGGCAGCACGGTACGGAGATCATCCTCGCCATGTCATGGATGAACTTGGCGAAAGGTGGAATCATCTGGAGCGAGGTCGGGGTCGGGACTGGGAGGTTCAGGACGTCGAACTGGGCGTAGTGCTGCGCGGCGAAGGCGTGGTTCTCGTACATCACTCCCTTCGGCATGCCTGTGGTCCCGCCGGTGTAGAGCATGTACCTGTCCGACGGATCGCGGTCTCGCCTCGCCTGCGGCTCGACTGCGACGAAGTGGTCCCAGGAGATCGAGCCCTCGACATGCTCGCCGCCGTCGTCGACCTCGACGAAGGCCTTGATGTTCGGGAGCTTGTCCATCACTCGTGCTACTCGATCGCCAAGCGAGGAGTGGAACACGAGGACTTCACTGTCGCTGTTGTCGACCAGGTAGACGAGTTCGTCGTCAAGATAGCGATAGTTCACATTGATCGGACAGCACTCGTGTTTGAAAGAACCGAACTGAGCGATCAGATATTCGGGGCAGTTCCAGAGGTACAGCGAGACCTTCGACCCTGCATCGACACCGGCTTTCTCGATGGCTGCCGCGAATCTGGCGGCCGAGGATTCATAGTCCCCCCACTTGATTCGACGGTCACCTTGGATGATCGCCTCACTGTTGGGAACAGTGTCGGCGACCAACTCCCATGCGCTCGCGAAATGCAGATCCACGCTCTTCCCCTTATCGGAACATCGCGAGAATGGACTGCCGTCAAGCGCCAGGCAAATCGGTGGCCGCCGAATTTGCCATGGCGAGGGGGTCTGGCCTTCATGACGGACTCGAGGCGACGAGGCGCGATGCGCCGTCAAGGGCGTTGTCGATCAGGCGAAGCTTCTGTTTCGAGCCCACGACCGTGATCATGGACGGTGTGGTCAGGTGCCTGTTGTGCTTCCCGAGGGTCGGTCAGATCAGGGCTTGGGGCATCGGACAGACTGAACATCTGGTCCCGAACGGTGGGCCCGGCCAAGTCGGACCACGGCCTACGCGACGTCTAGTTTGGCGATCAGCCAAGGGGAGACGATATGAACAGGCTTGCAGGCAAGACAGCAGTGATCACAGGCGGGTCGGGAGGCATTGGCCAAGCAGCTGCTCAGTTGTTCGCGAACGAGGGTGCCAACGTTCTCATCGTCGATCTGAAGCAGACCGATCTCGACCGTGCAACTGCCGAGATCGGTCACGAGCGTGTGTCAGGTTTCGTCGGCGACGTCACGAGCGCCGATGACAACGCAGCCATGATCGCTGCAGCCATCGAGCGGTACGGCGGAGTGGACATATTGCTGGCCAACGCAGGAATCGAAGGCGCAATAGTGCCCATCCCCGACTATCCCGACGAGATGTACGACCAGGTCATGGCCGTCAATGTCAAGGGCGTCTGGCTCGGCATCAAGGCCGTCATTCCCGCCATGCGAGAGAGCGGTGGTGGCAGCATCGTCATCACGTCGAGCGTCGCAGGGCTCAGGGGTACCGGCATCTTGTCTGCCTATTCGACGAGCAAGCATGCCGTAGTCGGTCTCAGCCGTTCGGCGGCCAAGGATCTTGCCCCTCACGGAATTCGGGTCAACACGGTGCACCCCTCACCGGTCGAGACGCGCATGATGCGCAGCCTTGAGAAGGCCACGTCCGACTCCCCCCAGGATGCTCACGATCGCTTCGCAGCAGCGATCCCGCTGCAGCGCTACGCCGACCCCGAGGACATCGCCGACCTGATGTTGTTCCTGGCCAGCGATGATGCGAAGTTCATCACCGGCGCGTGCCACGCCATCGACGGCGGCAGCACCGCCTAATCGAAGGCTGTCTCAAGGGTCAGGCCCTTGTGGCTGCTACCACCACAATCGTGGGCTCGCTGGTCGGGCGTCCAAAATCGACTCGATCAGCCCTGGAATTCGGTGATGATCTGGTTCAGGGTTGGGCTGGGGCGCATGGCTTCTGCGGCTTTGACAGGATCGGGAAAGTAGTAGCCGTCGATGTCCATGGATTGTCCCTGAGCTGCGAGGAGTTCTTCGGCGATCTCGTTCTCGTTGGCAGTGAGGGCCGATGCCAACGGAGCGAACCTCGAGGCAAGGTCTGCATCGGGGCCGAGGGTTATGGCCTGGGCCCAGTACATGGCCAGGTAGTAGTGGCTGCCGCGGTTGTCGAGTTCGTTCACCTTGCGTGACGGCGATTTCCGATTTTCGAGAAGCTTGCCTGTGGCCTCATCGAGGGTGTCGGCCAGCAGTTGGGCAGTCGAGTTTCCGGTGGACTCCGCGAGGTGTTCGAGTGACACAGCCAGCGCGAGGAACTCGCCGAGGGAATCCCAGCGGAGGTGGTTCTCCTTCTCGAACTGTTGAACGTGTTTTGGAGCAGAACCGCCGGCTCCGGTTTCGAACAGGCCGCCGCCGTTCATCAGCGGAACGATCGACAGCATCTTGGCGCTCGTGCCGAGTTCGAGGATCGGGAACAGGTCGGTGAGGTAGTCGCGCAGCACGTTGCCGGTGACCGAGATTGTGTCTTCGCCCCTTGCGATCCGTTCGAGGCTTCGCATCGTGGCGGCGACCGGAGCGAGAATGTCGATCTCCAAACCCGCGGTCTCGTGTTCTGGCAGGTACGCCTTGACCTTTTCGATGACCTGAGCGTCGTGGGCGCGGTCAGCGTCGAGCCAGAAGATGGCAGGCGAGCCGGTGGCGCGAGCTCTGGACACGGCAAGGCGGACCCAGTCGCGGACCGGGGCGTCCTTCACCGTGCACATACGCCAGATGTCGCCTGTCTCCACGAGGTGGCTCATGAGCTCGTTGCCACGATCGTCGACAACGCGCACGGATCCTGCCGACTCGATCTCGAACGTCTTGTCGTGCGAGCCGTATTCCTCGGCTTTCTGCGCCATCAGACCAACGTTCGGAACCGTGCCCATCGTGGTCGGGTCGAAGGCGCCGTTGTTGCGGCAGAACTCGATGGTGGCCTGGTAGATCCCGGCGTAGCTGCTGTCGGGGATGACGGCCAAGGTGTCTTGTTGGTCACCGTCGGGGCTCCACATCTGGCCTGACGTGCGGATCATTGCCGGCATCGATGCATCGATGATGACGTCGCTGGGTACATGCAGGTTGGTGATGCCGTTGTCGGAGTCGACCATTGCCATTGCCGGTCCTTCGGCTATGGCGCTCTCGATGCCGGCCTCGATCGCTGTGCGCAGTCCTTCGGGCATGGCCGCGACGGCATTCAGCACGTTCCCGAGGCCATTGTTGGCGTTGGCTCCAGCAGCTTCCAGTGCGTCACCGTGCTCGGTGAAGACGTTGCCGAAGAACGTCTCGACCACGTGTCCGAAGATGATCGGGTCAGAGACCTTCATCATCGTTGCCTTGAGGTGCAGCGAGAACAGCACACCCTGGTGCTTGGCTGCATCGATCTGTGCTGCGAGGAACGAGACCAGCGCAGCCTTGCTCATAAAGGTTCCATCGACGATTTCGCCCTTCAGCACGTCGATGCCGTCCTTCAGCACGTTCACGCTGCCGTCGGCTGACACGTGCTCGATCCGGAGTGACCCGTCCGCGTCGACAGTCGTCGACCTCTCGTTCGAACGGAAGTCGCCGCTTGACATCGTCGAGACTGTGGTTCGGGAGCCGCTTGACCATTCGCCCATCGAGTGAGGGTTGTTCCGTGCGTACTCCTTCACCGCCTTCGGCGCCCTGCGATCGCTGTTGCCTTCACGCAGCACAGGGTTGACGGCGCTTCCTTTCACCTTGTCGTAGCGTGACCTCGCGTCGCGCTCTTCTGGTGTCGATGGCTCGTCGGGGTAGTCGGGTACCGCGAATCCGCCAGCCTGGAGTTCGCCAATGGTCTCCTTGAGTTGCGGGACGGAGGCACTGATGTTCGGCAGCTTGATGATGTTCGCTTCAGGCCTCTTGGCGAGTTGGCCAAGTTCGGAGAGGGCGTCACCGACGCGCTGCGACTCCTCGAGATGATCGGGGAACACTGCAAGGATCCGGCCAGCGAGGCTGATGTCTCGTGTTTCCACGACCACCCCGGCAGCCGAGGTGAATGCCTCGACGATCGGCAGGAGCGAGTAGGTGGCCAGCGCCGGGGCCTCGTCGGTGTGGGTGTAGATGATCTTGCCTGAGGATTCGCTCATTGGTCTTCCGAGTCGGGGGGTGACACGCCGAGGTTACCAACGGGCCGCATCGGCACCCGCGTGTCAGCGGCGAAGGCGTGCGTACGCGGCGACGAGTGTTTGCGTCTGTGGATGGGTCCCTACCTGAGCGGACGTTTCCCGCCTGTGTTGTCGAAGTCGGGTGTTCGCTTCTCGATGAAGGCTGCTCGCGCCTCGGTTGCGTCTGCGGTGTGTCTGGTCAGGTTCTGGGTTCGTGATTCGAGCGCAAGAGCCTGGTCGAGACTGGCGGCGTGAAGGTTTGCCCACATGACCTCTTTGGTCATCGTGATGGCCATTGGCGCGTTGCGTGCGATGTCCTCCGCCAGTTCGAGAGCGGTCGACAGCAGTGCATCAGCATCGACGAGTTGGCTGATCACACCAGAGGACAGTGCCTCCTGGCTGCGAACCCTGCGCCCGGTCATCATCCAATCGAATGCCACCGAGGGGCCGACGATCTTTGGCAAGAAGTACGACAACCCCAGCTCGCAGCCAGAGATGCCCCTCGACACGAACCCGTCCATGAACATCGCGTGTTCGCTGCCGACCCTGAGATCGGATGCCGCAGCGATCGCGAACCCAGCCCCGACGGCTGCTCCGTTCACCGCAGCGATGACGGGAATCGGTATGGAGTGAATCGTCCTGATGAATCTGCTGAGCTCGATGTGGAGACCCTCGTATCCGGCGACGACAGGATCGGGTCCCTCGTTCTGGGATGCTTCGTCGGTGGCAGCATCACGCGTCGCGACAGACTTCACATCGATGCCTGCGCAGAACGCACGACCGGCGCCAGTGATGACGACGGCACGACACGAACGATCGGAAGCAAGCCGACGAAGAGCGTCGTCGATGCCAGGGATCATGGTCGGTGAGATCGAGTTCAGCGCTTCGGGCCGGTTGAGTGTCAGGATGCCTGTAGGTCCGTGTCGTTCGATCAGGAGTTCGGGCATGTGGGAGACCTCTCTATGTTGTGGCCCGGGTTGATAGCTCGCGCGAGGGCGCCGAACTCGTCGTGACGCCATCGCCTGACCAGGGCAGAGTCCGGGGATCCTCGTTGACAACCGTGATAGGCGCCTCGGTAGACGTGGAGTTCGGTCGGCACGCCAGCAGCCAGCAGTCGTTGCGCGTACTCGATGTTCTCGTCCAGAAACAGATCCAGATCGCCGACTGTGATGATCGCTGGAGGCAGGTCTGAAACGTCGTCTGCTCGCGACGGTGCTGCGTAGATCGACACGTCGTCTCCACCGGCTCTGCCGCTGAGGTACGCGTCCCAGCCGATGATGTTGGCGTCTCGGTTCCAAACCCGATCCGACAGGACGTAGTGGCTCGAGTTGGTCGTGTTGCTGTCATCGATCATGGGGAACGTGAGCAACTGGAAACACGGTGCGAAAGCGCCTCGGTCTCTGGCCAACAGAGCGAGTCCTGCCGCGAGTCCACCTCCAGCGCTTGCTCCACCGATGGCGACACGACTGCGGTCGATTCCAAATTCGTCGGCTGCACCGAAGAGCCACGCGAGCCCTGCGTAACAGTCTTCGACAGGCGTCGGGTCGGGATGCTCGGGTGCGATCCGATAATCGACTGACACGACCACGACGTCGAGGTTTCGGGCGATGATGGCGCAGAGCGCGTCGCTGGCGGTGAGGTCGAACAGCACCATGCCGCCGCCATGCATGTAATACAGCGCACCAAGATCGCGGGCGGCAGCGGGAGGTGCGTAACTGCGGAGCCAGAGCTGATGACCGTCGTCCAACGTCACGTGGTGGTCGTTCACCTCGATCTCGGGTGGGAACTCGTACTCGGGGCCGCCGGCTGCCATTCTGGCAAGTCGAGCTCGCGCCAGGGGAATGTCCGACAGGTCCACCGCACCGTCCGGGGTGGCGTCGAAGGCCGATCGGAGTTCACTGTCGATTCGATCCTCGAAACTCGACATCTAGTCCCCCTTGACCAGCTCGCGTCGTCAGGACGTTACCGAACTACTTTGGCGAGCACTGAACGAAGAAACGGGGTCAGCGATGACGGTGTTGTACGACTTGAACGATCGCATTGCTCACATCACCCTGAATCGGCCTGATCAACGAAACGCTTTCAACAGGCAACTGTTCGCCGATCTCGATGAGGCGATGTTCCGGTTCCGTGATGATGACGGGGCTCGAATCTGTGTGATGGATGCCGCCGGCGCCGCGTTCAGCGTCGGTTTCGACATCAAAGACGGCGATCAGGCCATGACAGGGGGCGACGACGATGGACGCGAGTTCACCTCGACGTACCTTGGCGACGACATTGGCGGCAAGCCGGTGATCGTGGCAGTGCACGGTCACTGCGTCGGGCAGGGCGTCGCGAACGCGCTGTTCGGGGACATCAGGATCTGCAGCCCCGATGCGAAGTTCACGCTGGCCGAGGCCATGGTCGGGATCTCAGCATTGGCGTTGCCGCAGTTGTTGACCGACCTGATCGGCGCCTCGCACGCTCGATACATGCTCGTCTCTGGGGAGCGATGCGATGCCGACTGGGCCCTGCGGACCGGTCTCATGCACGAGGTCGTCGAGAGAGAACACCTGACCGACCGGGCGTTCGAACTCGCCCACTTGATGCTGCGCCAGGCGCCGCTCGCGACCCGGGCCCACAAGCTGATCCTGAAGGCTGCCCTCACCGATCCGAGGGACGATGTCTCGGCGCTCGCTCGTCGGTACAGGGCCCAGACCGCCGCATCCGAGGACTTCAAAGAGGGGAGGAGGGCCTTCCTCGAGCGCCGATCTCCCGACTGGCAGGCCAGGTAGCAGCGCTGTGCCAGTTGTCGACTGGTCGAGCAGCCTCGTAGCGGCGGGTGCGAAGTCGGGGTTCGCGCCGCACGCACTCGACGTGTTCGTCGAGATCTACAAAGCTCAGAGCGAGGCATTCGGCGAAGGCGTACAGCAACCGTCGAGCACGACTTTCAACGCCACAACATGATCTGATCGGAGATGACATGACGACTGTCGGATGGACACACATGGCCGAGGGGACCAAAGAGGACTACGAATACCTGGGACCTGAGTTCGAGGCCCACGTGCGTCCGACAATTGTTCCGAATCTCGTCAATCTGTTGAAGGTGATGGAGGGTCCGAAACTCGGGTACCAGATCGACCGTTACCAGCACTCATTGCAGTCGGCGACCAGAGCGTTGCGCAACGACGAAACCCTCGACATGGTCGTCGGAGCGCTGCTGCATGACGTGGCCGATGGTTTCGCACCAGAGAACCACAGTTCAGCGGCAGCATCGATTCTCGAGCCCTACGTCGATGAGCGAACCCACTGGGTTGTTCGGCACCACGGTCTGTTTCAGGGCTACTACTACTTCCATCACCTCGGTGGCGACCGGGACGCACGAGATGTGTATTCGGACTCGCCGTATTACGACGACTGCGTGTTCTTCTGCGCGAACTACGACGCGAACTGTTTCGACCCTTCGTACGACACGATGGCCGTCGAGGAGTTCATCCCGATGATGGAAGAGATCTTTGCCCGTTCTTCACGGCTTCCTGGCGTTGCCGGCGCGTGATCAGGGACTCGCGGCCCTAAGCGAAGAGTCACCGCCAAGCGAACACGGGTTGTTCGAGGTCATCGACTCGCATCGAGGTGCCTCTGTACGCGACTTCGCGAAACTGGAGCACGATCGCACCTGTCGGTGCGTGGATGAGGTCCTGGCCGATGGCGACCTGGACAACCGGTCGATGGCTCTCATCGATCTCGACGTACCTCGGTGAATCTGGGCGAAGAAGCTCGCGGATGCTGATCCGGTGAACCGAAGCGACTTCAGCTGGCGCAGGAACCGGGTCAGCCTCAGTGCCGGCCCAGAACACGAACGGCGTCATGACATAACCCGAACGAGTGGGATAGTCGTCGAGGCGACCGAGGAGATCGGTTTCGGTGAGCGTGAGCCCGACCTCTTCTTCGACCTCGCGCATGGCCGCTGCGAGCGGCGATTCGCCTTCGTCGATTCTTCCTCCGGGAAGCGCCCACTGGTTCGGGTGGTTCTTCAGCTTCGCTGACCGTCTCGTGAGCAACACCGCAGCACCCCCCGCGGTTCCCGCAACGCTGCCTGACAGGGTCTCGTCGTCAGCGAGGCCTGGAAGATCCCGCATGAACAGCGGATCGACGACGGCCCCGTCGGCACCATGTAACTCTGCATCGCTGTCCATCACGATGATGCTCACAGCGGCGTGACGTCGTCCGTCGAGGGCATGTTCGCGCACTTCATGGCCGGCGAGGTTCGTTTCGATCTGCGCGCGCAGTTCCTGGCTGTAGGCGATTTCGTTCATCAGTCTGTTCACTCTGGGTTGAGGGCTCGGCCCACGTAGTAGTACACCCACGGCTTCGGACCCTCACCGAATCCGGCGGTGACCGAGACGAGATCGAATCCGGCATCTGTGAACAGAGCGGGATGGTCTCGGCTGACGTGACACCCATCAGCGAGTCGCTTCTGAACGGGGTCGATGAGTCGCTGCATCTTCTGGAGTCGTTCCGTGGGTCCTTTGCCGTGTTCGAGGAAGCGGACGACGCCGCCTGGTTTCAGGACTCGTCGCAACTCCGACAGGGCCTGGTTTGGATCGGGAATCGTGCAGAGGGTGTAGGTCAGCAATGCGTTGTCACACGAATCGTCGGGTAGCGGGAGTTTCTGGCCGTCGAGACCGACGAACTCGACCTCGATGGGCGATGCAGCGATGCGATCGGCGGCCAGTTCGCGGCCCCGCACCGCGGGATCGATGGCGAACACCTTTGTCACGTCGGGAGGCATCAGCGGCAGATTCAAGCCGCTGCCGAACCCTGGTTCGACGACGACGCCGGAGATTCCATCGATGGCCAGCCGACGCCAGGTGGCGATTTCATCGGTGTCGAGCGCTTTGTCGATGATCTGCGGGAGTACCCGATCGCGGTACCAGCCCATGGAGCATCAGTTCCCTGTGGCGAAGAGCGCAGCGTTCACCACGTGGCCAGCGGAGATACCAGTCGAGTCGTGGAGGTCGGCGATCGTGCCCGACTCGCCGAATCGGTCGACCCCTAGGGCCACTTGTCGTGTGCCGACGGCCGATCCGATCCACGCAAGGGCGTGGCTTGACGCGTCGTGTACCGAGACGATCGGATTCATCCGTTCGGGCACCGGGATCAACTCGTCGATGATGTTCGACCCGGTCGATCTGGCGCCGGCTCTCGCGATGTTGGCATCGCGGCGCTGCCAGCTGCGGTACGTAGCGTCGGGGCTTGGGAGGTGGATGACAGTTGCGCCTACGCCTTCGCCCTCGAGTTCGTCGGCGGCAGCGACAGCTTCGGGCACCATCGCTCCCGTGGCCACGATGGTGACTTTCGGAGATGGCGATTCGATGAGGCGATACCCGCCTCTCAGAGTCATCGATCTCAGCTGATCTTCCCCGAGGCGATCCATCGCTGCGGCAAATGGCGCCTGATCGATCGGGCGGGTGGACAGGCGAAGATAGGTGCTCTCGCCCTCAGGGGTCGACAACCGATTGACGCCCTCGCACAGAAGCCAGTCCACCTCGGTCGCGAATGCAGGCTCGACATAGTTCAGGTGCGGCAACTCGGCGCCGACCGAAGCTGTGATCGTGGATTGATGGGCACCACCTTCCGGTGCAAGGGTCACCCCCGACGGGGTTCCGGCAACGATGAACCGAGCGCCGTTGTAGAGCGAATAGATGAACGCATCGAGGCCGCGCAGCACGAATGGGTCGTACACAGCACCTATGGGCAGGAGATGTTCACCGTGGTGCTCGTGGCTCAAACCGAGTTGGCCGAGCAGCATGAACAGGTTCATCTCCGAGATGCCGAGTTCGATGTGCTGTCCGTTGGGTGATGGGGCCCACTTGAGGAGCCGTTGCCCGCCCCCATGATCGTCTCGGTCGGTGGGGGAGTAAACGCCGGTCTTGTTGATCCAGCCGCCGAGGTTCGTCGAGATCGACACGTCGGGTGCTGTCGTGACGATGCGCTCGGCGACGCCGTCGACGTCTCCGAGCCTGGTAAGGGTTCGGCCGAACGCTTCCTGGGTCGACACTTGGCCTTTGGACACGACAGGTCCTGCAGTCGAGGGCACACGGAGAATCGGTCGAGGCGGATCGGGCTCGTTGTTGATGGCGCCACCGACGGCGTCGCACAGCCGACCATGTGGGCTGGCTGGGTCGAAGCGATCCCACTCGGTGTCGAGATCGAGCCCGACTCTGCTTCGGAACAAATCGATCTGCTGCGGAGACAGCAGTGCTGCATGGTTCAGCGGATCGCCGGCGATCGGCAGACCCCAGCCTTTGATCGTGTAGGCGAACACGACCGATGGGCGGTCGGTGGCGGCGTCGCACTCGGCGAAGGTGTCGAGGAGAAGCCCGAGATCGTGGCCACCGAGGTCGGTGACAACTCGGCCGAACTCGCTGTTGGTCAGGTGGTCGGTTGTCCGAGCCACAGCAGGGTCAGCGCCGGTGAGGAACTTCTCGCGGAGTTCGTCACCCTCGAGTGTAAAGAGTGCCTGGTAAGCCTCATTGGACATCTCGTTGATGTGCGTCTTCAAGGCGTCGCCACCGGGAGCCTTGAACGCGGCGCTCAATCGTGAACCGAATTTCGCTTCGGCCACATGCCAACCGGCCTCGGCAAAGAAGTTTTCGAGTCTCGTTGCCTGGATGTCGGGGATCACCCTGTCGAGGCTCTGCCGGTTGAGGTCGACCACCATCATGAAGTTGGAAAGACCCTCTGTGGTCGAGTCGGCGATGGCCTCCCAGACGTTGCCTTCGTCGAGTTCAGCATCTCCAACGGTTGCGATGAATCTGGCTGGCGGTTGTTCACCGAAGTGACTGTCGGCGTATCGACGCGTCGCAGCCGAGAACAGTGGAGCGACTGCTCCGAGTCCGACAGAACCTGTCGAGAAGTCCGAGACGTCGGGGTCCTTGGTGCGAGACGGGTATGCCTGCAGACCACCACGTTGCCGAAGCGTCGTCAGGTACGAACGGTCGAGTTCGCCGGTGAGGTACTTGATGGCGTGATACATCGGTGAGGCATGCGGCTTCACGGCGACCTTGTCTTCGCCGCCGATGTGGGCGAACCAGAGCGCCGTCATGATGGAGACCATCGAAGCGCATGACGCCTGGTGGCCGCCGACCTTGATCTCGCCGCCACTCCTGGTGTTGGCGTGGTCGATGATGCGCGTTGCGAGCCACAGCACCCGTTGTTCGACATCGCGAAGAAGGTCGAGGTCGATCTGATGGCGGCTGCTCACACCGGCCATTGTCGCGGACGCGCTGCTGTTCCGCCCGAGTCAAAGCGGAGACGTTCGCGTGCGGTTATCGGAGTAACCGCTTGGCGAGTGTGCGCGCTGCTTGCGACGGCGAGATTCGTTTGGCCGCTACGTCAGCAACAAGCATTGCGCCATCGTCCTCGGCGAGCGCGGTGACGATTCCTGCGCTGACCAATTGCTCGAGGCGGTGCGTGATCTCGTAGTGGTGTCGAGCCTCGCGCCGACTGTCGAGTTCGCCGGTCGAGGCGAGGTGTCCACGGTGGGCATGGATGGCATCCCACAGTTCATCGGCACCGGTTCCTTCTGTGGCCGTGGTCATGATGATCGGGGGCCGGTAGCCGCTGGAGCGTTCCTGGCCCGTGACATGGCTGAGGTCGAGCATGAGGTCGAGATCGCGACGCGAGTCGGCGGCTCCTGGCCGGTCAGCCTTGTTGATCACGAAGATGTCAGCGACCTCCATCAACCCGGCCTTGTTGGCCTGGACAGCATCGCCCCAGCCGGGATTGACGACGACAACGGTGGTGTCGGCAGCGCCTACGACATCAACTTCGACCTGGCCGACGCCGACGGTCTCGATGATCACAGGGTCGTAACCAACAGCATCGAAGGCTCTGACGCCGCCAGGAATCGAGAGGGCGAGGCCGCCGGCATGCCCTCTCGTGGCGACTGACCGGATGAACACGTCATCTCCCGCCATGTCGTCCATCCTGATTCTGTCACCGAGGATTGCGCCGCCAGTCAGCGGGGACGACGGATCGACTGCCAGAACTGCCGGCCTCAGGCCGAGATCTGGAAGGAGTCGGGTGAGCTGACCCGTGAGCGTCGACTTCCCGGCTCCAGGTGCCCCTGTGATACCGACAACGTGTGCTTGGCCCCCCATGGGGTGACTCAGCTCCGTGATGATGTCGGCGTCTTCGCCGGCGCGTTCGATGAAGGTCAGAACGCGGCCGAGTGCCCTTCGTTCGCCGGCAACGGCGCGCTCGAAGATCTCCTCGGTGCCGAGTCCGCGAAGACTCACGAGGCGTCGGCCACGGCTTTGGTGACGGCCTCGACCACCTCTTCGGCAGGAGCGCCAGGACCGAGCACGGCCGTGACACCGGCTCCGATCAATGTCTCGACGTCCATGTCGGGCACGATGCCGCCGATGATGAGCGGGATGTCGAGGTCGGCGACGCGAAGTGCTTCGATCATCGCGGGAGCAAGTGTGAGATGGCCTGCGTTGTGCATCGACAAACCGATGGCGTCGGCGTCCTCTTCTTCGGCCGCAGCGACGATGCTGTCCGTCGTTTGGCGAAGGCCGAGGTAGATGACCTCCATGCCGGCGTCGCGCAGGATTCGGGCCACGATTTTGATACCGCGATCGTGGCCGTCGAGGCCCAGTTTGGCGAGAACGATTCTGATGTTTGCGTTGCTGTCCGAGGTCTGCTCGCTCATACGATCGCCCGCTCGACGTAGGTTCCGAACACCGACTCCATCGCCATGACGATCTCTTCTTCTGTTGCCAAGGCTCTCACCGCTTCGATGAGTCCTGGCATCAGGTTGATGTTCGGGTCGTTGGCATCTGCAGTGACTCTTGCAAGCGCGTCAGCGACGTCGGCATCGTTGCGTTCCTGTTTCACCGTTGCGAGGCGCTTGAGTTGATATTCCTCGGTCTCGTGTCCGATGCGGAGGAGGTTCTGCGCGTCGTCCTCGGCTCCTTCGGTGTATGCGTTCACGCCGACGATGATGCGGCGTCCGGCGTTCACCTCGCGCTCGAACCGATATGCGGAATCGGCAATTTCGCCGACGAAGTATCCGTTCTCGACGGCCTCGTACACGCCTTCCAGCATCGATCCGTCACCGAGGGCTTCGAGGTGCTCGAAGACCTCCTCGGCCTGTCGCTCCATCTCGTCGGTCATCCATTCGACGAATGGCGCACCCCCCAATGGATCGGCAACGGCAGCCACACCGGTCTCATGGGCCACGATTTGCTGAGTCCGCAGAGCGATCCTCGCTGCCTTCTCGGTCGGCAGCGCCATTGCCTCGTCGAAGCCGTCGGTGTGGAGGCTCTGCGTGCCGCCGATGGCAGCGGCGAGGGCCTGGGTGGCAACCCGCGCGATGTTGATCTCCGGCTGTTGTGCGGTGAGCGAGACGCCGGCTGTCTGGGTGTGGAAACGGCACATCATCGCTCGTTTGTCCTTGGCCCCGTACCGCTCTTTCATCCAACGAGCCCAGATTCGCCTGGCGGCCCTGAACTTGCCGATCTCCTCGAAGAAGTCAGAGTGTGAGTTGAAGAAGAACGAGAGCCTTCGACCGAATTCGTCGATGTCCTCGCCGGCTGCGAGGGCTGCTTCGACGTAGGCGAAGCCGTTTGCAAGCGTGAAGGCGAGCTCTTGAGCTGCCGTCGAGCCAGCTTCCCTGATGTGGTAACCCGAGATCGACACCGGATGCCATCTCGGCATCTCGGCAGTGGTGAATTTGACCATGTCGGTGATGATGCGCATCGAGGGTCGCGGCGGGTAGATGTATTCCTTCTGCGCCTGGTATTCCTTCAGGATGTCGTTCTGGATGGTCCCCGCCAGACCGGAACGTCCGACACCGCTCTCCTCGGCAACGGCGACGTACATCGCCATGAGAATGGCGGCTGGGCCGTTGATCGTCATCGAGGTGGAGACCTTGCCCAGATCGATTCCCGCGAACAGGTCGCGCATGTCGGCGAGTGTGTCGATGGCGACGCCACAGTGCCCGACCTCGCCGAGCGCCCATGACGAATCAGAATCGCGACCCATGAGCGTTGGCATGTCGAAGGCAGTCGACAGACCGGTGCCGCCATTACGCAGAAGCTCTTTGAACCTCGCGTTCGTGTCCTCTGCCGTGCCGAACCCTGCGAACATACGCATCGTCCACAATCGGCTCCGATACCCGGCGGGGAACAGGCCTCTGGTGTAGGGAAACTGGCCCGGATAGGGCGAGTCGCCATACATCGGCTCGAGTGGCACGCCGGACATCGTCTCGAACGGGATGTCGCGGAGCCGACTGGATTCGTAGTCGACCAGCCACTCGGCGCGGGCTTCGTCAGCCGAATCGGTCGTGTCGTCGCCGTTGTCCTCGCTCATCGTTACCTCCGATTTACTTGGACATCAAAATAGTTCGGTTAAGCTTACACCTATGGCCCTCGACTTCGATCCGATAGCCGAAGCCAGGTCGAATTGGTCGGAAAGAGGGTGGGGGAGCATCGATGCCATGTCGGCGGCGACCTCCATCACCAGGGTCCATCAGATCGTTCTGTCGCGCGTCAACGTCGTTCTCGCCCCGTTGTCGCTCAACTTCAGCCGTTTCGAAGTGCTTGCTCTGTTGTCGTTCTCCCGAGAGGGTCAACTGCCACTCGGCAAGATCGGAGAACGTCTACAGGTTCATCCCGCGAGCGTCACCAACACGATCGACCGCCTCGAGAAGGACGGATTCGTCGTACGAATCGCGCATCCGACCGATGGACGAACGACACTGGCTTGCATCACCTCGGCCGGATCCGCTGCTGCCGAGGGCGGAGCAGAGGCCATGGCGGCGATCGACTTCGGCCTCGCCGACGTGGGAAAACGGACTCTCAACACCGTCGATTCGGGGTTGACAGAGGTTCGCCGCGCCGCCGGCGACTTCTGAGCCGAGGTCCTTCAGCTTGCCTACGATGCCGCCCATGGCCACGACCAGAGACGTATTGGCGATGTTGGGTGAACTCGTGACGCTCACGGCACTCGCTGAAGAGAGCAAACAGTCGTTCAAGGTCAGGGCCTACGAGAATGCCGGACTCGGATTGGAGTCGGACGGTCGTGACATCACCGAATTGTCGATGACGGAACTGACGAAGATCAAAGGCGTCGGCAAGGCAACGGCCAGCAAGGTGAGGGAGTTCGTCGAGACCGGCAAGGTCGCCAAACTCGTCGACCTCCGCCAGCAATTCCCGCCGGCGGTTGTCGAGTTGAGCCGTATTCCCGGAATGGGCCCGAAGACGCTCGCTGTTGTCCGAAGCCACCTCGGCGTGGAGAACGTCGACCAACTGAAGGCCGCCATCGAAGCCGAGCAGTTGAGAAGACTTCCCGGGCTCGGCGCGACAAGCGAGGCCAAGATCGCCAAGGCAATCGACAGGCTCGGCATGTCGGGCAAAGACCGCCGAACTCCGATCGCCGATGCTTTGCCCTTGGCCGAGCGGCTCGTGTCTGACCTGCAGGCGCTGCCAGCGGTCGTCGACGCACAGTGCTGCGGAAGCCTGCGTCGCATGTCCGAGACGATCGGCGACATCGACATCACTGTCTCGTCCGAGTCGCCGGTCGAGGTGATGAACCACGTCGTGAGCCACGATGAGGTGTCGGAACTGGTCGTCAACGGCGACACCAAGACCTCGTTTCTCACTGCTGGCGGATTGCAAGTCGACGTTCGGGTCGTCACACCTGATCAGTTCGGCGCCGCCACGCTGTACTTCACAGGATCGAAGCAGCACAACATCGCACTGCGTCAGCGGGCGATGGACCGCAACATGTTGCTGAACGAGTACGGCCTCATCGACACCAGCAACGAACATCTTGCGCCAGCCGACCGTCCGATCATCGCCAGCCGCACCGAATCGGAGATCTACGACGCCCTCGGACTCGAATACGTCCCGGCTCCGATGCGCGAGGCCACCGGTGAGGTCGAGGCCGCGGGCGGAGAGGGGCTCCCCGAACTCGTCGAACGATCTCACATCAAGGGCGACCTGCACTACCACACCGATAGATCCGGCGATGGACGCAGCTCGGTCGCCGACATGGTGAAGGTGGCAGCGGACCAGGGGTACGACTATCTGGCCATCACCGACCACGGAGTCGACCTCGCAATCAACGGCTCGACGGCGGAAGAGATGCTCGAGCATCGAGAGCTCATCAGCCAGATCCAAGACGGGTACCCCGACATGACGATCCTCTGGGGTTGTGAGCTGAACATCGGAGCGAAGGGTGGCCTCGACTACGACGACGACTTCAGGGCACTGTTCGACTACACGGTTGCCTCGGTCCACTCGCACTTCGACCAGTCGCCGAAGGAGCAGACGAAACGACTCGTGGCCGCCATCGCAGACCCGACGGTGAACTCGATCGGTCATCTCACGGGTCGCTACATCGGTCGTCGGCCGGGGATCGAGATCGAGGTCGACATCGTGCTCGAAGCGCTGGCGCATTTCGATGTGGCGCTTGAGATCAATGGCGCACTGCAGCGGCTCGACGCGGCGTCAGATGTAGTCCGTAAGGCCGTGGATCGAGGCATAAAGATGGTGATCAACACCGACAGCCATCACACTTCCGAGCTCGGTCGCATGGAGTACGGCGTGCTCACAGCCCAACGTGGTTGGACTCCCAAAGAACTGGTCATCAATACCTGGGACCGCGACAGGTTCTTGAAGTGGACCCGCCATCGGCGGACATGACGGGATACGCCCACGCTGCCCCCAGGCACGCGACATCGCGACACGGTTGCCTGGTTACTCGCCGTCTGCGAAGCGGGCGAGGAAGTCCTGGCGACTGTTGAAATGGGGGTAGTCGATGTCCGGCACTGGCAGCCCGAGTGCTTCGCAGATGGGCTCCCAGCCGTCGCCAGGCGTGTAGATCAGCAGGCGATCGGCAGGAATCGTGTCGATGACGGCCTGATTGTGGGCTGCGGCGGCCTCGATGGACGACTTGCGGTCGGAGGTGTCGGCCAGGAATCGATTCTTGATGATGCTCTGCCACATGTCGCGACGAGCAAGGGTGCCGTCGTCTCCATCGTCCGGCGACCCCTTCCACCCCCTGAAGATGGTTGCGTTGACGCTCTCCCACCACTCGTCGAGGGGTCGTTGGCTCAGCAGCACCAGCGCGTCGGGGAATGCTTCGGACAGTTCTGGCCAGAAGCTTGCGCCCGGCCAGTCGACGAGGGCGGTGTAGTCGGCGAGGAACTGGTGCCAGTCGGGCGGGTTGCCCTCCGCAGCGGCGTGCCATCCGCGAGCTTGTTCTGCGCTGTCGACCTCGAACATGTGGTGGCAAGTGCCGCCGAGCAGGTGCTCCAGGGCTGACTTCAAAGAAGCTGTGCCTGTTCGGCCGAGTCCCGCTCCGACAACCTTCATGACACCTCTTCCTAGCCGTGAGCTATCCGCTGAAGGTAGCTGCTCGACACGATGAGACATGCGAGGCTGTCGCGGTGACACCGCTTGAGGTCGACTATTCGCCAAGCTCGATGATCGACGACATCGACGTTCACCTTGACGAGTACGCCTCACGCAGCGCCGCGGTTCGCGACGTCGTTGCTTGGGTACCGATCCGTTACGGAACGGGTGAGCGAGAGGTGGTCGATGTATTTGGCGCGCTCGATGCCCCCGTGCTTCACGTGTTCTTCCACGGGGGTTACTGGCAGCAACTTGGCAGAGAGGATGCATCGTTTTCCGCCGCGAGTTTCACGGCCCGCGGCGTTGCTTACGCCGCTGCCGGCTACACGCTTGCTCCCGAGGCCGACCTCGGGGAGATCGTCGAACAAGCCCGTAACGCTGTTGTGGCGCTCGCGACGCAGTTCGATGGACGGATCGTGGTCAGCGGAAGTTCAGCAGGAGCGCACTTGGCCGCCATGGTCGCTGTGACCGACTGGCCGAGTCGTGGATTCGAGCAGAGTCCGATCGCCGGCCTCGTACTCATGTCGGGCATCTACGACCTGCTTCCGCTCATCGACACCTACGTCAACGATGCGTTGGGACTCGACGAGACAACAGCACGTCGGTTGAGTCCGCTGGGGCTGATCGAAGATGGGTCGGGTGGCCCGCAGGCGGTTGTCGCGGTTGGGGAGATCGAGACCGACGCGTTCAGAACCCAGTCGGCCGTTTTCGCATCGCGCTTGCAGCAACGTGGTTGGCCGGTGACCTTCATCGATGTCGACAACCGAAATCACTTCGACATCGTGTTCGACCTGGCCGAGGCTTCGACCGTGCTCGGTGGTGCTGTCCATGCGATGGAAGCGGATCTGACCAGATGACGAGGCGAACCAGACGAGACAGAACCACAACAGTCAGGCGCACTCGTTCGACTGAGGCTTATCGGCGGCTCGAGAATCCATTCGAGCCACCCCGCGTGCTCTCGGACGATCAGGTGGCACACATTCACGAGCAGGCGGTTGGCTTTCTCAGTTCGGATGGTATGCGTGTCCTGTTCCCGGAGGCCAGGGAGTTGCTCGCGGCCGCCGGAGCAGCCATCGCCGACGACATGGTGAGGCTCGATCCGGGCCTGGTGACCGAGGCTCTCGCCTCTGCGCCCGACAAGTTCACGATCCATGCCAGAAACCCCGACCGCGATCTCGATATCGGCGGCACCAGCACGAACTTCTTCTCGGTCGGCGGCCCACCGTTCGCTTCGGATGCCGAGAGGGGCCGGCGCGCAGGCGTGATGAGCGACTACGTAGAGTTCATGAAGCTGTGTCAGTCGTTCGACGTCATCCACTCGCTTGCTCCGTGTGTAGAGGTGAGCGATGTTCCTGTCGGTCTCCGACATGTGGAGACCATGCGCGCCCAACTGACGCTGACCGACAAAGTCCCCTACATATATGCCAGGGGCCGCCAGCACGTCCGCGACTGCATGGACATGATCAGCATTGCCCACGGCATTGACGACGAGGGCCTTCGTGAGCGCCCGGTCACTTGGAGCAACATCAACACCAACTCGCCTTTGCAACTCGATGTCCCGATGTGCATGGGCATCATCGATTGCGCACGCCTGAATCAACCCGTCATCATGACGCCATTTACGTTGGCGGGCGCGATGGCGCCCGTAACCTTGGCAGGGGCGCTGGTGTTGCAACACATTGAGGCCCTGTTCGCGATCACGCTGTCGCAGGTTGTGAGCCCTGGAGCGCCGGTTGTCTACGGAGCGTTCACGTCGAATGTGGACATGAGGTCCGGTTCGCCGGCGTTCGGCACACCCGAGGCCATGAAGGGCGCCTTCGCCAGCGGTCAACTGGCAAGACACATACGGCTTCCGTGGCGATCGTCAGGCTCCAGCGCCTCGAATGCAGTCGATGCCCAGGGTGGCTACGAGACGATGATCAACATCTACGGCGCTGTCATGGGCGGCGCTGACATCGTGCTCCACGCAGCCGGCTGGCAAGAGGGTGGTTTGACGGCGTCGATGGAGAAGTTCATCACCGATGTCGAGATGTTGCAGATCCTGGCCGAGTCGATGCAGCCTGTCGCTGTCGACGATGCCGAACTGGCCTTCGACGCGATTCGCGAGGTCGGCCCTGGCGGGCACTTCTTCGGCACACAGCACACTCTCGATCGATTCGAGACGGCGTTCTACGACCCCATCGTGTTCACCAGGGCGAACTTCGAACAGTGGGAAGAAGAAGGGTCGAAGCGCACCGACGAGCGTGCAACCGACGTGTGGAAACGCGTTCTGGCCGAGTATGAATCTCCGTCGATCGACAGCGCGATTGCGGCCCGACTCGACGAGTTCGTGGATCGGACCACTGCCAAGGGAGGAAGCCCTCCGGACTGAGGAGCGACGGAGGGACTGGATGATGAGAACACTGGACTGGGTCGATGATGCGATCGAATTGGTGGATCAGACGCGACTTCCGTGGGAGGAAGTGATGCTGACGATCGACAACGTGACCGAGCTCGTCGCGGCGATCACACGACTGTCGGTTCGAGGAGCTCCTGCTCTCGGGGTCGCCGGCGCGTATGGTGTCGTGCTCGCGGCCAGAGCTTGTGGTTCTGGCGACACCGTCGAAGCGTTCGAGGATTCGGTTGCAACTCTCAGAGCCGCTCGCCCTACTGCGGTGAATCTTGCGGTGATGGTCGACCGGGTGGCTGAGGTGGCGCGTTCGAAAGGACAAGAGGCGGCATTGGAGGAGGCCCACCGGATTCGCGACGAGGAGCTGGCCGCGTCGATCGCCATGGGCGATGTCGGTGCCGATCTCGTCGTCGAACTCACCGGGCGCACATCTGTCAGAGCCATGACGATCTGCAACACAGGTGGATTGGCGACGGTCGAACGGGGCACGGCTCTTGCGGTGATCCAGACACTTCACGAGCGCGGTGCGTTGCTGGAGGCGATTCCGGTCGAAACGCGACCGCTGCTCCAAGGTTCGAGGCTCACGACATGGGAGCTCGAGCGCATGGGGGCCAGATATCGGCTCGCCGTCGACTCGGCAGGACCTTTTCTGCTATCCAGAGGCGCCGCCGATGTGGTGCTCGTCGGCGCTGACCGCATAGCCCGAAACGGTGACACGGCCAACAAGATCGGCAGCTTCTCGCTGGCGTTGGGTGCGCGGCATGCCGGTGTTCCGTTCATCGTCGTGGCGCCAGAGTCGACCTTTGACGCCTCGACGCCCGATGGTCAGTCGATCGAGGTCGAATACCGTTCCGGTAGCGAGGTGACCGGGTTTGCGGGGGCAAGAACGTCTGCGGACGGGGCCGAAGCTGTGAACCCTGCTTTCGATATCACGCCGGCTGGGCTGATCACTGCGATCGTCACCGACACGAGAGTCATCAGACCCTGAGCTGGGTCAGGATTTAGCGGTTGCCTTGGCTCTGAACGCCGACATCTTGTTCCTTGCTCCGCAGGTGTCCATCGAACACCAGCGTCCGGATCCGTTTTTGGAGTTGTCGTAGAAACCCCATCGGCAGGCCGGATTGGCGCACGTCCGAAAGCGGTCCCAGAGCCCGTCGCGCAATGCTTCAGCGATGATGATGCTGAGCGTGGTGAGGTATCTCTTTGCCGGGTCGGCATCCGCGCCTTCGACCAGCGGGACGTCCTCGACCAACACGAATTGGACCAGTTTGTACTCCGACGTGAAGAGCCAGTCAGTGGTGTCTGTCGCAGCGATACTCGGATTTTCGATAGAGGCCCTGAGTCGGCTTCGGAAGGTTCGTACGGTTTCAGCTGCTTGCTGACTCACCCGCTTGCTCGGTGCATGGCCCTCGCTGGCCAGCCAGGAAGAGACCTCGTCACGAGATGTCAAAATATCGGTGTCCGATTCGAGATGGTGTGTGTTCAGTAGACGGCGCACGAGTTCGAGTCGGCCAGGGGCTCTTCGGTTCTCGGGCCAGCTTGGTGAACGGGCTTCCATGGGACAATTGTCCATCACCTGAGCACAAAAGCCTCGTATGTGGCGCGGGTAGTTGTGTCTGGACCGAGGAATGCTGTGCCGTCCGTCCGTTTCCTGCTGACGCACGTCGTGGGTGACTGACTGTCCGACTTGTCGTGAACGATGCTCTGCTTCAGGATCTTCTTTCGATGGTCGATCGGTCTTGCTGGCGTGTCAGTGGGCAGACGTTCCCGCCGGTGCGTCGCGTTTGATACCGGCTATTGGGCTTTGATGGTTGATCCAGGTCGATGAGGTGGCTACTGTCGCACGTCGGGAGCATGGGGTCTGTCTCGCCGCGGTGCCGTTGTTCGGTAGCGCGGTACACAGTCCGCTCCCCACCACAAGCCTCGCGTGACCGGCGCGAGGGGAGACACAGAAGGGCGTACACGCATGGGTGTACTGGCGCAGACCGAAGATGTTCCATTTCGGTCGAATGACATTCTCGACCAGTTCGAGATACCCGTTGGTTCGTGGATCGATCAGATGGTCGACTGGATCGACATCAACTTCGGCGAGAGAGAGGAGAGTTGGTTCCCGTTGCTGAAGTGGATCGAATGGCCATTCGACTTCCTGCTCCGCAATCTCGTCGACGGACTGCTCCTCGACATGTCGTGGACCACGCTGTGCATCATCATTTTCTTCGTCGGCTACTTCGTCCGCAACGCCAAGGTCGGGTTCATCTCGGCCCTCGGACTCGCCGGTTGTGGTCTCCTGGGCGAGGACTACTGGCTTGAAACCGCCCGAACGGTCGGCTTCATCGCTGTGGCCGTCTTGTTGTGCATCGTCATCGGCATTCCCCTCGGGGTGGCATGTGGTCGTATCGACGGACTCTGGGGTGTCGTCAGACCCGTGCTCGATGCAATGCAAGTCGTCCACTCGTTCGTCTACATGCTGCCGTTCATCTTCTTCTTCGGAATCGGTGAGAACTCGGCGACCATGGTGACGATGGTGTTTGCGCTGCCTCCGCTCATTCGCCTCACCAACTTGGGTATCAGACAAGTCCCTGAGGACGTCGTCGAGGCGTCACGTGCCTATGGTGCTCCCGAGTGGCGCGTTCTGATTGACGTGCAGCTGCCACTGGCTCGGCCGGCGATCATGACCGGCATCAACCAGACGCTGCTGCTGTCGATCTCGATGCTCGGCATCGCAGCGATCATGGGTGCCGGTGGCTTGGGTCGCCTGCTGTTCCAAGCGCTGTCGAACCTCGACGTCGCCCAGGCAGCTTCAGGTGGTCTCGCATTCTTCCTCGTCGCAGTCGTGATGGACCGCCTCAGTCAACCGGAGGAGGACGACGGCTCGAACCTGTTCAGCCGCATCGCCCGCGCATGGGCGAATCGCACCACTCCAGAAGAACTGATTCCTGTCGGAGGCCATGCCCAGATCGAACTCGAAGAGGTCGACGAGCGCACTGCTCCCGTCGGCGCCAAGGAGCGCGCCTGGCTCGTGGTCACCGGTGTCGCTGGTTTCGTCACCGTTCTGTCAGTGTTCATGACATGGGGTAACGACTCGGGCCTGGTCAGTGCGCACGGTCGTCGTGTCGACGAGGATCTTCTCGGTCAGTCGTTCAACGGTATTGCAGCAAGTGGCGGAACGTTCTTCGGCTACTTCGTCTTCGGGTGTGCGATGTTGGCGGTGTACTCGGCGGTCAACACCCTGTTGCCGCGGGTCGAACCGCTCGAGTGGATGGGCAACGAGGGCATCGCGTTTGTGATCAACTATGGCCTCGGCTTTTTGCTCATGAGCGTCCTGTTCGACAACCTGGCGGTGATCATCGTGTTCGCAGCCGGGTTTGCGCTCGTGCGGCCGGCGCACACCAGTCGCTGGACAGGAGCCGACGGAGCGGTGTTGGTGAGCATTGGCGGCTTGATCATCGTGATCGGGTATCTCTTTATCGGCCAATCATCCGGCACCGTGCAGTACAGCCATGGTCCTGGCGTCTATTTGGCACTCATCGCTTCGATTGCCACGGTCGGCGCAGCGTGCCAGTGGATGTGGGCAGCCCCGTACGCCGCCCATCGGCCGCTGTCAGCCAAAGTCGGTGTCGGCAGCATCATCGGCGCCGGCGCTGCGATTGCGATGTTGGTCATCGCCGGATTCTCCGGTTGGACCTTCGATCAGCGTGCTGACTCCGTCATCACCCCTGAGGTTCAGGCGGAGATCGACAGGCTCACCGAGCTCGGTCGCACCGACCCGGCGAATGCCTCTACGTATGCGGCCGACATCAGCGCCACCATGGCGAGGGTGCAGCGCACAGGAACGATTGTCCGTGACGGCTTCACAGACGACGGTGCAGGGCTCGGCGGTCTGACGCTCGCGATTGTTGTCGTCGGATTCGGCTTGACGCTCCCTGCGACGGGGGTGTTTGGACGAGATGAGTCGAAACGGTACAGATGGAGTGCGATTGCCGCGGGAGTCGGTCTCGGCGTTGTCGGGATCACGTTGGCGTGGATCGTGAGTCTGGCAAGAGTCAACGAAGGCGAGAACATTGTCAGCGGAGCGGGAGCATTCCTTGCCTTCGCCGGCGGGTTCTTCCTGCTTGCCGCCAACCGTGGCACCGTGGCGGAGTTCTTCAGATCCAAGGTGTACGGCTCCGACGAAAAGATCACCTCCACCGCGACTGAAGAAAGGGACGAGGAACTCGCCTCGGTCTAGTCGCTGATTGCCTCAACCGATTCGTGAAGGTCGCCGGCTCAGCCGGCGGCCTTGGCGCGGCCGGTGGCGAAGCTCGATGTCAGGCTTCGGCGAGTAAGTAACGACTGATCTGAACGTCGTCGTCGCCCGCATCGGCGAAGTTGTCGTCATTTCGTCCCTGCATGTACTCGCGCCACGTGAAGCGCCGATAACGAGGCGGTTCTCCGCTGAGACCGTCGATCGGTTCGAGCATTGCATCGCGACGTGGGTTCAGGAAGTAGGCGATGCTGTAGCGCTCAGAGTTGGTCATCGGCGTCACACGGTGCACGGCTGCGCGGAACCGATCGTTCGACCACACCTGCATGGTGTCGCCCATATTGACCACGATGGTGTCCTGGTCGGGTGGAACGTCGATCCATCCGTCGTCGGTCGACAGGGCCTGGAGGCCTCCGATGTCCTCCTGGAGTAGCAGCGTGAGGACTCCTACGTCGGTGTGATGCCCGAGGGCCACGTCTCCCAGTGGAGCGAGACCGGCCCGCTCGTCCTCCGGAACCGGATCGCCTGTTGCGTACCGGTTGAGCCTGACCGCGCTGGCACTCGGCTCACCCGGATAGGAGCGACGCGTTGCCTGGTCGGCGCCAAGGGCATCCCACACCAGGTCGAGCGTGCGAATGGCCATTGCACCCACCGAGGCGAAATGATCTTCCAGCGCGTCCCGGAACCCGGGGAGGTCAGGCGGCCAGCGGTTCGGGTCGACCGGGTGATTGTTCGACGGGTCGATGAAGTCGAAGACCTCCTTGTGGTCGCGGCTTCGTTTTGTCAGCTCTCGGTCGTTGTAGCCGAGCGGATTGTCGGCATCGCGACGGACTGAGTTCTTCGTCGAGTCTGGCGAGTCCATGAACTGTCTGGCTGTCCGCCACGAGTTCGCGACGGTCTCTTCTAGGCCATGACCGGACAGCAGGAAGAACCCGTGATCGCCGCAAGCACGGGCTAGGGCTTCGAGATCCGGATCGGCAACGTCAATCACAGGAACAATGGTCACACCATCGACGCTACCTTTGGCCTCGGTCCGACCAAAATATCTCCGAGGAGGAGGGGCGAGCAGAGTGATGAGTGGCAAAGCGGCGGCGAAACACAGCGACGCGTATCCCACTCTGTTCTCGCCGATAGACCTAGGACCGGTCAGGGTGAAGAACCGGGTGGTGTCTTCTGGACACGCGACACGTCTGGTCGAGGATCAGATTGTCGGTCCGCGATTGCTGGCCTATCACGCGGCCCGCGCCGCTGGTGGGGCAGGCCTGATCGTCACCGAAGCGTCGATGATCGACATCGACTCCGCATACTCGTCGGCCCAACTCATGAACGTGGATGACAGTATTGTCCCCGGCTACTCGATGTTGGCGTCTGCGCTGCACGCTCACGGCTGCAAGGTGATGGGTCAACTGCTGCACCTTGGGCTGGAGCAGTCGCACGGCCTCGATGGCAGGAGGACAGCCTCGTGGGGACCGTCTGACGGATCCGCAGAGCGGTACCACACCAGCGGCCGCGCTATGCCGGTCGCTGTCATCAAGTCCGTGATCGCGAAATTCGGTGCCGCGGCCGCACGGATCCGTCGGGGCGGGCTCGATGGAGTCGAGATCGCCGCAAGCCACGGATACCTGCCGGCCCAGTTTCTGTCGGGAGGCATCAACCAAAGGACTGACGAATACGGGGGGTCGTTCGAGAATCGTCTCAGGTTCCTTCGAGAAGTGCTTGTCGAGGTGAGAGTCAACATCGGCGACGATCTCGCCCTCGGCGTGCGAATCTCGGGCGACGAGATGACCACCGACGGCCTGGGCAGCGCCGATGTGGTCGAGGCCTGTCGGTTGCTCGGGGCAGATGGCCTTGTTGACTACTTCAACGTCCCGGTCGGGTCATCGCGGGAGATCGGTGCCGCCATTCACATTGTTTCTCCGATGAGAACCGATGTGGCGATTGCGGTTCCATTCGCCGAGCGGATCAAACAGGTGGTCGACCAGCCAGTGATTGCCGTTGGGCGAATCAAACATCCGGCCGAGGCTGAGGCTGTGCTCAGCTCCGGCAGGGCTGACCTTTGTGGCATGACGAGGGCCCTGATCTGCGATCCGCAGATGGCCGTGAAGTCGGCCGAAGGTCGAGTCGAGGACGTGCGCGAATGCATCAGCTGCAATCAGGCGTGCATCGATCATTTCCATCGCGGTATCGGGGTCAGCTGCATCCAGCATCCCGAGACCGGTCGCGAGCAGACGTATGGCCTGGTCATCAGAGCTCCTTCGTCGCGCCGCGTGCTGGTGGTCGGAGCCGGCCCGGCCGGCCTCAAGGCGGGAGCGGTCGCAGCGGCGCGAGGTCACCAGGTGACCATCGTGGAACAAGAGCGAGTTCCCGGAGGTCAGGTGTTGTTGGCCGAGCGCCTACCAGGTCGATCCGAATTCGGCGGGCTCGTACCGAACTTGATGAAAGAGGTCGTCGCGGCCGGTGCTGAAGTCCGATACGGCATCACGTGCGACAAGTCGTTCGTCGTCGAGCACGCCCCCGACGTGGTCGTGGTCGCTACTGGTGCGGGTCCAAGGGTCGCTCCGATCGAGGTGGGCGAGGGGGCCGACGTCGTCGATGCATGGGATGTGATCTGTGGGTCAACCACCCTTGGGCGCCGTGTTGTCGTCGGTGATTGGCGGTGCGACTGGGTCGGCATGGGCGTCGCCGAGATGTTGAGAGCACTCGGCCACGACGTCAGGCTGCTCTCGACCGGGCACGTCGCCGGCGAGATGCTTCCGCGTTATGTCCGCGATCACTGGCTCGGCGAGCTTCACCGACTCGGAGTCGACATGCTCCCTCTGTCCAGGGTGATGGGTGTCGACGACGACACGGTCTACGTGCAGCACATGGCAAGCGGGGAGCCTGTCCTGGTTGAAGGTGTCGACACGTTCGTGTCGTCTGCCGGACACGTGTCACGCCGCTCGCTTGGCGACGAACTCGATGGGCTCGATGTGGAGGTGCACGTCATCGGCGATGCCGCTGCGCCGCGGACCGCGGAAGAGGCCGTGCTCGAGGGACTCGAGGTCGGCACCGCTGTCTGACGGTCAGATCTCGGGTCTCCAAGCGCACCGCACATCAGGCTCGCCCTCTTCGTTGTCGCCGTCGGTGTGGGCGACTTCGACGAAGCCCTGCCGTCGGTAGAACGCTCTGGCGCCGGTGTTGGACTGGAACGTCCAGAGGTCGAGACCGGTGGGTTGTTCTCGTTTCGCCAGGTCGACGAATCGTGCTCCGAGCCCTCGGCCTGTCGCTCCGGGGGCCAAGTACAGATGATCGAGCCAGCCTGGTTTCAAGGCGAGGAACCCGATGATGACGTCGTCGACTATGCCGATCCGGATGTCTGCTTCGTTCATCAGCGTTTCCGCAAACCAGACGCGAACGTTGTCGTCGCCGTGTGGTCCGAGCGGAATCGAGCCGAGATTCGCGGCCCTGGACGCCAGGTAGACATCAGCAGTCGCCCGCGCATCTCTCGGTGTCGCTCTCCTGATCTCGACCTCGTCGCCGTCACCCATCTCGGCAATCATGCCACCGGCGTCGGCTCCCGTAATGTGGGCCTGACCTCTGTTACCCGGGAACGACTCGGTGGTGTCTGGACGGCTCCAGAGAGGAGCTACGCCAGGTCAACAAAGTTGGCGACGCGGCGAGATCGGGTAGAACTCGGTGATGAGATTTGAACGAACAGCGCGCTGCGAAGAGATGATCGAGCGGCTCAGAGCATTCATCGACGATCGGGTTCGGTCGGCCGAGGCCGAACATCAGCAAGAGATGGAAACGCTCGAGCATGGCCTCACCGCAACGATGAAACGGCTCCAGGACGAGGCGAAGGTGCTGGGATTGTGGAATCTCTCGTTCACCGACCCCTCGGTGGGGGCGGGATTGTCGTTCTCGGAGTATGCGCCGCTCGCGGAGTTGATGGGCACGTGTCGATTGGCGACTCAGGTGACGAACTGCGATCCGCCGACGAACATCAACGCCGAGGCAATGTTGATGTACGCCGACGCCGAACAACGTGAGCTGTGGCTCGACCCGATGCTCGAAGGTTCGATGAAGTCGGCTTTCGCGATGACGGAGCCAACGGTTGGGTCGTCCGATGCCTCGAACATTGCTTTGAGGGCCGTGAAAGATGGTGACACCTGGGTGTTGAACGGGAGGAAGTGGTGGATCTCAGGCGTTCTCAACCCGGCGTGCGGGTTTCTCATGACGGTTGCCTCGACTGACCCGAACGGGTCGGCGCACCGCCGGCACACACAGTTCATCGTCCCTCGCGATGCGCATGGCCTCTCGGTGGAGAGGAACCTGTCGAAGTTCGGTTATGTGTCACGAGAGGGTCACGTCGAGTTGATGTTCGACAACGTGCGTGTCCCCGAGGCAAACATCCTCGGCGATGTTGGCGGCGGATTTGCCATCGGGCAGGCCCGTCTCGGATCAGCACGCGTGCAGCATTGCATGCGGACAATCGGCCTCGCCGAGCTTGCGTTGTCTTTGATGTGTGAGCGAGCCGACAGCCGGACGACCTTCGGAGCGCTTGTCTCGGCTCGATCGAACATCCAGGACTGGATTGCCGAGAGTCGGATCGAGCTCGACGCTGCCCGACTCCTGACGCTCAGGACGGCGTGGTTGATGGACAAGGAGGGCAACAAGGCGGCTGCGCCTGAGATGTCGGTCATCAAGGTGAAGGTGATGGAAACGGCTTACACCATCATTGATCGAGCAATACAGGTCCATGGCGCTGCCGGGGTTTCCGAGGACACTCCGCTGGCGGAGATGTTCGCCGACATCAGGTCTCTTCGGATTGCCGATGGTCCCGATGAGGTGCACAAAATGGCCATTGCCAAGCGAGAACTCAGACGCCAGGCTGCGTCGAGAGCCGAGATGGCCGAGGTCGGATCATGACCATCAGCGAACTCGATGTCGCATGGGTCAGAACCCAGTTTCCCGCCTTTTCGGACCCTCAGAGCGCGGGATGGGCGCATTTTGAGAACGCAGGCGGCAGCTACGTGCCGCAGCAGGTGATCGACATCCTCACGTCGTTCTTCACGTCGACGAAGGTGCAGCCGTACGTGGCGGCTGGCCCGTCGCAACGTGGCGGAGCTGCGATGGATCGAGCGTACGAGATGATGCCGGCGACGTTCAATGCTGCGCCGGACCAGGTGCATTTCGGGCCGTCGACATCGCAGAACACTTATGTGCTCTCGCATGCCGTACGTTCGGCGCTGCGACACGGCGACGAGGTCGTTGTCACCAACCAGGATCACGAAGCGAACGTCGGTGCCTGGCGGCGCCTCTCCGAGGTGGGGGCGGTGATCAAGGAGTGGCAGGTCGACCCCGACACCGGGCTCCTCGACGTGTCAGAGCTTTCCTCGCTTCTGTCCGACAGGACGCGACTGGTATGCGTCACCCACGCATCGAACGTCGCGGCGGCAGTGAATCCCATCTCGGAGATCGCCGACCTTGTCCACGCCGCCGGAGGGTGGCTCGTTGTCGATGGCGTGGCCCATGCCCCGCACGCGGCCATCGATGTAACTCAGTTGGGCTGTGATGCGTACGTCTACAGCACCTACAAGACGTTTGGCCCTCATCTGGGTCTGATGTTCACCGCAGACGATTTCCGCGATGCGATCGGCAACGAAGGTCATTATTTCAACGCGGCCAAGCCCACGTCGCGGCTCACACCGGCGGGGCCAGATCACGCATCGGTTGCCGCCACCGCCGGCATCATCGACTACTACCAAGCGGTCCATGACCACCACTTTGATTCCGAGGCAACCACGACCAAGGACCTGATCAGCGACGTGTTCGGTCTCTTTGCTGCGCACGAGGAACGGCTCATGGCGCCTATCCTCGAGCTCCTGTCGAGCAAGGAGGCTCGGGTTGTCGGCATAGTGGAAGCAGACCACGACCGTCGGGCCCCGACCATCGCGTTCCACAGCACCCGGGTGGCATCTGACGATGTGTGGCGCGGCCTCGGTGACCAGAAGATCGCATGCTCGCACGGCAACTTCTACGCTCGGCGCCTCGTCGAGGCGCTCGGGCTCGATCCCGACATCGGCGTCGTGCGGTTGAGTCTTGTGCACTACAACGACGTGGAAGAGGTGGGGCGGGCGGTGGCTGCTCTCGACAGGCTGCTGTAGCTCCCGAGACCACGATGCAGCGGGTCTGCGAGAATGACATCCTTCAATCGATTCTGTCCAAGGGAGACATCGTGGTCGAAACGAATGGGCGAGTCGCGCTCGTCACAGGCGCTGCCTCTGGTATCGGCCGTGACGCAGCTCTGCGGCTCGAACGTGACGGTTTCACCGTCGTCGGCATCGATGTGGATGAGGCCGGCCTGAAGGCCACAGCAGCGGTGGCGGCAAGAATGACGTGGCAGGAGTGCGATGTGACGAGCGCCACTTCAGTCCAGTCGGCCGTTGCCAGGGTGCTCACCGACCACGGTCGCCTTGATTCGGTGCTCAACTCGGCGGGCATCACTGGGCCGACAGTGCCGACATGGGATCTGCGAGAAGAGGACTGGGCGCGGGTCGTGGCGGTGAACCTCACAGGCACATACAACGTCGTCAAGGCTGCGCTCGGACCGATGCGTGAGGCCGGGTACGGGCGCATCGTCAACATGGCCAGCATCGCAGGCAAAGAAGGCAACCCGAACCTCATGGCATACTCGGCGACGAAGGCCGGCGTCATCGGGCTGACGAAGTCGGTTGCGAAGGAAGTCGCGACGGAGGGGGTGCTGGCCAACAGTGTTGCTCCTGCGGTTGTTCGCACGCCGATCAACGAGGGAGTTGACCCAGAGACCCAGGCGTACATGGTGGCCAAGATTCCGATGGGTCGACTTGGTGAGGTCGAGGAGGTGTCGGAGCTCATCTCGTATTTGGCATCGGAGCGCTGCTCTTTCTCGACCGGCGCGTGTTTCGACCTCAGCGGGGGTCGCGCCACATACTGACTGATTGGCCTCAAACGCTCGGTTTGGCCTATTGCCCCTCACCCGAAACTCATCTTCAGACCACATGTCTTTCAGATCAGACTTCACTCACATCCACCGAAAGGGCCGAGATGGCCGAACTCGTCGACACCACAACCGATCTGCTTCAGCAGATGATCCGGAACGCCTGCGTCAACGACGGCACGGTCGAGTCCGGTCACGAACTCCGGTCGGTCGACCTTCTGCAGGGTTTCCTCGAAGGTGGAGGACTGGACGTGCAACGGTATGAACCGGCACCAGGCAGGGGATCGCTGGTCGCCAGAATCCAGGGCTCGGACCCGAACGCGCCAAAGCTCTGTCTCATGGGGCACACCGATGTTGTTCCGGTGAATCCTGGAGGATGGGTCAACGACCCCTTCGGTGGGGAGCTGATCGACGGCGAGGTGTGGGGTCGGGGTGCCATCGACATGTTGAACCTCACATCGTCGATGGCGGTGGCCTTCAGGAACCTGGCGCGCCAGGGGTACACGCCTCGTGGCGATCTGATCTACTTCGCCGTGGCCGACGAGGAGGCAGGCGGTCACTGGGGTGCCGAGTGGATGCTCGAGAACGAACGCGAGGCGGTGATGGCCGACTACGTCCTCACTGAGATGGGCGGCTTCGGCTTCTCCCACGCGTCAGGTCGGTCGGTCATGATCGCTGTTGCCGAGAAGGGTGCGGGCGGCGTTCGGCTCACAGTCAAGGGGACCCCGGGTCACGGGTCGATGCCGCTGGGGGCTGACAACGCCTTACTGAAGGCAGCTGAGGTGCTTCGTCGGCTCGGCGCGCACCGGCCGACCCCTCAACTCGACGACCTGTGGACCGCCTTGCTCGACACCCTCGGCGTGGATGGTCAGCTCCGATCCGATCTGATGAACCCAGAGCGGGTGTGGGACGCTGCAGCCAGCCTCGGCGACCTCGGTGGCAAGATGCTCCACGCCTGCTCACACATGTCGATCTCTCCGAACGTTGTTCACGGTGGGCAGAAACTCAACGTGATTCCCGATGCCGTCCACATCGACGTTGACATCAGAACCCTTCCCGGTCAGGATGCCGACTACGTCCGCGCCGAGCTTGGCGACGCAATCGGCGATCTGGCCAATGATGTCGACATCGAGATGCTCAACGACCGGCCCGCGTCCAGGTCACCGCAAGACACGCCGATGTGGTCTGTGATCGAGAACGCTGTTGGGCTTGCAGATCCGGCGGCGAAGGTCGAGCCGAGTCTGATCGTCGGTGGAACCGACGCCAGGCACTATCGGCCCCATGGTGCTGTTGTCTACGGCGCAGGGATCTTCTCTCCGGAGATCGACATGGCCGACTTCGGTAGCCGTTTCCATGGCAACAACGAACGTATCGATGTCGAGAGCTTGCGTTTGCTCACTGACTTCTGGGACCACATCGTCAGGGACTTCGACGGCACGTTCGGTGACTGAAGCGGTCGGCTCGCCAGGTATAGACCCGATCAGCGCGGACGTTGGGTTGGTCTCGGCGTCATACGACGAATTGCCGACCGAGCGCGACCGTGTCGATAGAGTCAGACCAGCAAACCACGCCGCGGGGACAAGATGCACAAGCTCGTATCAACAGAATGGCTCGCCGCAGAGCTCGGAGCCGACGACTTGCGGGTCTTCGATGCAACAGTGTTTCTTGGCAGAAATGAAGATGGCTCCGCCACTGTCGACTCGGGACGCTCCGCGTTCGAGAAGGGCCACATTCCCGGCTCTGGTTTCATCGACATCATCAACGAGATCTCGGACCCGTCTTCGGCGTTGACGTTCACGGCTCCATCTCCGGACGAACTGGCCGCGAAGCTAGCGGCCCGTGGTGTCGGGTCGGAAACACGGGTCGTGTTCTACGACAGGACGATGAACATGTGGGCTACAAGGGCGTGGTGGCTGCTGCGTTCGATCGGATTCGACAAGTCAGCCGTACTCGATGGTGGGTGGAAGGCGTGGACCACAGACGGGCGTGCTGTCAGCACCGATCCGGCGCCGATCCATCCGGCTGGCGACCTCGAGGTGGCTGACCGTGCCACAGCGTTCGTCGGTAGCCAGGCGGTGCTCGAGGCGACGACCGACGACTCGGTGTGCATCATCAACGCTCTTTCTGCCGGTCAACACAGTGGTGCCGACCTGACTTACGGCCAACCTGGGCACATCGAAAGCGCAGTCAACGTCCCGGCCATGGGATTGGTCGATCCCGCAACACACCGATATCGACCGCTCGACGATCTCGCCCGCGAGTTCGAAGGAGTGGGCGCCACCGGGACGAAGGTCATCGCTTATTGCGGAGGTGGTATTGCCGCCACCAGTGATGCCTTCATCCTTACCTTGCTCGGTCACGATGACGTATCCGTCTACGACGGTTCGTTGCGTGATTGGGTGGGTCGAGGCCTACCGCTGGTGGTTTGATCAGCGGGTCAGGAGCCTGACCAACGCGGTTCACGCTTTTCGGCGAAAGCCAGCGGACCTTCGCGTGCGTCGTCGCTGTGTTGCATGGCGACAACGTCAGGATAGGTCCCGCGGTGTGCATCGGCGAGACGCATGTGCAGGCCGCTCATTGCCGCTTGTTTGGTGGCTCGCACCGACAATGGAGCGTTCAACAGGATGTCGCCGACCAGTTCATCGACCGCCGACTCGAGTTCGTGGTACGGAACGACTCTGTTCACGAGTCCCAGTTCCAGGGCACGGTTGGCAGGCATGGGGTTACCCGTCAGTAGGTGCTCCATCGCGATCTTCAAGGGAATTTGGCGGGGGAGTCTGTGGACGCCGCCGCCTCCGGCGTAGATGCCGCGCCTCGGCTCCGGCAGACCGAAGCTCACATGATCGGCTGCTACCACGAGATCGCAGGCGAGGACGACTTCGAACCCGCCACCGAATGCATGTCCGTTGACCTGGGCGATGACTGGCTTGCTCATGTCGAATCGCTCGATGAAACGAGTTGTGGCCTGCATCAGGGCTTGGTCGGCGGACATTGCCTCGGCGCCACTCGCGCGAGAAGCGGCCATGTGCTTGAGGTCGCGACCGGCGCAGAAGGCCTTGTCTCCGGCTCCGGTGATGATGATGACCCAGATGTCATCATCGGCCTCGACCGCATCGAGTAGATCGCTCCACTCCTTGTGCGCTGGAGGGTGGACGGCGTTGCGGACCTGTGGCCTGTTGATCGTGATACGAGCGACATGCTCCTTCGGTGTCTCATACAAGAAGAACTCGGGGTCGGGCGCGCTCATCGGGTCAGGGTAGGCGGCCGGTGAAGGCCAGTGCGATCCTGACGATCCGATCCTGACCACCGGTCATCTCGGCCGACACTCCGGGGCCGGCCGCCTCTTCAGATGTGATCCAGACAAAGTCGAGGGCCTCTTGTGAAGGTGCTGCCTCGCCTTCGATTGGCACGATGAAGGCCAGACTCACAGCATGCTGACGAGGGTCGTGGTAGCCGGTCATCTCAGGGTCCGGCATGTACTCGGCGATCGTGAACGGTGTCGGCGAAGACGGAATCCTCGGAAATGCGGTCGGTCCGAGATCTTTGTCGAGGTTTCTGGCCAACGCCTGCCGAAGCGTCTCACCCCACAGCACCCGACCGCTGACGATGGCACGCGAGATGGTGCCATCAGCCATCGCTCTGAGCAGTAACCCGATGTGGGTCACTCTTCCCAACTCGTCGAGGCGAACAGGAACGGCATCCACGTAGACCATGGGGACTCTACCCCTGATCGTGTCGAGGTCGTCCTCGCTGAGCCAGTTGTGGTCGGGTTCGAGGTCGATCCATTCGGTCACGGCGACCCAGTGTGGCACCGCTGGGCCGAAGTTGCTGGACCTGGCAACCGATGGAGGGGTTCACCTGTTCGGTCATTGCGGGCCAGACGACGAGGCCGTCGAGAATTGGCTGAAACCAGACCCGGCTCATCTGCGATTTCGGAGGGTCACGCGGAGGATGTGCCACGCCGCGAGTGCCGAACCTTTGATCGTGCCCGATACCTTCGATCTGCCGGCATTGCGGGCGCGCCAACTGACCGGCACTTCGACGACGCGAGCTCCGGCTCTGACTGCTTTCGTCGTCATCTCGGTCGGCCAGCCGAACGTCATCTCCTGTAGATCCAGCCCGACGAGGGTCTCGGTTCTGACGGCACGAAATGGGCCTAGGTCGGTCAGATCAGTGCGATATAGCCGGCGCATCATTGCCGCCGACAACCAGTTGCCGAACTGCTGGTGGGGCGGCATCGAACCTTTGGCGATGTGTCCGAGCGTTCGTGATCCGAGCGTGAGGTCGCTCCTGTCGTCGTTGATCGGGGCCAGCAGGTCTCCGACCTCGCTGGCGTCGCAGCTTCCGTCTCCGTCGATGAACACGATGATCTCCGCTCCAAGACGTGCTGCTTCTGCGGCGCCGGCTGCGCATGCGTAGCCGTAGCCGCGGCGAGCCTCGACGATGACATGGGCTCCGGCTGACGTCGCGGCGGCCCCGGTGCCATCGGTGGAGTCGTTGTCGACGACCACGATCAGTCCGGTTCCGTGAGCCAAGAGATCGGCGATCACGGCAGCGATGTTCGCCGCCTCGTTCAGGGCCGGGATCACAGCGGCATGGCGAATTGTCACAACCGAAGCCGGTCGAGTACAGAGCGGGAGAATTCGGCGCCGCCTGTTGAAGCCGCGAACAGTCGGGCCAACCTACGTACGTCGTCGATGTCGTCGATGTCGAAGTGAGTGTCCAGCAGACTGACGGTGATCCCGAGCCGATCGGCCATCTCGGTGGTGTCGGTCAGGACCCGAGGCGTGGACATCTCGATTGGCACAATGATCTCGGGGTACGGATGCGACCAGCCGATCAGGTAGTACCCGCCATCGGCTGCCGGGCCGAGGACGACGTCGCAGCGTCCGGCCGCCAGGCGGTCCCAGGCTGTTGTGAGGACCTTGACGGGCATGTGCGGACAGTCGGTGCCAAGGGCCACGACGTGATTGTCGGGGCCGGTGATGTCGCACATCGCATTGGCAAGGCGTTCACCGAACGTTTCGCCGCGTTGTGGGAAGAGGTTCGCTTCAGGGGCGGCGGCGGAGAAGTAGGCAGCATCTCCCTGTTGATCCATAGCGATGTGGAGTTGGACCGAGTCGTCTTGAGCGGTCAGCAACAACGTGTCTCTGAGCATTGCATCGGCGAGCGAAGCTACTCGTTCCTCCCCGAGATCGGGAATCAGGCGTGTCTTCGTCCTGCCAGGTTCGGGAGCGCGCGCCATCAGGACCACGTCACGGCGATGGCTCATGTAGTGCTCGCGTCGAGGAGAACGGACCTGTTCACTTCGCTGGTGATGGATCGGAAGTCCGAGCGGCGTCGCAACTCGTGCACGATGCTCACCACGGCGACAGCGAAGAGGCCGCTGGCGAACATCGATGCATAGATGACCACACCCCACGACCGCACCGAAGCGGCCAGGGCGACGGTCGCTGTGGCGTACCCGCCGAGTGCAAGCTCCCACCACACGATGGGATCGATTCTGTTGCGGTAGCGCGGTGCAGTCGATCGGCTGCTGTCGTCGAGCAGCGCGAACTTTGCAGTGCGTTCGAATTCGGCCTCGCGTTCGGTAGCGATTGTGGCGACGGAGCGGACGGTGTTGAGCATCAGGCCGCTGCCGAGCACGACGAGGCCGATCACTCTGGGAAGCGCTCTGGTCAGGGGCACTCCTTTGCGATACTGGCCGCTGACCAGGAAGACCACAGGTGCTGCTGATGCAGTCGCCAGGCAACAGCCGAGAACGAACGCCGGTCGACCGAGGTCGACGCGCTCAGCCAAGATCAGTACGGCGGGGTAGAGCAGCGTGATGGCGACCAGCAGTAGGTGGACGCCGTATGCAATGAGGTGAGCGGTTGCTTGGAACTTCACTGCCAGTCGCTGGTCAGATCGCCAGACCTGTCCGAGCAACTTGATCGCACATTCGATCGAACCCCGCGCCCATCGAGCCTGCTGAGTCCGGAGGCTCGAGATCTCGCCTGGCAGTTCCCCTGGTACGTCGAGGTCGTCGAGGTAGGCTCCCTTCCAGCCAGCGAGGTGGGCTCGGTACGACAGGTCGAGGTCTTCCGTCAAAGTGTCCGCTGTCCAGCCGCCAGCGCTCTCGATTGCTTCTCGTCGCCACACCCCGCATGTGCCGTTGAAGTTGAACCAGTGGCCACGGTGTCCTCTGGCTACTTGTTCGATCCCGAAGTGAGCGTCGATAGCGATGGCTTGTAATGACGTCAGGATCGAGTGCTGTTCGTTGAGGTGGCCCCATCTGGCCTGCACGAACGCGATCTTGGCATCATCGAAGCCACCGAGCGCGCGGCGCAGAAAATCAGCGGGTGGCAGAAAGTCGGCATCGAAGACAGCGATGTACTCGCTCTTGGTCGAGGCGAGGCCTGCTGCGAGCGCGCCGGCCTTGTAACCGACTCGGTTCGTCCTGCGGAGAACGGTGATGTCGAATCCCTGGCGACGTGCGGCTGCTACCGCCGAATCGACAACGTCGATCGTGTCGTCATCTGAGTCGTCGAGCACCTGAATCGTCAGTAGTCGACGGGGATAATCGATTCGGCACACACCTTCGATCGCTCTCTCTGCAACGAACCACTCGTTGTAGATCGGAAGTTGAATCGTGACGTGCGGCCACTCGGAAGAAGGAGAATGGCCGGTAGTAGCTGAATCGCGGCATCGCCCTGTCCGGAGAGCGGTGAACGAGTAGCCGATCAGGTTCAGCCCGAAGAAGAACAGCAACATGGACGTTGCGAGGTAGACCAGCCCGAGACCGATGAGCAGCGCCGTGATCATGGCCTTCGAGGCTCGGCTTCGTCGAGGGGTTTCACAGCAGCTTTGCGAGCTTCGTCGATCCGAGCTGTGAGCGGAGCTGGCGGTCCAGGCCCCATTTCAAGCCTGAATTGCCGAGGTAGACGGCCACCGCCGACATGGACAGCAGTACGTACGTCCAGATCCATTCGTGACCACCGAAGTACGCGAGGAAGAGGTTGAAAAAGAACACTGTGGCGGTGACTGCGCACAGCCTGGTGAATCCTCCCAGAACGAGGCCAACGCCGATCAGAAGTTCGACTACGAGTTGCACGATGACGTACACGTCGGACAGAGGGATCAAAGTTGCATCGAGGATCGACTGGTAGAACCCGAGAGAGCTGCCGTTGCCGTCCGGGGAGAACAGCCAGGCGACATAGGCTTCGAGCCCATCAGCGGTGTACAGGTCGCCAGACAGATTCTGAAACCACGTCCAGACGATGATGACGCCGAGAGTGATTCGGAGCAACGCAAGCCCGGTGGCCGCTGGGCTCGTTTCGGTCGTCGATGACACTCCTGACCCCTGTCGTCGTGGCGATCAGAGGACACAGTAGCTGGCGGCGTCCTCGGGGGCGTCGAGACCGGCCGTGGCCACCCCAGAGCTCTTCGTCACTGGTTTTCTGTCGGCACGCTACGGACTGACGACTCTGGAGATGCCGGTGGCGAATGGACCGAGGGACTCGATCAGTCGCGCACAGCTGCTGCCGGCGGGGAGTGAAGGTCCTCACTCACGGTGGGGTAGACGGTGTTGCGGCGCAGTCACAGACTGTCGGCGACATCCAGAAGAGGAAGGTCGGTTCGCGTGAGTTCGCTGAGCGCCTCGTAGGGGACAGCGGCGCCTATGGCTCGGAGCTCATCTGCCCACGACTCAAGCCATGATCGATCGAGCGCATCGACGTCGTCGATCAGTCTCAATCGGTCGATGTCGAACGCGTCGGCCAACTCGGCAACCTCGGCGGCCAGGCTTTCGGGAGACCGTTGGCGAAGCCCGTGACCGTGCACGCCCTCGGCGCACCATTGACAGTTGGAGACACAACCGCGGGTCGAGGAGATCGGCATGGACGTGTAGCCCTTCGTCAACCGCCAGTGTTCGAGGTAGGTTTCCATGTCGATGAGGTCGCGCGCCGGTCGGGGCAAAGCGTCGAGGTCGGCTATGGGTGGCCGATTCGGATTGATGATGACGGTGCCGCCATCGGCGAATGCGATGCCTGGCTCGCCATGGAACCTTGCGATGGTCAGCGGGCCATCGTCAGCGAGGTCGAGGAGTCTGGTGAACGTCTGCTCTCCCTCGTGGTGGACCACCAGATCGACCGCCGGGTGCGCGGCGTAGACGCCAGGGGATGCGGTCGGATCAGGACCACCGAGCACTGTCGCTGCTCCTGCGGTCTTCGCTCGCTCAGCGATCTGGAGGGCAGAACTCTCGGTCGCGATCACCACCGAGATCGCCACCACATCGGGCTGCGTCGACGCCATCGCTGCGTCGAAGGACTCGACGCCGTCGCTGAAGGTGCCGTCGAAGACGTCGATCTGATGGCCGTGCTCGCGGGCATAGCCGGCCAGATACAGGATCCCCAGGGGGAAATACGGGCTGCCTGCCTCGGATGCGAAGGCCTCGTCTGCGAGAAAGACGGGATGTACGAGGAGGGCTCGTGTCACCGCAGAACTCTAACGGGATTTGTTTTCAGGGACGGTCGATGACTGCGGCGGCCGAGAAGACGTCGCGAAGGCAACCATCAACAGGCCGTATGTCGGCAGCCACTCGATGTAGCGCACCGAAGCGAGTTCGTCGAAGACGTCGGCGTCGCGGTAGGTGAGGTAGCTCAGCGGAACGATCACCATGAGCAGCATCCAGGGCGCGAGCAGGAACCACCGTTCGGTCGGTTCGTTCATCACCGGCGCCAGGAACGGTACCAGTGCGGCGAGCAGAACCAGGTACCAGGGATGGAGGATCGGTGTGAGGAGGACGTATGCGGCAATTGGAACAACCGCAAGCCTCATCACCGCCAGTGGGTCCCTGATGTCGCGAGCCCGTTTGGCCACCGCTGCCAGCACCACCACCATCCCGATCACAGCGACGATTCGGGCTGCTCGTCCAGGATCGCTGGTGTACCTGCCCAGATGGTGATGCAGCCAGTTGTAGGTCGCACTGTTGAAGAAGAACGACTCCGAATACACGCGAGCCGATCCGAATACCCCGGTTCCGTCTGTCGAGTCGCCGAGACCCCATCCTGAAGCCAACCCGAACGGTGCGATCGCCGCGGCACACACCGCGGCATACGCCGCGCGTTGCCGATTCGACCACAACCACCAGACGATCGGAACGAGCAACAACGGAATCGGCCGGGTCAGGGTGGCTGCGGCCAGCGTGAGCGGAGCGACTGTCCAGTGCGCGGCAGGCCGGCGCAGGGTGGCTGACAGCGCCGCGAGAGTCAACATCGTCATAGCTGCGTCTATGTGTGCGCCATGTGCGATTTCGACGATGACGAGCGGATTCCACAGGTACAACAGGCTCCTGCTCGACCTCACTCCTGTCGCCACCAGAAGTTGGACGACCAGAAATGCCGCGCCCAGTTCGAATACGATCATGACGAGTCGGATCGACAGCGTCGAAGGGCCGAGCACGAGGTCGGTCGCGGTGAAAATGGCATGTGCGGCAGGCAGATACGGGCTGCTCAAGTTCGGGTTGTTCGCGAGGTCACGCTCTGGAATCGTGATTCGATCCAGAGCGGGGTCTTCGATTACATATGCATATGGGCTGACGCCCTCGCCTGTCACGTGACCGTCCCAGATGTAGCGGTACACATCGTCGGACAGCGTCGGACTCGTAAACGCAACGATGATGCGGAATGCGAGCGCAGCCAGCCAAATGGTCTGCATGCTCACAGGGGCCCGCTCGTTAACGAACGCAGCGAGCAAGAACGCGATGGCGGCGACGCCAAGAACAAGCAACGTCGACAAGGTCGATGACGCTCGTAGCGTTCCATTGCGCTGATCGATGACCACCAGCGCGATGTACGCGGCAAGGCTGGTCGCGATCGCGAGCGAAGTGATTCGGCGCCAGCGTGTCACGCTGATGGATGGCCCGAGGAGTTGGGCAGATACGTTCCTTCGCAGAGTCACACCGTGCGCTGAGAAAAAGGGGTCATGATCCTGTTCGCAGCAAACTCTCGATCGATTGTCATGACGGCGCCGGTGACGATGACAGCAGCGACGACCCAATCTCTCCCCGCGATGCTCGAATCAGGAGCAGCGTCGGTCGCGGCCGTCGGAGCGTGATGGCCACAACTCAGTCGCGAGTCGATGTGAGGGCGTTGGCGAGATCGGTCCAGAGATCCTCCACGTTTTCGCAGCCGACGCTGAAGCGAATGAGCGTTGGAGGGATGCGTTCTTGGCCGACAATGGACGCCCGCCGTTCCATGGTCGACTCGACGCCACCAAGACTGGTCGCGTGATTGATGAGCTCGGTGCGTTGGCAGACGGCGTTGGCGCGTTCGCCTGACCCGGTGGTCTCGAAGCTCATCATCGCTCCGAAGGAGTCCATGAAACTCATGGCGACGGCGTGGTTCTCATCGGCCAGTAGCCCCGGATAGCGGACTCTGGCAATCTCCGGGTGTGTCGAAAGCCGCTCTGCGAGAATTTGAGCGTTCTCCTGGCTGCGTTCCATCCTCAGAGCGAGTGTCCGCGCTCCACGAATGGCCAGGAACGCCTCGAGGCCGCCGATGGTCGCACCGTTCAACAATCGGCGATGATGAAGCTCGTCGTAGAGGTCCATGTCGTTGGTTGCGAGCACGCCTGCCAGCAGGTCTGAGTGCCCGCCGATGAACTTTGTCGCACTGTGCATCACGACGTCTGCGCCAAGTTCCAGCGGCCGCTGGGCCAAAGGCGTGGCAAACGTACTGTCGACGGCGACGACCGTTCCCGGTTTCCGGGGAGCAGAACAGATTGCCGGAAGGTCTGCAACGGTGATCAGCGGGTTGGCTGGAGACTCGAGCCACAAGACGTCGGCTTCGAGTGCTGCGCCTTGCCACGCAGCAGTGTCGGCCATGTCGAGTCGGAGCGCACTGAACCGGCCGAGCGCCTCGGCTTCCTCGACCAGCCCGTTCACACCGTGATATGGATCCTCAGGCACGGCGACAACCGACCCGACAGGCACCCGGTGGAGTACCGCGGCTGCCGCGGCCATACCGGACGCGAAAGCGAGTGCTTTGCCACCTTCGAGGCCCGCCATCAGCGTTTCGAACGCGACAGCGGTCTCGGTCCCTTCCGAACGACTGTAAACCCGGTCGCTCGGAAGATAGAAGTTCGACGCCAGTGCTGGCGGGACGTTGAGCGGCTCACCGGGCACACGACTGCGGCCTCCTGCCACGACCCAGGACGAAGGATGCAGATCAGACACGGCGAGCAGCGTAGTGCTTGAACCGGTACATGCAGAAGGGCGGGGCCTTCGCCCCGCCCTTCACACAGTGATTGTCGACCCGGAGGTCAGATCACTTGAATTATGCTGCCGCCATCGCGGCCGCAATCCAGCCGTCGACGAGGTCGCGGTTGTTGTCGATCCACTCCTGAGCCATTGCAACAATTGCCTCAGTTGTGTCTTCTCCGTTGCTCTGACGAACGTTGGCGAGGGACACGTCGATCACCGAGAGCTTGACGGCGTCGAGGAGTGCCAGGGCTGCCGGGTTGGCATCGCCGAAGTCGTTGTTGATGGTCACCTGGATGTCGGCAACCGACCAACCAACCTGGCAGATTCCTGCATCGGCTGCTGCCGGGCAAGTCTCAGGTGAGAGGTTGGCGGTACCCGGGCGTTGGTCGAATGCCTCGCCGCCCTCGAAGTCCGTTGGGTTCGAGTCGTCGAGAATGTCCTCCATAGCAAGCCACACCACGTTGTCGCCGGGGCGAAGTTCGGTGATGTATGCGCTCGGGGTCCAGGTGTAGATCACGCCAGGCTCGTCCTGCGCGACACGGTCGATCATCTGAGCGATCATGGCGTCGTAGCCAGCGATGGTCTGGGTGATGTTGTCCCAGCCGCTGTATGCAATCTGAGCGGTGATGATGTTGTCGCAGGTCCAGCTTTCCTGGCAACCGAAGATCTCGGCCACTCCGTCACCATCGGTGTCGAAGAGAGCGGTGATCTCCGGGTCGTCGTTGAGCTGATCCAAGTGGGTGATGCCGTATTCATCGGCTGTTGCCTTGGTGATCAAGAAGCCCTGAAGGCCACCAGCGATCATTTCTTCACCAACGATGCTCACGTGATCGGCAACAAGGCTGCCGTCGGTGAGTTCGTTCTGGTGCCACGAGATGTGACCCGGGTACCAGCTGTTGGCCCACAAGTCAGCATCGCCTTCAGCCAGAGCGGTGTAGAACTGGTTCGGGCCAAGCTCAAGCTCGCTCGGAGGCGAGACGTTGTAGCCGAGCTCACCGAGCAGCAGACGGTAGATTTCTGCCTGGAAGTAGCCGGTGGACCAGTTGGCGCGAGCCATGGTCACATCGACGCCTTCGCCGGGAAGCGCCATTGCCTCTTCCGGCGCGGCGGTGGTCTCTGCTGCTGCGGCGGTGGTCTCTGCTGCTGCGGCAGTGGTCTCTGCTGCTGCGGCAGTGGTGGCAGCGGCTGTGTCACCGGTCGTGGTTTCGCTTGAATCGCCACATGCTGCGGCGATCAAAGCGAACACAGCCAGCAGCGCCAACAGTCGACTGATCGTTTTCCTGTTCATATGCTTTGGTTCCCTCCTGGGAGACTTGGTGCAGCGCGACGCTGGGCCTCGGTACGGCCGATAGCACGCACAGCGGTTATATAACATAGTGGAAACTGTCGTGGGTTGCGCCTGGCTACCTCACATCGTCATGAAATGGTTCATTGTTCGAAACATTCCGAGAACTCAACTGGCGGCCAGATCCGGGAAGCGCCAGCTCAGGGGAGGTCCGACTACCTACATGAAGGTTTCGCGCTCGAAATCGTCGATGAGCGACTCGACTCTTCCCATCTCTTCCATGATGTGACGGGGATCGAGGTTGCCGATGAGTGCCCCAGCGTCGTCGACAACTGCGATCGGAAGGCCACGTCCTGCAGCAGCGTAGACATCGTTCAGCGTCGCGTTTCGGCTGGTCTTCTCGAAGTCCTGGCGAAGACCAGCAGCAAGATCGCTTGATCCCATTCCCGCAGCTCTGATGCCATCTGGCGCGGTGAGGATGTCGGTCGGTCGGCCTTCGCTGTCGACCACAAATGCGCCGGCACGGTCGCCGAGGCCGGAAATCGCGTCTCCGAGCGAAGTGCCAGAACTGATCGGACGGGGCTCGACCATGATTTCGTGTACCTGGATGACGCGGCCTTGGTCGACGTCCTGGACGAACTCGGCGACGTAGCCGGTTGCCGGTTTCGTGAGGATTTCCTCTGGAGTGCCGATCTGGACGACGGCGCCGTCTTTCATGATGCACACGCGGTCGCCGATTCGGAGCGCCTCGTTCAGATCGTGGGTGATGAAGAGGATGGTCTTGTGGAGTTCGCCCTGGATCTCCATCATCTCGTCCTGCATCTGACGGCGGATCAGCGGATCAAGGGCGGAGAACGCCTCATCCATGAGGAGGATGTCGGGATCAGTCGCAAGCGCTCTGGCCAGACCAACCCGTTGCTGCATACCGCCAGACAGTTCGCTGGTTGCATTGTGAGCGTACGCCTGAAGGCCGACGAGCGAGAGTGCACGCAAAGCCGCTTCGTCGCGTTGCTCTTTGTCGACCTTCTGGACCTTGAGGCCATAACCCACGTTGTCGATCACATTCCGGTGAGGGAACAACGCGAAGTGCTGGAAGACCATGCCCATCTTTTCGCGTCGGAACGCCTGGAGAGCGGTGCCGTCCAACTTCTGGACGTCTGTGCCGTCGACGATGACTTGACCGTGCGTCACATCGTGGAGCTTGTTCACCGTACGAATGGCGGTCGACTTACCGGAGCCGGAGAGCCCCATGACAACGAAGATCTCGCCTTTCTTGATGCTGAAACTGACGTCGGTGAGGCCCACCACGTGGCCTGACTGTCGCTGGACCTCGTTCTTGTGGACACCAGATTTGGCAAGTGTCAATGCTCGCCCGCGAGGTTGCGGTCCGAAGATCTTGTACACCTCGTCCAGGCGGATGATCTCCTCGCCCTGTTCTGTCATGTTTCCCCCTGGACCCGCTTAGGGCACCTTAGTCAGTTAGCTGAGGGTCTCCCGCGGCGGCAGGGGCGCTCCTCGGCCGGGGCACGTTAACACGGTCTCCAACCGCCTGAACATGGTCACTCTGGCGGGTGACAGCTGAGGGGCGACGACTTGTGCAAAGGGTCGACCTCGTCTCCGGCTCTACCAGCGCGTTCGGCGGCTGGTTCGAAGGTACGATTCCCGCGATCGCGGGTCGCCATGACGCGCCGGATTGAGGAGGTCAATTCTGTGAGTGACGATCGCACCGGTGGACACAATCAGTGGTATCCGTTCATGGATCGGCCTCTGCCCTCAGAGGTAGACGGCCGTCAGGTCAACCCTGCCGTGATCCCTGTCCGGGACGCCGATGAACTCCCGGCATCGGCGCGCTTCGTCGTCGTGGGCGCCGGCATTCACGGCATGTCGACTGCCTATCACCTTGCGATGTATCTCGAAAAAAGTGGCAAGGGCCGAGGAAGCGACGTCGTCCTCATCGACAAGCAAGGCCCTGGGGCAGGGGCGACAGGGCTCGCGTGTGGATGCGTCAGGAACCTGTACATGACGGGGCCGCTGCATTCGATCCTTCGAGCTTCAGTCGAAGTGTGGGAGAGCGATCCGGTCAACTTCGGCTTCCAGCAGGTCGGGTATGTCTCGGTGGGCGAAGATAACCAGGTCGAGGACTACGTCCGGATGCACGAGTCACAGAACTCGCGGGGATATCCGTCCGACATCTACATCGGTCAGGACGCTCACAACTTCTTGAAGGGCCTGTGGCCGGACTTCAAGACCAACGCTTGTGACGTTGTGCTACACGAGCACCGCAGCGGCTACGCAGGCACGCACATGGTGATGTGGGGTCTTGATCAGAAGTGTCGCCAATACGGTGTGCAGCGGTGTTTCGGCGTCGAGGTGAAGGGGTACGACTTCGACGGTTCCGGTTCGGTGGTGGCAGTCGAAACGTCAGCCGGCCGAATTGAATGTGAGCAGGTCGTTGTCGGCGCCGGTGCGTGGACCCCGCAGCATTGGGAGTGGCTCGGAGGACCGAATCGCCTCGACGTGGTGTATCCCGACGGGCACGTTGCTGCCGACGAGCACATGTGGAACTACTGGCGCCTCCTGGAGGGCGAGGTCTATCTGCCAGAGGGCGTCGATTACCGGACCGCTGATGGAAAAGACGGACCTGTTCTCCACGTCGAACTCATGAACACGCCGGTGTATGCCGCCGATGGCTCGATGATTCAGGATCACGTGTACACATACACGCGATATGCAGCGGAGCGCGTCGGGGCTCCTGGTCTTCAGGGCGGCACAGTGCCCATCAAGATCGGGCCGGAAGCTTCGGCCGAGCCGTACGGCCACCTGAACCACGATTATCAGGCCGACGAGTGGTTCGCCGAGTACTACTGCACAACGCTCGGCATGTTGTTCGAACGGTTCGAGAATCTGTTGCCTCATTTCAAGCAGAGGCGTAACGGTGGCATCGGTGCTTTCACACCCGATAACGTCCCTGTGTTCGACCATCTCCGCGACAACGCGTTCGTGATCGCGGACTCGAACCATGGTTTCAAGATGATCGGCGTGGGCAAACTCGTCGCACACATGCTGGTTCACGGTGAGAAGCCCTGGGAACTCGAGCCCTTCAGTTTCTCCCGCTACGCCGACGGCACTACCTTCGGCGACCGCAACTCCAACTCACCTTGGGTCTGACGATGTTGCCTCTGCCAGAGCTCAATTGATTTCGTTTCCCGTCTCTGGCCCGTTACCGGAGCGCCGTCCAATTTCGAGAAGCAGATCACCACGTTGGGATATGACGGCTGGAACCCGAGCGAGATCGGCTGTGACCAGCGTGCGTAGACACCAAACGAAGTTGACCGACTCCTGGTACCGGCAAGGAGGTCGGGTTCGGCAACGACCCTCGGTTCAGGTGAGGCCGAGGGGGTAGGTCGAGAGTTGCTCGTAGCCAGTTTCGGTGATCAGGACCTGCTCTTCGAGCTTGATGCCCTCGCCGCCGTCCACTGAGCCGACGTAGGCCTCGACGGTCATGACCATGCCGGGTTCGAGAACGCCATCATGGCCCCACTCCTCCCACATGTGGGGAAAGACGATCTCCGGCCATTCGTCGCACTGGCCGACACCGTGGAACATCACGCAGTAGTGGCGGTACTCATCGGGCGGTGGCATCCACGAATCGAAAGTCAACTCCCGGAAGGTTCTGCCGGGAGTCAGCAGCTCGAGATTCATGTTGATCTGGTGGAAGGCCAGGTCGTAGACACTCTGTTGGGCTGGTGACGGAGCAACGTCGCCGGCAATCCATGAACGGGAGATGTCGCACATCATCCCGTAGGCACCGACCAGATCGGTGTCGTAGGCGACAACGTCGCCGGCCTCGATGATGCGCGAGCTCGCTTCCTGCATCCACGGATTCGTTCGGGGCCCCGACGCGAAGATCTGCGTCTCGATCCATTCGCCGGCGCGGGCGATGTTGCCTCCGTGCAGCACGGACCACACTTCGCGTTCGGTCATTCCGGGCTTCATCACTGCTCGCATGTCGGCCATGCTCGACTCGCATGCGTTGACTGCGCAGCGCATGGCCGCGATCTCGTCTGGTCCCTTGATCGCTCGGGCTGCCTCCATCACCTCCTGACCGTTGCCAATGCTGATACCGGCAGCTTCGAGGTCCTGGTAGCCGATGTGGTGACATTGATCGATGGCGATCCGTGGCTGGTCACCACAGTGCTCGCGGATGACGTCGAGCATCTCGGCCGCCCACTGGTGGGCCTTCTCCTCGAATCGTGATCCTGCGATGAACACGGTCGACCCGATGGCAGGCCGGATCTCGGTGACCAGTTCGTTGTGCGCTGCGAGGAACTCGGCCTTGAAGAACTCCCAGACGATGACCGAGCCGTCTGCCCCGATCCACGCGTAGCGGGCCGCGTTGTGCATGACCCACAGCTGCATGTTCGTCGAGTCGGTTGCGTACCGGATGTTCAGCGGATCCATCACGATGATGGCGTCGTATCCGAGCCGATCGAGCTGATCGAGGATTCTCCGGTGACGATATCGGCGCATCTCGTCGAGGTCGGGAAGGCGCAGTCCTGCCGACATCCACTCGGCTTCCAGGGACGGGCCTGGCCCCATCTCGATGTGATGAAGCTCCGAGCTGGCGGCGAGAACCTCCGGTGTCGAATCGGCCAGGTAACGCCGCGCCCCGTGGAGCACCGAGTCGTGAAGTCGTCCAACCATGGCGCGAGTGTCTACCAGCTGCTGGCGGTCGGCGGGCGCAGGATAGGTTTGAGCTGTGTACGAAGATCAAGCAGTCACGTACATGGTGGCTCGGATTGGTGACGGTCCTCTGATCGATGCTTCGACGCACCCTTCGATCGGTGAGAACATCCAAGGCCCCAGCCTGGTGAAGATGCCCGACTGGTGTGCCGACCGCCTTGGCACGTATCACCTGTACTTCGCCGATCACAAGGGCAGCTACATCCGGCTGGCGTTCGCCGATGACATAGCGGGCCCATGGCATGTTCACGAACCTGGAAGTCTCCAGCTGGCCGACTCGCTGTTTCTCACAGAGCCGCCTCCGCTCAGTGAGGCGAAGCTCGACGAGATCCGTCTCGCCGCGAAGGAGCGAGGCGTGCAGTTGCCTCACGACATCGCCCTCGAGGTCGTGACGCCACACATCGCATCGCCCGATGTGCATGTCGACGCGGCTAATCGGCGGTTCGTCATGTATTTCCATGGGCTCGAGGGCTTGGGCCGCCAGGTCAGCCGGGTGGCGGTGTCTGACGATGGCATCAACTTCAGCGCGCTTCCGGAGACCCTCGAACAGACTTACCTGAGGGTCTTCGCCTACGACGGCATGTTCTACGGCCTGGCGATGCCTGGTCAGCTGTACCGGTCGGCGAACGGTATCGACCGGTGGGAGGAGGGTCCCCGGCTCTTTGAGCCCGACATGCGGCACTGTGCTGTCAGATTGGTCGGCGAGACACTCGACGTCTTTTGGTCGAGGGTCGGCGATGCTCCTGAGAGGATCCTGCTGTCGACCGTCTCCCTCAGCGGCGACTGGAGCAACTGGACGTGGACGGGACCGGTCGATGTGCTTCGTCCTGAGCTTGCATGGGAGGGTGCCGAGGCCCCGAACGAGCCGTCGGTCCGGAGCGTCGCCTATGGCCTCGTGAACCAACTTCGCGACCCGGCGATCCACAGTGAAGGCGACAGACTGGTGCTGCTCTATGCCTTTGGCGGCGAGTCGGGAATTGCTGCCGCCGAACTGCACGACATGAGAGGCTGACCAAATGACCAGATGTGCCACCCGCCAGATGCGCGGCGCGCCTGTGGTGCGGTGCATGAAGAACGACCGGTGTTCCGGCAACGGTGACGGCATCAGTCACGACATGGGCTCCGGTTGGAGTCGAAGGCACGCCGCATCTGGTTCATCAACCGATGGTGGCTCACTCGCGGCTGCATCTCGTGACTGACGGCATCGACGTCACCGATCTCGCGGCCGCGATCGCGGAGCGGGAAGCTATCGGCTATCGACTCGACACGATCATGCCGGCAGACGATCCGGTGCACGCATGGATGTCGGATGGCTCAGGAGCGACGATCGAGCTTCACGCGCCTCCCCGAGGACCTCGGGAGGCGTCGAACGACGATTCGCGACTCGTCGTCAGACGAGGTGAAGAAGGGGGAACGGGTGATGGGCGGGCTGGCATGGCCTATCGCGACCTCGTCCCCGGCCGCTTCGGCGGGAAGGTCATCGCGTCGCACATCAGCATCGAAAGTGGCGGCCCGACCGCTGACTACCCGCATCATCACGAGATCGATTTCCAGGCCATCGTCTGTGTGGCGGGCTGGGTCGATGTCGTGTACGAGGATCAGGGTCCGCCGTTCAGGATGGTCCCAGGTGATTGTGTGGTGCAGCCGCCGACCATAGGCCATCGTGTGCTCGCTTCGTCAGCCGGCCTGGCCGTCTTGGAGGTGGCCTCGCCATCGAGTCACCCGACACATCGCCGGCACGACCTCACGCTTCCAACCGGCAGGGTGATACCCGATCGTGATTTCGTTGGTCAACGGTTCGTCAGGCACATCGCCGCCGATTCCGACTGGGTGCCGATGACTGACGCTGGTTGCGAACAACAGTCGACGGGAATCGGCGCTGCAACGGGTGGTGCCGGTGACGTGAACTTCATCCGTATCGGACGCGGCTCTGCGGCCCCGCTGGCCATGACCTATCGAGCATCGGCCGGAGTCCTGCTGGTTCAAGCCGGCGAAGTGAGCATCGATGTCGACGGTCGAACGGCAACGCTCGAGACTGACGACTCGGTTTCCACATCCGAGCCTGACGCGGCGATCATCACGGGTATCGCCGAATCGAGTGAGGTAGTGCTGGTGTCGGTCAGGTGAGCACGAAGCCTTCGTAGCCGTTGGCGACGACCTCGTTGCACTTCTCGACATACGGCGGGTATCCGATGAGCGGCATGAACACGCGGGTCTTGCCGGGAACGTTTGCACCGAGGTACCACGAGTTGCAGCTTGGGAAGAGGGTGAAGTCGGCGACAGTGTTGACGTGGTCGACCCATTCGTCCTCGGCTTCGACAGTCGCCTCGATTGTCGTCCTGTTGTTGGATCGGAGGTGATCCATGCAATCGGCGATCCAATCGACGTGCTGCTCGATCGACACGATCATGTTCGTGAGTACCGACGGGCTGCCTGGGCCCGAGATCGTGAAGAGGTTCGGGAACCCTGGTATCTGCAAGCCCAGGTAGGTCCGCGGCCCTGCACTCCATTTGTCCTGAATGGTGAGGCCGTCGCGCCCGCGGATGTCGATTCTCAACAGCGTTCCTGTCATCGCATCGAACCCGGTTGCGAGCACGATGCAGTCGACGTCGACCTCTCGCCCATTCGACGCAACGCCCGATGCCGTCATAGAGACAGGGTGCTCGCTGACATCCACGAGGTCGATGTTCGGGCGGTTGAAGGTCTCGAAATAACCGGTGTCGAGACACAGTCGTTTGCAGCCGAGCACCTGCGTCGGTGAGAGCAGCGCCGCGGTGTTCGGGTCGACGACAATCCCGGCGATCTTTCGTCGCACGAACTCGGCGGCGGTGTCGTTCGACTCTTGGCTCAGCAAGTGATCGGTGTACGCGGAAAGAAACCCGAACCCACCCTCGTCCCATCGCCGCTCGAACTCGAGATACCGCTCTTCCTCGTCGGCTTCGAGCGCTGCTATTTCTCCTCGACGGATTCGCGAACCGAAGCCACCGTTCTGAAGGCTGTTGGCGGCCCGGAACTCGGCATAGTTGGACTTGATCTCGGCCTGTACCTCGGGCTCGAGGGGCTCATTGCGGGCAGGGATCGAATAGTTCGCGGTGCGCTGGAAAATCGTGGTGTGTTGCGCTTCGTCGGCGATGATGGGAATCGCCTGGATGCCAGATGACCCTGTTCCGATCACTGCCACGCGTTTGCCTGTGAAGTCGACACCTTCGTGTGGCCATTTGCCTGTGTGATAGATCGGACCTTCGAAGTTGTCCATTCCGGCGAAGCTCGGTGTGTTCTCCGACGAGAGGCACCCTGTGGCCATCACCAGGAACTGTGCGGTGACGGTTGCTCCTTCGTCGGTGCTGACGGTCCACCGATCGGTCGACTCCTGGTACACCGCGCTCGTCACCGACGTCTCGAACGTGATGTCGCGACGAAGGTCGAATCGGTCTGCGACGTGACTCGCGTAGCGCAGGATCTCTGGCTGGCCCGAGTATTTCTCGGTCCACTCCCATTCCTGCTGCAGGTCGCCATCGAACTGATAGCTGTACTCCATGCTCGGAACATCGCATCTCGCTCCCGGATACCGATTCCAGTACCAGGTGCCTCCGACATCGCTCGCCCTTTCGAAGACATGCGCAGTGAAGCCCATCTGGCGAGATTTGTGCAGCATGTACATGCCGGCGAAGCCGGACCCGACGATGACGACGTCGTAGGTGTTGTTCGTTGGCTCCGGCATCGGCGTTCCTATCGCATCCGCGTACGAGTCGAATCTACGACGCCGAGTCGGCGTCGGCGGTAGATCCAACCTCCGCCTCACCGGACCGGCCGCACAGCGGTAGATTACGTCGATGAGCCTTCAGTACGGGCGACCGATGGTCGCAACCCCTGGACCATCGGTCATTCCTGAGAGCGTGCTCGCGGCAATGGGCCGCTCGATGCCGAACATCTATGGAGGTGAGTTGCTGGAGGTGTCTGACTCGGTGTTCGCCGACCTCAAGCAACTCGTCGGCACAGAAGGCAACGTCTACATCACGATCGACAACGGTCACGGTGCGTGGGGAATGTCGGTGACGAACACGTTGTCGCCTGGCGACAAGGTCTTGGTTCTCGAATCAGGACGTTTCGCAATCGGCTGGGGAGAGAGCGCTGTCCCGCTCGGGGTGGAGATCGAGGTGCTCATGGCGCCTGAGCGTGGAGCTATCGATCCGGCAGCAGTAGAGCAACGGCTCCGCGCCGATGTCGATGGTGAGATAAAGGCGATTCTCGCGGTTCAGATCGATACGGCGTCTTCGGTGATGAACGATATTGCCTCGATCAGAGCCGCGATCGATGCCGCCGGCCACGATGGACTGTTCATGGTCGACTGCATCGCCTCATTGGCCTGCGTGCCATACGAGATGGACGCATGGGGTGTCGATCTCACCGTTGGGGCGGCGCAGAAGGGGCTCATGGTGCCGCCCGGCGTTGCGTTCGTGTGGGCTGGACCGAAGGCTCTTGACGCTCACGCAACGGCCGGATTGCGCACGAGTCATTGGGACTGGAAGAGTCGTCGGCTCGACGAAGCGCACTACGTACGATTTGACGGCACGCCTCCGGTCAGTCACATCTACGCCATGCGTGCAGCGCTTGACCTGCTGAGCGAGGAAGGGCTGGATCGTGTCTACCACCGACATACGGTGCTTGGTGGTGCCGTCCGCGCCGCGGTCGAAGCGTGGTCGACACCAGGCGGGCTCGAGCTCAACATCGTCGACCCTGCGGCTCGGTCCAATGCGGTGACAACCATCCTGTCGAACTCGATCGATGCCGATCGTCTGCGCGAGATGTGCGCAGAGCAGGCCGGTCTGTGGCTAGGCGTCGGCATCGGCGAGTATGCCGACACGTCATTTCGGATCGGTCACATGGGTCACCTCAACCCGCCGATGATTCTCGGGACGCTCGGAACGGTCGAGGCAGCACTGATCGCGATGGACGCGCCCTTCGGCGAATCGGGCGTTGCTGCCGCTGCAGCACACATCGCTACGGCCTTGAGCTGAAGCGCGCTCGCGAGCTCATACCTCTGGCACGAAGCGGCGCCACGCGTCGGCGTCGAATGCCTGGTCGGTGTACCCGGTGAGGCGATCGGCGGCCCGGCCCACGATGTCCGAGGCGGTTTCGCCACGAGATCCGAGGTAGGCGGCGAGATCCTCGACTGCGTCGGTGAGTACTCCGTAACCGTTGGTGAAGACCGCTGAGGTCATCTGCACCGCGGATGCTCCTGCCAGCATCATGCGAGCGACGTCGCTCCCGGTTCGTGCGCCATGGGTCCCGATCAGCGTCTTCTCGGGGCCCACGAGGTGACGTGTGAGCGCCAACCAACGGCACGTGATGGGGAGTGCCCATCCACCGCCATAGGCGACCACTGTTCCCATCGCAGGTGCCTGCGTGTTGAGATCGGGAAGCATCGCCATGTGCCTGGTGATGAGGGTCACCGCGTCGGCGCCGGCACCAAATGCCGCAGCCGCCATCTGTGGCACTCCATCGCTCTGACCGGTGATCTTCACCCACAACGGAACTTCCAGCACCGATCTGACGTCGGCCACGATCGCCGCTATCCGTTGCTCGTCGCGCTCAAGAGACAATGCCCCGGCTACAGCTTCTGCGCCGTGTGGGGCTCCGATGTTCAGTTCGAACGCGGTGCAGCGAGTATCGGCCACGACCCGTCGCGCCAGACCTGACAGCAATGCGAGGTCGCCGGGAATCACGCTCGGAATCACAGGTTGATCGTTCACCGCGACGAGGTCGGCAGTCTGCTCGATCCACTTTTCCAGACCGAGCGGTTGGAGGCCGGATCGATTGAAGAGGCTGGTGCCTGCAGGTGGGTTCCCGTCCCACGGAACCTGGCGCCATGAAGAGTCGAACATGGCGTAGTCGGTGTGCCCCAGTTGTCGGGCGGCGGCCGGATTCTCGTTGGCCGACTTCACCACGGCTGCTCCTGCGCCCGCAGCGATGGCCGCGGAAACGCCGGATGCTTCGATCATGTGCTCGCCCGACCCTGCGATGACCGGATTGGCCATGCAAAGCCCCCCGACGTCGACTGCCAGTCGGTCAGCCAAGGTCGGGCCGACCTGAAGCACCGACCAGACACACGCCCTCGACAAACAGCGGCCGGCCATCGACATCGACGGTTGACTCTTCCCACGACTCGGTGACGTCGAAGTTTGATGCTCCTGCATCGGCCATCTCCGAGCCGACTGTCTCGCGCAGCCATTGACGGGCCCGATCCTTCGCCTCTTCGAGATCGGTGAAGGTCGGCGGTTCCGCGCCCACGTGGACACGGAAGAAGCCGCGTCGGGGGGCGCTGATGACCGCACGTTTCAGAATCCGAATTCGGCCGACAACAGCACCCACCGCGTTGGCGACCTCGGCGTGCGCTGGAATGATCGATTCGGTGCCGAGAAGGGCCGCCACAGCCGGATAGTAAGTAGCGGCAGGAGCCCCGAGCCCGATGACCGGCACATCCACGCCGATGTCGATGCGAGTGACCTGAGCGGATCGGTCGAGTGCGGCCGCAACAAGCGGTGACTGGGTGAGTTCGGGGGCCATCCCGTCTCGGATGAGCGTCGCGGCGATGAGTACCTCAGCAGAGCGACGGACCAAGCGGGTCACGACCGATTCGCTGATGGACTCAGCGGTCGCTGCAATGGGTTTGCCGTATCGGTCGCGCTGGCGAGCAAACAGTTCGGCTGCTTTTCGAGCAGCTTCGACGTCGTAGGTCGACTGGATACCGAGCACGTGGCTTGCGTCGGTCGGGGTGAACCCGGAGGCCCGAACCAGTCCTCGCGATACGAGCCGGTCGAGCGCCCTTCGCCGAACCGAACTGGTGATGAGGGCATCGGCAGGGACAAGGCGGTCGCCGATTGCCGTGATCAGACTTTTCTCGTGATCTGAGAACTGTGGTGTCCTTCCGTCGAGGGCGACACACGTGACGAGCACCCCGTCGAGATCGGACGGAAGGTCGGCCTCGAGTTGGCGGTCGAGTACCTCGTGAACGACGTCGTGCGCGTGCGTTGCCAACAAGCTGACGGGCAGCACTCGCCGAGGTCCGATGACCAGCTCAGGGCCAACCGGGCGCGGAGTCATATGCACCTGACTATCGCCGCCGATGCCGTGCGTGTGCATCGCTACAGCTTCGACCATTGTTCGGTGCCCGCCCACAGTGGCTCCGTCCTGACCGAGTTCTGGTTCGCCCCCGCGGAGCACGGCGATGTCAGTGGTGGTGCCGCCGATATCGGCGATCACGGCGTCACTCGTTCCGACGAGGTGAGCTGCACCGACAAGACTTGCCGCAGGACCCGACAGGATCGTTTCGATCGGCCTATCGAGCACGAAGTCGGCCGAGACCAACGAGCCGTCGCCCCGCACGACCATCAAAGGGGCACCGATGGAGCGATCCTTCAGCGCGTCGATGGTGGTGGTGACCAGATCCCGGATCATGGCGATGAGTCGGGCGTTGAGCAGAGCTGTGACCGCCCGTTTAGGCCCGTTGAGGTTCGCTGACAGGTAGTGACTGCACGTCACCGGTTTCCCTGTGAGGTCGGTGATGAGATCACGGGCCGCAAGCTCGTGGCTCGGATTGCGGACAGAGAACTGGGCGGTGATCGCGAACGCGTCCACGTGTGGTGCCACCTGCGAGACCTTCGTCGCGAGTGCTTCGAGGTCGAGCATGGCGACCTCTGCGCCGTGAGAGGTGTGACCGCCTTCGACCAGGATCACCTCGTCGGTTCCGAGCGCTTCACGTAGGCCGGCTCTGTCGAGAGATTCGGGTTCGAACCCGATTGTGACAAGGCACGCGGCCCTTCCCGTGTTCTCGACGAGCGCGTTCGTGGCCAGGGTCGTCGACATCGACACCAGAGCGATCTCGGCCGGCGAGACCGCGGCGGCATCGATGGCGTCGGCGATCGCCTTGTCGATTCCGACGGCGAGGTCGTCGTGCGTTGTTTCTGCCTTCGCCGACCCGAGAACACTCTGGGTCATCTCGTCGTAGATGACGGCGTCGGTATAGGTCCCTCCGGTGTCGACACCGAGCAGCGGCGTCCGGGTTCCGGTCATGAGCGGAACGACCGGGGCTCGCTAGGCCTTGGCTTCGCGAGCGGCCTTCGACCGAGCCATCAGTTCAGCGAGCTTGTCGTTGCCAGATACGGCAGGTGCAGCCGCTTTCGGCTCCGGCTTCGGCGCCGTCGCAGCGGCCTCTGCTGCGGCGGCAGCTTCATCGGCGAGCCTGGCCCTGTTCTTCTTGAAGTCGGCCCAGTCGTGCTCGGGGACGAGTTTCTCGTGGCCGACTGAACCGACGTCGGCGCCATTGTCGAACGACACCCGGTAGCGAAGCCAAGTGAGGCCAACCGCGATTCGGACGTTCCCAGGGGTTCCTTCAGGCACACCGCGCATCCCGGTGGTTGCCACCACTCGGGTGCCCTTCTTGAACTTGGTTGTGACCATCCTGCGATGGTAGCGGGGCGGGTAGAGCGCACCGACACGTCCGGCGTTCAGATCGTGAATTTGTCCCCATCGAAAGTTCCGATGGTTGCGATCTTTTCGACCGGTGTCCGGTTGAGTTTCGTGAGTTGTTTCACTGGATGACCGAGCGGAACGAGCGCGGCGACAGCGTGGTGATCCGGGATGTTCAACAGACGCTGGACCTCGGACTCTTTGTCGGCGGCGTAGGTGGTCAGCACACCTCCCAGACCTTCGTTGCGTGCGGCGAGAAGAATTCCCCACACGAAGGGGTAGATCGAAGCGCCACTGATGACGCCGACCCGATCGAGATCCTTGTCGAATGAGGCCGTGCGACCCAGATCGAGCGTGATGACGAGAAGCACTGGCGACGTCACGAGGGTGGTGCTGGCTCGCATCGCATCTTCGGCCGGGTTCGCTCTGACTGCACCTTCGTCGATGGAAGTTGGTTTCACACTCTGCCATGGTGACTCGCCGGCCATGGTTTGCTCGACGTAGATCGCCGAAGCCTCTCGCACCATTGGCACCAACTGTCGTCGCACCTCTTTGTCGCGCAGAACAATGACCCGGTTGCCCTGACGGTTCCCGCCGGACGGAGCGAACCGGGCTGTGTCGAGTATGCGGTGGATTGTGGCGTCGTTTACCGGATCTTCGGTGAACTCTCGGCACGCGAACGTCGTGCGCATGATGTCGTCAAAGTCGGCCATCATCGTTCCCGCCGGGTTGCGTCGAGAGAGAACTCCCCTTCGACCAACGAGCTGGGCACCAGCCCGTGAGGGTTTTTCGGGACTCCGGGGCCGGGCATTCGACGAGGTGATGCAACTGGCATCTCTCGAACCTACTTCCACGCTCCGAAGGCGCTCCCGCTTTCTTGGGTCCATTGAAGCGCCAAGGATGCGGGACTCTCTCTTCGAGGCAGCTGTTCTTCGGTACTGCCGAGCCGATCTCAGGCCCTCTACCTGCTATTCCCCGAGGATGGTGACGGTGCCGGCAGTGCCGTCGACCTCGACCAGGGAGCCGGTCGCGATGCGGTCGGTGGCGCCATCGACGGCGACGACACAAGGGATTGCGAGCTCGCGGCTCACGATCACAGCATGCGACATCAGCGCGCCGACGTTCACGACGACCGCCGCGGCGGGAAGGAACAACGGCGTCCACGCAGGGTCGGTGATGGGCGCCACCAACACTTCGCCGGGTTGGAGATCCATGCCGTCGGCTGGATCGAGAATGACACGCGCCCTGCCGCGAGCAACTCCGCTGCAGCCAGAGGCCCCGATGAGCACATCGCCAGGATCCGAGTGAGCTGCTGCCGGCTCGTAGGCGGCTTCGGATTGCTCGATGGTCGGTACATCGTCCATCGAACTGATGAAGAACGGCGGTTCGATGGCGGCAAAGCGGTCACGCAGCGCTGAACGTTGGGCGATGAGATCGAGCTTCGAAGATGGATCGGCGATGTACGCGCCGAGTTCGGTTCCGGGGGACAACAACGCAACCTTGACAGGATCGGGGTCGCCGCCACGTTCTGCTGCACGTCGGACGAGTTCTCGGTAGACCTGCTTGGCCGGCAACGCACAGCGAACGGCTCTGTCTCGAGTTGCCTCGCGAGCCCGAGCCCAGAACGGTGCTGCTTCGAGGGCCTTGTCGAAGTTCCACTTGTCCATGGTCTTCAGGTGTGGTCGCACTTTCTCAACGGCAGCAGCCCGTTTCGAGGCGTCGTCTCCCAATCGACTCGCCGGCGACAGGTCGTGGGTCGCCACACGCATGCGGTCGAGGGCCACGAGTGCAAGATCGGGGGTGTTGTCCCATGTGCGCGACGACAGTTCCCAGTCGTTCGGGCCGCGGTGTCCGTGCTCGTCGATGAATGCATCGAAGGCTTCGAGGAAATCACCCGCACCATCGACTCCCCTGAGCCGATCGAGCACCCCGTCGACACTGGCCGCGAAGGCGGCGCTGACGACCTGTGATTCGCGAGCGAGCGTGGCGACCTCGCTGAGGTGGTTCGAATACTCGGCCGATTTCACGTTGCCGGCTGCTCCGACGAGGTGGGTCACTAGGCCAGGCTCACCGGCAGCTGCAGCCGCGTCCGCGAGGACTCCTGCCACGATGGCTGCGATGGCTGTGGTCTCCATATGGAACCCGAACGCCGGGCCGAACGCCTCCGGGAATTCGAGCAGGTACGCGAGCAGCACGTTGTCGGGTGCGTCGAGGTCTGGACGTTTCGCCTCCCACTCGGCGACGTGCTCGAAGGCCTGCCCCACAACGGGTGGCTGTTCCTTCGTGCCGAGGGCTTTCAGGACGGTTCGCAGAATACGAAAGGTCGAGCCGAGGCTCTTGTCGCCTTTGCGAGGTTCATATGCGGGAGGTCGGCCCTCGCCGAAGAACGAGACGTCGATGGCCTCGGCTGATGAGCCAGGAGCCCGCACGCCCATCATGCGCAGATACGACAGGTTCAGGTATGCGTAGCCGCCGTAGAGGCCGATGATGACAGGATCGTCGGTGGTGAAATCTCCCCGGGCTGCAATGCCGAGTCGGGCGTAGGTTCCGCGCCACGCCGCCTCGGCAGGAATCACGCCGAGTTCGTATCCGAGTGCCGTCAAGACCTCGGGGAAGACTTCGCCGACGTTGCCGCGCGTGTTGATCGGCCATCGCTCGTCGATGTGGCCTTCGATGATCCATCGTGTATCTGTCATCTCATCCCTCTGTCGCCACGAGCGACGGCCAGAAGCTAGTTGGTCTGGGCTCACCTGGGCTATGAATCATGAATGCGCATCGGATTCTTCGGATACAACACAGGGCCGCTCGCCACACCCGACACCGCGACGGAGGTCGCCCAGGCCGCAGAACAGCTCGGCTTCGAGTCGTTGTGGGTGGCAGAGCACATGGTCGTTCCTTCGCCGCAGGCTCCACCTTCTCCGATGGGACCCGAGGTCCACATCCTCGACCCGATGTTGGCGCTCACGTGGGCGGCAGCACACACAAGCACCATTCGTCTCGGCACAGGCATTCTGCTTCTGCCGCAGCGAAATCCGTTACAGCTGGCCAAGGAGGTCGCAACGCTCGATGTGCTCAGTCGAGGTCGGCTCGAGATCGGTGTCGGCGTCGGCTACCTCCATCAAGAGTTCGCAGCCGTGGGTGTTCCGATGGAACGAAGAGGCCAGCGCACCGACGAATATCTGGGGGCGATGCGCTCGCTCTGGGAATCTGACGCGCCGACCTTCGAAGGAGAGTTCGTCGATTTCGCCGGAGTCGACACGCAGCCGAGACCAGTGCAACAGCCGCTGCCGATCGTGATGGGTGGTCACAGTCGGCCTGCGTATCGAAGAACGGCAAAGTACTCCCAGGCCTGGTACGGGTTCAGGCGCTCGCCGGAGCAGGCTGCCGATGACATCGCCGGTATTGCGGCGGCGTGCGAAACCGTCGGGCGCGACATAGACGAAATCGACATGAGCATCACGCCGGACCGGCGTGTCGACGCCGAGGTCGTCGAGGCCTATGCGGCCGCCGGAGTCCATCGACTGATCCCAGCCGTTGCCGGAGACCGCGATCGAGTTTTGGCAACGCTCGAAGGAATCTCCGGGCTTATTTCCTGAGAAAGTTCGCCAGAGTTCCTCGAGATCTCACAGAGATTCCTCAAAGTGCGGTCCCACAGTCGAGGATGTGAACGAACGAACGCAACTCGGATGGCTCGCTCGTCGCCTTGGCTTCGGACTCGTCCCCGGCCAGCTCGACGAGTGGGAACAACTTGGAATCGATGCTGTCATCGACCAACTCGTCGACGGTGACTCCAATGGTGTCCCTCCGTCCCCTGACCCGTTCGAGGGTCTCGACCGTCGACCGGAGAACCCGGGTCGCGGCGTAGGGGAAGCTTCAGCCGCATGGCTGAGGCACGCCGTGTCGACGCCCCGACCATTCGAAGCCTGGGTGACGTTCTTCTGGCACGACTATTTCGCAGTGTCGGCTCGGGTCGTTCGAGCCGCCGGCTTCGTCCACGACCACTTCCGGCTCATGGCGAGCCAGGGCCTCGGCAACTTCGGCGACTATCTGGCCGCGATGACCACTGACGCAGCGATGCTGGTGTTTCTCGACGGCAACCAGAGCAGCGGGGAGAGCCCCAACGAGAACTACGGCAGGGAGTTGCTTGAACTCTATTCGCTCGGTGTGGGCAACTACACCGAAGACGACGTTCGAGCTGCTTCCATCGCGCTGACGGGGTGGACGGCCCGCTTCAGGACCGATGAGGTTCGATTCATTCCACGACGCCACGACGACACGCCGCAGACTTTGCTTGGCGTCTCGGGAGTCCACGACGTGGCCACCGTGATCGATGCAGTGGTCAGTCACCCGGCTTGCGCAGCCCGCGTCGCGCAGAAGGTGGCCCACGCGGTGCTGGGCGAAGGAGCAGATACTGCGGTCATCGCCCGGCACGCGGGGACCTTTGCGGCCGATCTCGAGTTGCGACCGCTCTTCAGAAGCCTCATCGAGGACGCACTCGACGGGGCTGCGTCGGAGGTGATCATCGAACCCGTCCCATGGTTCGTGTCCTGCCTTAAGGCGACCGGCGCAGCGTTGAGACGACGCGACATCGGTCGCTCTTTCGAAGCTACGGGGCAAGTGCCGCTCGCGCCGCCCAACGTCGGCGGCTTCCCCGGTCAGCTCAGCTACCTGTCGACGGCGGCGACGATCAGCCGGTTCAACATTGCTTCGACGCTTGCCGCCACGACACCTCAATCATCGCCACTGTTCGACGCGGCCAGAACGAAACAACTCGATGTGCTTGCCGATGCGTTCGGCATCGATCACTTCTCGTCAGCAACCAATGCTGCGCTGAACGATCTCGATGGTGGGGTTGACGTCCTCGCTGCAGCACTGGCCTCACCCGACTTGATCGTCGCCTAGAAGGAGATCGACAGGATGAATTTGAACCGGAGAAGGTTCCTCGGTTTCACCGGAAGCGCCGTCGGCAGTGTCGCGACTGGAGGCCTCCTGTGGAAGATCGGGACGAGCCAGGATGTCTCGGCTATCGGATCGTCGACCAGCGCATCATCTTCACCCACGGTCGCGCCGACGACCACTGGGCCGTCGACCACGGTGCCGGCCACCGTTGGGTCGCCTGCGAAGGCGTCTCCCACCACGACGACGCCCACCACCGTTGCCCCCACGTCAGAGAAGCGTGTCGTGGTACTGGTACAGATGGCAGGCGGCAATGACGTTTTGAACACCCTTGTCCCGGCGGACGGCCGCTACCGCGACGCACGGCCGACGCTTGCCATCGACGATGCCGACGTGGTGCCACTCGATGGCATCACCTCGCATGGTTTCCACCCGGCCCTGGCCCCGCTCGTGGATATGTGGTCCGACGATCAACTCGCTGTGGTGCAGGGCCTGGCATTGCCAGAGCAGTCTCGGTCGCACTTCGTCGCGCTGGACACCTGGTGGACGGCAACCCCAGAGCTGGCTTCCTCGGGGGGATGGATTGGCCGGTACCTCGACGCTACGGTGTCTGATGAGGCCATACCGATACGTGCGGTTTCACTTGGCGGTGGCGCGCCCGCGCTGACTGGCATCGCCACCCGGCCCGTCATCGTGCAGCGCCTCGACGGTTTCGTACTTCGTGCCCCGCGACGCTCGAGCGGCGTTTCAGATGCCTTCTCCGCAATGGCTGCCGGACCGTCGGCCGACGGACTTCTGGGCGCGGCTCAGGCCGCAATCCCCACCGCTGTCGACTCGGTCGACACGCTGCAGACAGTCTTTGATTCGACGCCGCAAGTCGACGTCGCTTACGAGATCGAAGAGTTGTTCCATGCGGCCGCTTCCATCATCGAAGCCGACATCGGTACGGAGGTGATCCTCATCAACGCACCTGGCTTCGACACACACAGCGACCAACTGGCGCGACACATCGAACTGCTCGGGGGTATCGCGAACGGTATCGAGGCGCTCTACAGCCGCCTGTCCAAGTCCGGATACGCCGACCGCACCGTCACGCTGGCCTACAGTGAGTTCGGTCGAAGGGTCGCAGAGAACGGCTCAGGCGGCACTGACCACGGACACGGTGGCATCGCGTTTGTCGCTGGGCCAGCGGTGGCTGGACGTCAGCTCGTCGGCGACGCAGACCTCGTCAATCTTGATCATGGTGACTTGGTTCCGAACATCGATACCCGGTCGGTGTATGCCGACGTCCTGGACTGGATAGGGGCCCCGTCAGAGCAGATTCTCGGTGGACGGTTCGACACCTATTCACTTCTCGCTTCCTGAAGCTCCGACTGATCGCCAAGTTGGCTGCTCAGGCGGTGACCCAGCGTCAGTCGATCTGGTGCCTCAGACCCGGGAACAGGTCGGTACCCACATCGGCTTGGCTCGGTCGAATCCTGGCGGGCTGTTGCTTATCCGGCCGACAAAGGACAAGTTGGTTCGGCGCGACTATAGTTTTGTGGTCGAACCATCACGGAGTGTGAACCATTGGCTGATCTCGATATATGGGATAGGCAGGCGTTTGAGGCCCGTTTGGTCGAGATCGACGACGTTGAGGTATGTGCCGAGCTGTGCTGTGCGTACTTCGTCGCGCAGGGGTACCAGCGCGTGAGCGTCTATCTCCTTCGCTCTGGCCTGCTGCGAAGGGTCGCGTCAGTCGGATACTGGCAGGTCTTCGACGGCTTCCCTTTAGTCGAAGATACCTTGGATTTAACGCGCTCTGAGGCTCGTAGAGATGCGTCTGAATGGTGGCAGGGCCGAGAAACTTCCTCCCCGATTTTCGCTGATGGAGAGTTTATCGGCGCCTTGGACGTCGAAGCCGAGGGGTCAATCGATGCGGCGTTGCGCAACGAGATGTCAGAAGTCGGGAAACTGCTCGGACTGAGGGTTACCGAACTCGGTGGACTCAAAGACCCGTCCGGGTGGAAGTTGCTGGCAGACAATGCACCCATCTTCGCCAACACCGTCAACGAACCTCGAGCCATACGCAACGCGCTTGAGGTGGCAACAGCTCTGACCGGTCTCGACTCTGCCATGTTCGTCGCCGACCTGCCCGGCGGTGCGTTCACTCCAGCAGATTCCATGGGACCTACTTCGAACCTGCTCACCGCGCTGCCGATGGAAACACTCGCCGTGCTCAGCTCATGGGTTCAAGGACCGAGGTCGTGCTACACAGTGGGCGATCCCACGGCGATCGGTAGCGAAGGATACGAAGTGCTCGCTGACGCCGGTCTGTCGTCGCTCGCTGTCAGCGCGGTCGATGCCGCAGACTCTCGGCTCGGATTCCTTCTCGTCGGCAGTACGACGGCTGAACTAAACGACCATCACCAGGTCGAGCAGCTTGAGGTTCTCGCCGCGCTGCTCGGCAGTGCGATCCGCAATTCCAGACACCTGGGCGAGCTCCTGAGCCAGACACGTCGAGATCCCCTGACCGGACTCGGCCACTCGCAAGCATTCGACGAAAAACTGAGCAGCATCCGACATAACCAAGAGACCCTGAACGCTGTGTTCATGATCGATATCGACCACTTCAAGTTGGTGAACGACACACTGGGCCATGATGAGGGGGATCGGCAACTGAAGGCTGTTGCCGCCGGACTCAGGTCGGCGCTGCGTGATGACGATTCGGTTTTTCGTATCGGTGGAGACGAGTTCGCGGTGGTGGTACCTGTCGACGACGAACTTCAGGCCAGAGCGATTGGCGAACGGATCATGCAAGCAGTCACCGAAAGTGGTCAGAAGGTTTCCGTCGGAGGTGCCTTCGCCTTCAGCGACGACATCGGACACCGTGACGTTTTCGTCCGTGCCGACGAAGCGCTGTATTTGGCGAAACGTCGCGGCCGCAATCAGCTGGTTATGACCGAAGAAATCGGCATCAACTGACGCCGTAGGCTCGGCGTATGGCCGAACGGATTCGGTTCTCGCTCACCGAAGCGGCCGTGCCGACTGGTTGTGCGAACACGCTGACCCTGAACTCCTGCAGGCTCCATGCGATGTCTTCGACTTCGGCGATTCTGTCGGATCCGGCGGCGAGTCGGGCGTGGTCTGCTTCCAGCTCTCGACACACCAGCATGTCGCGTTGGTCCCGGGTCACCTGCGTGGGGAGTTTCTCGATTCGATAGACGATTCCTCTGAGGTAACGCTCTATGTCGGGCAACCTCTCGATGCCGACAGACGTCAGGAACCGCTCGTATGCGATGCGGTGAACGTGTTCCTCGGCATCGATCAACGACGGCCCCATCATTTCGGCTCGCGGCGTGTCTCTGGCTGCTGCGATGGCTGCGGTCGTCGACGCGAGGAGGGCAATGAGACGTGAGGTGACGCGAGCCGTTTTGGTGAGGTCATCGGCAAAGTTCGTCCTCGCCGACTCGAGGAGTCGTTCGAAGCCGACTCGATCCCAACATGGGCCCCCCGCCCGCTCGAGACTGGTGTCGACCGTTGCGTCGATGACGTCGTGATACCAGCTGGACTTCGACTGAACAGAGTCAGCGGCAAGAGCCAGCTTGGTCGCGTTCGAGAACCGCGTATCAAGCTGCTTCACGGGTGAAGGAAGTTGGAGTCGGATTATCCGACGCACGCCTCCCCAGTGAGCGTCGGCTTGGTCCCTGACGCTGCTGAGCAGTTTCAGCGATACGGAGTTGCCCTCGTCCACCAGCGCGGGATGTGCCCGAACGCGATGACCACCACGTTCGGCGTCCAGAACTCTGTCGATCGTGCCGACCGTCCAATCCGTGAGACTGGTGTGCTCGATGTCGCTCTCGGTCGAGGCGAGCACGTCGAGCATCGCATCTCGGACCTCGGATCTGATGTGACGGAGATCCTTGCCTTCGGCAATGGTCCCGCCATTGATGTCGACGACGCGCAGCGTCGGGCGTAGGTGGTCCGGTACGCGGCCGAGGTCCAGTGCATCGACCGGTACGGCCACACCAGACAGGCGGGAGAGCTCGCGGCACAATGCCTCGAGTACTCCTCCGTGTGAGGGATCGATGGCCCCCATTATCTGCTCGACGGTGTCCGGAACCGGCACGAAGTGTTTCCTGATGGGTTTGGGAAGGCTCCGGATGAGAGCGGTTACGAGCTGGGAGCGATGGCCAGGAACGCCCCAGTCGAAGCCGGAAGGGTCGAGCTGATTCACGATCTCGACGGGGATGGTGACGATGACACCGTCGTTGTCGTCCGCCTGGTCGAACTGGTAGCTGACGTCGAGGTGGACATCGCCGTCCCTCCACGAGATCGGAAAGGCTTCCTCGTCGATCTCCGCGGTGTCAGGATCGATCAGATCGGTGACGTGCATGTCGAGCAGGCCTGGCTCGGTTCGGCGTTTTGCCTTCCACCAGCGGTTGAAGTGACTTGTGGAGGTCACGTCGTGGGCCAGTTTGTCGTCGTAGAACCGGTGGATGGCTGCCCGGTCGGTTATCAGGTCGGTTCGCCTCGCCCGAGCTCCGATGGCGTCGACTTCGGCGATGACGGCCCTGTTGCGCGAGACGAAAGCATGACGAGAGAACCACTCTGGAGGGGCATCGCCTTCGATGAGTGCATGGTGGATGAACATCTCTCTGGCCAGTTCCCGGTCGACTCTGCCGAGCTGAACTCGTCTACCCGTGACGATCGGAAGCCCGTACAACGTGACGCGTTCTGTAGTGACTGCCGATCCGCCGTTTGCGTCCCAACGTGGCTCGGAGTAGCTGCTGGTGGTGAGGTGTGAGCCCAGTCGCTCCGCCCATTCGGGTTCGATCTTGGCCACGCCGCTGGCCCACAGTCGGTTGGTCTCGACCAACTCAGCGGCCATGACCCAGCTGGGTGAATCCTTCGACAGCACAGAATCTCGAGCAATGGCGAACTTCGCGCCTCTGGCTGCTTGAAACTCAGGGATCTCCTTGCGTTGACGGGGGCCACTGCGTCGAGTCGCGCCTGCCTTCGGGAGCAGGTAGCCGATGTGTGACAGCAGGCCGGCGAGCAACGAGACGTGCACAGCATCCGCTGACGGCTCGATGGTGTTGATCTCGACCTTCATCTGCTTGAGTTCGCGACGCAGTTGGGCGTAGATGTCCTGCCATTCGCGAATGCGAAGATAGTTGAGGAACTCCTTGCGACAGAGCTTGCGAAACTGGTTCGACGACAACTCTGTGCGCTTCATCTCTATGTGTTTCCAGAGTTCGACAAAAGCAAGGAGGTCGCTGCCCGGCTTCTGAAATCGTCGATGCAACTCGTCGGCGACCGCTCTCTTGTCGTTCGGCCGTTCCCTCGGATCCTGGATCGACAGCGCGCTCGCGATCACCATCACCTCGTGAACGCAGCCGTTGTCGGATGCTTCCATCACCATGCGCCCTAGGCGGGGATCGATGGGCAAGCGGGCGAGTTGGCGGCCGAGCGGGGTCAGCCAACGCCTGGTGTTGGCATGTTCTGGGTCGACTGCGTCGATTTCCTCGAGCAGGTTGATGCCGTCGCGGATGTTTCGTAACTCTGGGGGGTCGACGAAAGGGAACTCGGCTGGGTCGCCGAGCCGAAGCGCGGCCATCTGCAGCAGGACTGAAGCGAGGTTGGTCCTCTGGATCTCCGGCTCGGTGAATTCGGATCGACTGAGATAGTCGTCTTCGCCGTAGAGCCGAATGCAGATGCCGGGCGCAACTCGGCCGCACCGTCCTGCTCGCTGGTTCGCCGACGCCTGAGAAATCGCTTCGATGGGCAGCCGCTGTACCTTTGTTCTCTGGCTGTATCGCGAGATTCGGGCGGTGCCAGGATCGACGACGTAACGGATGCCAGGCACCGTGAGCGACGTCTCGGCGACGTTGGTTGCGACGACGACACGTCGACCGGAGTGCTGCTCGAAGACTCGGTGTTGTTCGGCCGCCGACAGCCTGGCGAACAGCGGGAACACCTCTGTGGACGGGAGCCGGAGCTCGGAGATGCTCTCGGCCGCGTCACGGATCTCCCGCTCACCGCTGCAGAACACGAGAATGTCGCCAGGGCCCTCCCTGACGAGCTCTGCTACCGCGTCGGCGATGGCGACCGATTGATCGCGCGGGATGCCGTCGTCTGTGTCATCGAGCGGCCGGTAACGTATCTCCACCGGAAATCCACGGCCGGAAACCTCGATGATGGCAGCGTCTTGAAAGTGATCGGCGAAGCGCTGGGTGTCGATGGTTGCCGAGGTGATGATGAGCTTCAGGTCGGGCCGGCGGGGGAGTAGCCGATGTAGGTACCCGAGCAAGAAGTCGATGTTCAGGCCTCGCTCATGCGCCTCGTCGATGATGATGGTGTCGTAGCGCTTGAGGTTTCTGTCGCGTTGAATCTCGGCCAGCAGCAGACCGTCGGTCATGACCTTGATCTGGGAGTTGGAGCCGACGTGATCGTTGAAGCGCACCGCGTAGCCGACGCGTTCACCGATCTCGGTACCGAGCTCTTCCGCGATCCGCTCGGCAACCGATCGGGCCGCGATGCGCCTCGGCTGCGTGTGACCGATCCACGCATCGACGCCACGGCCGAGCTCGAGGCACATTTTGGGGAGTTGGGTGCTCTTCCCGGAACCGGTTTCACCGGCAAGGACCGTGACCTGGTGTTCCTCGATGGATGCAAGGATTTCGTGCCTTCGTTCGGAGACAGGAAGATCCGGATAGCCGATGGAAGTCACGACAGGCGGAAGCTGTTCCAGGCACCAGCGACGCCATTGAGGTCGAACGCATCGAAGGGCATGAACGCGAAGTCGAGGTCAGCCACGTCATCACGCTATCTGCACCTGGCCAGGGTATAGAGCCTGGTGGGGCCTGAACGGCCACAGAGCGAGGAGATGCCGCGCCAAACGCAGAGAGGGTGCCCCAAGCCGGGGTCAGCTGTTGACGTCGACGACGACTCTGCCGCGGACTTGGCCTCGGAGGATGTCGGCGCAAAGTCCTGGGACGTCGGTCAACGTGGCCGGAACCACCATGGCCTCGAGTTGGTCCATCGGCAGGTCGCTGGCGAGCCGGGTCCACGCTGCGACGCGGTTCTCGTACGGCTGCATGACGGAGTCGATGCCCAGGAGGTTGATGCCGCGGAGCAAGAACGGGATGACTGACCCCGGGAGATGTGCCCCTCCTGCGAGCCCGACTGCAGCCGCCGAAGCGCCGTACTTCAGCTGTCCGAGGACGCGGGCGAGCATGTCGCCGCCGACTGGATCGATGCACCCCGACCACGTTTCGCCTTCGAGCGGGCGGCGCACGGTTTCGTCGACCTCTTCGCGGGCGACTATCTGTGTAGCTCCCAGCCCGGCGAGGTAGTCGGCCGACTCTGGGCGACCTGTGACCGCAGCGACTTCATAGCCGAGTGCAGCGAGCAACGCTACGGCGACGGAACCGACACCGCCGCTGGCTCCTGTGACGAGCACGGGTCCTGATCCTGGAGTGAGCCCGTGGTTCTCGAGTGCCAGGACGGACAGCATCGAGGTCAGCCCTGCGGTACCGATGGCCATGGCTTCACGGCTGCTGACTCCATCGGGCAGCGGCACGAGCCAATCGGCTTTCACGCATGCCTTCTGGGCATAGCCACCCCACCAGGCTTCGCCGACGCGCCAGCCGGTGAGCACCACTCGATCGCCGGGTGCGTATCGATGGTCCCTCGACGACTCGACGGTGCCGGCGAAATCGATGCCACCAACGTGCGGGTAATTTCGGACCAGTCCGCCGCCGTTGGCCGAATAGCAGAGCCCGTCCTTGTAGTTCACCGTCGAGTATTCGACCGCAACGACAACATCGCCTTCTGGAAGATCGGCGTCCTCGAGTTGCATGACGGCGGCGAAGGGAGCTGACTCTTCGTCGGCCTTGCTCAGGACCAGTGCGTCGAACATCGGTCTCTACTTCGGTGGCATGCGGATGCCGCCATCGAGTCTGATGGTTTCTCCGTTCATGTACGGGTTGGTGATGCATTCCATCACGCCGAAGGCCAGTTCTTCGCCGGAGCCGAGGCGCTTGGGAAACAGCACACTTGCACCGAGGTGAGCCTTGAACGCATCGCTCTGCTCGCCGGTGCCGTAGATGGGCGTGTCGATGAGGCCTGGCGCGATGGTGTTCACTCTGATGCCGGCTGCGGAAAGGTCACGGGCGATCGGGAGGGTCATGCCCACCACCCCGCCCTTCGAAGCCGAGTAGGCGCACTGGCCGATCTGACCGTCGAACGCGGCCGCCGAGGCCATGTTGACGATGGCGCCACGCGAGCCGTCTTCGTCGACGGGGCCGGTTTTTGCCATCGCGGCTGCAGCCTGGCTCAACATGTTGAACGAGCCAATCAGGTTCACCTTGATGACGAAGGTGAAGCGCTCGAGGTCCATCGGCACGTTGTTGCGATCGATGGTGCGGGCGGCGTAGCCGAGGCCGGCGGAGTTCACCAGCGAGCGGAGCGGCCCCATCTCCGAAGCAGCAGCGACGGCTGCCTGCGCGTCGTCGACACTCGACACATCGCACTTGACGAACAGGCCGCCGAGTTCCGACGCGACGGTTTGGCCGCCTTCCTCGTTGAGGTCGGCGATGACGACACGTGCGCCGGCAGCTGCGAGTTGACGGGCGCTGGCTTCCCCGATTCCCGAGGCACCTCCGGTGATGATGGAGGAACTCCCCTCCAGGTTCATGCGTGGCATCAGTCGCTGATCCTTTCGATGATCGTGGCGTTTGCGAGACCGCCACCTTCGCACATCGTTTGCATCCCGTAGCGACCACCGGTTCGCTCGAGTTCGTTCAACAGCGTTGCCATGAGTTTGGTGCCCGACGATCCGAGTGGGTGCCCCAGGGCGATAGCGCCACCGTTCACGTTTGTCTTCGACAGGTCGGTGTTGTGCTCTTTTTGCCAGGCGAGCACGACCGAGGCGAAGGCCTCGTTGACCTCGAACAGGTCGATGTCGTCGATCGTGAGGCCGGAACGCTCGAGGATCTTCTCGGTCGCCGGGATCGGACCCTTCAGCATCGTGACGGGATCGGCGCCGACAACGGCGAAGCTGTGGAACCTGGCTCGTGGCCTGAGGCCGAGTTCGGCGGCCTTCTCTTCGCTCATGACGAGGACCGCTGATGCGCCGTCCGAGATCTGGCTGGAGTTGCCTGCTGTGACTTTGCCGTCCTCCTTGAACGCCGGCTTGAGGTTGCCGAGTGTGTCCGAGGTGGTGCCGTGGCGAATGCCCTCGTCACGCGTCATCATCTCGACCTGTCCGTCGATCGTCACCGGAACGGGGACGATTTCGTTCTCGAACCGACCTTGTTCTGTCGCCACTGCCGCTCGACGCTGGCTTTCAGCTCCATAGGAGTCGAGGTCTTGCCGAGTGATGCCGTACTCGTCGGCGATCATCTCTGCGCCGATGCCCTGTGGAGGGAGACCGGTGTCTTCGTACCGATCCTGCATCGCAGCGGGGAAAGGAATGCCCATGCCCTTCACGATCGAGGCACCCATCGGGGTACGGGTCATCACCTCGACACCTGCGGCGATAGCGATGTCGTAGGCGCCGGCAATGACGCCCTGGGCGGCGAAGTGCAACGCCTGTTGGCTCGATCCGCACTGACGGTCGACGGTGGTGGCCGGAACCGACTCTGGCCAACCGGCAGTGAGCACCGCGTTTCGGCCGATGTTGAGAGACTGCTCGCCGACCTGCATGACACAACCCATGATGACGTCGTCGACCATCGAAGGGTCGAGGCCGTTGCGTTCTTCGAGAGCCTTCAGTACGTGGGCGCCGAGTTCAGCGGGATGCCAGTCTTGAAGCTTGCCGTTCCGTTTGCCGCCAGGCGTGCGGACGGCGTCGACGATGACGGCGGTGCGCGGGGTCATGTTGCTCATGTCGTTTCTCTCTTCATCTTGATGCTGGCATCAGCACAAATACGGGCCTGACGAATGGTGGGTCCTCAGCGAGCAAGATGTGGCGCCGAGGGGGTTTCAGCATAACCTCTGCAACTACCGCGCATTTGATGCCCTCGGAGGAGACCATTGAGCGATACGGCCCCAGACCCACGAAACCCTTCCGAAGCTGACCTCGAAGCGTTCAGGGCCGAGGTGACGGCGTTCGTGTCGGAGCACGCTGTTCCCAATGCTGACTACGCAGCGTGCAAATCGTTCCAGGCCAAGCTGGCCGATGCCGGTCTCGGCGGGATCGTATATGACAGGTCCTATGGCGGCGCTGGCCTCAGCAAAGCCCATGATCGCGTGTATCGCGAGGTGTCGTCGAAGTTCCCGACGATGAGCAACGACTTCATCATCAGCCACGGCATGTGCCTTCCCGTCGTGAACGACTTCGGTACCGAGGAGCAGAAGCGCACATTTCTCCCCGACAACATCGCAGGGCGGACGCTCTGGTGTCAGATGTTCTCGGAGCCAGGAGCCGGATCTGACGTGGCGAGTCTTCAGACCAAGGCAGAGCGCGACGGCGACGAGTGGATCATCAACGGCCAGAAGGTGTGGACGACGCTTGCCCACGTATCGGACTATGCGGTGCTCATTGCCCGTACCGACCCGGAGGCCGTCAAGCACGCAGGTATTTCGATGTTCATCCTCCCGATGGACGCAGAGGGTGTCGAGGTGCGGCCGATCAACCAGATCGATGGTGGTCGCCACTTCAACGAGGTCTTCTTCACTGATGTCAGGATCCCTGCCGACAATCTGCTCGGCGAACTGAACAACGGTTGGAACCAGGCGACGGCGATGTTGATGTACGAGCGTGTTGCCATCGGCACTGCAGGAGCCGGTCGGATCAGTACTCCGAACTTCAAGCTCCTGAAGGCTGCAGCCAAGGCCGGCGACATGCTCGAAGACGAGAACGTTCGTCAAGACATGATGCGCATCTATTCGATGGAGACGACCAAGTCGCTCCTGGCGCTTCGCACCCGCGCTGAGATGCAGTCGGGTCGAGCGCCTGGTCCTGGTGGTTCGCTTGGCAAGCTCTTTGGTTCTGTCATCCAATGGCGAATGCGTGAGATCACGATGAACATGGCCGGTCCTGGCTCACAGGCTTGGCCAGCTGATGATGTCGCCGGTGGTGATCTCGCCAAGCAGACGGTCGGGTCGTTTTCTTCATCGATTGCCGGCGGTACCGACGAGATCCAGCGCAACATCATCGGTGACCGCGTCCTTGGTCTTCCTCGCGACATCGCGGTCGACAGGGGAGTCGCGTTCCGCGAGCTCCGCGTCGGCACGCAGGTCTAACCCTTCCCGCCATCTGCAGCGTCGGCTGCATCTGGTGTGGGGTTCTCTTCACGGAATGGGGGAGGTCGGCATGGAAGTGACCTTCGCCATCGAGGATGCAGCGCTCGGGGATGCGCTGTGGTTTGTCGCGCAGCGTTACGCGGTGCTCACCACTCACCTCATGGATGAAACGGAGACGTTCGCTGAAGACGGGAGTGCATCGATCGCTTGCCTTGACACGAGCCGGCCTCTCTCCGGATCGGTTGTGCTTCAGCACCAGTTCGGGTGTCGCCAGACCGATCGTCTCAGCCGCGAGGCCCCACCGCACCGCTGGTTTGAAGAGGCATTCAGACCGAGCTGTAAGAGCTTGACGACGCCAGAATTGGTCGAGCCTCCACAACCTCGGGGCGAATGGCTGCCGGAGTGGCCATGGTCGACTGATCTGAGGTCGATAAGTTTCATCGCCGCTCATGACCTTCTGTGGCGGCGACATGGCTGCGACGATTCAGTGACTACTTCGCAGGATGGTTGATTCGGTGCTCGGAATGACCGTAAGGTTCGCGGACCAACTGTGATGACGGCTACGTCACCTACAGTTCTCGGGCGACTCGGTAGTCGTGCGGAGCGTCGAAACGAGGGGACCGCAAGACTTGTCTGCTGACACATGGGCCATGCCGGATTCGGCGACTGCGCAAGGTCTGCGTAATGAACCGCTCCTCGTTGTCGAAGGGCTGAAGACCCACTTCAAGCTTCCGCTCGGCATGGTCAAGGCCGTCGACGGCGTCGATCTGACCGTCGACCGCGGACGCACCATCGGCATCGTGGGAGAATCGGGTTCCGGCAAGACAGTCCTGGCCAGAACCATCATGCGTCTGAACCTGGGCGCCAATGTTTTCACCGAGGGATCGGTCCGCTACGCCGGTGTCGATCTGCTTGACGTGCCGAACAAGAAGATGCGCGAATACTGGGGCGCAGAGATGTCGATGGTCTTCCAGGACCCGATGACGTCCCTCAACCCCGTTGTGCGGATCGGTCGTCAGATCACAGAGCATCTTCGCCATCACCTCGGTCTGAGCAAAGAAGAAGCGAAGGAGACTGCGCTCGCTCTGCTCAAGGAAGTTCGCATTCCTGAGGCCGAAGCCCGCCTCAGCGCATATCCCCACCAACTGTCCGGCGGCATGCGTCAACGAGTGTGCATCGCCATCGCCATCGCTTGCGGTCCTCGACTGCTCTTCGCCGACGAGCCGACGACTGCGCTCGACGTCACGGTTCAGCATCAGATCATGAACGTTCTTGCCCGTGAGCAGAGGGAACGCGACATGGGCATGGTTCTCGTGACGCACGATCTCGGAGTGGTCGCAGGCAGGACCGACGACATCGCCGTGATGTACGCGGGAAAGATCGTCGAACGCGCTTCGACGAAGGCGCTCTTCGACGACGTGAAGCACCCCTACACCGAGGCCTTGCTGCGTTCGATCCCGCGGACGAGCCACCTGAGTCACACGAGGCTCGCTGCGATCGTGGGTCGCCCTCCCGACCTCATCAACCCACCAGCCGGATGTTCGTTCTCGCCCCGATGCGCGTATGCGCAGGACATCTGTTTCAGCGAAGAACCCGTGCTGCAGGAAGCAAGCCCGAACCATGAGTTCTCGTGCCACTTCCCTGTCGGAAGTGAGCCCAACCGCGAAGCGTTCGAGAAGAACGTGGCGAAAGCAATGCCCCAGGCGGTGTCGATCCGACGTCACGAAGAGTCACTCGCCCAGCTTGGAGGCGAGATCTGATGGCAGGCACGGGAACCGCGCACCTGCGGGACGGCGACGACATTCTGTTGCGAGTCGAGGGGCTCACGGTCGAGTTTCCAGCTCCTGGTGGTAACAGGGTCAAGGCGGTGTCAGGCATCAGCTTCGACATCAAGAAAGGCGAGACCCTCGGCCTTGTCGGTGAGTCTGGTTGTGGCAAGTCCACGACGGGTAGGGCAATCATCCAGTTGCCGCCGCCGACTGCAGGCTCGGTCCAGCTCAATGGCGACGAGCTCACCGACCTCAAGGGCGACAGTCTTCGGCTCCGCCGCACCGACATACAGATGATCTTCCAGGATCCGATCTCGTCACTGAACCCGCGACGCAAGATCGGCAAGGTCGTCGCCGAACCGCTTGACGTGTGGGGTCCAGCTTCCAAGGAAGAAAAGCGGGCCATCACCGACAAACTCCTCGAGGCGGTCGGCATCGACCCCGATTTGGCCCGCGACAAGAGGCCTCACGAGTTCTCCGGTGGTCAGTGCCAACGAATCTCGATCGCAAGAGCCCTGGTCCTCGACCCATCAATGTTGATCTGTGACGAGCCGGTGTCGTCGCTCGACGTGTCGGTTCAGGCACAGATCCTCAACCTTCTCGGCGACCTCAAGGTCGACTACGACCTCACGCTCGTGTTCATCGCGCACGACCTCGCTGTCGTGAAGAACATCAGCGACAGGGTTGCGGTGATGTATCTCGGAAAGATGTGTGAGGTCGCGGAATCGAACGAGATGTACTCGAATCCGGCGCACCCTTACACGTCGTTGTTGCTCGGCTCGGTGCCAGAACCCGACCCTGACAACGAGATCGATCTCGAAATCGTGGAGGAGGGAGACCTTCCCTCGCCCATCAATCCGCCCTCGGGCTGCCGGTTCAGGACACGCTGTCCCCGAGCTGACGAGCAGTGCTCGGCCGAAGAACCGCAGATGGTGCAGATCGCAAGCGACCACTTCGTCGCTTGCCATCATCCCCTGATCGAACCGCAACCGATGGAGGTCTCGTTGGCAAACGACTAGACCGGAGTTTTAGGAGGGCGCCGGTCGATCACCGCTGAACCATCTCAACCGCGCGTTACGTAGGCGCAGATGAGAGGTGCGGGGATCAAATTCGCCGATCACATTCGGTCCGGCTGGCGCTGGACCATTTCATATTCGAGCAATATTCGTTGCCCGTGAGGGCATGAACCCGAAAGGGAAACCATGAGAAGAAAGTGGAGCAAGCTACTTGGGCTCCTGCTGGTCTTCGGACTCATTGCTGCGGCGTGTGGTGACAGTGGCGGCGACGACGCCACTGCAACCACGGCTGAGCAGGGAGCCGCCGAGACCACAGCTGCGCCAACAACGGCCGCTGCTACATCAACCACCATCAGCGACGCCGTGACTTCCACGGAAGCGCCAGTGGCAGGTCCCAGCTACGGTGGCCGGGTCACGGTTGGTCTCGAAGCTGAGGCACCAGGCCTTCGCCCTTGGGAGGACGCATGTTCCTCTCCATGTCGCAACATGATGGTCAACATCTACGACAAGTTGTTCGAGATCAGCAACACCTTCGAGCCGGTTGGCTGGCTTGCCACGGACATCGCACCTAACGCCGACTTCACCGTTTGGGTGATGAACCTGCGTGAGGGCGTGCAGTTCCACAATGGCAAGGACTTCAACGCTCAGACCGTTGCCGACATGTTCCCGATTCAGCAGACAGGAGCCATCTCCGGTGGCATCTTGGCGGCAGCGGGCGTCGTCGATATTCAGGCCACGGGTGACTTCGAAGTCACCTACACCCTGGGTGCAGGCAACTCGGCGTTCCCGGCCCACCTCACTGGTCGTGGCCTCGGAACCGTCTTCGATCCAGAACTCGCTTTGTCGGACCCAGATGGCTACGCCCAGAACCCAGTGGGAACTGGTCCATTCATCATGGCCAACCGCGATATCGACAACGAAACGCTGTTGGTGCGCAACGACAACTACTGGATGACTGACGAGCAGGGCAACAGCCTGCCGTACCTCGACGAGATCGCCTTCAGGCCGATCCCCGACGAGGGCACCCGGTTGTCTTCGTTGATCTCCGGCACCGTGAACGCCATGCAGACGCTGCGTCAAGGCACGATCCGTGACGCACGCGAAGCCGATGGCCTCACGTTGTTCGAGTTCCAGGGCAACAACGTCGGTGGTGGCCAATTCAACACCCTCGTTCCGCCGTACGACGACAAGCGTGTCCGTAAGGGCCTGACCCACCTGAACAACCAGGACGCAGTGATCGATGCCCTCGGTGGCACCGGCATTTCGCTCCCTGGTTCGCAGTGGTTCAGCCCGGACAGCCCGTGGTACAGCGAGGCCGTCGCCGCGGCATGGCCGCAGTTCGACATCCCGGCAGGCACCGCCCTGATTCAGGAGTATGTCGACGACCCGGCCCGTTCGGACGGCAAGGCTGTTGGCGAGTCCATCGACGTCGAGCTGTCGTGCCCGCCAGACCCCACGCTCATTGCAGCGATGCAGGTCATCGAAGCCGTGTGGACATCCACCGGCCTCGTGAACGTCGAGCTCACGCAGTTCGACCAGGCGACGCACATCAACATGAGCCTCGGTGTTGATACCGGCTTCGTCGGAACTCATGGCGCCCATTGCTGGCGCTGGTCATCGGACGACGATCCATCGACGTTCCTGAACACCGCTTTCGCAGCCCCGACCCCGGCCATTGCCGAGGAGTTCGGTGTTCCGTTCAGCGCTGTGAATTTCCCGAATTACTGGGATCCGGAGATGTTCGGTTGGCTCGTCGAGGCAGTCAAGACTGACGACTTCGCGGAGCGCTATGCGCTCTATGAGATGGTCATGATGCGCTTCGCTGACGAGGTTCCGGTCTGGTACTCCGGCCACACGGCTACGGCCATCGGTGTGACTGAAGGCATCATCGGCGTATCCGGTTGGGTTACCCCCGACGGCGTTCTCGGAGCCGGTACCCCCGGCGCCGAAGGCCGCTGGCACTTCGTCCAGATCACCGACGGTTGATCTGACGTAACTGAGTCATCGGTGGGCGGGCCCCATGGCCCGCCCACCGTTGATTTGTTCTTCCGTTCCTATCCCCTCGCAAAACCGCACGGAGCACAATGCAGAAGCTGATCGCCGCCCGACTTCTGAGAGCTGTTGCGACTCTTTTCGCGGTGTCCGTGCTCACGTTCTTCATGGTCGATCTTCTTCCAGGCGACCTGGGCGACATCCTCATTCCCGCGGAACAACAGAACGATCGAGCGATCGTGGAGCAACTCCGTGAAGAGCTGGGGCTGAACGACCCGGCGTTCGTCCGATACGGCAACTGGCTCAAGGACGCCGTCACCGGTGACCTCGGCGAGTCGGCCATCACTCGTCAGCCCGTCAGTACGCTGCTGTCGCAGCGGCTACCGATCACATTGCAGCTCACGCTGTTCGCCATCGGCTTTGCGCTGATCTTCGCTGTGCCTCTCGGCATCATCAGCGCATACCGGCAAGGACGATTTTCCGATCGCGCCATCTCCGGCGGGCTACAGCTCGGCCTGTCGATCCCGAATTTCGTGGTCGGGGTGTTCCTCATCTGGTTCTTCGCCGAACGCCTCGGTTGGCTACCAGCGACGGGCTGGACACGCCTGACCGAGAGCGTCTCCGGCAACGTCAAAGGCGTCATCCTCCCTGCGGTATCGCTAGCGCTTGTCGACATGGCCGTTTTCTCTCGCCTCATCCGGGCTGACATGATCTCGACGTTGCAGGAGAACTACGTGTTGTCGGCCAAGGCCAAGGGCATGAGCGACAGGTTCATCCTCGCGAGACACGCGTTGAGACCGTCATCGCTCAGCCTCATCACGGTTGTCGGCCTGAACATCGGCTCGCTCCTCGGCGGAACTGTGGTCATCGAGCAACTGTTCGCGATGGGAGGTATCGGTCGAGCGTTGATCGATGCGATCACCAAACGTGACTATGTGGTGATCCAGGGTCTGACGGTCTTCATCGCGACGGTTTATGTGTTCATCAACATGACCGTCGACTTCATCTACATCGCCGTCGATCCCCGTATTCGTAGCGGGAGGACCTGACGTGTCCGACATCGCCCCTGAAGACATCGACGTCACCGCATTGGCCACGGGAATGCTCGAGGACGTCGACGACAGCCGCGATGAAGGCGGCTGGTTCGCGACGATGCCTTGGTCGGCGAGGATTGCCGGCGGTTGGCTGTCGCTCATCATCTTCCTCGCGGTGTTCGCGGACTTCCTGCCATTCATCAAGGATCCGAACTTCCTGTTCGGCGTTTTCGAAGGTGATGACAACAATGCAGGACCCTCGAGCAAATTCATCCTCGGCACCGACAACTTGGCACGTGACATTTTCGCGCGGCTCGTCTACGGCGCGAGGGTGTCGCTCATTGTTGCCGCAACCGCTGTCGGATGCGGTCTGATCGTCGGAGGGTTTCTCGGCTCGCTCGTGGGCTTCGTCCGAGGCAGGACAGAGTCGGCGGTCATGGCCATGGTCGACGTCGTCCTGGCGTTCCCTGGCCTCGTGTTGCTGCTGGTGATGGTGTCCATCACCGAGAAGCGCAGTCTCTTCGTGATCAGTCTGGTCGTCGGACTGCTGTCGATCCCTCCGTACACCAGGGTCTCGAGAGCAAACGCGTTGTCGATCGCCAATCGCGAGTTCGTCGAAGCGGCGCGCGCGATCGGGACGAAACCGTTCCGTATCCTCATACGCGAGGTCATTCCCAACGTCCTGCCGAGCCTCATGGCGTACGCCATGGTCGCGGCCGCCTTCATCATGGTGCTCGAGGGAAGTCTGGCATTCCTCGGCCTGAGCGTTCAGCCACCAACGCCGACTTGGGGGCAGATGATCTTCCAGGCCCGGGCTGATATGCGTCAGGCGGTGTGGCCAGTGGTGTACCCGTCGATGGCACTGGTGTTCACTGTGCTGTCGTTGAACATCATGGGCGACTGGCTCCGTAAGCGCAACGCGTCACGCGCTTCGGCGCTCTGACCAGACTCCGCCGACCATCGGGCGAGATATGAGCGAGGCGGCGATCATCGAACGTGTCCTCGAATCGGGCTCTGCCGACCGCGACGAGGAGTTGCTGTTCGCTTCTATGTCCTGGGGTGTGCGGCTCGCGGTGGGGTGGATGTTCATCGTCATTTTCCTCGCTACTTTCGCGGCGTGGATCCCGTTCGTCCGCGATCCGAACTATTTGTTCGGGTTGTTCGAGGGTTACGACAACAATGCAGGCCCATCGAGGAAGTTCTGGCTCGGAACCGACTCGATTGCCAGGGACAACTTTGCTCGCCTCGTTTACGGAGCGAGAGTGTCGCTGACGGTGGGAAGCGTCGCAGTGGCTTGTGGCCTCGTCGTCGGCGGGTTTCTCGGGTCGCTCGTGGGCTTCTATCGGGGCAAGGCTGAAGCGATCACCATGGCTCTCGTCGACGTCGTGCTTGCCTTCCCAGGGCTCGTGTTGTTGCTGGTCATGGTGTCGATCACGCAGAAGCGCAGTCTCTTCGTGATCAGTCTGGTCGTCGGGCTGTTGTCGATTCCCCCCTACACCAGGGTTGCGAGAGCAAACGCTCTCTCGGTGACCAATCGCGAGTATGTCGAGGCGGCTCGGGCTATCGGCACGAGACCCATGCGGATACTGGTGCGCGAAGTGATCCCGAACGTGATTCCGAGCCTCATCGCGTACGCGTTGATCGCGGCTGCCTTCATCATGGTGCTCGAGGGAAGCCTGGCGTTCCTCGGTCTCAGCGTGCAACCACCGACTGCTACCTGGGGGCAGATGATCTTTCAGGCACGGTCCGACATGAGACTTTCGGTGTGGCCGGTCGTGTATCCATCGGCGGCACTGGTGTTCACTGTGCTGTCGTTGAACATCATCGGCGATTGGCTACGGCAGCGAAACGCCACCCGTTCAGCCGCCATCTGAGCGTTACCGGGTTTCGGTTCGCTCGGCAATGCGACGGTTCGTGTCGTCGATCAGAATTGCCATCTCCGCTCGAGAAAATCCGAGTTCCCCGAGGCAACGACCAACGAGTAGAAAATCGTTGGCCACACTGTGTTTGGGTGTCTCGGTGCAGGTCGCAACCTGGTCGGCGAGGCTCACACCGTACGCGAGTGGGTTGTCGAGGATCCAAGGGGAATGATGGTGTTGCACCCCTTGGATGATTGCTTGAGGCAGTCGCCACTGACGACACATGAGCGCGCTGACCTCGCAATGATCGAGATCGAGTTCGCTGCGCTCCGCTTCCGCTTCGCCCAGATGACTCTGTCGGATCTCCTGCAGTGATGGCCCTTCGGTCTCGTCGAGGTGGTGGCTGAGGATGATTTCGCCTACGTCATGGAGTAGCGCGGTCGCGGCGAACGAGTGAGGCAACCTCACACGCGAGGCTGCCTTGATCGTCTCGGCCGCAATCGCAGTGCGGTAGCAGTGCCTGATCGTGGTCAACGCCCCTTCGCCGTATTCCCTGAGATCGCAGAACAATCGCTCGAGACCAACATGGATCGCGACAGACATGATTTGTGATGCCCCGACTCTCCCAACTACGTCGCGGCTCGTCTTCACCCTTGACGAGGTACTGAGTGCACCGTTGTTCGCCTCCCTCAGGAGAGTGTCAAGGAGAAGGGGATCAGCGTCGATGACCGCGCACGCGTCCTCGATTCGCCAGTTCTCGTTGACACAGATACTCGTGAGTTCCGTGATGCTTGCTGAGAGTGCTGGTAGCTGCGCCGTCCTCGAGAGGAGCGTTGTTTGCAGCATGAACCCCCGCTGACGGGTCTGTACCTGCACGGAGTTCTTCCTCTCCAAGGGTGTTTTGAGCATTCTCGGCAGCGTGGGGCTTCTAGTTGAGCTGAATTCTTCGGAGCGCACCAACCGGACCTGACGTCGGCAAGTTAGGTACGATTCCACCGTTGCTAGACGCCCTAACACGGCACTGGTAGTTTGGCGTCGGGTTGCGGCGTATCCGCGCCGTCGCCGGGGAGGAAATCATGTCGCGCGCCGATCATTTGTTGCCGCACTTCACCAAAGGCGCAGCCTGGAACACCGACGACGTCGTCGTCATGGAACGTGGCGAGGGTTGCTATATCTGGGACACGGAAGGCAACCAATACCTCGACGGACTCGCAGGTCTGTTCTGCACGAATATCGGCCACGGGCGAAGCGATCTGTCGGCAGCCGCTGCCAAGCAGATGGATCAGCTCGGCTTCTACCCGACGTGGGGCACCGCACATCCGCCAGGCCTTGAGGCGTCGCGGATGATCGCGGAGCGCGCTCCGGGTGATCTCAGTGAGGTCTTCTTCGTCAGCAGTGGCTCAGAGGCCGTCGAGAGCGCAGTGAAGTTCGCACGTAACTACCACGTGAGTACGGGCGATACCGATCGGTACAAGGTGATCGCTCGCGACTGGGCCTATCACGGCACCACGCTTGGCGCCCTAGCTGTGACCGGCATTCCAAAGTTCAAGACGACGTTTGCGCCGATGCTCTGGGACGGAACGCGCCACGTGACCAACACATGGGGTTGTTCGGTGAGCGACGGAACGCCGGCGAGCGAGCTCGAGTGTGTGAAAGCAGTCGAGGAGATGATTCTCGCTGAAGGCCCGGAGACGGTGTCGATGGTCATCGCAGAACCGGTCCAGAACGGCGGCGGCGCCCTCGTTCCGCCTGAAGGTTATTGGCAAGAGTTGCGAAGGATCTGCGATAAGTACGGCGTGCTCCTCGTCGCCGACGAGGTGATCAATGCATTCGGCCGGCTCGGTCATTGGTTCGGCTGCGAGCGTTACGGTGTGGTGCCCGACATGATCACCTTCGCAAAGGGAGTCACCTCCGCATACATGCCCCTCGGCGGCATGATCGTGCGTCGACCACTTGTCGAGGAGATCTGGGCTTCCGACATGGGGATGTACAATCACGGCTCAACATTCGGTGGCCACCCGGTGGCGACTGCGGTTGCCGTCGCCAACATGCGGGCCATGACCGATGAGGACATTCCTGCCAATGTGCTCGCTCACGAGGACGAGTTCCGTGCTGGGCTCGACGCCCTCATGGCTCGGCACAACATCGTGAAAGAGATGCGCGGCGTGGGTTACTTCTACGCCGTCGACCTCATGGAAGATCGCGCCGAGGGTCGAGAGTTGTCCGAGGACAACATGATCGGTCTCCGTAGCGGAGTGCTCAACGATTTCATCCAGGAGACACGACTTCTCGTGCGCCCGGACGATCGCGGCTACACCGGGATCACCATCTCGCCACCGCTGATCGCCGACAGCGCCGTGATCGCCGACCTGCTTCAACGAGTCGATCAGATTCTCGAGCGCACTGCGGGGTGGCTCCGCGGCGATGGTTAGCCGTACCCGAAATGCATCTGGCCTGCCTGTCTAATTTCAGCCAGTGGATGCCTAGCTATATTTCCGAATAGAACTGATTTAGAGAGGCAACAATGCCAACGAAAATACTCGGAGCTTTAGCGCTGCTCGGCCTGCTCGCCTCGGCGTGTGGAGACTCAGAAGGTGGGTCGACTTCCGATCTCGCCGAGTTGAACGTCGCGTACTTCGCCGAATGGCCAACGCCGAACCAATACGGCCAGAACGACGGCACATTCGCCGACGCCGTTGGCGTGCCGATCAACTGGTTGCCATTCAGCAGCGGTGGCGAAATGTCAGAGGCCATGATTGCCGGTGACGTCGATATCGCCTACTCGCAGGGTCTCACGCCCTTCGCAGGTGCCATCAACGGTGGCGCTGACCTGAAGCTCGTCGGTATCGCCGTCTCGTACGCCGAGGCCGACAACTGCATTGCCCAGGGCTCGCTCGGCGTGACCCGCGACAACGCTGCTGAGGTGCTGGCCGGGGCGACCGTCATGACACCGTTTGGGAACGTGACGCACTACAAGATGCTGTCGATGATGGACTTCCTCGGCGTCGACATCGGCAATCTGAACATCGTCCAGGCTGAGGGTGGCGCGACCACTGCCGCAGCCTTCGAAGCTGGTGACATCGACGTCGGCTGCGCCTTCGGCGGTTCTGTTGTCAACATGATTGGTTCGGGCGGCAACGTGATCATGTCGGGTGCCGAGCACGAAAGTGATGTCGGCATCTTCACTTACGACATCGTGTCGATTCCGACATCCTTCGGCGATCAGCACGGTGACGTGGTCAGCGCATTCCTGAAGGCCACGGATGACTTCAACGCCTCTTGGGCGGCGAACATGGAGATGCAGAACCCTGTCATCGCCTCAGCCGCCGGTATGGAAGATGTGGGCAACTTCCTCGGTGGCGACCTGTGGTTCGTCTTCCCGACCATCGACGAGCAGCTTGGTTCCGACTGGCTCGGCGGCAATGTCGCTGATGCCATGGAGGGCCAGGTCGAGACGCTCAACCGTCTCGGCGGAGGCGATCCGGCAACCGGCGACTTTGCTGGAGCGGTCGACACCAGCTACCTCGAGAACGCCAAGTAGCTCCCACTCGATTTCAGCGACTTCAGTGCTGCCGGGCTGAAATGCAGTTGTCGGCGCCGGGCTTTGTCCCGGCGTCGGCGACGTTTCGGTGATTGACTGTTTTCGGACTCTTGGGGGTCGCGTGAAGGATCTATCGGTCAAGAACGTCGAGATGGTGTATCAGGTGCCAAAGGGCGAGCCGGTTCACGCCCTTCACGACGTGTCGTTCGACCTGACTGCCGGGCGTCTGTTGACGCTGCTTGGACCATCGGGATGTGGCAAAACGACGCTGCTCAACATTCTTGCCGGGTTCCTTGCCCCGACCGCCGGCGAAGTGACGCTCGGCGGCGACATCATCACAGGACCAGGCCAAGAACGCGGCATGGTGTTCCAGCAGGGTGCGCTCTTCGAGTGGCTGAGTGTCGAGAAGAACATTGCGTTCGGTCCGAAGATGAATCGGCACAGCAAGACAGAGACAAAGGACAAGGTCGAGGAGCTGCTCGACGTCGTTGGTCTCGCCGGTTTCGGGGACAGACAGGTCTACGAACTGTCGGGGGGCATGCAGCAACGTGTCGCTCTCGCGCGCTGCCTGGCCAACGATCCTGATGTGATCCTCATGGACGAGCCCCTCGGGGCGCTCGACGCGCTCACCCGGGAAAAGATGCAGGGGCTGATCCTGAAGCTCTGGAAGGAGACCGGGAAATCCATCATCCTGGTGACACACAGCGTGGAAGAAGCCCTATACCTGGGCGATCGGCTCTTCGTGATGGCGCCTCGGCCGGGGCGCATCGAGTGCGACTACGAGCTTCCGTTCGCGGAAAATGGGCTCGAAGTCGAGCCACGTGAACTGAAGGCAGCTCCCGAGTTCGGGGAGAAGCGCGAGGAGATCCTGTCGATCATCTGGGAGATGGAAGAGGAGATCATGGGCCGGGGGGAGGCAATCTGATGAACGCGGACATGGGCCTTGGAGTTCGCGACGGCGACACCTCGAAGATGACCGACAAGAGCGGACCATTCGCGTCATGGGGAATGTTCAGCCGCGGTCAGGACACGCGGTTGACCGTTGCCTTCGGTGACTCGAGTGCGGTGCGAAGCCTGCCTGTCTACAGTCTCATCTCGCTGGTGGCGATGATCGTGTTCTGGTTCGTCGCAACCTATACATGGGGATTCCCGGATCAGTTCAAGGAGCCAGGTCTCAGCGACAAACTCCGCATCGCGGCTTGCAACTCGAACGATGTCTGCAAAGGGTCGTTCTCGCAGCTCCTCGGCCCCTTGACGTTCCCGTCCATCCGTGACACATGGAACACGTTCTTCCTGCTCATCGATGAAGGTTTCCAGGACATCACCCTGTGGGCCCACACCAAAGCCAGTCTGTGGCGAGTCATTCGAGGCATGTTCTTCGGGACGTTGTTCGGCGTGCCGATCGGCTTTGCCATGGGCTTGTCGAGCAAGGCCCGTGGATTCTTCGACACCATCGTTGAATCGTTCCGCCCCGTTCCGCCCCTTGCCCTTCTGCCGCTGTTCATCCTCATCTTTGGTATCGGCGACACGACGGCTGTTCGACTGCTGATCTTCGCCAGCATCTGGATCATGATCATCGCCTCGCGGTCCGGAGTCCAGGAGGCGAATTTGTCGAAAGTCAGAGCTGCTTACTCGCTGGGTGCTTCAAAGCCACAGGTGCTGTTCAGGGTTCTGCTCCCCAACGCCTTGCCTCAGCTCTTCACCGGCTTCAGGCTCGCGCTCGGCGTCTCCTGGGGAACGCTGGTCGCGGCTGAGCTGGTTGGTACCCGGGACGGCCTCGGCTCGATGATCTTCGCTGCAAGGCCGTTTTTCAGGCTCGACGTTGTCGTGGTCGGCATCATCGTCATCGCCTTGCTCGGCGTCATGATGGACATCATTTTACGATTCCTCGAGTCGAAGCTCATCCCGTGGCGCGGCAAGGGCTGATGCAGTCCGACATGCTGGTTCTGTGAGCGACATTCTCGAAGGCTGGTATCAGCGCGCCGCGGCAAACCTCAAGAGGGTGGTGCTTGCCGATGTTGGTGATGCCAGGGTGTCCGAGGCGGCGCGGGTTCTGTCAGATCGTGCTCTCGTTTTCCCGTTGCTGCTCGACGGTGTCGGTCCTTCCGATGCCGTGGTCGATTTTGCTTCCGGGCGGGAAAAGATCGATCTCGCTGACCCGTTCCACGTCGGCGCGGCGATGGTCGCGGTCGGTGAGGCCGACGCGTGTATTGCTGGGGCGAGCCGACCGACGTCGGAGGTCATCAGAGCTGCGATTCGCTGCCTGGGAGTGGCTGAGGGCGTGTCGACGATCAGTTCCAGTTTCTTGTTCATCTTGCCTGACGGCACCAGCCTGGCCTACGGCGATTGCGGCGTGATCCCGGACCCCGATGTCAACCAGATGGCGTCAATTGCCGTATCGACCGCTGCCACATACCGTGCCTTGACCGGTGAGGAGCCGCGCGTTGCGATGCTGTCTTTCTCGACGAAGGGAAGCGCAGAGCATCCCCGCGTCGACAAGGTTCGGGCGGCAACAGCCCAGGTCAGGGGTATTGCACCTGGCCTCGCTGTTGACGGCGAACTCCAGTTCGACGCCGCTTTTGTGCCTGCCGTCGGCGCGAGCAAGGCGCAAGGATCAGCGGTGGCGGGATCAGCGAACGTGTTCGTCTTCCCTGATCTCGACAGTGCCAACATCGCTTACAAGATCACTGAGCGGCTCGGCGGTGCGAAGGCCTTCGGCCCTCTGCTCCAGGGTGTCGGAGCGGTGATGCACGACCTCTCGCGCGGTTGCTCTTCCGACGACATCGTCAACGTCGCTGTCATCGCCGCCCTTCAAGCCCAGACCCAGTAACCCCCCTTTTCGGTGGTCTCCCACCGGACTTGACAGCGCGTGGAGGCGCGGCCGTTCCGTCGCGAACCTGAGCAATCGCACCGTCCAGGCGTCTGACTGGGGAAGTCACATCCGGCGTGCGTTCACTGCCAAAGTTTGGCGTGGGTGCGTCCCTGCGGTACGAATAGAGTGATGGGGAGGACGCCTCTTAACGGTCCGCAGGTGATTGAGGCTGCAGCGGAGCTTGCCGACGCTGAGGGTCTTGACGCGGTGACGCTCACGCGGGTCGCGGAGATTCTGGGTGTGCGCCAACCGGCGCTGTATCGCCACGTCAGGCATTTTGACGACCTCATCCGCAGTCTCGGTCTTCGGGGCCGAGAACTGCTCGCGGACCGTCTCCGCCAGTCCGCTGTTGGCGTCTCCGGTGACGAGGCGGTCTTCGCGGTCGCGAGAGCGTGGCGGGTGCTCCAGAAGGAGCATCCTGGGCTCTACGCAGCTACCGACAGGTACCCGTGTGCTGGTGACGATGAACTCGAGGCAGCGGTCGAGAACATCGTGACGATCATTGCCCAAGCGCTCGGCTCGTACGATCTCACAGAGGTCGACAAGATGCATGCAGCCCGATCGCTGCGGAGCGCATTTCACGGATTCGCGCACCTCGAATCCGGCGACGGGCACCCGCACCCGCACGATCCTGACGACACGTTCGACCATCTCGTCGAGTTGTTGATCGCCGGCATCAAGTCGATGCAGACCGTTCCGGTCGTCGCCCGGTAGACACTCTTCCAATACAGTTATAACGTCTCGCGACACCCGGCGTTGCGCGCCAGCGAAGATCTAGGAAGCCCCGGGCAGGTCGCAAAGATCAAGGAGATTCAGATGACGAGAATGACCCCGAGTGAGGCGTTCGTCGAGACTATGGTCGCCAACAAGGTGACCACGGCGTTCGGCATCATGGGCAGCGCCTTCATGGACGCGATGGACATCTTCTCGCCGGCCGGGATTCGCCTCGTTCCTGTGGTGCACGAGCAGGGTGCTGCCCATATGGCCGACGGTTACGCGAGGGTCAGTGGACGGCACGGGGTCGTCATCGGTCAGAACGGTCCTGGGATATCGAACTGTGTCACGGCCATCGCTGCTGCTTTCTGGGCCCACAGCCCCGTCGTCATCGTCACCCCGGAGACGGGCACGATGGGCATCGGCCTCGGCGGTTTCCAAGAAGCCAACCAACTGCCGATGTTCCAAGAATTCGTCAAGTACCAGGGTCACATCAACAACGAGAACCGGATGGCGGAGATCACCGCCCGGTGCTTCGATCGAGCTGTCCTCGAGATGGGCCCCACGCAACTCAACATCCCTCGTGACCGGTTTTATGGCGACATTGACGTCGAGATCGCAGAGCCGATGGTGCCCGACCGCGGCCCGGGCGGCGAGCAGAGCTTGAACGAAGCGAGCGAACTGCTGGCAAACGCGGAGTTCCCAGTGATGGTGTCCGGTGGTGGCGTGGTCATGGGCGACTCGGTTGCTCAGGCCGTCGAGCTTGCCGAGCGTCTCGGTTGCCCGGTCGTCAACAGTTATCTCCACAACGACTCGTTTCCGGCCAGCCACCCCCAGTGGTGCGGCCCGCTCGGTTACCAGGGGTCCAAGGCTGCGATGAAACTCATCGCCCAAGCTGATGTCGTGCTAGCGCTTGGAACTCGCCTCGGTCCGTTCGGCACGCTGCCCCAGCACAACATGGACTATTGGCCGAAGGACGCAAAGATCATCCAGGTCGATGCCGATGCGAAGATGCTCGGCCTCGTCAAGAAGGTCCAGATCGGCATCTGTGGGGATGCGGGAGCCGCGGCGACAGCGCTGACCGAGCGCCTCGCAGGCCGTGACCTCGCGTGCGATGCCAACCGGGATGCCCGAGCGGCAACAACGGCCGAGGAGAAGGCAGCTTGGGAGACTGAGCTCGACGAGTGGATCCACGAGAAGGATGACTTCAGTCTCGAGATGATTGCAGAAGCCGCCGGCGAGGATGGCAGCTGGCTGCATCCACGCCAGGTGCTTCGAGAGCTCGAGAAGGCGATGCCGGCCAGGGCAATGGTGTCCACCGACATCGGCAACATCAATTCCGTCGCCAACAGCTATCTCCGTTTCGAGGAACCACGTAGTTTCTTCGCCCCCATGAGCTGGGGCAACTGCGGCTACGCGCTGCCGACGATCATCGGAGCAAAGGCTGCGGCGATGGATCGCCCAGCCATCTCTTATGCCGGCGACGGCGCGTGGGCGATGTCGATGTCCGAACTCATGACGGCGGTCCGTCACAATATTCCTGTCACGTCGATCGTGTTCCACAACCGCCAGTGGGGTGCCGAGAAGAAGAACCAGGTCGACTTCTACGGCCGCCGATTCGTGGCGGGCGAGCTCGAGGGCGGAGAGGACTACAGCCAGATCGCACGGGCGATGGGTGCCCAGGGGGTCAGGGTCGACAGGCTCGAGGACGTTGGCCCTGCGTTGACCGCCGCGGTCGAAGCGCAGATGAACGACGGCGTGACCACGGTGGTCGAGATCATGTGCACCAAGGAGCTCGGCGACCCGTTCCGCAAGGATGCCTTGTCGACCCCGGTCCGGCATCTGCCGCAGTACAGGGACTTCGTCTGACCGGTAGCCAGATGACTCCAACAGTCACGGTCGACATAGCTTCGACCTTCGGGTTCGAGAGCAACCAACAGGTGCTCGGCTTCGAAGCGTCGTCGCTTGGCGATCTTGGCGAGCATGTGCCGGTCATCGACGATGCGTATCGATTCGATCCGGAGACGACGTTGGCGATCCTCAGTGGGTTTGATCGCAACCGTCGGGTCCTGATCCAGGGGCGGCATGGCACCGGTAAGTCGACGCACATCGAGCAAGTGGCGGCGAGATTGAACTGGCCGTGCGTCAGGGTGAACCTCGATGGCCACATCACCCGTCTGGATCTGGTCGGGCGCGACGTCATCACCTTGCGCGAGGGCCTACAGGTCACCGAGTTCGCCGAAGGCATGTTGCCGTGGTCGTTGCAGCGTCCTGTGGCATTGGTGTTCGACGAGTTCGATGCAGGACGACCAGATGTGATGTTCGTCATCCAGCGGATTCTCGAAACCGATGGTCGCTTCACGTTGGTCGACCAGAACCGCGTCATCACCCCGCACCCCGCTTTTCGGTTGTTCGCCACGGCCAACACGGTCGGCCTCGGCAACCTCAACGGCATGTATCACGGTGCCCAGCAGCTGAACCACTCGCAGCTCGACAGGTGGAACGTCACCGCCACTCTGAACTACTTGCCGTCTGAGGAAGAGCGCGACATCGTCGCAGCGAGGGTTCCTGACCTGGTCGGCCGAGCCAACGGTTCGGAGACGATTGCGGCCATGGTCGCGGTGGCTGGCCTGACACGAGATGGCTTTACCGCGGGCGACATCTCGACGGTGATGTCGCCGAGGACGGTCATCAGCTGGGCCGAGAACATGGAGATCTTCGGAGACGTCGGCCGCGCGTTCTCGCTCGCCTTCCTCAATCGTTGTGACGAGGCAGAGCAGAGCATCGTCGCTGAGTACTACCAGCGGGTGTTCAACGACGAGTTGGACAGCTCGATTGCCGTTGCCCCGTCCCAGCAACGCTGAAACAGTGACCATCGACGAGGCGACACGTCGACGTCTCGAGCGTCACGGTGCGGCAGCGCTGCGTGCGGTCTCCGGGCGGCCGACGGCTGAGTTACGCGGCAGCCGACTCGAGGTCGATGCGCGGCCCGTCGCCATGGCTTCGCCGTACATGTCCCCGGTCGAGACCATGACGCTGCCACGCTCGCGAGGTATAGCCGACGCACTCGGCGCGCTTCTTCGGTACAGCGATCTCGATCTCCATCGCACCTCGAGCCCGTCCGAGCCGCTTGCAAGGGTGGTGTTCGACGTCCTTGAACAGCTTCGATGTGAAGCGCTCCTCGATCCTGTGCTTGCGGGTTCGGCTCGGAACCTCGACGCAGCGTTCGATGGCTGGTGCATGGATGCCAGGAATCAGCAGGTCGGCGAAAGCGCTGTTGGTCTGCTGGTGTACACCGTGACGCACATCGCAAGGGCGAGGTTGGTCCGTATCACGATGGACGAGGAAGTCGATGCCCTGACCGAAACCACTCGCGGGAACATCGGCGCCATCATCGGAGGGCCTCTGCGGGAACTCAGGGGCACCGTGACGTCGCAAGCCGAGTTTGCTGTGCACGCCGTGGACATCGCAGAACGTATCGCAGCGTTCGCAGGCCCGGTCGCAGCCAGTGAAGCAGTTCACGATGAACTCTCTGTTTTTTATCGAATGCATCTGCCTCAGGATTGGGGTGCTGACGAGTCGCACGAGGCGGAAGTGTCGGCCGGGAGTTCTGCCGGCCTCGCCTTGGTCGACCTCCAGCGGATCGGTGGGTACGAGATCTACTCGCGAGCTCACGATCGCCAACTCGATGCCGGCTTGCTCTACCCGACCCCCATTCTCGACGAGTGTCGGCGGCGTCTCGACAGCCTCATCTCGGCTCAGGCGGTGAGCGTGCACAGGTTGGCCAGACGGATGCGGGCTTTGTTCGCTGTGGATGCTGCTGAGGGATGGGTGTTCGGGGTCGATGAGGGCGTGGTCGATGGTCGGCGCCTCGGTCAGTTGGTTGCCAGGACGACGAGTACCGACATCTTCAAGCGCGACCGCATCGTCGCAGCCACCGATGCCGTGGTGACGTTTCTCATTGACAACTCAGGGTCGATGAAGCTTCAACGCCATGAGAGCGTGGCCGTTCTGGTCGACACCCTGGTCAGAGCACTCGATCTGGCCGGTGTGAAGAGCGAGGTTCTCGGCTTTACGACAGGTGCGTGGAGTGGCGGTGTGCTTGCCGGCGAATGGCGTGCCGCCGGATCCCCCGAGCATCCAGGGCGTCTGAACCAGACCGATCACATCATCTACAAGGATGCCGACACGTCGTGGCGTCGCTCACGCCGGTCAGTGTCCGCGCTGATGCGAACGCACCACTTCAGGGAAGGCGTCGACGGCGAGGCCGTCATCTGGGCTCACGATCGTTTGCGCCTGCGTCGTGAGCGTCAGAAGGTTCTCGTGGTCATCTCCGATGGCGCTCCGATGGACACAGCCACTGAGCATGCAAACGGCAGGGGCTTCCTGACATCGCACCTGACGGCAGTGAACGACGTCATCGAGCGGCGCAGCGAGGTTCGCCTGGGGGCACTCGGACTCGATCTCGATGTGAGCCCGTACTACCGCAACACCGCCGAGGTCGACCTCTCCGGAACGCTCAGCATCGATGAGTACCGCTCGCTTGAGTTCCTGCTCTCCGGAGCGGTAGCTCCACGGGTGCTCTCGGCGGCTCAGTCGTACTAGTTTCAGGTCTCGGTGATGACCGGGCGAACACACGTCGAGTTCGCGCCGGGGAAGGCCCGACGGGAACTGATCGAATGAACGAGATGGCGTGATGGTGGATCACATGATGTTCATCGAGCGATTTCTGCGACGGTTCACGAGTCTCGGAGTCCGAAACTCGAAACATTTCCTGGTCGGTTTCGTTGCTCTGTCGCTCGTCGCCCTCACCGGGTTCGCCAGGGCGAGTGCCGACACCGACCCGACTTCACTGCTGACCCTCGACAGATCAGGCGAACTCAACGACGGCTTCGCAACGCTGGACGGCGCGATCACCGTCACCATCGTCGGTCAGCGCACGCTTCTGTCCGGGCCGGTCGTCGACGCCATTGCTGGGTTGCACTCTGACATTGCCGGCATCGATGGAGTCACAGGCGATCAGGTTGTCAGCATCAACTCGCTCGCCACCGGAGCAGATCTTGGAACACGCCAGGGCGTGAACGATCTTGCGGGAGCCATCGCGGCCGACAGTGTCCTGGCCGGCGTGGCCCTCAGCGCCGATCGCACGACTGCAACCATCATCGTTCCGCTGGCGGCTGATGCAAGCGCTACTTCCGTCAGCGAAGCGATCGCGGCCGCAATCGGGACCACTGTTGGGCTCGACGATGTCGAAACCCACGTCACGAGCTTCGCCATTGCAGAGGAGCGTGTTGCCGATCACCTGTTCGGGCAAGTGTTGGTCAGGATCTTCGTCGGCTGGTTGCTCGGATTCGGCGTGCTGTTGGCAGTGTTCCGCCAGCCGGCACTGTCGTCGATCGGTTCGATGCTTGCGGTGGCGTCCGTCGTGTGGACGATGGCACTCACTTCACTGTTCGGAGCCGAGGTCTCGGCCGTCGGGGCTTTGGCACCTGCAGCCGCTCTCGTCGCCGCCGTCGTGCACATCGTTCGACCGATGACTGCCTACTACGGGCATGCCAACCGCATGAAAGCTCCATCCGATGCCATTGAGTCGGTCGTTGTCGAATCGGCCACGGCGGCCGTTGTCGCCGACGTTGCCATCGTTTCGGCCTTCATAGCACTGGCATTTGCCGAGCCGCAGTTTCGGGCATACAGCCTTTCGATTGCCGTGGCATTCGTGGTGTCGTGGCTGATCTTGGTTGCGGTGCTTCCCGCAGCGCTCGGATCGCTCGATCCGAAGGTTTTGGTCGCGCCAGCTGGGCGTGATCTGGACGCGGGTGCAATCGCAACCGTCTCCAGATGGCTTCCTACCGCTGGCGTACGAGGACGCGGTCCGCTGCTGTCCGTGGTCGGTGTCGTGCTCGGCCTCGGGGTGATCGGGGTGTTGTACGGCGCGTTGGATGACAATCCGCTGCGCTGGCTTCGTGGCTCGACTCCGGAAGCGAGGGCGATCGAGGCGGCAGAGGTGTCAGGTATCGGTGCCACGTCTGCGTTGTTGACCCTCGATGCCGAGTTGACCTACCAACTGACAGCTCTCGGCACACTCGAGGCAATCAGCGCGCTCCAGACGGTGTGGTCGGCCGACGACGCCATCGGGCCCTCGATGTCCCACGCAACTCTGGTTGGTGCCGGCGATGCAGCGTCGCGGCGAAGCGCGTTCGAGGGCCTCGTCACCAGCCACCCTCACGGTGCGTTGGTCGCGGGGGCTGAAGGACGTTCAGCGGCAATTCGTGTCTGGTTGCGTGACGGCGACGCCGAAGCAACCCGTCATCTTGTCGAAGTGACCGAAGTTCAGTTGGCGACGACTCCGCTGAACCTCGGAATCGACATCGAGTGGTCGGGCGAAGCGATCGACAACATTACGTGGCAGAACGACGTCGTAAGAGAGCCGGCCAGGAAGACGGCGATCGCCGCGATCGTCGGGCTGCTTGTGGTGCTCGTGATGCTCGGTTCTGTGAAGTGGACAGCGGTCGCTCTTGCACCGGCGACGGTGATATTCGTCGCCGTGTTCGGCCTGATCGGGTGGCGCGAAGAGGTCCACGGACTGCCATCGGCCGTCGGAGGACTGTTGCTGGTGGCGTTCGCTGCTGAGGCTGGCGTCATCGCGGTCGTGCACTTCCGTCGCTTCGATGCAAGAACGTGGTCGCCGACCCTTGCGGCGGCGCAGTTGGGTTCTGGCCCTGCCAGGGGGATGGTGGTTGCCGGTGCTGTCGCCTGTGTTTCCATGATTCCTCTGGCGAGGGCCGATCTGCTCCCGAACGGTCGCGGCGGCGTGTTCGTGCTCATCGGGGCAGGCCTCGGGGCGTTGCTGGCGCTGGCATTGGTGCCGGCGTCGGCGGCGGGGCCACCGAAGAACACCGCGCCACTCGAGGTCCGGGGAGCATCCCCGGCCTGACAGAGGACGTCGGCAGTAGTGTTGTTGTTGTGGCGTACGAGACCCCCGAGTACCACCCGGCGTTCGAGGAATACTGCGAGACCATCTTCGAACTCGAAGAAGACGATGTCGCCGTCATCCAGGCGCGCATCGCGGAGCGCCTCGATGTCTCACGCCCAGCGGTCTCTGAGATGATCCACAAGCTGGACAAGCAGCGCTTGGTCGAGCTTGCTGACGACGGTTCGATAGCGCTCACCGAAGAGGGAAGCACGCTGGCAACGCAGGTGGTGCGGCGTCACCGGCTGGCTGAACGGTTTCTCACCGACATCCTCGGTCTCTCGTGGAGTGTCTCCCATCACGAGGCCGGTAAGTGGGAGCACGTCATCTCGCCTCCTGTGGAGGCGGCTTTGGTCCGTGTTCTGGACGACCCCACGACGTGTCCGCACGGCAATCCAATCCCCGGTTCGGCCTATATCGCTCCGTTGCGTGCAGCACTGTTGTGCGATCTCGAGGCCGGGCAGCGTTTCACGGTTGAGCGGATTCCCGAAGAACTCGAATTCAGGAAGGGCCTGCTCGAGTACCTCGAGAAGGCGTCGATCCGTCCCGGCATCGCGGGTGAAGTCACCGCCATTGCTCCTGACGGCACGACCACGATCGAGATCGATGGAGCGCGCGTCGGCGTCGGGACGTTTGCCAGCGCACGCATTCTGGTGTCTGCTGAGCCATGACTTCCCTGCATCCAGAACAACTCCACCGCTTTGTGAAGGAGGTCTGCGGAGCACTCGGAAGTTCGGACACCGAGGCCGCTCTCGTCGCTGACCAACTCGTCGGAGCGAACCTGGCTGGACACGACTCGCACGGTGTTGGAATGTTGCCGACGTATGTTCAGCTCGTCGGAGCCGGGTTGTTGATCGTCAACGAGCATGCCACGGTCGTGAGGGATGGAGGGTCGGTCACGATCCTCGATGGCAACGCTGGATTCGGGCAGGTGATGGGTAAAGAAGCCATGGACCTTGCCCTCGAGCGCGCGTCGGAGAACGGGGCCGCAGTGGTGGGCCTACGCAACAGCTCGCACATTGGACGTATCGGTCACTGGGCCGAGCAGTGCGCTGCCGAAGGGTTTGCTTCGATTCACCTCGTGAACGTCGCGGGGCATGCCCCGTACGTAGCCCCGCACGGTGGTGGCGACGGCCGATTCGCGACGAACCCCATCTGTATCGCGCTTCCGGGTCGCGGTGGCAAACCGGCGGCGATGGTCGACATGGCCACGAGCCAGATCGCACTCGGCAAGGTGCGGGTCGCATACAACAGTGGTTACGAGGTGCCAGAGGGTACGCTCATCGACGCCGAAGGTCACCCAACCACCGATCCCGCGAAGATGTACACGTCGCCACGCGGAGGATCTCTGACCACCGCAGGGGGGCACAAGGGTTCCGGCCTCGCCATCATGTGTGAGCTGTTGGGCGCAGCCCTGATCGGTGGTGAGACGGTGCAACCCGGCAACAAATGGAACGGCAGGGCGATCAACAACATGCTGTCGATCGTGATCGATGTCGAAGCAGCTCACGATCGCGGTGCCGTGCTGGACGAGGCAGAGGCCTACCTCAACTTCGTCTCGTCGTCGCCGGTTCGCGAGGGATCCGACGCGGTGCTGATGCCGGGTCAACCTGAACAAATGGCCAGGGCGGCTCGAGCCGGAGGGTTCGAGGTCGACGATACGACCCATGCCCAGCTGCGCGCCTGCGCGGAGAAGGCAGGCCTCGACGCGGCTGCCATCGACGCAGGTCTCACCCGAGTCTGATCAAAACGGTCCTACGGTCGGACCGCCGGTCTTACTGGTTCGACCCCGACGATCCGGTCATGCGGGTCGGGGCCGGGTCGAGAGACCCGACCCCGACGCTGAGCATGACTACAGGCCCAGCAGGATGCCCTCGAGGATTTCTGCTGCGATGTCACGTTCCTCGACATTCGGGAAGGTGCCCAGGTTCAGCACGCCGTAGTAACCGACGTAGTTGCCAACGACGATCATCACCGTGTCGCTGTTCACCGGGAAGCCGGCCGAATCGCCTCTGCCGAACATCGTCAGCGTCCTCTCGCCGAGCGAAGGACTGTTGTCGCCTTCTGCCCAGGTGTAATGCAGAGGGTTGCCGTTGACGACCGTGTCGTACTCGGCGCAAGGACCAGCCGCACCGTCGAGGTACGAGTCGAGGAGTGCGTTGGCCTCGTCCGCGTTCGGGAACTCATAGATCACCATGGACCCTGCCGGGTCGAAGCCCGTTGCCCCGCTAAATGACCGCGCCGTGATGCTGATGGGGGACAGACCCTCATGGTTGCTCCAGTCCGGACACTGATCGGCCGGCGGGGTGCCAACTGCTTGGTCGATGAACCCCGGGCTGATCGCCGAGCCGTCTGGTAGAAGCGCTTCGATGGCTGCGTCCGGCCCAGGGAGCACGACAGCGGGCTCAGTCGTGGTCGTCGTCGCCGGCGTGTCGGGGATCTCGACAAGATCGAGTGGAATGTCGATCGGCTCTGCGCCCTCGAGCCAGATCTCGTGGAACCAGATCTGGCCTGCGGGTCGCCGGGTTCCAGGAGTACCGTCAGGATGGGTGTAGCCCTCGACGTTCTTGACTGTGTCTTTGGAGATTACGACGGTCGCGCCGGTAGCTCCCCACCAGATCGGCATGTCTTCGGCTGTGATCCTGGTGATCTCGGCTGCCGCTGCATAGCGGGCGTCGAAATCGGTGGTACCGCGAAGAATGTCCAGCTGCTCGTCGATCAGCGGATTGGTGTAGTTCGTCCAATTGAGGACGTTCTGGGCCACAGCGCCGTAGCGACTGTCAAAGATCGACAGTGGGTCGCCTGCGGTTCCGTCGGCCCAGCAGGTTGCGTTGAAGTCGCCCTTGAACGCAGGGTCGTCGGCTGGACTGCCGATCACCTTGGTCACGAAAGTCGACTGCTCGTGGGTGGCGATGTCGACTTCCACGCCGAGGTCGCCCCACTCCTGTTGGAACAGCTGAGCAAGCAGCAGATTCTGAGGTTCACTGTTGCATTCATAGGTGAACGAGATCGGCTCGCCGACAGCTTTGCCGTCGGATCGGTTCGGATCGTTCACGTAGGAGTCGAAGTCGGCTCGAGCCGCCTCTACGTCGTAGAAGGCATAACCGGCGCCGGCTTCTTCGCTGTACCAACTGCTCGATGAGGAGAAGTAGCCATGGCGAATCTCGTTGACGCCGGAGAGGTTCGACGTGGTGATCGCCGCTGTGCTCTCTGGGTTCCGCGCAGATGACAGGCCCCGGCGAACACGAACATCGTCTGTTGGGGGCTCGAGGGTGTTGTAGATCATCACGCCGGCGCCGTTGCCGAGAAACTCATAGGCGACGAATCCCTGGTCGATGAGGTCTTGCTGACCATCCGCGCCACCCTGCGTCGACATGTCGAGGTCACCGGCGGCGACGCTGGCGTTTCGGCTGTCCATGTCTTGGAGTACGCGGAACGTGATGCGGTCGAGGTACGGCTGGCCTTCCTGCCAGTAGTTCGGGTTCCTGGTGACCACGAGCTCAGAGTCACGACGCCATTCCTGGAAGATGAATGGGCCTGTCCCGACCGGCCGATCGGCTGAATCCTCTGGCCCGAACGCGTTTACGGCGGTCGGAGAGAACGCAATTCCCCGGGTGCCGGCGAGCGTGTCACCAAACGCCGGGTCCGGCTCGAACAACGTGTACGTCACGGTGAGGTCATCGACCTTGATGGTCTGGTCGATGCCCTCACCCGGGGTCGCGAAACGACCGGTGTCCCAGAGGGCACTCATCTCGACAAGCGCATCGGCGTCGAGTTGGGTCCCGTCGTGGAACGTAATGCCTGGCCGAAGCGTGACAGTCCACTCTGACGCGTCCGCGTTCGGAACCATGGGCTCGGCGGCAAGGTGAGGGAGGATCTCACCGGATCCGGTCCTGAGGAACAGCGTTTCGAAGAACGTGGCGCCGACGACCTGCCCGGCCGAGAACGCTGGTTCGGACTCCGGCGGGTACCAACTGTTGGTTTCCGACACCACGCCGACGGTGATTTCCCCGCCTCGCTGGATCTCGCCGGTCTCCGGCTCAGAAGGACCATCGCCTTGTGCCACGGTGCTCGGTGCTGCGGTCTGGTCGGCGGTCGTCGCAGGAGAATCTCCGCCGTCTCCGCCATCACCCGGGTCGCTCCCGGAGCACGCTGCTGCCAGCATGGCCAACACCGCGCACGAGGCGAGCACCTTCCATATCCGGTTCGTTCTCGTGGTCATGAGGTTGCCTCCAGTTGGGAACTTTGGTCGTGGGTCATAGGCGGGCTTCGCGGACGTCGAACATACGTCGAACACGGTCGCCAACCAGGTTGACTGACAGGATCGTGAGAAACATCACTGTTGCGGGGATGAGCGTGGGTTGCAGCGTCTCGTTGAGATGTGGCTTGCCGTCGGCGATCATTCGCCCCCATGTGGCCTGGGGAACTGGTACCGAGAAGCCGAGATAGGCCAAAGTCCCTTCGGCCACTATCACGCCACCGAGAGCTAGAAGACCGAAGGTGACGAGTGTGGCGAGGACGTTCGGCAGCAGGGATCGAAAGATGATGCGGCGGTCTCGTGCCCCCAGCATCTTCTCGGCGGCGATGTAGTCGAGTGAGATGAACGCCAACGTAGAACCACGGGAAAAGCGGATGTAGAGCGGGATCGACAGGACGGTGATGGTCACCGTGAGGCTCTGCAGCGATGCTCCGACCATGGCAACCACGGCGAGCAGCAGGATGAGGCCCGGGAAGGCGAACATCATGTTGACGAGCGCCATCACGATCTTCTCGAGGCGGCCCCCATAGTAGGCGATCGTGGTGCCGATGATGCCGCCCAGGAGCACGCCAACCGTCACCGATGTGAGGCTGATGACCACCGAGATCCGAGCGCCGTGTGCCAGTCGCGACAGGTTGTCTCGGCCAAGTGAATCGGTGCCGAGGATGTTGCCGTCGCTGAAGATGCCATGAAGACGATTGGCCGGGTTGATGCGGTTCGGATCGTCGAACGGCAGCCACGAGGCGAAGATTGCAAGGAACACGATGAGGCAGAGCCAGGCGATCGCGGCCCAGAACATGACGCCGAACGGTTGACGGGTAAACGTATCGTCGAGCGTCTCGAGGTTGTCGGTCTCTGTCGAGGATTCGGCTCTCAAGCCTGCGGTCTGCAGATCGTCAGGCACGACGGATCCTCGGGTCGGCCAGCGAGTAGCTCAGGTCGACGACGAAGTTGATGAGCACATATGCAGCGGCGACGACGAGAACAGTGCCCTGTACCAGTACGAGATCTCTCGTGAGGATCGCAGTGAACAGCATCGTTCCGACTCCTGGAAGGGCGAAGATCGCTTCGATCACGAGCGCTCCGGTCACCGCGCCGGCGAGTTGGAGGCCGACCAGCGTGAGCAGCGAGAGTGAGGCTGACGGCAATGCATGCCGGAGCATGATGCGTCTCGTGGTGAGGCCCTTCGCCCGTGCTGTTTCGACGTAGTCGCTCTGAAGCACGCCGATGACGTCCGAGCGGATGACTCTGGTGAGGATCGCGATTTCGCCGAGCACCAGCGACAGCACAGGAAGCACCATCCTGCGAAGGTTCTCGACGGGGTTTTCGCTGAAGGGTTCGTACCCAGTGGCTGGCAGCCAGTTGAGTTTGACGGCGAAGATGATGATGAGCCCGATCGCCATCATGAACCCGGGTATCGCCAGCAGTCCGAACGATGCGGTGGTGACGAACTTGTCGAACCTACCGCCCGCTTTCAGTGCCGCGAAGGAGCCGAGCGGTATCGCGGCGATCACACCGATGAAGATGGTGAGGAGCATCAGTTCGAGGGTGACAGGGAGTCGCTCGCCCAGCGCTTCTGTGACCTCTTGGTTGCGTTGTGGTGATCGACCGAGGTCTCCTTGAACAGCGTCGCCGAGCCACGCGAGATATCGAAGCGGCAGTGGATCGTTCAGACCGAGTTCTTCGCGCACCTGTTCGAGTTGTTCCGGACTCGGGTTTGCCCCTGCGACGATGAGCGTCGGGTCACCAGGAACCAGAGACAGCAACAGGAAGCTGAAGAACGACACCGCAAGCAGGACACCCACGAGTTCGCCTGATTTGGCAGCCACCAGCCGCGTAACACGCATTCGGACTTCCCCCTGAAGTTTGGGAAAGATTACCCGTGAGCAAGGTCGTGAAGAAAGCTGTCACGGCAAACGCGCATCCTTGGGGGAACTTGTCTCAGCTGTCCTTGCGCTTCTGGATGTTCGCCCACTCGTCTCTCAAGCCGACAGTTCGGTGGAAGAGGCCGGCGGTTTTCGTGTCGTGAGCGAAGTAGCCGAGTCGTTCGAATTGGACGACTTGGCCTCGCTGGGCATCAGCGAGCGTTGGCTCGAGCATCGCCCCTTCGATGAGTTGGACCGATTTCGGGTGGAGGTCGTCGAGTGGATCGCCTGTTTCTGCACCGGGATGCGCTGCCGCGAAGAGGCGCTCGTACAGCGCGACTCGCCCCCGGAACGCATGATCAGAGGACACCCAGTGAAGGGTGGCTTTGACCTTTCGGCCGTCTGGCGCTTGACCTCCGCTGGTCTCGGGGTCGTAGGTGCATCGCAGTTCGACGACGGTGCCCTCGTCGTCGGTGACGACGTCGGTACACGTCACGAAGTACCCGTACCGGAGCCTCACCTCACGGCCGGGCGCAAGTCGGAAGAACTTCTTCTCCGGCTCGAGCATGAAATCGTCCTGCTCGATGTACAACTCGCGTGAGAACGGGATCTGCCGGGTGCCGTCAGCTGGGTTCTCTGGGTTGTTCACCGCCTCGCGGTACTCGACCTCGCCATCGGGATAGTTGTCGATGACGAGTTTCAGCGGTCGAAGCACAGCCATTCTTCGCTGCGCTGTTGCGTTCAGTTCGGTACGTATGAACGATTCGAGTTGCTCGATCTCGTGCCGGGCGTTGGTCTTCGCAACCCCGATGTAACTGGTGAAGTCGCGAATGGCCTTCGCCGGGTACCCGCGGCGACGAAGCCCTCGTAGGGTCGGCATACGAGGGTCGTCCCATCCATCGACTGAACCGTCGGCCACGAGTTGGGCCAGGCGCCGCTTCGACGTGATGGTGTGCGTGAACTCGAGTCGTGCGAATTCGGTTTGCCGAGGCTGGTCTGAGGGGAGCGGCAGGTTGTCGAGAAACCAGTCGTAGAGCGGGCGGTGGCCCTCGAACTCGAGTGTGCACAACGAGTGCGTTACCCCCTCGATGGCGTCTGATTGTCCGTGCGCCCAGTCGTAGGTGGGGTAGATGACCCAGTCGTTGCCGGTGCGATAATGGTGTTCACGGCGGATGCGGTACATGACCGGATCGCGCATCTGCATGTTCTCGTGCTGCATGTCGATCTTGGCCCGGAGTACTCGAGAGCCGTCCTCGAACTCGCCGTCCCTCATTCGCGTGAAGAGGTCGCGGTTCTCCTCGGCCGGCCGGTCTCTGAACGGACTCTCCAATCCTGCCCGACCGAAGCCGCCACGCTGTTCGGAGATCGTCTCTCCGTCCTGGTCATCGACGTACGCCAACCCGTTGTCGATGAGGTGCAGTGCCCACTGGTGGAGATGCGTGAAGTAATCCGAGGCGTACACAGGTGCGCTCGTCGGCGGATATCCGAGCCAGGTCATGTCCTCGATGATGCCTTCGACGAAGGTGCTGTCTTCAGTTGTCGGGTTCGTGTCGTCGAATCGGAGTTGGCAGGTGCCATCGAACTCCTCGGCGAGTGTGTACGCGAGCCCGATTGCCTTTGCGTGACCGATGTGCAGGTATCCGTTCGGTTCTGGTGGGAATCGCGTTTGCACACGGCCACCGAAGGTTCCTGCCGCGTTGTCAGCGTCGACCTTGTCGCGAATGAAATCCGAACTGCCTGTCACCGCCAGAAGGGTAGGGCGTCGCCTGTGGCATCACGCCGGTTTTGGCGACGAACGGCTGCCAGTGCCTCTGCCAGGCCGGACGGCCTCCGGGTCGGGTCAGAAGGTGGCGAAGTCGAGTACGTTGCTCGGCAGACGCGACGCCGAAATCTCGATGCTCCCCGAAAAGAGGCGAGCCCCACGGTGATGATGGAGCTGCATGGCGCTGGGCGCCCCGGCTACCTTCGCGGTTCATGGCCGGTGCAACGGATTGGAACCCAATTCTGCGGGACGAGTTCTCGAAGCCGTACTGGGACGAGCTCATGCGATTCGTGCACGCAGAGCGCCAGATGCACGAGGTGTATCCGCCCCACGACGAAGTGTTCGCGGCGCTGCACATGACGTCGTACGAGAACACGAAGGTGCTGGTGGTCGGCCAAGACCCCTATCACGGACCAGGGCAAGCGCACGGGCTGTGCTTCTCGGTGCGCCACGGCGTGCAGGTGCCCCCTTCGTTGCGGAACATGTATCAAGAACTCGAGAACGACCTCGGTATTGCAGCCGTCGTTCACGGCAACCTCGAGCACTGGGCCCGGCAGGGCGTCCTGCTGCTGAACACGTCGCTGACGGTCCGGGCGCACCAAGCAGCGAGTCACCAAGGCAAAGGCTGGGAGAGATTCACAGACAGGGTCATCGAGAAGGTCAACCAGAAGGAGCAGACCGTCGTCTTTGTTCTGTGGGGGGCATCAGCACGGCGCAAGAAGCAGTTACTCGACCTGTCTCGTCACTCGGTCATCGAGTCGGCCCACCCTTCGCCGCTGTCTGCCCATCGCGGCTTTCTCGGCAGCCGACCGTTCTCGCGTATCAACGAGATCCTGGAAGGAGCCGGCCGAGAACCGATTGACTGGCAGCTTCCAGCGTGAGTCGGGGTGCCGTCCTGTTGTAGCTTCGATTGTCATGGATGCTGCGGAGAAGATCAGAACCAGAGAAACCGTCATCGAAGACACGATGAACGACGTCAGAGCCATCGAGACCAGGCTCGGAGTCACGCGCGAGGGCGTCGCGGCAATGCGAGATCGCCTCGTCCAAATGGCGTCGCACAAGGATCTGTTTTCTCTCGACGACTATCCGCCGCCAGCCGACTCGGGTTCGGCGATGTATCGCATCTCTCAAGACGATGACGATCGCTTTGCCTTGTACGTCAACAGTTCCGACGGCGATCGGTCGACACCGGCACACAACCACACCACGTGGGCGGTTGTCGTTGGTTTCGAGGGCCAGGAGCTCAACAAGTTCTACGAACGTCGCGCCGTGGGATCGCCGCCTCAGACACACCAACACATGGTCGAGGCAGGCACCGGTGTTGCGATGTTGCCCGATGACCTGCACTCGATTCATCTCACAGGGCAGGCCCTGAACTTCCACATGTACGGACTGGCTCTCGAGCGTCTCGACAAGCGCGAGTACTACAGCGAGACCGACGGAACATGGAAGTTCTTCGCTGGTATCAACGGCATCCTCGAGGGCCGCCCGAACCTGGCCTCCTGCTGACCTGAGGGAACCCACGATGAACATGATCGATGCCGCGACGCTGCGCGGTTGGCTCGTCGACGGCGACGAGATCGCCCTGCTCGACGCCAGGGAGGAAGGGGTGTTCTTCGACGATCATCTCTTCCACGCCGCCTGCATCCCGCTCTCGAGAGTCGAGCTCGACCTGCCGAGGCTGGTTCCCAGACGAGACACGCGCCTCGTGTGGTGCGATGACGGCGATTCAAACCTCGCGAACCGGGCGGCGGATATCGCGGCAGCGTTGGGGTGGTCAGGTTGTTGCGTGCTGGACGGTGGCGTCAGGGCTTGGCGAGCCGATGGGGGAGAGGTCTATTCCGGTGTGAACGTGCCGTCGAAGGCCTTCGGCGAATATGTCGAGCATGTATTCGACACACCGAGGATTCCGGCGTCGAGGCTCCAAGAGATGCTCGACGCCGGCGATGACCTTGTCGTGCTCGATTCACGGCCTGTGAACGAGTACGCCAGGATGACCATTCCGACCAGCATCGATTGCCCCGGAGCCGAACTCGTACATCGGGCCATCGGTATGGCCCCCGACCCCGAAACCCTCGTCGTGGTGAACTGCGCGGGCCGGACACGTTCGATCATCGGGGCGCAGTCACTGATCAATGCCGGGCTGCCGAACGAAGTCGTCGCACTCGAGAACGGGACGATGGGCTGGGAGCTCGCCGGGTACCAAGTCGAGAAGGGCCAGACCCGCTACGCCGACGAGCCCTCAGAAGACACGACAGCGTGGGCACGACAGGCGGCCGACGACGTTGCTGTGCGTTTCGGAGTCGAGGCGATCGACGTCACGACCTTGAACGATTGGCAAGCCGATGTATCTCGCACGACTTATGTCCTCGATGTGCGAACCCCGGAGGAGTATGAGGCCGGCCACCTTGCTGGTTCGAGGTGGGCGGCCGGTGGGCAACTCGTGCAGGCGACCGACGAGTACGTAGCCACCCGAAATGCACGTCTCGTGCTGGTCGACGACAACGGCGTCAGAGCAACAATGACCGCCTCGTGGCTCCGACAACTCGGATGGGATGAGGCTGTTGTGCTCGACGGTGGCCTGGAGGGTCCGCGGGAAACGGGACCGGAGCCATCATCGGCAATTGTGGCCGACGCCCCTTCGATTTCGGTCGACGAGCTCGCGGCGGCGCTCGGGAGCTCATCGGTGGTCGTGGTCGATCTGGCGACAAGCCTCGACCACCGCGACAAGGGCCACATCCCCGGATCGTTCTGGGCGGTCAGAAGCCGCCTCGAAGAAGCAGAGCGCTACATCAACGGCTCCGGCGCTTCACCGAAGACGGTGGTCGTCGCGAGCTTCGATGACGATTTGTCGCGCTGCGCCCATTCAGAAGCCGAGGCAGCGTGGCCGGACGCGAAGGTCGTTTCGCTGGCGGGAGGAACTCGCGCCTGGGCAGCAGCGGGTCAGCCGATGGAGAAGGGCAACGACCGGGCCACTACGGCCACCAATGACGTTTGGTACAAGCCATACGACCTCAAGGGCCAGAATCCGCCAGAGGAAGACATGCAGGCATACCTCACCTGGGAAGTGGCACTGGTCGATCAGGTCGACCGCGACGACACGGTGGTTTTCCCCCACTTCTGAGTGGTCTGTATGCGGTAGCAGGGGTCTGACCCCATGTCGCAGGTGTGCTCACATGGGGTCGGGAGCGGAGACGAGGGCGGCGACGAGGTGAAGGCGACGCTGTTCTCCGCCGTTCATGGCTGTGTGGTAACCGCGGGTGTCGGTGAAGTAGACCGATCCGTCTGCCGGAAGGTGAGTGCAGTGATGGTTCACGACGAACAGTGACCCTGGGTTGCTGTAGATCGGGATGTGCAGCCGCGGCTCAGGGTCGCGGTGCCACGAGTTGCAGTTGTAGGAGTCCTTCATCAACAGACGCATCCTCCCAAGCGTGAACCTCGACGCAAGCTCCGCATGCACCACTTCGAAGTAGGTGCCGATGAAGTCGGGATGGACCTCGCTGTACGCGGCCTCATCGACGATGTCTTCCCGGGGCACCTCTTGGTACGAGTCATCTGGGCGGTACCAGTACCGACCGGACAGGTCGGTCTGGGTCGCGCTGCTGGTACCCGGGCGAATCGTCACCTGCCTCGACGAGAACCCGGAGCCCTGCTCGTGGAAAGAGCCGATGACCGCATCCACCGCGGCGCGAAGTCGGCGGAGGTCGAACGACAGACCCAGCCGTATGATGTGTTCGCTCGGAGCAAAATCTGTGACTGAAACTGTGTCGGGGGCCGACGCCAAATGGTGCTGGATCGTGGCGACATCCGGATCGATTCCTACGCTCATTCGCGCACCGTACCGGATTGCGTGCCGGCGCGGTCGGTGACCCGTGGCGATTGGGTTCGTTCCCGTCAGATCGGAGGTATCTTCTCGGCTCTGCGGATCGGATGGAGCGTGGTTCTGTGGTGAGAGCGGCTGTGTGTCGGGTGTTCGGTGAACCTCTGTCTATCGAGGAGATCTTTCTGGCCGATCCGGGGCCTCACGATGTTCGAGTCGATCTCGTTGCCTGCGCGATCTGCCACAGCGACATCCACTACGCCCGCGGAGAGTGGGGTGGTGAATTGCCGGCCATCTACGGGCATGAGGCCTCGGGTATCGTCAGCGTGATCGGCAACGAGGTGTCTGACTTCTCGGTCGGCGATCGGGTGGTGGTGACACTGATCAGGTCGTGCGGCGAATGTCACTACTGCTCCACTGGCGACCGGGTGAACTGCGAAACGCAGTTCGATCTCGACCATTCCGGCCCGGTCACGACCCCAGAAGGCGAATCAGTTCTTGCCGCGATGCGAACCGGAGCGTTCGCCGAAGCGGTGGTGGTCCACGACAGCCAGATCGCGAGCGTCCCCGACAGCGTGCCGCTGAACGAGGCAGCGTTACTGGCGTGTGGCGTGATCACCGGTCATGGTGCGGTCGTGAATACGTCGTCGGCCACCGAAGCGTCGTCGATCGCGGTCATCGGAGTCGGAGGGGTCGGGCTCAATGCAATCCAAGGCGCAGTGTCGCTGGGGGCGCGAGAGGTGATCGCGGTTGATCTCGCCCCCGACAAGCTCCGGGTCGCCATGGAGTTCGGCGCCACCGCAACGGTGAATCCTGCACGCGAAGACGCGGTTCGATGCATCCGCGACCTGACCGATGGGCGGGGTGTATCGCACGCCATCGTCACTGTCGGAGATGTCTCTGCCCTCGAGGGCGCACTCGGCTACCTGGCTCCCGGTGGCCAACTCGTCATCGTCGGCATGCCAGCGGCTGGTGCTTTCGCGTCCATCGACCCGAGCAACGTCGCTGCTCTCGGGCTCAGCATCGTTGGTTCGAAGATGGGGTCGTCGATCGTCACGCGGGATGTCCCTGCTCTTGCGGATCGCTTTGTCGATGGAGATCTGAAACTCTCAGAGCTCATCACCTCCACCTATCCACTCGACGAGATCAACGAGGCCATCGCAGCGGTCGAACGCGGCGAAGCGCTACGGAATCTGATCGTTTTCCACTGACGAGCGTTCGCCACCAACTCCCGACAGCGGCACCTCCACTCCGCTGCTATCTTTCGCGGCCGCGCCGGTAATGCGGTGTGACCGCGTCACCAAAGAGGCAGGGACCATGTCCGAAAAACCGACAGCTGGCGACAGGGGCGATCGCCACCGTCGTCGTGGCTCCAAGCGCGGAAGATCAGCCGAAACCCTGCCCGTTCAGCCGCCATTCGGCCAGCCCCGCCTCATCTATGGGCCCAGTCAAGCGGTCAGTGAGGATCAACTCGAGGCCATTCACGACGCGTCGCTGGTCGTTCTGTCGGAGATCGGACTCGACTTCCTCCACGACGAAGCGAGGCAGATGCTGGCGGCCGCCGGCGCATCCGTCGACGGTGAGCGAGTTCGCTTCGAGCCAGAGTTGGTTGAAGATCTGATCTCGACGGCACCTTCGTCGTTCACGCTGCATGCCAGAAACCCACAGCGGAGTCTCGTGATCGGTGGTGATCACGTTGCGTTCAGCTCGGTGGCGAGCGCCCCGAACGTGGCCGATCTCACCGGTGGACGCCGGACAGGCAACATGGCCGACTTCGAGGGACTCACGAAGCTGGGGCAGATGTTGAACGCCGTGCACTTCTGGGGTGGGTATCCGGTCGAACCGATCGATGTGCACGCATCTGTGCGTCATCTGCACGCGCTGCACAGCCAGCTCACGATGAGCGACAAGGCCGTTCACGCGTACAGCCTTGGTGCTGTTCGGAACCTCGATGTCTTGGAGATGGCCCGTATCGCCCGCGGCGTCGACGATGCAACCCTCGACGCTGAACCGTCGGTGCTCAGCGTCATCAATGTGAGCAGTCCACTTCGTCTGGATGCTCCCATGCTGCAGGGCATCATCGAGTACTCCTCACGTAACCAGTGCATCGTGCTCACGCCGTTTACCCTTTCCGGAGCCATGGCCCCCGTGACGGTTGCCGGCGCGGTGGTGCAGCAGAACGCAGAAGCCCTGGCCGGAATCGCCTTCACGCAGGCAGTTCGGCCAGGGGCGCCTGTCGTGTATGGCGGCTTCACATCGAATGTCGACATGCAGAGTGGGGCTCCTGCCTTCGGCACACCCGAATACATGAAGTCGGCGATGCTCGGCGGACAACTTGCACGTCGCTATGGGTTGCCGTATCGGTCGTCGAATGTCAGCGCGTCGAACGCTGTCGACACCCAGGCTGGTTACGAGAGTGTGTTCTCGCTGTGGGGCGCCATTCTCGGCGGGGCAAACATGGTGTTCCACGGTGCAGGCTGGATGGAGGGCGGGCTGCACGCTTCGTACGAGAAGATGCTGATCGACGCCGACCTGCTGCAGATGGTTGCCCACTGGCTGACGCCATTGGACGTCGATGCCGATGCGCTCGGCCTCGATGCAATCAGAGAGGTGGGGCCCGGTGGGCACTTTTTCGGAGCTGCACACACGCAGAGCCGCTACAAGACGGCGTTCTACAAGCCGATGGTCTCCGACTGGCGCAACTACGAGAGCTGGGAAGAGGCGGGAAGCCCCGATACGGCCACGAGGGCGGCCAAGGTCGTCAAGGACCTGATAGCCGCGCACGAAGATCCGCCGATGGACGACGCCATTCGAGCCGAACTCGACGACTTCGTCGCCCGTCGCGTTGCCGAAGGGGGCGTCGCAACCGACTTCTGATCGAGGTCCTGTGGCGGAGTTGCCCGAGTTCAGCGGCGGGTCGAAGCCGGGACGTCCGACAAGAGGCGCTCGGGTTTCGTGACGGTCTCAACGTAACTGCAGTCGGGTCAGACACCGTGGCTGTGGTGGCAGAGAGTGGGAGTCGCCCCGAGATATGGGTCAGTATGGGGTGATGATGAATCGTGTGTGCGAAATGCTCGACGTCGAGTTCCCGATCCTGGCCTTCAGTCACTGCCGCGACGTTGTCGCTGCCGTGAGCAAGGCCGGTGGGTTCGGGGTCCTCGGTGCTACGGCGCACAGTCCGGACCGCCTGGATCAGGACCTGACGTGGATAGAGGACGAAACAGGCGGGAAGCCCTACGGCGTCGATCTTCTCCTCCCGGCTAAATACATCGGGTCCGATGATGCCCACGTCGACAAGGCGGCAGTCACGGCCTTGCTCCCGCCAGAGCATCGTCAATTCATCGACGACATCATGGCTCGCTACGACGTTCCTTCCATGCCAGAGGGCGAATCCGCCGGCCAGGGGCTCACGGTCGCCCCGAACCAGACCGACCCGCTGCTGGATGTGTCCTTCGCGCACCCCATCACCCTCATCGCGTCGGCCCTCGGTCCTCCACCGCCTTATCTCATCGAGCGCGCGAAGGAGGAGAATGTCGCCGTTGCCGCCCTCGGAGGTTCACCGGTGCACGCCGAGCGGCATGCGTCGGCCGGGGCCGATCTGATCGTCGCTCAAGGAGGCGAGGCCGGTGGCCACACGGGCGAGATCGGCACGATGGTGCTCATCCCGGAGGTGGTCGACCGTGTGGCGCCGATCCCGGTGGTCGCCGCCGGCGGTATCGGCGGAGGAAGGCAGATGGCAGCGGCGATGGCTCTCGGAGCCGAGGGCGTGTGGACCGGATCCGTCTGGCTCACGACGCAGGAGGCCGAAACCGACCCTGTGGTGAAAGAGAAGTTCCTTGCTGCGAACTGCTGGGACACGCTTCGGTCCCGTTCACTCACCGGGAAACCGGCGCGGATGCTTCGCACGGCGTGGACCGACGAGTGGGAACGCGACGACAGTCCTGCCCCGCTCGGCATGCCCCTTCAAAGCGCACTCGTCGCCGAGGCCCAGGCCAGGATCCATCGCACCGCACACAGGACCGGCTCTGGCTCCGAGGAACTCGACACCTACTTCGTCGGGCAGATCGTCGGTTCGATGAATCAGGTGAAGTCGGCGACCCAGGTCGTTCTCGACATGGTCGACGAGTACATCGACGCGTGCGAACGAATGCGGCACCTCATCGGGGAGTGATCTTCGTGGCTAGATCAGAAGGCCGAGCTTCACGGTGTCACCCAGGGTGTAACGACCGACGGTGGGGTAGTGCGCTGTTCTGGCCTGAAGGTGCTGACTGATCACGATCATGTCTTGGTAGCGCCGGTGAAACTCGCTGCCGGTATGAATCTCGCTGGTCCCTGCCATCTCCCAGCAGAGATCAGCGACTCTGCGCGCCTCGCGGAGTGCATGGGTGCCGCACAGCCGGAGCCGAACTCGGTGCTCCATGGTCGGCGCACGGCCCGGAAGAAGGTCGGCCCAGACGTCGTCGACTTCGCCGTGCAGGTAATGACGAGCCGCGCTCCAGACGGCTCTGGTCATACCGACTTGTTCGTGCATGTGGGGGTCGACAGCCAGTGTGTGCCTCATATGGTCTGCGGTCTTGGACTTCGCGAGACTCAGAAGATGGTCGAACATCATGAGCGAGGTGCCGAGTGCCACCGCCGCAAACGACACCGCGAACATCGAGACCACTGGCAGGTGATACAGCGGGCTGTCGTGATGTGCTTCGGCCTCTGCCGACATCGTGTGCGCCAGGGGAACGAACAGGTCGTCGACGGCGAAATCGTGACTTCCTGTCCCGGTCAGCCCACGCACGTCCCAGTTGTCGATGATGGTTGCTCGTTCCTTCGGGAACATCACGAGCAGGTAGGTGCCCTTCTCGCCCTCGATGTCGCACCGTCCGGCAAGCCATGAGCTGTGACCGATTCCTGTGCCGAAACCCCAAGTACCTGTGACTTTGAAACCGCCGTCGACTCGTATGGCGGTCGTGGTCTTGGGTGGTCCGTGAACCATTGCGGTCGCCGCGTTGCCGAAGATCTCATTTGCTGCGTGCGGTGAGAGGCGAGACGCGTGGGTCGAAAACACATTTGCCTGGGCAATGCTCCACGCAACGCTGGCATCAGCGAATGAGAGTTGCTCGACGATCTCGATGAAGTCGGGCAGTGGCGTTTCTGCGCCCCCGAGGTCCTTCGGTAGAAGGAGACCGAACATTCCGGACTCGAACAGTTGCTCGACGACGCTCGCCGTCAACTGTGCAGTGCGTTCGATGTCCGCTGCCGATGCCCTGATGTGGTGGGTCAAAGCCCGAGCGGTTTCCAGCGCTGTGGTCCCCATGAGTCGGCGACCTTAGCCCTCCGGTTTCGGTAGAGCATCAGCAGGACCGCTTACAAGGGTTCGTACACGGTCCGTAGACCATCGAGATGGAGCGTTGAGGTGCCACCCGCCATGTCGTCCACAGGGGCAGCGGGTTGAAACACAGGAACCGCTGGCGCATCGCGCCAACGGTTCCCGATTCGGATTCTCAGATTTGTTGATCTTCGGGCCTGGCGAAGTCCACGAGTTGTGAACCCGAGGCCATCAGAACGTCAGATCTTGCGAACGGCGTGGGCCTCTTCGCCCTTCCGGCCCGGAGCGATGTCGAACTCAACGACGTCACCCTGGTCGAGGCTCTTGTAGCCGCTGCCCTCGATGTTGGAGAAGTGAACGAAGACGTCCTCTTGACCCTCGCGGGAGATGAAGCCGTAGCCCTTCTCCGCATTGAAAAACTTAACTGTGCCTTGCGCCACGAAAACTCATTTCAAACTGGCCTGACCCCTGTGGTCCGACCTTTCCTCTATGAGTGTAATGGCGACCGAACCGTTACCTCTCGCGTCGAGTAACAATCCTCACGACAGCCACGTCAGCACGAGAGACCGCAGTCGATCGATTCCCGTGCCTTTGGAAGCGCTCACCCATACGACGTCGCGCGGTTCGAGATGGCACCCTGCGGCGAGATCCTTCTTCCGCTGGTCGCGCCTCGAGGCCTTGACCTTGTCATGTTTCGTCGCGATCACGGTGTGAGGAATCTCCATCGAGCGGAGCCAGTCCAGCATCTGGATGTCGAGTTTCGTGGGGCCGACCTCGCCGTCGACGAGCACCATCACCATCTCGAGGCTGTCGCGTTCGAGAAGGTAACCCTCGATCATCTCGGCCCAGCCCTCGCGCATGTGTTTCGGTGCGCTGGCGTACCCGTAGCCTGGGAGATCCATGATGGCGCCACCGTCCTTCAGGCTGAAGAGATTGAGCAGTCTGGTTCGCCCTGGCGTATTGCTGACCTTCGCCAAACCCTTCCGATTTGCCATCGAGTTGATGAGCGACGATTTTCCGACGTTCGAACGGCCGACTATGGCAACTTCGGCGACGGTCGGCGGAAGTGTCCCGGCCCTGTCGGCCGAGGTCACGAACTCCATTTGCAGGGGCGAGGCCATGAGTCCATTCTGCCGCGACACGTGAACTCCGCGCATGACTCGGACTGCTCGACCCTGAACGTCGTCCTGGGGTCCCGGCATGTCAGCAGCCTGAGAGGAGAGTCGATCAACTGTGGCGCAGCGAGAATCATCGACGTCATACCGGTTCACCCGGCCGGTGTTGCTTCCGGACCGCTGATTTCGAAAGTTCCGGGCACGACAATGTCGCCCACCGGCCACAATGGCGTGGTGATGGCCACTCATCAACGTAACTTTCGCCGCGGCGGGAAAATCGTGGGCTATGCGGGCCGGCCGTTGGCGCGCTTTCGCAGCCTGCCGACGCATCAGTCGACACTCGACGCGCTCGAGAGCCCATGCGTCATTGCCGCGAACCACCGGAGCGTGTTCGATGCGGTAGCCGGCGTTCACGCGGTCGCAGCGCTCGGCCACACCGCCCGCGTTCTGTCTGCTGCGTGGCTCTGGGAGGACCAGCGCCTTGGTCGCCTGCTGGACTCGATCGGCGCCATCCCGCTTCATGGAGGACGTGCCGCAGTCGCCACCGTCGAGAAAGCGGTCGGGGTTCTGCGGAGCGGTGAGCATCTGTTGATGACACCTGAGGGTCGCGTTGTCCCGGAGGACGAACGGACCAACGGCGTCGGCGAAGGGCGCAAGATCCTCTCGAAGATCGCCACGGCAGCTGATGTTCAGGTCATTCCCGGTGCGCTCGTCGGCACCGACGGTCTGTGGCATCTCGACAGCAGGCGTCCGGTGGTCCGGCCGTGGGATCGTCCGGTCATCGGATATGGCTTCGGTCCACCCGTGGCCTGCCTGTCGACCTCGCACCGCGAGAACGTCGACGCGGTGATGGGCGCAATCTCATCGCTCATCATCGAGATCGAACCATTGATGCCTGTCCGAGGGTGAGTCCGGCGTGACCGAGAACGATCTCAGCTGGTTCGACGGCCGTTTGTCGAGATCGTGCAGAACCTGCGACGTCGATCGTTGATCACGTATTCCGCCGATGGCGTCGGGCCTCGGAGTCCTGAACCTGTCGCTCGCTTCTTGCCGATGCGTTCGATGCGAAGACATTTCAGATGTTTGAGAGAAGAATTGGTCGGACCGCGAACGGGGCCGTGAAGGATGCCAAACAGGCCACCGGCCAGTGAGAGCTAGAAGACACCCTGCAGATTGGCGGCGTTGAATGTGTTCTGTAGCAGTGAAGCAATGGTCATCGGCCCTGTCCCTCCAGGCATGGGCGTGATGGCGCCTGCGACAGCTTGAACAGTCTCGAAGTCGACATCGCCGACGATGCCGTCTGCTGTCCGTGAGATGCCGACATCGATCACGGCCGCCCCCGGCTTCACGTGATCGGCGGTGATGATGTGTGCCACGCCGACGGCTGCGACGATGATGTCGGCCTGGCTGCACACGTCGACGAGGTCCTGGGTGCGGCTATGAGCGAGGGTCGGCGTGGTGTCGACGCCCTTGCGTCCGAGCAGCAAAACCTGGGGAAGACCAACCAGAGTCGATCGGCCGAGGACAACTGCCCGCTTGCCGCTGGTTTCGACGCCGTATCGGTCGAGCAGCGCCATCACCCCTGAAGGAGTGGCGGGAGCGTGACCCGGCTTGCCTCGAACGAGGCGGCCCATCGAGCGTTCGGTGAGTCCGTCAACGTCTTTGTCCGCAGGAACGAGATCGAGAACTGCTTCTTCGTCGAGTCCGCTTGGCAGCGGCAGTTGAACGAGAATGCCATGGACGGACTCGTCGTCGGCGAGCGCTCCGACGGCGTCTTCGACCTGAGCCTGAGATGCTGTCGCGTCGAGCCCCACGTGACGCGAAATCATTCCTGACTCTTGGGCCTTCTTGTGCTTGGAGTTCACGTACAACCTGCTGGGACGGTCGTCGCCGACAAGGACCGTGGCAAGACAGATCTCGGGGCTTCCGAGTTCGGTGATCTCTTCGGCGAGTCGGGCCACCGTCTCGTCTCGGAGTCGCTTTCCATCCATGAAGATGGCGCCACCGGCGGTCCGTTCGAATTCACTCACGCGATTACCTCGCTTGTAAGGCCCGGGGTCAGAGCCAGAGTCCCTTGGTCGAGATCCGGAACCGAGGGGTCTGACCCCCGAGGCGTCTGATGTTCAGTTTGCCAGAGACGCCTGGCGCCAGGCCTCAGTTGCTTCGATCTGATTGAAGGTGAAGCAGTGGACACCGACGATGCCGAGCGTCTCACACTTGGAGAGTGGCTCGAGCAGGACGTTCGGGTCGTAGCCGCCTGGAGCGAAGATACGGGCGAGGCTTCCGCTGTTCTTCTTCAGGTACCTGACTGAGGCGCCAATGCCGAGTCGGGCTCCCATGGTCACGAGCTTGGCGCGCTCCACAGCGCCAGGGAGACCGAGGTGGATCGGCAGTTCGAAGCCGGCAGCACGCTCTGTCTCGATCCATTCTTCGATCAGTCCCGACCCGAAGCACATCTGGGTACTCACGTGGGCGGTGATACCGGCTTCCTGCAAAATCGCCTGCTTCTCGTGTAGAGCATCGTGCAGCGCGGCGCTCGGAATCACGGCGTGGCCATCTGGGTATCCGGTGAATCCGACGTGTCGGAGTCCGGGGGCAGCCGCGATGAGGTCCGATACGAACTTGACGGCGTCTTCCCATGGGCCGTGCGGCTCAGGAGCATCGCCTCCGACCACAAAGACCTCATCGACGCCCATATTGTCCAGGCGAGCAACGGTGCGGTGTAAATGGTCGTTGCTCTCCATCATGCGTGCTGCGATGTGTGGGATGACGGTGTGACCCTTCGACTGGATCTCGGCCGCCAGGTCGATGGTGGCATCAATGCCCTTGGAGGGAGAGCAGGTGACCGAGACCTGGCTGTTGGCCGGTAGGTGGTCGATTTGCGCGTACACGCTTTTCAACGGGAT
>JABABU010000019.1 GCA_014238065.1 Actinomycetota bacterium
CGTGGTCGTGACCGGTCTCTAGATCGGCCAGATGGGATCGAGGCCGTTGGGCAATTCGATCGCGAAATTGTTGAGGGTCAAAGAGATGAGGCAGTAGTAGCCGATCAACGTCGTCAGTTCGACGACAGCCACATCGCCGAGAGAATCGGCGACGGCTGCGTATTCGGCATCGCTGCACCGCCCCGTGGTGAGCAATGACTTCGCCATGGCGTGGACCGCTGCCTCGTCATGGTCGGCGAACACAGGCTCTTCGCCGTCGCGAATCGCGTCGATGACGGCCTGGTCGACTTCGGCGTCGAGGGCCATGCGAGCGTGGGCCCAGAATTCGAAGTTCGACCGCCAGTGAGCGCCGACCGTGATGATCGCGATTTCGAGCAGGTTGGCCGGCAGGGACGTCTGGAACCGAACCGCGGCTCCAAGTGAACTGACCCTCGCGCCAACGTCGGGGCTGTAGAGCATGGAATTGAACGGTCCGATCAAGCCCCCCTCTGAGTTCAGCCCGCTCTTGCCACGGGTTGACAAAATGCCGTCCCAGATCTTCTGTTGCTGCTCGTCGAGCCGATCTTCGCTGATGAACGGAAGTCGCGTCATGGCATCTCTCCTGCTACGAGCCAGAACTCATTTCTGTCAGCGTCGCGGTCCTCGATGGTGACGCCCGTGATGGTCATGGCATAACTGTCGCCGCTCCGAAGCGTTCCTGCAATCTGGGCTCAGGTTGGCGTTGGTGACTTTCGGTCTGGCTCGGCAGCGGTGAGGAAGCCCACCATCGTGACGAGGCCGAGCGAGGCTGCGATGACGAATGCAGCCTTCGGAGCGACGATCCACATCGGCACGAAGATGAGCGGTCCGAGGCCATGACCGAGAAACCGCCAGGCAAGAATCATGGACAGTCCGCCAGCGCGGTTCTCCGGCACTGCGACTGCACCCACGCTCTGGAACGTGATGACGACGATAGGTGTCAGCGCTCCGAGGAACATCCAGTTGAGCGTGAGGAGTGTCGTGGTATCGGCCCAAGCGATGCTTCCGGAGATCAAGGAAACGATGCCGACGGAAACTGCGCCGGTGGCCCGTGGGCCGTAACGATCGAGCACGCGTCCCCACACGGGTCCGAGCACCATCGCTATGAGGCTGCCGGTGAGCAGCAGGGTTCCGGCAGCCGACCCTGTGATACCGAGTTCGTCCCGTGCTTTGATACCGATGAGCACGCTTGCACCGAGCGGGCCTGCGGCGGCAAACATCACCGCAACACCGAACCAGACCATACGCGGGCTGATCGGCGTCTGTTCCGTGTCCGGCCGTGGTTCGCCTGGCGGCGCGAAGGGAACGAGGATGAGTGACGCTATGGCAACGCCGACGAACGCGAGCCGCCAGTTGGTGTCAGCGGCGACGCCACCGAGGTACGGGCCGAACGCAGAACCCAAGGCCTGCATGCTCGAGTAGAAGCCGACGGATCGGCCGAGGCGCTCGGAGCGGACGACCTCGGCAAGGCCGGCAATGAGCAGGGGTGTCACGAATGCGTTGGCGACCCCCTGCATGGCTCGGCCAACGAGGAAAGTCCACAGCTCGGTCGAGATTGCGCAGAGAAGCGAGGCAACAGCGAATCCGACGTAGGTCGAGATCAGCACCCTGCGCCGGCCGTACCGCTCGCCGATGGTGCCCGACACGATCAGCAGCACCGAGAACGGAAGGATGTAGGCGACGTAGCCCCAGTTGACCGCTTCGGTACTGACGTCGAATGCATCGCGGAGCTCCGGCACCATCGGAACCATCACGGCGGTGCCGAGCGGGCCCAGGAACCCACCGAGATAGAACGGCAGTGTTCGGGGCTGATGACTCACGCTGGGGGAGCATAGGTGGCAAGGGACCAGTGGACTGCGACGACGGTGGTCGAGGGTCCTGCGCCGCCCGCCGACTCGACAGTCGATTGACGCAGGCCTCGTTGAAGCTCTACCGGTCGACGCGAACAGCGTCCACCTTGTCGGCCCTCGCTGGGCGAATTGCATGCCGTGCGGCGGGTCGAACATCGGGGTTCGCGTCAGGGCGAACGTTGCTCTCGTCGTCGGGGTTGCAGCGTGGGTGGTCTTTCAGGCGGTCGGTGCGGCAGGGGTGGATGTCGGGGTTGCAGCGTGGGTGGTCTTTCAGGCGGTCGGTGCGGCAGGGGTGGATGTCGGGGTTGCAGCGTGGGTGGTCTTTCAGGCGGTCGGTGCGGCAGGGGTGGATGTCGGATGGGCGATCGTGATCACAGCGAGGGTGATCAGTCAGCCTGTCATGACGACAGATGTCGAATGGGCGCACCCAGTCGAATGCACGTACCGGTTCGAGGTCGACGCTGCCGGTCTCGCTGAGGGCTATCTCGGCGGCTGGTGCTTCTGCGGCGAACACAGGTGTCGCACCGGCGATGGCCACGAGGCTCATCAGCGTGACGACTAGGAACTTCTTCACGGGAAACATGACTGTTTCGCGTCCTTTCGTTGATTGACACCTCCACATCGCCTGGGATCCGAAAAATGCACGTTCCGTGGCGGAAAAATTCTCGGACGGTGAGATTTGAAAGATTTCTGTGAAATGACCGTGCATTTCCGGTCCGTGTGGCGATTGGACATCAAGAGGAATCCTCGAGGCCCATGCCAGAACCGACACATCGCCGCAATCCAGCCACATCAGGCACGTCCGACGTCGACCTCGTTGGGCGCGCCCAGAAGGGAGATCGTGGTGCCTTCGCAGAGCTTTACACCCGTCATGCACCAGCAGTTGCCCGGCTCGCAGCGGCCCGTGCCGCGTGCAGCGATGTCGACGACGCCGTGGCTGAGACATTCGTCCGAGCGTGGAAGTCGATCGCCAAGTACAGCGACACAGGGCGTCCCTTTGTCGCCTGGCTTTATGGCATCGGCCGCAATGTCATCGCCGATGGTCACAGGAAGGCCGGAAAGATGAAGACCCAGGGCGGGATCGAATCGATGGACCTCGGCCGAGCTGATGCGCGAGTCGAGCGGACAGCGGACCTCATTGACCTCGGCCGGGCGTTGCGATCGCTGAACAATCGTCATCGCACAGTGATCGAGCTGAAGTACCTCGGCGGACTCAACAACGATGAGGTCGGCGCCACGCTCGGCATCCAACCAGGTGCGGTCAACACACTGCAGTGGCGAGCGCTCCGGAAGCTGCAAACGATCATGGAGGTCGGGTCATGAGCACTCTCGACGACGACCTCGCCCTCGTTGCCACCGGCGAATTGAGCCGGGATGAGCTGATCGCAGCTCACGGTGATGGCGCTGATCAACTGCTCGACCTCCACGAGCACCTGTCACAGCTCTCGACGATCGAGATCGAGCCGCCTCCGTGGTACGTCATCGGTCCGCAACTCGGTGTGGAGCCTCTACCTGTCCGACGCAGGAAGCGATCTGTCGTTGCAGGGATCGCGGCGGCGCTCGTGCTGATCCCTGCGACCGCCGAGGGCATCGAGGCCATTGCCCCTGAAGCGGTCGAGGGAACGGTGATCGATCGGATCACCGACGTTCTTCCGTGGGACGAGGACACGCCCAGTCCGACGACCGAGCGCCCAGCCGATCGTGAAACCGATGCACCGGTTGTCGTCGACGGTTCCGACGAACCGGTCCCGGACACAGAGCAGCCGTCCAGGGTCGACCGCGTCGTCGATACCGATCGAACAACGACCACTGCAGCAGATCGCGACAACCTCGTCGATCGACTTCCGGATCGGCGCCGCGACATCGACCCCGCGGATCTGACGCCAGAGCAGCGCGAGCGCCTCCGGGAACGAGGGGCGAGGGATCTGCCGACGACGACCGAATCGCTGAGGGGCATTGCCGACGACAGGTCACCGGACATCGCGCCGACTTCGACAATCGCAACCACGACGACTTCCACGACGGCCGCCGATCGGGTCGACGACGGGGGCGATCGAAGAGGCGACTAGCCGCTGCATGAGTCCAGTCGGCTTACTCTTGATGCCTCGTGGCAGGCTGCGGCTGAGTCCTCCGCGTCGCACTCGTCCCCGATCGCACTAGCCCTCACTCGGGCTCCCGCGTAAGCTTGAGCCGTGCCTGACTATCGTTCCAAGACCTCGACCGCCGGTAGAAATATGGCTGGTGCGCGCGCCCTTTGGCGTGCCACCGGAATGACCGACGACGATTTCGAGAAGCCCATCATTGCGATCGCGAACAGCTTCACGCAGTTCGTGCCCGGACATGTGCACTTGAAAGACCTCGGACAGCTTGTGGCGCGCGAGGTCGAAGAGGCGGGCGGTGTTGCCAAGGAGTTCAACACCATCGCTGTCGACGACGGCATCGCGATGGGGCACGGCGGCATGCTCTACAGCCTTCCGTCGCGTGAGCTCATCGCCGACGCGGTCGAGTACATGGTGAACGCACACTGCGCTGACGCCCTGGTCTGCATCTCGAACTGCGACAAGATCACGCCGGGAATGCTGATGGCTGCACTCCGCCTCAACGTTCCGACGGTGTTCGTGAGTGGCGGACCGATGGAGGCGGGCAAGACCCGCCTTGCCGGCAATGAGGTCAAGGTCGATCTGATCTCGGCGATGATGAGTGCCGGCGACAAAAAGGTCTCGGACGAGGACGTCGCCAACATCGAGCGTTCGGCATGTCCCACCTGCGGATCGTGCTCTGGCATGTTCACCGCCAACTCGATGAACTGTCTCACAGAGGCGCTCGGACTCTCACTTCCTGGCAATGGCACGGTCCTGGCGACCCATTCCGATCGCGAGCGTCTGTTCCTCGAGGCCGGCCGCACGGTCGTTGATATTGCCCGTCGCTACTACGAGAAGGACGACGAGTCCGTTCTGCCACGTGTGGTTGCCGGCCGATCCGCCTTCGAGAACGCCATGACCATGGACATCGCCATGGGCGGCTCCACCAACACTGTCCTTCATATTCTCGCAGCAGCCGAGGAAGCAGAACTCGACTTCAAGATGGCTGACATCGACGCGCTCAGCCGGAGGGTTCCGAACATCTGCAAGGTCGCTCCATCGGTCGAGCAGTACCACGTCGAGGACGTTCACCGAGCAGGAGGCGTCCTCGCCATCCTCGGCGAACTCGATCGTGGCGGCCTGATCAAAACCGACGCTTTCACAATCCACGCACCCACGCTCAAATCTGCGCTGGAGCGGTGGGACGTCATGTCACCCGACCGGGTTCCGGAGGCGGACGAATTCTTTCGCGCTGGGCCCGCCGGAATCCCGACCCAGGTCGCGTTCAGCCAGAGCACCCGGTGGGACACACTCGATCTCGACCGCGAGCACGGCTGTATCCGCTCCATCGAGAACGCGTACAGCAAGGACGGAGGTCTCGCCATTCTCTACGGCAATATCGCCGAAGACGGCTGCATCGTGAAGACAGCCGGGGTCGACGAATCGATCTGGACGTTCTCTGGCCCGGCGAAGGTGTTCGAGAGTCAGGACGCGGCCCAAGAAGGCATCCTCGACGAGGACAACGTTCAGGCCGGTGACGTCATCATCGTCAGGTACGAAGGCCCGAAGGGTGGGCCAGGCATGCAAGAGATGCTTTACCCGACCACGTACATCAAGAGCCGCGGCCTCGGTAAGGAGTGTGCGCTGCTCACGGACGGTCGATTCTCGGGTGGAACCTCGGGCCTGTCGATTGGCCATGCTTCGCCTGAGGCTGCCGCTGGGGGAGCGATCGGCCTGATCCGCGACGGCGACATCATTGAGATCGACATCCCGAACCGTTCGATCGACGTGAAGCTCAGCGAAGCAGAACTTTCAGAGCGCAGGGCCGAAGAGGAGGCTCGCGGCCACAGCGCTTTCACCCCTGGCGACCGAGTTCGGCAGGTTACCCAGGCGCTCCAGGCCTACTCCGCACTCACCACATCGGCAGACCGCGGCGCGGTCAGGGACATCAGCCAGCTGCGCCGCTGAAAAGCGTGGGTGCCTGGGACTGGCAGCAGTCTCAGATCCCCTAGACGATCTTCGAGTCCTGCTTGCCCCAATACGCGTCCCTCAGGATGCGCTTGTAGAGCTTGCCGGTGGGGAGCCGCGGCAACTCGTCGGTGAAGTCGATCGACCGAGGAACCTTGTAGACGGCAATGTGCTCGTTGGCGTAGGCGGTCAACTCTCTGGCCAACTCGTCTGAATGGGCGACTCCGGAAGCGGGCTGGACCACCGCTTTCACCTCTTCACCCATGTCCTCGTTCGGAACGCCGAACACGGCGACGTCAGCGACCTTCGGATGCATGATGATGCAGTCCTCGATCTCCTGCGGGTAGATGTTCACTCCGCCCGAGATGATCATGAACGCCTTGCGATCGGTCAGGTACAGGTAGCCCTCGTCATCGAGGTAGCCAATGTCGCCGAGGGCAGACCAGTTCGGGTAGCTGGGGTGTTGAGCGTCCTTCGTCTTCTGGGGAGAGTTGTGATATTTGAACGGCATCTCGTCTCGCTCGAAGTACACGATGCCCGGTTCGCCGTTGGGCAGCTCAGCGCCCTCGTCGTCGCAGATGTGCATCATGCCGAGCACCGAGCGACCGACAGTCCCGGGATGAGTGAGCCACTCGTCAGGGCCGCAGAACACGAAGCCGTTCAATTCGGTTCCGCCGTAGTACTCGTAGATGATCGGTCCCCAAAGTTCGAACATCTGCTTCTTGACCTCGACCGGGCACGGCGCGGCTGCGTGAATCGCCACCTGGTGCGACGACCAGTCGTGGCCCTCGAGATGCTCGGGCGGAAGCTTCAGCATTCGGCTGAACATCGTGGGCACCCACTGCGAATGGGTGATGGAGTACGAGTCGATGTAGCTCAGGGCGAGTGATGCATCGAACTTCTCCATCATCACGATGGTCCCACCGAGCGACTGGATCGCCGTGGTGAAGCCGAGGGGAGCCGAGTGATAGATGGGCGCCGGCGACAGGTATACCGTGTCGGCGTCCGTGTTGAAGAGCGCTTGGCCCAGACGCGCAACCGCGTTCATGTTCGCGGGATCGTCGATCTGGGTACCGGTCAGCGGCCGTGAAATGCCTTTTGGGCGTCCCGTTGTCCCGGAGCTGTAGAGCATGAGCTGGCCAGCTGGCTGGCTGTCGAGTCGATCGGTTGGGAAAGAGGCCACTGCACTGTGGAAGTCGTCGAAGCCGTCGATTCCACCACCGACAGACAGGAAGATGTCACACATCGGTGCAAGGCTCGGAAGATCGACGACCAGGTCCGACATGGCGGCCGAGACGAAGAGCGCCCGAGAAGCTGAGTCCTCGAGGATGTATGCCGACTCGTCGGGCTGCAGATACCGATTGATGGTCGTGAAGTACAGGCCTGACCTGATCGCAGCCCAGTAACACACGAAGTACTCGAGTCGGTTCTCCATGAAAATCGACACATGGTCACCTTCACGCAGCCCAGCCGCATACAGGAGGTGGGCCAACTGGTTCGACTGCGCGTCGAGCTCTGCATAGGTGATGCGCTCGCCGCTGCCGGCCAGGATTGCTGCAGTTTTGTCAGGTGTGGTTTGTGCGTGAATTCCCGGATGCATGACCGAACACTAGAACCCTCGCCGGGTCACATGCCTGTCCGGCAACGGTTTGGTGCCTGTCCTTGGGGCTGGTGAGTCGACTACCCTGACCGCCGAATGGTGCGCCGGGGTCGGAAACAGAGAGCAGTAACGGCTGCAGTTGAACAATTGCCTTGGCGTGAAGTCTCGAACCCATATGGCACGTTGCCTGTCCTGCTCGACGAGCACGTCGAGGCTCTGCACGAAGCATCGCTTCGCATCCTCGAGGAACTTGGCATCGAGGTCATGAGCGTCAGAGCGAGGTCGCTGCTCGAGGCCGCAGGCGCGATCGTCGACCATGATGCGGGCAACGTCAGGCTCGGTCGCGACGTGATCGAAGCGGCGCTCGCTGCCGTGCCTTCAGAGTTCACGCTGACCCCACGAAACCCGGACAGGGCGGTGACGATCGGCGGAAATCGTCTGGTGTTCGGTCTCGTCGCCGGGCCACCGGCGATTCACGACTGCGAGCGCGGCCGACGAGCGAGCAATCTGGTCGACTACGAGAACTTCATCCGGCTGGCCCACTACTTCAACGCCATCCACATGATCGGCAATCAGGTATCGGCACCGATGGAGTTGCCCGCGAACAATCGTCACCTCGACACGTACAACGCCAATCTGACGCTCAGCGACTTGACGTTCCACTGCACCGCCATCGGCAGGGGTCGAGCCCTCGATGGCATCGAGATGATGGCCATCAGTCGAGGAATCAGCCTTGACGAGATGGTCAAGAGCCCTGGCGTGACGACGGTGATCAATATCAACAGCCCACGCCGATTCGACGAAGCGATGGCCGAAGGTCTGATGACGATGGCCGAGTACGGCCAGGCAGTCGCCGTCACGCCGTTCACACTGATGGGCGCCATGACGCCGGTGACCTTGGCGGCGGCGCTCGCGCAGCAGAATGCCGAAGCGCTCTTCGGTTTGACCGTGGCCCAACTCGTTCGACCAGGCGCACCGGTGATGTACGGCGCGTTCACATCGAACGTCGACATGAAATCGGGTTCGCCCGCGTTCGGAACACCTGAGAATGCGAAGGCGAACGCCGCTGCGGGTCAGCTGGCGAAGCGTTACGGAATCCCATATCGAAGCAGTAACGCCAATGCATCGAATGTCGTCGATGCCCAGGCGGCCTACGAGACCCAGATGTCGCTGTGGGGGGCCGTGCTCGGCGGCGCGAATCTCATCTATCACGCGGCAGGTTGGATGGAAGGCGGGCTGCAGGCCTCCTATGAAAAGCTCGTACTCGATGTTGAGATGCTGCAGCACATGATGGAGTTTCTCCGCCCGATAGAGGTCGACGAAGCGAGCCTCGGGTTTGATGCGATGGCGAGGGTGCCGACCGGTGGCCACTTCTTCGGCGACGAGCACACGCTGGCACGGTACGACACCGCTTTCTACGCCCCGATCCTCTCTGACTGGCAGACCTGGGAATCCTGGGAAGAGGCCGGAGGCGCAACCGCGACAGAGCGCGCCACACAGGTCTGGAAGGACGCGCTTGGCGACTACACCGAACCATCGATGGACGACGACATCCGTGGTGGGCTCGACGAGTACATCGCCAAGCGCAAGATCGACATCGGGTCCGAAGAGCCCTAGACCCTCAAGTGACCGGCGGCATCAGGCTGGCGACCAGATGGCGAACTGAATCTGGACTGTCGAGACCGTCGACGGCTGATCTCACGGTGTCCGCGCGTGCCGAACCGAGTACAGGACCTGCGTAGGCGTCGAACTTCTCGCCGATCTCCTCCTCGGAGAGGTGAGCTTCTGGGTCTCCCCGCGGCTCGGTCCTGGCCGAAGTGAACGATCGCCCATCGTTCAACGTGATGGTCACGTGAGCGAACCTGCGATGTGGGAACGCGTCGTTGTATGCAGGGACCTCGACCAACTCGGTCCGATCGCAGAGACGCAGTACTGCCGGGTCGGTGAGCGCGGCGCCGATGACCTGCTCTGGGCCGAGCACTCCAGCGATCAGGGCTGCCGCCGTCGGAAAGCCGATCCCGTACTGAGCCTCTTCGGTCGTGCGAGGGTGAGCGGCACCGAGGCGTACGCCTTCGTGGAACGTCGCTATCGAGAGCGCTTCGATCTCGGCACCGCTGAAGCCATGCTCGATCTGTAGCGACAGTGCAGCTTCGACGCTTGACTGAGCCCACCTGCACACCGGGTGCGGCTTGAAGTACTGCTCGAAGATGTACCAGCGGTGGCCGAGATCGGCCCAGATTTCGTTGACGTTGTCAGCCTCGACAGTCACTGCCGGTGCGCCTGTGAACCCGTCAGCGGCGAGAAACGCGGCCGACACGCCAGCCATGGCCCCCCAGCCAGAGCCGTCCTTCAACATCGTCGGGTGATCGATGCATCTCATCATCTGGCTGCGAGGACCGTGGTACTCGGCGATGCCGATGGCGTGCCGCGTCGCATCGACGTCGAGGCTCAATAGCCGGGCTCCGATTGCTGCACACGCGACCGCCCCCCATGCTCCGGATGTGTGGTAGTCGCAGGCGGTCTCGTGAAGTGCGATGCCAGCCCTGGTCCCGATCTCGTAGCCGATGACGATCGCCGTCAGGAGTTCGCGGCCGTCGTCGACATCGAGGGCTTGTGAGAGTGCAAGTGTTGCCGGGAAGACGCTGCATCCTGCGTGGCCCTTGGTGATGCGGTTGCCATCGTGTGCATCGAGCGCGTCGATCGTCATGCCGCCGGCGAGTGCTGCGCCGGCCGGACTGACCCTGCGGCCGTCGAGCAGGATCTGCGCCGAGCGGTCAGCGGCGCCGAAATGCGCTGCCGCGTGGTCGCGGATCGTGCGTGACAGCGTTGTGTGGACTGCTCCTGTCGCAACTCCGGAGAGATCGAGCACACAGCGTTTCGCGAACGCGGCAACATCTGGGCTCAGATCGTCGAACCGAAGATCGTGTGTGAAGTCGAGGAACCCACTCAACGGAACGACTCCATCGAAGGCACCTCTCCGACTGGGGCATGAATGACGGTTGGCAGATCGCAGCCCGAAGCAGCCGCTACAGCGTTGCCGACTGCCTCCGGTGTCTCGGCCTTCACCCCTAGCGCCCCGAACGATTCAGCCAGAGCGACGAAGTCGGGATTCAGCAGTTGAGTGGCGATCACTCGGCCGCCGTGATCGGCCTTCTGCATCATCTGCACGTTGCCATAAGCGTTGTTGTCGAAGATCACGAAGATGACGCCGACTCGATGCTGGACAGCAGTCGCCAAGTCCTGCACGCCGAACATGAAGCCCCCGTCACCGCTGATCGAGACTACCGGTACGTCCGGCCGGGCCACCTTTGCTCCGATTGCCGTCGGGAGTCCGTAGCCGAGGGTCCCTTGGTAGCCGCAGGTGATGTACGTCCTCGGATGGTAAGCCCTCCATCGCACTCTGCTGACGTATCCGACTTGTGTGAGTTCGTCGACGAAGATCCCATCGTCGCCCATACCCCGTCTGATCTCGGAGAGATACGACAGTTGAGGTTCGAGTACTGCTGATTCCGAGATGAACTCTGACATCACACGCTCGATGTCGTCAGGACGCTCTGCGGGGTCGGCCGATATCGAACGGATCCGGCTGAGGACGTCGGCGACAGCGACTTCGGCCCGTGCCGTTATGGCGACCTCGGGCGTCGCGATGCGTTCGTGGGTCGTGGGATCGATGTCGATTCTGATGAGTTGGGGCATGTGCTGTTTTGCCCAGCCCTGCAGCATCGGGCGCATGTTCGAGCCGATCGATATGGCGACGTCGCAGTCTGGCCAGTACTTCTTTGCCGCTGGCTGGAACATGAACAGCGGGTGCCGCTCATCGATGACTCCGTGTCCGCTCCTGAAGGAGACGACGGGGGCTTGCAGTTGCTCTGCCAGTGCCAGCACGTCGGCCGAGGCGCCCATCGCTCCTCCGCCGACGAAGATCATGGGTCGCTCGGCGGCCGCCAACATCTCTGCGGCGCGATCGAGTTGTGCCGGGCTGACGTCGCTGTCGTCCCGTCCCGTCGCAGCGGAGGGAATGGTGACGTTGGCGGTGCTCGGCAGAACGTCCATCGGGATCTCGATGCCGACCGGGCGCGGGCGACCAGAGAGGAGTTCCTCGAAACCGCGCGTGACGACCTCCGGGACTTCCTCTGCCGATTCGGCGCGAGCGGCCCACTTCGTCAACGAGCTGATGATTTCGAGCTGGTTCTCGATTTCGTGGAGTGCGCCCAGTTCACGGCCGATGACCTTCGTCGGCAGCTGCCCGGTGAGGCACAGCACCTTGGCGTTCACCGCGTACGCCGTGGCGAGCGCCGCTGTCGCGTTGAGGATTCCAGGCCCGGGAACGACGGAGAACGCCCCGATACCCCCGGTCGCCATGGCGTATCCGAGGGCCATGTACCCGGCGCCTTGTTCATGGCGCGTCTGAATGGGTCGAATTGGGGTGTCTGATGACGAGTTGTGGTCGTACAGCGCGTTGAAGAAGAAGTCGTTCTGAATGCCTGGGAGGCAGAACAGTGTGTCGACGCCGTTTTCGACGAGCGTGGCCACAGCCATCTCACCGCCGGTCATCTCCGTTGATGGATTCGATGGTTCTGGCTGGTCAGTCGTCACGTCGCCAGTTTGGCCCACGATGGCTACTGTCTGGGAGAAGGCATCCAAATGAGTCCGAGGGGGCATTTCATGAGGTCGTGGGATTCGGTGGAGGCTTTCGAGACCTTTCTCGACGGTGGCGGGATCGTCGAGGTCGATGACCGGATGCCAGATGTGTTCCGGGATGCAGTGTTTGCGTTCATCGAAATGCACGCCAACTCTGAACTCATGGGTGGCTTGACTGAACGCGACTGGATCCCGCGGTCACCTGGTGTGAAGAACAAGATGGCGATTCTGGCCAAGACTCAAGACGAGGTAGGCCATGCCCATCTCCTCTACATGGTTGCCGCTGACCTCGGCATCAAGACCCGCACCGAGATGATGGAAGACCTGTTTGCCGGCAAGAGCAAATTCCACAACGTGTTTCACTACCAAGCCGTGACGTGGGCGGATCAGGTCGCCATCGCGTATCTCGTCGATTCGGCAGCCTTGATGTCACAGCAAGCCGTGTTCAAGAACTGCTCGTATGGGCCCTATAAGCGGATGCTCAAACGCATCATCGCCGAAGAGGGGTTCCACATGAGGTTCGGCGAAGAACGACTGCTGAAGATCGCCGAAGGCACCGAGATCCAACGTGACATGTTCCAGGGGGCGCTCGATCGTTGGTGGTTGCCGGCGCTCCAACTGTTCGGCCCTGACACCAGGGATGGTGATGTCCTACTGCGCTGGCACATCAAGTCAGAACGGAATGAGGTCTTGCGCGATCGCTGGGTACAGAAGTACGTGCCACTGCTCACCAGCTACGGATTCGTGATTCCGGACGACCATTTACGCCACGACGAGGCCACAGGCCGCTGGGAGATCGGTGAGATCGACTGGGCACCGTTGAAGGCAGCCCTCGCGAACGCAGGACCTGACTCGGCGCGACGAATCGGGAATGCTTCGAAAAACTGGCACGACACCGCCTGGGTGCGAGCGGCGTTGGACGAGGCAGCAGCGTGACCGTTGCTGCAACACTCGACGTCGCCGAGATCGAGTCGGCGATCGCCACGGTCGACGACCCGGAGTTTCCTGGCGTCTCGATTGTCGATCTCGGATTGCTCGAAAGCGTCGACATCGTCGGAAAGAAGGTCGTCGTTGGACTCGTTCCCACGTTCTCCGGCTGTCCAGCGCTCGATGTGATCCGACAAGACGTGGTGGCCGCGGTGATGGCGATGCCCGGCATCACCGACGTCGACGTGAGGTTTCTTGCAGCTCCGCGTTGGTCGCCAGAGAGGATCTCGGAAGCTGCTCGTGGAAAGTTGGCGAGCGAGTTCACCGTTGCTGTGCAGATCTCGTCGAGGCCCGTCGTCTGCCCGAGGTGCAAAGGCGCGACCACGGAGGTCGCTGCGTTCGGGCCGACGCGATGCCGGTCGGTGAGTCGATGTGTCGAGTGCGGTGAGATCGTCGAGGTGGTCCGATGAGGATCTACGAGGTGTTTCTGAAACGCGACGGCAAGGACGAGTTCCGTCACGCGGGAAGCATCGAGGCCGCCAACCAGCAGTTGGCTCTCGTACTTGCGAGAGAGAGCTACGCCCGCCGAGCCGAGGGCGATCTGATGTGGCTCGTCGATCGGGCCGACATAGTGAGCGCCGACCACTCGTTCATCGCTCCCAACGCCGACAAGCCGCACCGTCACAATGATGGATCTCTGGTCGCCGCCAGACGGAAAGCCCAGCGTGAGGCCGCGTCGTGAGTGGCGTGGCCGCTGGCAGCCTGTCCGATGGAACGAGAGAGTTTCTGCTCTGTCTTGCCGACGATGAACATCTGATGGGGCAACGGCACACCGAGTGGATCGGGGTTGCCCCTTTCCTGGAGGAAGACTTGGCTTTGGCGTCGATAGGACAGGACGAGCTTGGCCACGCCGCCATGCTGTACGAGCTGCTCAGTGGCCCTGGCCGGGACATCGACGACATCGCCCTCGGTCGATCAGCCGGCGAGTACCGCTCGTGTTGGCTGGTCGAACAGAAGTGTCCCGACTGGTCAGATGCACTGGTTCGGCACTGGATGTACGACACGGCCGAATCGTTGCGATGGCAGATGTTCGAGAAGTCGAGCATCGACGAACTCCGGGGGATTGCAGCTCGAGCGTTGGGTGAAGAGTCGTTTCATGTCATGCACGCCGAGGCGATGGTCGCAGCGCTCTCATTGAGCTCGGACGCCCACTCGCGACTGGCTCACTCCATTGCCGAGCTGTTGTCCCTCGGCGTTGCCATGTTCGAGGCGCCAGCCGGCGAACTCGACGCAATCGACGATGGAGTGGTGTCGACATCGATGGTGACCCTGCTCCCTGAATGGCAGCAACGCGTCGATGCTCGGTTCGGCGAGCAGGACTGGGCGGCAGTCGACACGGTCCATCAGAACGGCAGAACGACACGCAGTGACTCCTTCGCCCCGATGTACGATGTGATGCGCGAAGTGCTCTTGATCGATCCGGAGGCCAAGTGGTGATGGTGGAATGGTCCGTGGCCCCGTCGCATCGAGGAGCAGCATGAGTGCCAAACATGGCGAAGATGTTGACCGCTCGGAGGAGTGGGCCGACCTTCGCGCCAGGTACCTGATGCCGTCGTCAGACCGACCGGCCTCCTCTGCGCGTGGGGTACATCACCTCGCCTTGTTGTCCTCGAACGTCGACGCGACGATCCGGTTCTACCAGGATCTCCTCGAGTTCCCGCTGACAAGTTTGTTCGAGAACCGCGACTACCAAGGTTCGACACACTTCTTCTTCGACATCGGAAACGGCAACCAGTTGGCGTTCTTCGACTTCCCCGGTCTCGAGCTCGGTCCATACGCCGAGGTGCTCGGCAGCATGCATCACCTCGCGATCTCGGTAACACCTGATCGTTGGGAGCACCTCAAGGTCAAGATCGAGACCTCCGACGTCACGTCGATCGATTTCCAGCACGACACTTCGATCTATTTCTCGGGACCGGACGGTGAGCGGCTCGAGTTGATCGCTGACCCGCTCGGAGAGATGTACGGCAATACCATCGGCTGACCTACGATCCGGGCATGGACGCGATTTGTCAGGACCTGGCCGCCGAACACGCAGCGCTCGATGCTGTCGTCGCCGACATCGACGAGGAGCGATGGACCGTTCAGACTCCCGCTGATGGTTGGGACGTCAAGGACACGATCGTCCACCTGATTCAAGCCGATGTTGCAGCAAGGATCGCTGTATCGGATGCCGAAGCCTTCGAAGAGGCCAAGTCGAAGATGGCGGCCGGCAAGGGTCTCGGTGTGTTCGGTACCAGCGAAGGCAAGTCAGGCGAAGAGATTCTCTCGTGGTGGCGAGATGAGCGACAGCAGATGCTCGATTTGTTCTTGGCCAGAGGCCCAAGGGAACGGATCCCGTGGTTCGGGCCGGATATGAGCACGCTCTCCTTCGCCACGGCACGACTGATGGAAACGTGGTCGCACGGTCAAGACATCGCCGACACCGTCGGCGAGCCGTGGCCGGCAACCGACAGGATCAAGCACGTGTGTCACATCGGCTTCACCACCCGCGGGTGGAGTTACATCGTGCGCGGAATGGATTTTCCCGGCGGGGATGTTCGAGTCGAACTCACGGCTCCATCTGGAGCGTTGTGGAAGTGGGGCCCCGATGACGCGTCCGACATCATCACTGGCTCCGCCGAGGAGTGGGCGCTGGTCGCGACCCAACGCCGCCACCCCTCGACAACTCAGCTGTCCGCTACCGGACCGCTCGCCGAGGAGTGGCTTTCGATCGCTCAAGCGTTCGCAGGAGGGCCGACTCTGCCGGCGGAAGATAGAGTCTGATCAGCTCACTGAGCCGAGAAGACCACTGGCACGGACCGAGGGCCTCTGACCTGGCCACCAGCCCACGTGACGGCATCTGCATCCTCGAGTTCGAACTCGGGGATCGCTGCCATCCACTCTTGTAGTGCTATTCGCAGTTCCATACGCGCCAGGTTGGATCCTGCGCAACGATGTATGCCTGCGCCGAACGCCACGTGACGGTTCTGGGCCCTGTCGATGATGAAGGTGTCGGGGTCGACGAACATTTCGGGATCACGGTTGGCGCCAGGGAAGTTCAACAGCAGTCGCCCGCCCTTCGGGATCGGACAGCCAGCGATCTCGGTGTCCTGCGTTGCGGCCCTGCCCATGGTCACCGGACTGTAGAACCGGAGGAATTCTTCGATCGCGTAGTCCCAGGCGTCTGGGTCCTCGGCAAGGACCTTGCGATCATCGGGGTGTGTCGCGAGGTGGTAGAGCGACGATCCGATTGCGCTCCAGGTGGTGTCGATCCCTGCCACGAGAAGCAGAGCAGACTGGGCGACGATGATCATGTCGTCGATCGGTGCTCCATCGTGCTCCATATGAACGAAGTCGGAGATGATGTCGCTGCCCGGCGATTCTTTTCGCTGGGCGAGCTGACTGAAAAGGAACTTGACGAGTTTGCCGAGCGCGACCTCTCGTAGGTCACCGACGTTGGCGAACTCGAGAATGTCGCGTACCCAGCCGACGAACTCGTCGGCCTGTTCGTCGGGTACTCCAAGCAGGGCGCTGATGACTCGAACCGGGATCTGTTGTGCGTAGTCGGCTGCAGCGTCGGCGCGGCCTTCGGACTTGAATCCGGCGATGAGAGAGCGGCACAACTCGGCTGTGCCTTCTTCATACGCTCGCACTGCCCCTGGGGCCATTGTCGGTAGGAGCATCCTGCGAACCCACTGGTGATCAGGAGGATCAGTGGTGATGGCCGTTGATCCGGGGGGCCCTTCGAGGCCGAGAACGCTGACGCTCTGAGTCGATGTGAACGACTCGTGGTTGCGAGCCGCGTTGCACACGTCGTCGTAAGTGACCGGCATGTATGACCCGTCATACGCTGTCGAATGTCCCACCGGGCACTCGCGGTTCCTGATCTGGGACCACGTCGAAGCTGGGTCGCGCACGTAGTCATCACCGAACAGGTCGTAGTCGCCGACGTCGCCGGTGTCGCCGGTGTCATCCGTAGACGGTTTGGTGTATGTCATGGGACCTTTTTAGCCGAAGCCGGCTTCTCCGCTCTCAGGAGGTCGGCAAGAGCGATTCGCGATCGGTGATGGCCTGCAACCGGTCGGTGGCTTGCTGCTGCCATCATCAGTCCGCCGACCAGGGCCAAGAAGGCGCCGACACCGACGACGATCCTCTGGTCGTGGACGCGAACGAGACTGGCGATCCACGCAGTTGAGACAGCCGCAGCCGCTACGGCGAATGCCAGGCTCGCGATCGATAAGGACTGGTGCGAGCGGTCACCTCGGGTTCGGAGCGCTGCAGCGAGCGTGACCAGAGCCCCGATACCTGCTGTGAGAACGATCCAGCCAAGCCCAGTCCCGCGTGAGGTGAAGCCATCATGAACGAGAGGCTCGACGAAGTCGATCTGTGCCATCAACGTCATGAAGTCCGATGATGCCTTGGCGGCAGTCGCAGGATCGGCCGCCAGTTCGAGTAGCCGGTCGAGTTGGGCCTGGACCTCAGGGGTGATGACCGGCTCTTCCCTCGCATCGAACGTCCAACCGGAGAGGCCTCCGACGAGCAGGATCGCGAACCCCCACGCGGCAGTCGCGATCCTCCACCAGCCGCCCCTGCGGGCTGCGTCGGAAGTGAACGGCGATTGACGGACCCAGTTTGCTGAAGCGACCAAGCACACGATCGCGGCCGCTAGCGCGATGAAGAGCCCTACACCGGTGTCGACGTTCGCGACTGCCTCGTGAGGGCTGAGGAATGCGTAGGCGCCAGCAGTGGAGAGGGCCGCGGCTGCGAAGACAACCGCCGAATCGGGTGAGAGCCAGCGAGTGTGCACCTCTGCCTTTCCGAGGTTCGCTGCCGAGATCACAACGGTTGCAGCGCCACAGAGCAGCACGACCAGGCCGAAACACGACCCCCCCGATGCAGCCAGCCCGTCGAATGATCGACCGGCGAGATCGATGTCGGCCGTTCTGGTGTGCGAGCTGACTCGTGATCCGCTCGTACTCCACGGCATGAACGCCGTAGCGACGACCATCGTGACGCCGGCTACGCCCGCCACGGTGGCCCACTTGTTCTCTTCATCGGTTGGTGGTACCGGGATTGTTCCGTCGGCAACGCGCACCCTTCGTGGCGAACGAGGCTGTGTCAGTCGGTCGAGAATCAGCGCCACGATCACGAACGCGGCGCCGCTAGCGACGACCTGCGGCATCCCGACGCTGGTGAGGCCCCTGAAGAGGAGTTTGCCGAGTCCTCCACCCCCGAGCAGGGCAGCGATGGCGTGCATCGAAAGGGCGAGGATCAGGGTCTGGTTGATCCCGGCCAGGATCGCCGGCTGAGCGAGCGGTACGTAGATGTCTCTCGTCATCTGCCAGCGACTCGCTCCGAACGCTCTTCCCGCCTCGATCACGTCCTGGGGCAACTCTCTGACGCCGAGGTTGGTGATGCGAACAAGGCCGGGCATGGAGTAGATGAGCGTGACCAACGTGGCTCCGGTGTTGCCGAGACCGAAGAAGAACAGGAACGGCAGCAAGTAGACGAACGGGTGCACAACCTGCATGGCGTCGAGCACACCCCGCATCACTCGCCACAGAGGGTCGGACCTCGCGCACGCCACTCCGAGCGGAATGCCGATGAGCGCACACAGCGACAACGTGACCGTCATGACGCCGAGGGTGTGCGCCGTTTCGATCCAGTAGTCGTCGCCGAGCAACCCACACACGATGAGTCCGAGAGCGGACATCGAGCCGACGAGCGGACCCCGCAGTCGCCAGCCGATCAGCCCGATACCGATCACGATCCAAAACCATGAGACCCGGGTGAAGAAGCCTTCGACGACGAGTTCGAGCAGCACGTCGACTGGCTTTGCGATCCATCGCAGTAGAGGGATCTTCGCCGTATCGCTGTCGCCGAGGTTGACGTCGATCCAGTCGATCATCTGATCGGCCCACTCGCCGAACGGAATCTCGAATTGGCCGAGCCAGTCGTTGTGCCGATAGTCGTCAGGAGGAGGAAGCCTTGGCTCCTTGATCTGGATTTGTGCGAGTGCTGTCACTGCACGCCCCCGACGTCCGGTGGATGACCGTAGCCCGAACGCGGCACTTCGGTCGGTGTCGCACTACGTTCGAGCAGATGGAATTCGACCTCTTCGTCTACTCGACGATCGGTAGGCGCCATGAGCTCGAGCAGGGCATGGCTGGCCATCGCAACGATCTCTATCAGCGCATGCTCGCCGAGCTGGGCGAGTACGTGCGGTTCGCGGACGATGCCGGATATGCAGGCTTTGGCCACCCGGAGCACCACCTCCAGATCGAAGGTTTCGAGATCTCGAACGATCCGAAGTTGCTGTCGATGTGGCTCGGGCAGCACAGAGAGCAGCTCAAGATCATCACCTGTGGGTTCGTGTCGACCACCCACAATCCGCTGCGTGTCGCCGAGGACATTGCAACGCTCGATCACATGCACCAAGGCAAATTCGGTGTCGGTCTCGTGCGTGGCTACCAAGCCCGCTGGGTCGAGAATCTCAAGGTTCGCAACGATCTCAACGCAGTTGGTCCGTGGAACAAGGGTGGGCCAGCTGATGAGATGAACCGGCGCTACTTCGAGGAGTTCGTCGATGTTGTAGCGAAGGCCCTGACCACCCCCACGTTTTCCCACGACGGCGAGTTCTGGAAGTTCCCGAACCTCGAGACCAACCCGCACGATCATCCCGTGTACCGCCTGTACGGCGAAGGTGTCGACGACGACATGACGATCCGCGAGGTCGGCATTGCACCGCGTCCGTACCAGGATCCGCATCCGCAGTTCTATGGTGGCTTCACCGGGTCGATGAGCACGGCGCAGTTCTGGGCGAAGTATGGCGGCAAGGTGATCGCGCTCAGCTCGAATCTCGAGTTCTGCCAGGCGCTGTGGTCCTCCTATGAGGAGTCGGCGGCCGACTATGGGCGAACTGTCGCTCCTGGCGATCAGGCCTGCTGGGGTGGTGTGATGATCTGCGCCGAGACCGATCAGGAGGCATGGGAGCAGTTCAAGGACTGGGAGTGGTTTTGGAATCTGTGGGCGGTTTCGTTCGGTCAGCCGATGCCCATGACGTTGGTCGGGAGCCCAGACACCATCAGCGCGCACATCGAACGGGCAGCTGAGGCGGTTCCGATCAATGAGTGTGTCATGCTCATCCCACAGGGGCTGCACACACGTGATCAGGTGCTGTCGAGTCTCGATCTGTTCGCGACACAGGTCATGCCGCGTTTCCGGTGACACTGACCGTCCGCGACTTCACGGCAGGGGATCAGGCCGAGGTCCGGGAACTCGTTCTGCAGGGGCTAGGTGACCACTGGGGGACCATCGAGGCCTGGCGCAACCCCGATCTCGACGACATCGCCGCCAGCTACGCCGGCGGTCGCACAGTGGTGGTCGAACACGACGGGGTCATCGTCGCGACGGGGACCTTGATGCCACTTGAGGAGGGGGTCGCCGAGGTCGTGCGCATGTCGGTCGTTCGTGCCGACCGGCGCGGCGGTCTGGGCAGGGCCGTGTTGAACGAGTTGGTCGCGACGGCGCGAGCGTGGGGTATGGCGAAGGTGATCCTCGAAACGACCTCGGCGTGGACCGAGGTGGTTTCGTTCTACGTCGCATGCGGCTTTCGCATCGCCCACACAGACATGACTGAGTACGGTGATGCCACCTGGTTTGAACTCGTGATCGGAGAAGCGCCATGAAGCGGATGCACATCGGTCTGAAGGTCGCCGACATCGAAGAATCGGTCGATTTCTACTCCCGGATGTTCGGCCAGGAGCCGACCCTGCAGCGCGACGACTACGCCAAGTGGATGCTCGACGATCCGTATGTGAACTTCAGCATCGATGTCCACGGCGTCGGCCCTGTTGGGTCAGCGCACTACGGCGTCCAGGTCGAGTCCAGTGATGCGTTGGCGGCGGCGCGGGCGCACATCGACGAAGTCGGCATCGACCGTGACGACCAGAACGATCTGATCTGCGGGTACCAGTTGCAGCACAAGTCATGGATACGTGATCCGCACGGCGTCCCATGGGAAACGTTCTTCACCGAGGGCGTGGTCGAAGGTTCGTCGTATGGCAGCGAGGACATGCCCGAGTGTGGCTGCTGAGCCTCCGGACGATCGACGGAGGGGCGCGTCAGCATCAGTCAAAGGGATAGACGCCGGGTGCTGGCACGAAATTGTCGGTGATGCCACGCATACCCGATCGTGCCATTGCCACCCACGACTCCCGTGGGCTCGCGCCCATGTGCGGTAGGGCAATGACGTTTGGGTGGTTCGTGAGCTCTGGATTGTTCACGGGCTCCTCGTGGAAGACGTCGAATCCGGCGCCGGTGATGCTGCCGTCGTTCAGCTTCCGAAGCAGCGCGGCCTCGTCCACGATCGAGCCCCGAGCGGTGTTGACGAGGAACATGCCGGGCCGGAGCTTTTCCATGACGTCGGCTGAGTACATCCCGATCGTGGTGGAGCTGCGGGGAAGGTGGAGCGAGATCACCTCGGACTCGGCCCACAGCTGCTCGGGGGAGACAGCGGTGACACCGTACTGCTCGAAGAACTCCGCGTAGTCCTCTCGATCGCAGCCGAGGATGTGCACGCCGAAGGGTTGCAGCAGCTTGACCGTCTCCTTGCCGATGTTCCCGACACCGTGGATGCCGACGGTTCGCCCCCTCAGCAGCGATCCTCGTGCTGGAGCTTCCCAGTTGCCTTTGCGCATCTGGACATTCGCCCAGTTGGCGTGCCGCATGAGGTCGAGCATCAGACACATTGCCAGTTCGGACACGGCGTGTTTGTTGACGCCGGGAACCCAGCCCATCCTGATGCCTCGTTCGTGCATGAGCGCGGGGTCGAGGTGGTCGACGCCGGCCGAGCAGCAGGCGAGGATCTTCAGGTCCGGCAACGCGTCGAGGACTCGTTTCGAGTACTTCTCGACGCCGATGACTGCGATCTCGTGACCGGTGAGGAACTCGATGATCTCGTCCTCGGATCGCATGAAGCGGTCTGCGATCTTGGCATCGGGATACTGGGCGAGCAGCTCTGCTTTCACCTCCGGAAGGGCTGCGAAGAGTCTGCTGGTGACGGCGACACGTGGCATGTCATGACCATATTCTCTCGAGATGCGTAACTCATTGTCATCAGCCACAGCAACCGCGGTCGGGCCGTACAGCCACGGCATCGCGAGTGACCCGTTCGTGTTCTTGTCTGGCCAGACGCCTCTCGATCCTTCAACCGGAAAGTTGGCCGGTGGTGGCATCGGGGCGCAGACAGCACAGTGTTTCGCCAACCTGTTCGGCGTGTTGGCCGACGACGCCCTCGACGAGGCTGATGTCGTGAAGGTGAACGTGTTCCTCACCGACATGGATGACTTCGCGGCGATGAACGAGGTCTACGCCCAGCGGTTCTCCGAGCCGTTCCCCGCCCGCACCACGATCGGCGTAGCGGCCTTGCCCCTCGCCGCCTCGGTCGAGATCGAACTCATCGCCCGCCGTCGGGGGTGACGAAGGCGATCAGCCCCGATGCAGTACCGACCTCGTTACGGCACCACCATCTCGCGTGTCTGCACAACGATCGGCGCGGCCTTTGTCAGGGGAGTGACGGCTGCGGTTCTGTCGCCTTGCCGGCGCCGACACGTTGGATTGTGCCATCAGACTCACGGCGGCGGACCTCGAGGGGAACCTCTGCGGCCAGCTCTTCGATGCGTAGACGGTTCGTGACGGGCGCGATTCTTCCCATCGACTTCAGTCCTTCGTATCGGCTCGCGACCGCGTATTTCTTTCTCATCTGGTGCGGCTGGTAGATGCTCATGTCGTCTGGTGTGACGTCGTGTTCGACGACGAGCGCTCCTTCGGCGACCGCAGCCTCCAACAACTCCTGTCCGACGACTGTTCTGGCGATGACGGCGTTGGTTCCGGGGTCCGTCTCTGACTCTTCCCTGGTCGGCGACCCACCGATCCACGAGTCGGAGGCGGCGATGTCTGCGCCCTCCCCGATTCCGTCTGGGCAGACCTTGCATCGCCACGGCAGCAGCCACTGCGAAGCGTCCTCGCCCCACATGTCGAGGTAGTGGACATCGGTCACCGAGTCGGCGGTCTCGACCCGAGTCGGACCCGGACATCCATAGCCCCGGTACCGCAACGATGTGACGTCGTCTGGGTCAATATCGATCCGATCGAGGAAGCCGAGCATGCCCGCTGTCGGCATGTAGCCGCCGCAGACCGGGGTCAGCCAGTACTTCACGAGTTCGTCAACGCGGCCGTCGTGGCGAGCCCAGTTTCTCAGCGCGTCGATGTCGCAGGGTTTGCCGATGAAGGCAAATGGCTCTGCCCTGTCGAGAACGTCCTTCACATCGATGAGTGGAGCTGTTGGTCCGTAGCGCGAACCAGCTGCGTCGAACACGTCGGTGTCAGTGAACGACAACACCCGCTCGCCGAAGGCTGGTTCGCTGATCGAGGCCTTTGCGTGAAGGACGAACGAGACTCGTCCACTTGTGAGCAGGTACTGCCCGAGGGCGGTGAGAACTCCTCCCGTTGCTCCGACGTGACGTACCTCCGGGTCACCGGCCCACGCCCGCACGATGCGCCGCCACGGACCCCACACGTTGTCGAGTTTCGTGTCGGTCTCGATGAGTCGTTCAGGTAGACCGTCGACTCTGGTGCCGGGACACACGTCGTAGATCGTGTCGACGGTTTCGTGTGACAGGTCGCCAACGACGATGGGTCGCAGTTCACCGATCCTGGTCTTGGTCACGCCGATCGTCTCTGACCCGGCCACCGCTTGGCAGAGGCCGCATCCGATGCACAGACCCTGTTCTGCGATCGCGTAGAGGCGTTCGGTCGGGGTGGCTGGGTCACTCATTGGCGCAGTATTCCAGACTTACCTTCTGCCCATCGCCAGCCTCGGTGCGCGAGGCTGGCAGCATGACCTTCGTCTACCACGTGACGTCCGATGCCGTCGATCCAGCGCCGATCGCTCGGGTCGTGAGTCAGGACGACGATGCGAACGGATTACCGAGGAGCACGTCCTGGCTGGGGTTGGTAGTTCTGATCACACTTGGTGTTACTGGTACCGGAGCGCCGCCATTCATCGGTGGCGGGCCTTTGTGATGGATATACCGCTGGTCGATCTCTCTGATGCAGATGCGGTCGATGCCATCGACACAGCGTGCTGCGAGGTCGGGTTTTTTCGGCTCGTTGGTCACGGGTTGTGCGATGACGATGGGGCGTCATTGATCGATGCCGCCAGGCAGATCCTGGCGATGACGGCATCTCAGATCGACATGATGCTCGTTGCCGACGATCCGAACTTCCGTGGCTTCGAGACAGCGGGGGAGCGCCTGGCTTTCGAGATCGGTCGCGAGGGTCTCTCGGAAGGCAGGCAGCTGTACGGTCCGAATCGGTGGCCGGAATGCGACTCATCGACCCGTTCGACGATCGAGCGGCACTACGACAGGTGTACTTCGATCGGAGATCGGCTTCTCGCGCTGTTGATCCAGGCTGGGAGGCTCGGCCCTGAAGTGGAAGGTCGAGAAGTGACCGGTGGGCCGGCGCATCTGCGGTTATGGCGTTATCCGCGTGGCCACATCGACTTGCCGCCCCACGCCGATCATGGATTTCTGACGTTGCTTGTCGCTCCTGAGGTCGGACTCGAGGTGCAGGCCGCCGACGGGTCGTTCTTCTCGGCGCCCCCTGCCGGAGGCGAAGAATTGCTCGTGAACGTCGCCCGTCTCCTGGCCTACGCGTCCGGTGACGCATATCTGCCAGCCGTACATCGTGTTCGATCGGACTCCGACGTCGAACGCTTCAGCGCGCCTTTCTTCCACGCCCCGGCCGACGACCTCCCCATAGCGCCACCGGCCGATGGATCTGGCGAACCGCGAAGTGTCGGCGACTACATCCATTGGGGTTACACGTGGCAGCACCGGGTGAACGCGGGAGCAAGCGTTTCGGATGCAACCCGGGGTGCCCTCGAGATCTGAGGTTCAGTCGAGCCCGAAGCGGTACGCACAGATAGCTGAAGACCCGACTCTCTTGCTCTTCGCCTGGCTCGACGGTTCCCTTCGGGATCTGGACGCCACCGAACGGGCTTTCGAAGACGAGGAGATCCTGCGTGCCGCTGCGCTCCCGTGCTGGTCAGAGCATCGAGCGGATTGCTGCGATTTGTTCGGTGGCTGCGTCACCGACGAGGTGACGGAACTTCGACTCGATTTCATCGGCGGTCAGCGGGTCGTGCATCGAGCCCTTCTGGCCAGCGACCCATCTGGTCAGCTCCGTGCCGTCGGTCAGCGTGATCGTCACGCCTCCAGCCATCTTCCATGCGTAGGTGCGATCGGCGTCAGCGCTGGCTTCGACGGATGTGATCGTCGCCTGAAGCGCTGCCAAGTCGGCTCTCGCGATGCGGTCCTCGCTGTAGGTCGCCGGGTCAGTCGGGTCGGCGAGGATCGCAGCGGCGATGTTCCACTGGGCCGAGTATTGCGCCGCCAGGACGGAGACAGTCCCATCCATGTCGTTCTGGGTGGCGGCCTTCGTCGGCCCGACGGCGACGATTCTCTCGATGTCCGACGGCTCGAAACCATGTTCGGCCCTCAGTTCGACTGTGGCCTGGATCATTGGATGTATGTCGCTGCATGCGGCGTACGGCTTGATGGTGATCTCGTCCGTCATCCAGCGGTTGCCGAGATCGCGGGTGAGGAGGTGGAGTTGTGGGTTGTTGGTGAAGATGCGGCAGAAGCCGTACTTGCCGGCCAACCCGTCGTTCGAGCCTTCGAAACCTTCGGCCGCGAGCAGTGCGGCCGTGACCCCGCCCTCGGCAGCTCGTGCCGCGTGGATTCGTTTGGTCATGCCCCCTGACGATGCGAACTCCATAGTTCCTGAGGCCATCGATGCCGCGATGCCGATGGCGTGGTTCATGGTCGTTGCGTCGAAGTCGAGCAGCCGCCCGACCGCAGCGGCTGATCCGAACGTTCCTGACATAGACGTCGGATGGAAACCACTGAGCATGTGAGAGGCCGGCCCGACAGCGATGCCGGCCCTACCCATGGCTTCGTATCCGACGACGATCGCCTCGTGGATGTCGCGGCCTGACGCGTCGATCTCGTCTGCGACGGCGAGAACCGCAGGGATGACGACGGCCCCTGGGTGGCTGATGGCCTCCTCGTGGACGTCGTCGAGTTCGAACGCGTGAGCCGCGGCACCGTTCGCGAACGCGGCCATCGCCGGGGTTGTCGTGCAGTCGGACGCGATGACACCGGATGAGCCAGTGCCACCGGTGCGAAGCGCATGAGCAGTCGCCATCTGCGCCCACGGCTTGGTCGAGCCGTAGATCATGCACCCGATCGTGTCGAGCAGATAGTCATTTGCGAGCCGTAGGAGTCGAGCGTCGACGCGACCGTTCAAGTCGGTGAGAAAGGCAGCAAGCTCACGCGTGGGGGTTGTAACGAGCGGTGCCTGGCACCGTTCGTTACCCATCGCCGAGGGCGGCGCGGACGAGGCTGTGGATGTGGGGGACAGTGTCCTCGCTCATCGTCGTTGCGATGCCGTCCGGTCGGGTGATGAGCGGGCCGGGGGTGTACCCACGGCTCGACATGCCGCGTTGGACCGACTCCATGATGTCGAAGTCTTCGCTGACGGTCGTGTCCCAGTCGAGGTTGATGATTTCCTGCTGAGCTTCAGTCGGCTCCGTGGTGTCGAACCACCACTCGCGAATGAGCAACGTTTGATCAACGGTGAGTGGTACCCACCGGAAGGTGTTCAGTACTTGGCCGGGGTAACACTGGATCGACGACGTCGGCCATGTGAACGACTGGTCGCTCGAAAATCCCTTGTTCCCCGCCGACTACGACCGCATCGGGTTTTGGCTCGAGCGGGCTTTCGAACGGGTGCCGATCCTGGCCGACATGGGCATCAAGAGTGTGATTCGTGGCGCCATCGGCCACACCCCGGACGGTGAGCCGCTGTTCGGCCTGTCCGGTCTGCCCAATTTCTGGCAACTCGTGGGCGTACAGGTGGGTATCGCCGACGGGCCTGGTCTCGGGCGCGAACTCGCCCGATGGATGGTGCATGGCGAGACAGACGTCAGCGTTCGTGCCTACGACGCCAGACGATTCGGCTTCGTTCCACCAGAAGACGCTCGGCGCTACGGCCGGATAAAAGGCACAGAGGACTACGAGTTCAGGCATCAGACGCCGATCCCCGGCCGCGAGCACCCAGAGCTTCGCCCGTATCGGTCGTCGCCGGTGAAGGAGAAGTTCGAGGCGAACGGGGCTGTATTCACCCAGGTCTACGGCTGGGAGCGACCGAAGTGGTTCCCGACTGTGGCTGGCCTTCCTCAAGAAGATGTCATCGCTTTCCGCCACACCGCCTGGCATGCAGTTGCTGCCGCAGAGGCCAAAGCGGTTCGCGAGGGCGTCGGGATCATGGACAGCACCGCGTTCGCCAAGTTCGATCTGGTCGGGCCCGATGCAGAGATGGTGCTCGACCGCCTCACCACGAACACGGTGCCGAAACTCGGTCGCATAAGCCTCACCTACATGCTCACGCCGACCGGTCGCATCGAGAGCGAGGCCACGGTGACTCGACTCGCAGACGACCACTTCTATCTGGTCTCAGCTGCTGTCGGAGAGGTCAAGGACAGAGAGTTCATCGAAACGCACTGGCCGGGGGGAGCTGACGCCGAACTCATCACGCGGTCCTGCGACTTCGGAATTCTCGCAGTCGTCGGTCCGAGGTCGCGGGATCTGTTGAGCAAGGTCACGGATGCGGATCTGAACAACGAGTCGTTCCGTTGGCTCCGGTCGAAGATCGTCACCGTGGCCGGCATCGACGCCGTCCGTGCGCTTCGGGTCGGATTCGTCGGCGAACTCGGCTGGGAGCTTCACTGTCCGCTGGATCGACTCGGTGACCTGTACGAAGCGCTGTGGGAAGCAGGTCAGGATCTTGGCGTCGCGAACGTCGGCAACCACGCCCTCGATGGTCTTCGTATGGAGAAGCAGTACATGATCTCCCGCGACCTCACCCACGACGTCACGCCTGACGAGGCAGGCCTGCAGCGCTTCATGAAGGTCGACAAGGGCGACTTCGTAGGCCGCGATGCCCTCGTGGCCCGCCGTGCCCTTGCCGAATCGGGCGAGCATCCCTACAAGTGGGTCCTCGCCTACCTGGCCGTCGACACCGATGTGTCGAACTGCCACGGTGGGGACTGTGTGTATGCCGGCGGCAAGCCGATCGGGCTCATCACCACCGCGGGCCACGGCTACCACGTCGACCAGGGCTTGGCCTTCGCCTACATCACCCCGGAGCACGCGGTCCCCGGAGCGGAACTCGAGGTGAGGGTCATAGGGGACCTGAAGCCGGCCCGCGTACTCGGTGAACCCGCCTACGATCCGACAAGTTCGCGGTTGCGTATGTGATCGCAGGGCCTTGGGAGGTCAAATGACGCACACGCTCATCAACAACGTAAGAGTCTTCGACGGTGTCACAGACGGCCTGTCCGAACCGATGAACGTTCGTGTGACGGGGAACCTCATCGACGCCGTTTCCGCCGAGCCCCTCGACGCCGATGGATGCGATGTCATCGATGGAGGTGGGCGCACGGTCATGCCTGGGCTCATCGATGCGCACATGCACTACGACATCAACATGAACTTCGCCGAGCTCGCTGCTCGGGCCGACCGGAGTGATCTGGCCATCAGATCCGTCGAGGTGGCGCGCCGAACCTTGATGGACGGCTTCACGTCGACTCGCGACACCGGCGGCTCGCCGTTCGGCCTGAAGCGGGCCATTGACTGCGGCGACGTCGATGGGCCCCGCATCTACCCGAGCGGTCCGATGATCTCCCAGACTTCCGGGCACGGCGATTTTGGCTGCAACTGCAGGCCCAATCCCCACCTCACCGGCAACCACACCCTCGACGCATGGGAGGTCCTAGGGCTGGCACACATCGTCGACGGCCGCGACCAGGTCCTCGCCGCGGTCAGGCAGAACCTCCGTCAGGGAGCGTCGCAGATCAAGATCATGGGGGGCGGTGGCGGCTCGTCTCCATGGGATCCGATCGACACCACCCAGTTCACCACCGACGAGTGGAGCGCAGCCGTGGAGGCCGCGGAGGACTGGGGAACGTACGTATGCACGCACATCTTCACGCCGAGAGCAGTGAACCGGGCGCTCGATGCGGGGGTCAAGAGCCTCGAGCATGCTTTCTTTCTCGACCGCGAGACAGTGGAAAGAATCGCCGAGGAAGGTGCTTTTGTCGTGCCACAAGCATGGGGAATGTCGCCAGAGGTGCTGAAGAACCCGAACCTCGATCCGACGAAAGTGGAGCCGGTCCGACAGTTGCAGGCCGCGTACTCCGACGTGCCGAAGTGGCTCGTGGAGTGCGGCGTGAAGGTAGCGTTCGCGAGCGATCTGCTCGGCACCTTCGACGACGGTCAGTTGTCTCGCCGTTACGAGTTGCATTGGCGGGCCGTGATGTACGAGAGCAACTTCGAGGTGCTCAGGCAGGCAACATCGGTAGCAGCTGAGCTCCTCGCATTGTCGGGACCTCGCAATCCCTATCCAGGCAAACTCGGCGTCATCGAAGAGGGGGCGCTGGCGGACCTTCTCGTCGTCGATGGCAATCCGCTCGATGACATGACCGTGCTCGGCGCATCCGACGTCTGGACGGGAGCGCCTGCACCGGAGCCCATCGAATCGATTCGCCTCATCATGAAAGATGGGCTGAGCTACAAGAACACGTTGTAGGAACAGGGACTCAGGGACAGGGGCAGTGACGTGACAGAAGCAGCATCGCGAGGTGCCGACCGTTTGTGGCCGCATACCGAGATGACCATCAGCGGACCCGTTCGTGCCCCGAGGCAGATGCTCGCCGAGCAGACCTATGGCGGACACATGAGCGTGCACGACGAGGAGTCGGCAGCAAAGCTCGGTCTCTCCGGCGCACCGATCGAAGGGCCGACGCACTTCAGCCAGTTCGAACCCTTGTTGTCTTCGCTGTGGGGCGACGAGTGGTTCAGCCATGGTTGCCTGAGTTCGCACTTCCTCAACATGGTGGTCGAGGGTGAAGGCGTCCAGGCCAGCGTGACGGTTGCGAACGCGGGAGCTCGATCAGTCCGGATCGACGCCACGAAGACCGATGGTTCTCCAGTGCTCACCGGTTCTGCTTCGGTCGGACCCGATCATCCGCCGACAGCTCTCGCGCCCCGCGTGCAGAAGCTGCTCGACAGTCCGATGCCCCATCTCCACATCGTGGATCTGATGCACGTGGGTCAGCAGGGCGCCGAGGTCGAGGAAATAACGGTGACGTATGACCAGGTCTACGGCGCGCTCTATCCGTTCTCGCTTCAGCAGAAGCTCGACAAGATCACAGAGAGCTGCTGGTACTTCGACCCTGAGCTCGCCGCCGACAATCCGTGGGGCAAGGCGATCGTGCCGATCGAGATGCTCAGCGTTCTCAGCGGTTCTGCATCGTCCAAGACGGGTTTCACGACCCGGCAGCCATCGATGGGATTGTTCGTCGATCTCGAGGTCCGTCTTCTCGGAACGCCAGTGTTCGTAGGGAACACCTATCGGGTCGAGCACGAGATCGTGGCCATGGGCGAGAGCCGTCGGACCGAGTCGTACTGGACGTCGTCGAACCTCGTTGACGTCGTGACCGAACAGACCGCCGCAAACGTGTTGCTTCACCACGGCGTGTTCAAGGACAGCTACCCCGGCTACCCGACTTCATGACGGACCTCGAGCGTTCATGAGCAGCCGTGGCGCAGCGGCCGGGTTCGACGTCAACCGGGCGCCTCTCGGATTTGGCCTCACCGCATCACCCGGCTTTCTTGCCGTCGATCCTCGTCTCGCGATCGGCGCCCCGGACGTGCCGACTCTCTCGTGGCAAGTGTCTGGAGGCGACGGGGGCCGATCCGGCTTCGAACTGGTGCGAAGAGAGAAGGTCGTGCTCTCAGACGGCCGACTTGTCCCAGCGCTTCGGTACTCGTGGCCGCTTACTTGGTCGCTGGGAGCCCAAGAGGGGAAGCCGAGTTGAAGATCAGTCGTATCACCACCTGGTCCGTGGATCTACCTCTGGTTCGGCCGTATTCGCTGTCGGGTGGGCGGTTGAAGTTCGAGCGGCTCGACGGCACCATCGTCAAGCTGGACACCGACGATGGTGTCGTCGGGTGGGGTGAGGGCACGCCGTGGGGTTCTACATACCTGCCGGCGTTCGCTCGAGGTATCAGAGTGGGAGTGCAAGAGCTCGCGCCCGCGGTGCTCGGGCTCGATCCTCGGCAGACCGACGTCGTCTACCGGGCCATGAACCTGGCTCTTCCAGGTCATCCGTACATCAAGTCGCCCCTGGACATGGCGTGCTGGGACATTGCTGCGAAGGCGGCCGGTCTTCCCCTCTGCGACATGCTCGGTGGTCGAACCCAGGGTTCTGTGCGACTGCACTCGTCCATTCCATCTGGAACGCCGAGCGAGCTGATGGCCGAGATCGACATCAATCGATCCGAGGGCTACCGCTTTCACTCCGCGAAGCTGGGCGCCGATGTCGAGGCCGACATCGAGCGCATGCGTTTTCTCGACGCAGAGATGGAACCGGGGGAGGAGATCACGTTCGACATCAACCGGGCCTGGCTGCCGAGCGAAGCTGTCGCGGTGTTGAACACCAACCGCGACATCAATCGGGTGATCGAACAGCCATGCGAAACGCTCGATCAACACCTTCAGCTACGACGGCTGGTTGGCCAACCGCTCGCGATCGACGAGTCGCTACAAGGCCTCGGCGACATGCTTCGTATCGTCGAGACCAATGCGTGCGAGGTGATCGGACTGAAGGTCGGACGCGTCGGTGGGTTGACCGTCGCCAAGCAGATCCGAGACGTCGCGGTGCAGGCCGGAATTCGGATGAACATCGAGGACACGGGTTCGACGTCACTCGGTGCGACCGCAGCGGTGCAGTTGGCGCAAGCGACACCGGAGCCGTTCCGCCGAGCAACATGGTTGTGCTTCGATCACCTCACCCACAATCCGGTGGAAGGTGGCGTGACGAACGACGCTGGTTTCGCGACTGCGCCGGCCGAACCCGGCATCGGGGCGTACCCGGACGAGGCGGCCCTGGGCGAGCCGTTCGCCGTTCACGCCACCTGAGTCCGGGCTGTCGCGATGAGGTCGGCAATAGAACGCTGGACCGGTGTCGCGAGAGCGAGCTGTGTTTCTGTCCGCCCGACCTCGGGGATGTGGGTGACCTGTTGGAGCACCGCGTGAAGGTGGTCGTTGGTCGTTGCGATGATCCGCAACAGGAGGTCACCGTCACCGGTGACGGTGTGCACCTCGACGATCTCGGCGATACTTGAGAGCTTTGCGATGGTCTCGTCGTGGCGGCCCTGGGCGATCGAGACGCTCGCGAATGCCTGAACGTCGTAACCCGCAGCACGTGGATCGATGTCCGGTCCGTAGCCGATGATGACCCCGCTCTCGTCGAGTCGGTCGAGACGAGAGTGCACTGTTCCCCTGGCAAGGCCAGTTCTTCTCGCCAGCTCCGATACTGAAGCGCGTGGATGAAGTCGAAGTAGGCCGATCAGCGCCTTGTCGGCCGCGTCGAGATCGTTGATCAAACTGATCACTCCTTGACGGCTCCGTCGGGCGATTACTGAACAGTCATATTATGGTGAGGGTACATATTGACCGAATTGTTCAGTATATTTGCATAATACTGTACAGATTGCTTGTCTTGAGGGTATGACATCGCATCTTCGCAAGGTTGATCACATCACCTACGCCTGCGAGCAGGGCACGATCGAACGGTGGGCGTGGTTTCACATCGAGGTCGAGGGCGGGACGCTGATCAACCGCATCGACGACGTCAGGCCCGACGATCTGGACTCGAGTATGAAGATCTGGTGCATCGACTACGGCGAGTTCGGGATTGCGCTCATCGAAGGCATTGACAGAGCGAAGAAGTCACAGGTGACCAGGTTCGTCGATGTGCACGGCGACCACAGCTGTCAGCATGTGGCGTACGACACTCACGATCTCGAGAAGTTCAAAGACCACATGCAGTCGCTCGGCGGCACGCCGCGCGGCGAGACACTGGTCCGCAATGACGGCTTCGGTGTCCTGAAGCAGATGTTCGCTCGCGGATATGTCGAGGGTGACGCCGCGGAAGCCACATTCCCCGAGTACGTCCAGCGTCCGCACGCATGCGACTCCGAAGACGAGGTCGCGATCACGTTTGCGGAAGAGACAGGCAAGGGCTTCTACGACCAGATCGAGGACGCCGTTGCCGAGCACGATGAGGCGCCTTTCTTCGACTTCTCACATATGCCGGAGAGCTGGCAGGTTCCGGACGCCTTACCCAAGGCCGGCTACGTCGCCTGACCGCCGAGACAGAAGTGCTGGATCGAACCACGAGATGGGGGAGCAGTTGATGTCAACGGGAAGGTCGTCGAGTAGGTCGACCCTGCTCGCACCGGAACAGGGGACTCGACGGCGCGCCGGAATGTAGCGTCACTTTCGACCCGAGTTCACGTCGGGTGGAGTTCGCCGATTCGGTCTGGGATCGGTTGGACCATGGACTCGGCTGGGCTCTCGACCCGGCCGTAGGCATTCCAAACTTTGAAGCCCAGCCGCTCGCGCAGTTTCGGCGAGAAGGTCTCGTACAGATCGGGGTCGACGCCGATCGTCTGGTTCTCTTGCTGGCGGAACTGCGGTGCGCAGTAGGTAGCGAGTACGCCGAGTCGGTTGACACCGGATGTGTGCGCGCCGGTTCCATGCCACAGGCGCCCGTCGAAAACCATTACCGATCCCGCTGGGGCTTCGGCTTGCACGATCGGCAAGGTCGACTGGTCCGCTGGTGGGTGCGCCCCCGTGAGGTGTGAGCCCGGGACTACTTCGGTCGCCCCGTTCTCTGCTGTGAAGTCCGACAGCATCCACATGCAGTTCGCCACCACGGGAGGCGAGATGCCGATGCTCGGATCTGGTTCGATGAAATCAGCAGCGGCGGCTCGGGTGATGTCCGATGGGCGCAGGTAGTCGGCGTCAGGCCTGACCGGTTGTGGCATCCACCACTGGTCGGTGTGCAGGCCCATGCGAGATCCGCCCTGTTTCGCGATGTTGGCGCTGATCGTGGACACGATGAATTCCGAACCCAGTACGTGCCCGACGAGTTCATCGGTCAGTTCGTGAACAACCATGTCTCGGAAACACTGGCCTTTGTTGACGAGCATCCACAGTCGCTGGTTGATGCCGCCGTTGGCCGTGCTGAATGCATCAGGCTTGAAGTTGCCGAAGTCGTCGATGATGCGTTGCTCGGGGCCGGCATCGCGAAACGACACGCCGTGCTGTTCCTCGGCGGCGGCTTGTTCGACGAGCCGTGTGCGCGCCGCGTCCAGAGCGGAAGCGTCGAGCGCGTCGGCGACGATGCAGAAGCCGAACTTCGAAAGATCGGCCTTGGCTTGCCCGACATCGTCCGTGATCGACGGGCCAGCGCTGAGCAGCATTTCAGTGACAGTCATGTGGCCCCCTGGTCCTTGTGCTGCATCGAGCATCGCGTACCTAGCGCTGCTGCGACGAGTCGGGGTAGTTATGACCGCTTGCCTGCGGCGCCCTGCTGGAGGTGGGCGCGCCGAGCCTTGCGGTTCGGCTTGCCGTTGGTCTCGCCGGCTGGGTGGCGGTTCTTCTTCTGGCCCGGCTTTGCCGAGTTCTTTGGGCCCGGTTTGCCAGATCGCTTTGGCGCCCCCTGCCTGCCAGATTGCTTTGGTGCCCCCTGGCGACTGTCGGTCGAGCGGTTTCGTCCCTCGCCCCGCTCTTCGTAGCGGCTGCCCTCGGCCTTCCCGGAACCGGACCGACGAGGCGCACCCGAGCGTTGGCGATCATGTGACTCGCCATCCCTGGATTCAGAGGTGCCCGGGTCGCTTCTCGGAGCGGAGCTGTGGGTATCGTCACGGCGCGAATCGGAACGGCGCGAGTTGCCGCGGCGCGACTGGTCGTTCCTGCTGTGGTCATCGCGCGACGACCCGCGGCCGGATCCGCTGTGGGATCGCGCTTGGTTGCCGTTGCGTGGCTTGCCGTTTCGATTCGAAGAGCGCCGCGAGTCGCCAGACGCTTGTGAGTCTCGGTTCGAGTGGCTCTTGGACGATGTTGCCTGGCTGGACTTTGTCTTCGGCGATGTGGTCTTGCGAGGAATGGTCGGGCTCGCTTCCGATGCTGCAGCCGGATCCGGGTCGGTGAATGGCTCGTCGAGTCCGACCTGGCGCTGCATCTTCCGGAGCTCCTTCTTCTGCTCCGGCTGCACGAGTGATACGACAACGCCTGACTCACCGGCGCGAGCGGTGCGGCCGGAGCGGTGGGTGTAGGCCTTGTGATCCTCCGGCGGATCGAAGTGGACGACCGACGCGACACCGTCGACGTGGATGCCCCGGGAAGCAACGTCAGTGGCAACAAGAGCCATGACCTTGCCACGCGTGAAGTCGTCGAGTGCTCGAGTGCGCTGGCTCTGTGACCGTCCGCCGTGGATCGCAACGGCATCGACACCGGCGCGTGCCAGTTGTTTCACGACACGGTCTGATCCGTGGCGGGTGCGGCAGAACACGATTGACGGCCATGATGCCTGGATCGCAGAGGCGGCCACCTCTACACGGTCGGCGCGAACGACGTTCCAGAACAGATGCTTCGCAGCAGTGATGTCAGGGGTTGATTCGCCGACCTCGTGAAGCACCGGATCTTTCTGGTAGTCGCGGGTGAGCTTGGCTATGTCTCCGTCGAGTGTCGCCGAGAACAGTACGGTCTGGCGATTGCGTGAAGTCTGGTCGAGCAAACGCCGGACCGAGGGCATGAATCCCATGTCGGCCATCCGGTCGGCTTCGTCGAGCACGACCTTGTCGACATCTGCGAGCGACACGAGGTTCTGCTCGATGAGGTCTTCGAGTCGGCCAGGACATGCGACGAGGATGTCGACGCCCCTCCGGAGCGAATTGACCTGAGGTTGGTAGCCGACACCGCCATAGACAACCCCGATCTTGATAGCGCCTGCGAAGGTCTTGAGTTCGCTGTTGATCTGCTCTGCCAGTTCGCGTGTCGGGGCAAGAATCAGCGCGCGAGGACGTTTGGGCTCTGCTCGGTCGACAGTCGCGACCAAAGGGATGCCGAAGGCAAGCGTCTTGCCAGAGCCGGTTGGGGCCCGGCCGCAAACGTCGCGTCCCGCAAGGGCGTCGGCGATGGTCGCAGCCTGGATCTGAAATGGTTCGTGGATGTTTCGCTGTGCAAGCGCTGACACGATGAAATTCGGTACGCCCAGCTGGGCGAATGAGGGGGATGACATGTTTTCCTTGCCGCGCGGACGTTCCGCGCGCAATTGATGAGGGTTGAGCCGTTCGGGACTCGTTGGGCCGTCGGCGAGTGAGCCGCGGCAGTTGTTTTGGTTGTAGATCGGGTGGCTCACGATGACCGGAGAAACCAACACCCGTCTGCGAACCCAACGGCGGGGTACCCGCCGAAGCGCCTCATAGGGTACTGGCTGCTCAGCGAAACCCGCCTTCCCTTCTCGGGATGAGGCACAGACTGACCGGACAGCACCCTGGACCCGGAGTCGGCGAGCGTTGAACACAATGCCCAACGGCTCCGGGGGAGGTGTGAGGTGACGGGATCCGTGAGTGTGCGATGATCGCAAACCATGAGTGGAACTGAGATCGAAGTCGACTATCTGGTCATTGGCAGCGGAGCGATGGGCATGGCATTCACCGATGTGCTGCTCGCCGAGACCGACGCGACGGTTGCCATTGTCGACAGACGTCACCGACCGGCAGGGCACTGGAACGACTCGTACCCATTTGTCCGCCTGCACCAGCCATCGGCGTTTTACGGGGTCAACTCGCGCGAGTTGGGCAGTGGTGCCATCGATGCAGTGGGTTGGAACGCCGGCTTGTACGAACTGGCCTCGGGATCAGAGGTGTGTGCCTACTTCGATCAGGTGATGCAGCAGACGTTCCTGGCCAGCGGCCGAGTGCGATATTTCCCGCTGAGCAACTACGAGGGCGATGGCCTCTTCAGCTCGCTCAGCAATGGGTTGTCGACGAAGGTGCATGCCGGCAAAGTCGTCGATGCCACGTACATGAATGTCTCGGTGCCCTCCACGCGCCCACCGGCGTACGTAGTGGGCGAAGAAGTTCGCTGTGTCCCGCTGAACGAGTTGCCGAAGCAGATCCGACCCCAGCCCTACGTCGTCGTCGGTGGCGGCAAGACGGCCATGGACGCTTGTCTGTTTCTACTCGAGAACGGCACGGATCCCGACCAGATCACGTGGATCATGCCAAGGGATTCGTGGCTCCTCGACAGGGCGCAGATCCAGCCGGGTGCGGAGTTCGCAGGTACTGCGCTTGGTGGCGCGGCGCGGACGCTCGAGGCGATCATCGAGGCAAACGACGTCGAAGAGCTTTTCGAGTTGCTCGAGCAGAAGGGCAGGCTCATGCGTCTTGACGAGTCCGTCCGACCGACGATGTACCGCTGCGCCACGGTCACCAGGGCCGAAGTCGACGAACTCCGCACGATTGGCAATGTCGTCCGGCTCGGGAGAGTCGAGTCGATCTCGACTGACGAGATCCGCCTCGAGCGGGGTTCGATCCCGACATCGTCGGACACACTCCACGTCGATTGTTCGGCTGACGGGCTCGCTACGCGGCCTGCTACGCCGATTTTCACTGGGGCCACTCTGACGCTTCAGACGGTCAGGACCTGTCAGCAGGTCTTCAGCGCCGCCTTCATCGCCCACGTCGAGGCTGTCTACGACGGTGACGAGATCAAGAACGATCTGTGTGGCGTCGTTCCACACCCGAACACCGACGTCGACTACATGAGGACCCAGCGACAGGCTTCGATGAACTCGGCCCGTTGGGCCCAAGACGCCGACCTGACCGAATGGCTCCAAAACGCGAGACTCGACGGCTTCAGTCGAGGACAACCATCTGCTGGCACCGAGATTCCTGCTGAGATGGCCGCCCATTTGAAGAGTGTGATGGAGAACACGTTGCCGTCGATTGAGAAGCTCGGGCGATTTCTCGCCTCGTTGGAACCCCCGAGCTAGACCGGTTTCACTCGGGTCACCGCAAGGCGGTACAGCGCCATGCGAGCAGTGAGGCTCATGATGCGTTGGCCAGGGTCGGCTGGATACTGTTGGCCGCTACTTTCCCATCCGCACATCTCGGGTCGTCTCACACCGGCCGAACCTCAGGAGCGCTGTCCATGACAAGCGAGCAGTACGACACCGGACTCAGGATTCGTAAGGAAGTGCTCGGTGAGGAGTATGTCGAGCGGGCGTTGTCGTCTGCTGACGCGTTCAACGAGGATTTCCAGACCTTCGTCACCGAGTATTGCTGGGGTGCAGGTTGGGGTCGAGACGGTTTGGAGAGGAAGCAGCGGAGTCTGCTGAACTTGGCGATGTTGTCAGCACTCAATCGTCCGGCCGAGTTCAAGATCCACCTACGCGGCGCCCTGACCAACGGTTGCTCCCTCGATGAGATACGTGACACGCTGATTCAAGTGGCGATATATTGCGGAATTCCTGCCGGCGTGGAGGCTTTCCGTCTCGCACGCGAGGTGTTCGGCGAAGACGGTGTAGATGTCTCCTAGCTCCCTGGCAATGCCGACCTTTCGTCGTTCATTCTGGATTGCCCCCGAGGTACGACGAAGCTGCTTCGACGACACTCCTGGTGAGAGGCGACGCTTCGAGCGATCGTGCCACCAGCATGATTCTGCTGGTGGCATCCTCATCGCTCACGTCGACGTATCGAAGCCCCGGGGGTCGAAAGACTCGAAGTGATTCCGGCACAAGGGCCATTCCTTGGCCTGCTGCGACCAGTCCGAGGATGGTGGTGTATTCCGTTGCTTCGATACCGGGGTCGTACTGCAGGTCGCGGGCCGCGAACAGCGCCGCCATCTCTGCGTGAAGACTCGGCGATTTCATTCGATTGAACCCGATCAACAGCTCATCTCTGAGCTCTGTGATCGACACAGCATCTCGGGTCGAGAGCTCATGGTCCGTCGATAGAGCGCAGACCAGCGTCTCCTCGTGGATCGACTGCGCGGATAGTGTCGTCCCAGGTGGAATGGCTCTGGCAAGACCGATGTCGATCTCACCGGAAAGCAGGGCCTTGACTTGTAGGTCCGAAGTCAGGGTGGTGAGCTCGAACTCAACGCGTGGGCGTTGCTGGCGAAGATTCCGGAGCAGATTCGGCATGACGCGATACGCAGCGCTGTCGACGAATCCGACCCGGATGCGTCCCGCGAGTCCGCGCTCGAGAGCGCTGGCCATCTGATCGAAGGCGTGGCTCTGGTTCAGAAGTCGTTTTGCCTCTGGGTACAGAGCCTGTCCCTCGTCGGTGAGGACAACACGACGGCTACTCCTGTCGAACAATGCGAACCCGACTTCTGTTTCGAGCACTTGAATCTGCTGGCTCAACGGGGGCTGCGACATGTGTAGCCGCTCTGCGGCTCTCCCGAAATGCAGTTCGTCAGCGACAGTCACGAAGTAGCGGAGTCGCTGCAAGCTCTTCATGCCAATGATATCCAACGCATATTGACAAAGACCATATCAATATTTACGTCGAACTGTTCGAGCGCAGTAGTGTCTTAAAGTGAGGTAGGGAACCAAGGACGTTCGATGTCGCAAGCCGCGAAGATCCGGGTCGAGAATCTCGTCAAGATCTTTGGTGACGAGCCGGCCGGAGCCGCGCTCGACATGCTCCTCGACGGTCACTTGAAAGACGAGATCAAAGAGCACACCGGCCACGTGGTTGGCGTCGATCGGGCGAACTTCGAGGTGGAGGAGGGTGAGATCTTCGTCGTCATGGGCCTGTCAGGGTCAGGAAAGTCAACGCTGATCCGGTGTGTCAACCGCCTTTTCGAACCGACGGCCGGACGGGTGTACGTCGATGACATCGACGTCACAACGCTTGACGAGACAGCTCTCCAAGCCTTTCGACGCGACCATACCGGAATGGTGTTCCAGCACTTCGCGCTGTTTCCTCACCAAACGGTCGTGGCCAACGTCGCGTTCGGGCTCAAGGTGAAAGGTGTCGACGCGGCCAAACGTCGCGCCACAGCGATCGAGGCCCTCGCCCTCGTTGGTCTCAGTGGGTACGAAGACAGCTACCCAGGGCAACTCAGCGGCGGGATGCAACAGCGTGTCGGCCTCGCTCGCGCCCTCGCGACAGAGCCCGACATCTTGTTGATGGACGAGGCGTTCAGCGCACTCGATCCCCTCATCAGACGCCAGATGCAAGACGAACTCATCGATCTACAGAGCGAGCTCCAGAAGACGATCCTCTTCATCACTCACGACCTGAATGAGGCTCTTCGCGTCGGCACACGGGTCTGCATCATGAAAGACGGGAACATTCACCAGATCGGTTCGCCTGAGGACATCCTCATGCGCCCGGCAACGAACTACGTCGCCGAGTTCGTCCAGGACGTCGACCAGGGCCGAGTGCTTCTCGTCGATTCGGTCACGGACGAGCAAGCACCCTGTCTAGGCGAGAGTTCGACGGTCTCTGAGGCGCTCGCGGTGATGGACCATCACGGTCTTGACGCGGTGCACATCATCGACAGGAACCAGGTTCCGTGCGGACTCGTCCACAAGAAGATCGCTGAGAGCGTGGTCTCCCCGCAATCGGACACTGTCTCTGCTCTTGCTGCATCGACGCACACCGTCACCTCCGAAACGGTGCTGGCGAAGGTCTATCGGATGCTCGGCGAGGGCAACCCAATCGCTGTCGTCGACGAAGGTGGTCGCTTCGCAGGCTCGGTGACGCCCGTCGCGGTGCTCTCCGAACTTGGGCGAGTCGAGAGCATATCGGAGAACCTCGAGCTACATCGCTCCGAAACGGAGGTGATGTGACCGTGCTCGCCCAGGCCGATGATCCGTTCACCGACAGCGATATTCTCGATTCTTGGGAGATCCCATTCGGTCTGTGGATAGAGGAGATCGTCTTCTGGCTCACCACGAACATCGGTGATTTTCTGGACTGGATCAAATGGCCCGTCGATCAGCTGCTGAAGCTGTTCATCGACAACTTGCTCCAGACGTGGTTGCCCTGGCCGATCGTGTTGCTCCTCTTCCTCGCACTTGGCACTGCGACCCGAAACGTCCTCGTCGGCATCGGTAGCGCAGCGGCGCTGCTGGTCTGCGGTTTGCTCGGGAACGAGTACTGGGATCTCACCATGGAGACGGTCGGGATGATCATCGTGGCGGTGATCATCTGCTCCGTGCTCGGCATCCCTCTCGGCATTCTGGCCGGGCGCGTCGACTCGTTCTGGAACCGGCTGCGACCGATCCTCGACGGAATGCAGGTCATCCACCCTTTCGTGTATCTCCTGCCGATTATCTTCCTGTTCGGTGTCAGACGCACCCCTGGCGTGCTTGCCACGCTGGTGTTTGCGCTTCCCCCGATCGTGCGGCTCACGAACCTCGGGATCAGGCAGGTACCCGCCGATGTCGTCGAGGCAGCTCGAGCATTCGGCGCTACAGAACGCAGGGTGCTGAGAGAGGTTCAGCTACCGCTCGCCAGACCAACGATCATGGCGGGGCTCAACCAGACTCTCCTGCTGTCTCTTTCGATGGTCGGCATAGTTGCGATCATCGCCGGTGGTGGCCTCGGCAAGCCGATTCTTCGGGCACTGAACACCAGCGATATTCCGACCGGAGCGAGTGCAGGAGCAGGCCTCTACTTCGTCGGCGTGCTGCTCGACAGGATCTCTCAGCCGAGCGATGCTGACCGGCGCGGCAGCCTCATGTCGCGCATGCGTCACGCCTGGTCGACGCGGACCGAAGCGAACCCACAACCCCTCGGGATTCCGGCGGCGGCGCGGTCAGACGTGGTCCAAAATGCGCGTGCGACATCGGCTCCTCCGATGAGTTCTCTCCGTCGAGTCACTGCAGTCGGGGGTCTCGCCACCGGCGTTCTTGCCGCGGTTGGCGCCTTCATGACCTGGAGCTCTGACGCAGGTCGGGTCTCCGCGTATGTCCGTCTCGAAGACAGGTCCCTCCCTGGCGCTCACTCGGGCCTCGACGCCACCGGTGGCTCGTGGTTTGGCATCTTCGTGCTTCTGGCAGCACTGTGCGCCATCGTGGGCGCGGCCCTCTCGCTGTTGTGGCCGCGAGGACGCGACCGGTTCATGAGTTCGCCGGGCGCCGTCCTCGCGATCGGAATCACCATCGTCGGAACCGTGGCGGGGTTCTTGAGCATCGCTGTACTCGGCGACAACCATTCAACAGGGGCCGGCGTTTGGGTGGCGTTGGTAGCTGGAGCCCTCATGATGGTGGTCGCATTGCGAGAGCTGCTCACTGTCGAAATGCCGGATACGACAAAGCGTTCGGTGTCGGTCCGGGAGATGGTCGGAGTGTGCGCCGTCGGTCTTTTTCTCGTGTTGGCGGGAGCGTCCGGTTCCTGGATACTCGACCAACGAAGTGACGCAGCCGAGATCGCGCGTGAACTCGCCGCAAACGCAGATGGTCCCGACCAGGGAGGTCTGGCCGCTGAGGTCCTCGCTGAGGCAATGGCGGGCACGAGACGGGTGACGATCACGGGTCTTGGCTCTGACGGGCCGAAGATCGGCTATGCGGTTCTCGTGTTGACGCTCATTGGTTGCGCAGCGGCTCTGGCGAGACGCTTTGTGCCGGGTCGACGACAGCAGCTCATGGGATATTTGACGCTCGGCCTGGGTGCAGGCATCACCGCTATCGGGCTGGCCTGGATCGCCAGCCTCGTCCGGCTGTCCGAGCTTCAGATCTCGCCAGGAGCCAGCGCGTTCCTCTCCGCCTGTGGCGGAATGCTGCTCGCGGCTCGCGGCTTCCGAACCATCCAAGTTGACGAAGCCAAACCCGAGTCACGGGCCAGCACATTGCTTGCAGCTTCACGGTGACTTCTTCCCCCAGTGGTCTCGTGACCACATTGACCCAATCAAACCGAACAAGGAGTAAGGAAATGAAAAATCTGAGATGGAAACCTCTTCTCGTACTGCTAGCGGTGTTCGCTATGGTGGCGGCTGCGTGTGGGGACTCAAGCGACACGGCGGCACCGGCCACAACAGCAGCAGCTGCCGAGACCACCGCTGCGCCAGCTGAAGCGCTTCCTGGTGAAGGTGTCACCGTCAATATGGCGCGCGGTAACTGGGTCGAGACCAACTTCCAGAACGCAGTGATCCAGCAGCTTCTTGGCGAGCTCGGCTACGAGGTCGGAGAGCCCGAAGAGATCGCGCCAGCAACCTTCTTCCCTGCTCTTGCCCAGGGCGACTTCGATTTGTGGGGCTCAACGTGGCCGCTGAACCACGATCCACTCGCAGCAGGTGAGATGCCCGGAGGCGGAATCATCGCCGACCGCATTCAGCACGTCGGCACGATGATGGCATCTGGTGCGTTGCAGGGACTGTTGGTCGACAAGGCCAGCGTCGAGCAGTTTGGCTTCACGACGCTCAACGAGTTGCTCGACAACCCGGACGCGATCGCTCACTTCGACGTTGATGGTGACGGCAAGGCCGATCTCAACGGCTGTGATGATGGCTGGGGTTGCCAAAAGGTCATGAACGACACGATCGCCGCCAACGGCTGGGACGACAGGATCTTGCAGATCTCGGCCACTCACTCTGCACTCTTCACCGAGTCGCAGGCGAGCTTCGAGCAGGGCGGACCTGTGCTCCAGTACGTGTGGACACCGACGGCCTTTGTCGGAAAGCTTGTTCCAGGACGTGACGTGGTATGGCTGGCAGTCGATCCCTCCAGCACCCTCGAGGGGCAGGACGGCGTGTCGTCGGTTGGCGACGCGTGCACCAATGATCCATGCACGACGATGTTCACGCCTTCAGACATCGTGATCAGTGCGAACAGCGAGTGGCTCGACGCAAACCCGGCGGCGGCAAGCCTGCTGTCGAACTTCGTGTTGGATCCCCTCGCGGTAGCTGTCCAGGCGGTCGCGATCGACTCCGGACTCAACAGCGCCGCCGATATATCGGCAGCCGCTGCTGACTGGATCGCATCCAACCGCGCAGAAATCGACGGCTGGATCGCCACCGCAATCGCGGCAGGCTGATGAACTGCGGTCGAGGCCTGTGATCTCGACCGCTCGCAAACGGATCCCTCCGTTGAGCCAGGGTGATGCCAGAACTTGGCATCACCCTGGCTCGGGGGGATAGTTCTTCTGCACTGTCTGTTCGACCGGGGAAGAAACGGAGAACCGCTGGCATGCTCGCGGGTGAACTCGAAGCAAGATCAACGAGGTTGCGGCCGCCGGAGGTTGTGATGGAGCCGCGCCGGTACGGGTCGGCGCGCCTGACTCGGTACAGCTTCAATCGCACCATGTTGAGACGGGCTGTTGCTGATGGCTGGACGGCCCGGCGGGTCAGTCTCGACATCGACGTGGAGGGTAGGGGTGAGGCGATCTATGAGGTTGTCGCCGGAGGTGTTCCGTTCAGCTTTGTCGCCTTCTTGACCACGCTCGATGAGTCGGAGCACACCGACAGGGTCATCGCAGAGCGTTGGGAGATCTGCGGTGCTCTGGTCGAGGGTGAGCTCACCGAAGAGTTGATGGCAATGTGTCGATCCGAGATCCCGGCCCAGGAGAGTGGTCGGGTCGACCCGAGAGTGCTGGTGCTCACACGAGGTAACCGCAGTGTTCGCTTCTTCGACTATCTCGTTCAGTGCCTCGCCGACGGGAATCAGCCTGATCCTGACCTCGTCGCAGACTCGGGGTACATCATGCGGAGCACCGCGTTCTACGGCAACGGTAAATATGGGATGCGATCGTTCAGCGGATACGCCGATGACCATCCGCTTCGGGTGCCGTACAGGGCTCAGTTCGTGTGTGCCTGGATGTTCAGGGAACTGAGCTACGACGTGGTCGAGAGTTGCGCCTTCGCCCGCGGCGATGCGGCGGTGCCATTCGATGATCAGTGGCGCCGTTTCTTCGGCCTCGGCAATGCAACCGGGCTCGGCCTCGTGCCGTACGCCTTCAAGCACCCTGCCGTGGTCAACGCATGGGTGGCGGTGCGGGAGATCGCGCTCGCCGATGTCAGGGCGATGTTGCGAACTGACGATTTGGTCCAGCGGCTGGCCATATGGATTCAGCGGGCTCGCACGCATTACGAGACGGGAACCGACGACGACTGCTCGCCCTTCTTCAGCGCCGCTCAGCTCGTTCCGGTCGTTGCCGCGATCTCGGCCGAGTTCGAGGCGCTACGTGATCGCGATGACCTCCTCGACGCTTTGTACCTCTGGGCTGAGGAGCAGGGACCGGAGACCTCTGAACTCGTGGTGTCGCTCTTGGTCGAACTCCACGACGGCGATGACGACCTGTTCGACGACCTGTTGAGAGCAGAGGAACATCACGTGGTCGATCCGGCGATGACACTTGGCGAGCTCCTCAGGATGATCGAAGAACGGTTCTCGTGGCTTGGCGACCTGGACCTCGACAATGTCAGCGCTGACGGCAATTGGTGGGTCATCAGCGACAACACCGAGGAACCACGCAGAGTTCCCAAGTCTGAGATCGAACCAGCGGGTCGTGACGTCGCCATCGATTTTGCGCTTCGTATACACCGCCTGAGCCGTTCAGCGCAGGCCAGACCAGCCGACCAAACGATCACTGAACTGCTCGCCGCTGAACCTGAGCACCGATTGGGTGTCGAGCGGGTCGTGGCCAGCATCGATCCTTACGGCGAGCCACGGGACAATCCGTGTTCTCCGGAGTACTTGCCGCTCCTGGTTCAGCGGTTTCAGCTTGCGATGTACGGCATGGACAACTTCAAACCAAAATCGACCGACTGGTTGCGCGTCACCCTGTTCCAGGGTGCACCGCGACTCGACGACTTGGCGGCTGGACCATCGGACGATTGGGTCCTCCCAGCCCGCCCGCTGACCGTTGCCGACAGAGGAGCTGCCACGTGATCAACAATGCGATGGTCATCGACGGACTCGAGATCAACAGCTGGAGTCGTCCTGTGATCGAAGAGGTTCGTTCGGGAGGGGTCGACGTAGTCCACGCCACGGTCGGGGTCTGGGAGGACCTGGCAGGGGCGATGACGCGCATCGGCGGGTTCCGGCATCTCGTGCGTCACAACTCCGACATAATCAGAATCGTCACGACCGTCGACGAGATGCACCAGGCAGTTGCCGATGACGTGCTCGGCATCGTCCTCGGGTTTCAGAACAGTTCGATGCTCGGCGACGATCCCGAGATGGCCTACATCTTTGCTGACGTGGGCATTCGGGTCGTCCAGGTCACCTACAACATCGCGAATCACCTCGGATCGAGCTGCTGGGAGCCTCACGACGGCGGGTTGACCCGCGCAGGTCATCGCATGGTGGCAGCGCTGAACGACGCTGGTGTGCTGGTCGACATCTCCCACGTCGGCAACAAAACAGGACGCGACGCAGCCGAGGTGTCGTCGCACCCGATCGCGGTAACACACGGCAATCCGCTGTGGTTCTGCGACTCCGGACGCAACAAACCCGACGATGTGCTCGATGCGGTGGCAGCACGTGGTGGCGTCATTGGCTGCACTCTCTACCCGTTGTTCATGGGTGGCGCCGATGTCACCCGAGCCGAGTACTGCGGGATGCTGGCCCGGCTCGCAGAACAGGTTGGGCCAGAGCATGTCGCCATCGGATCCGATGCGGTTCTGGGCTGGGATCCAGACGCCCTGGGGTGGATGCGAAGCGGGCGTTGGGACCGACCGGCCCATCCGAACGAGATCCCGGTTTTCCCTCCATGGCCGCAATGGTTCGACGGCCCGAAGGACTTTCCTTCTATGGCCGAGGGTCTCGACCAGGTCGGGTTCTCGCCGGAAGAACGTGACGGAGTGCTCGGCGGAAACTGGCTCCGACTGTTTGGCACGGTCTTCAAGTGAACCGTCCATGACGTTGGTCGCGCCCCGCGAGATCGTGGACCTCGTCTACCGATGCTGCCGCATGGCGTCGCTCGACCCTGGGAGCGCCGACGTCATTGCCCGGGCGGCCGCCGAGGCAGAACTGTCGGGCCTCGAGGGATTGGCTGACTGTGTGCGCCATCACACAAGTGGCTCGCTCGGTGCTGTCGTCGATGCACTTCGCGCTATCGATGTCGCCGAGGTAAGCGTCCGTGCCTCTGGCGAACCGGTCACCGTCGACTTCGAGTCGTCGGTCGCTGGCTCGTTGCTGAACCGACGACTCCGTCAAGGGCAGGGACGGTCTGTTGTTTCGGTCCCGGCGGCCCAGGGTACGCAGGTCGACGGCGTCCGGTTGAGCCGTCGTGATGCACCCACTGTTGCGATCGAAGCGCCATCAAGGCGTGGCTACGTGGAAGGCGTCGAAGTGGATTCGGCCGTGTTTGAGGCTGCGACGCGGATCGCAGCAAGTTTTCTCGTCTCGGAAGCGGTTCTCGATGCGGCGATTCCGGAGTAGGAACTACTGATCGAGATCGGCTGCCTCTTCGTCTTCCCGGTTCGCCGGGACGAATGCAGCGATCCTCGCAAGATAAGTGGCTGCGAGCGGCTCGAGGTCGCGGATGTCGCGCTGGAGGCTCGCGTTGATGATCGGCCTGAAGAGAGCCCAACTGAGTTGCAGCGACAGCAGTGAACAAACCAACGCTCGCGCCGTGGTGTTGATGTGGCCTCCGTTCTGCTCGAGGCTGCGGATGAGCGAGACGGCCACGGGGAACTCGCTACCCGAGCCTGCGAACTTCGGATCGAGTGCTTGCCACGTGACAGCACGTACGTAGCCCGGGTGTTGCGTCACCGAGAAGAAATCGGGCGGTTTATCTCCCGAACGTTCGACTTCGTAGAACATCGTCCGGTGGAGCTGAAACGACTGCCGAATGATTTCGTCGACAGATCCGAAGTAGTGGTGGATCGAGCCGTAGTTGACCCCGGCCTCGGCGGCAAGCTTGCGTCCGGAGATCGCTGTGGGTGCAAGCCGCTGCAGTAGCCGAGCGCCGGCCAGGACCAGCCTCTCCTCGACCATGTCGCGACCATGGCCGAGTGGAGGTTTCGGCAGGATTTCCACCGCACGGCGTTCGATCGGACGCGATTCGATACCGCTCGGATCGAACAGTCCCTTGCCGACATCCAATTGTCGTTGAAGGTTGTGCGAGACCTCACGGATCGTTTCCGTGTCGTCTTCGGTGAGTCTGACTGCATTCGACAGCGTTGAGCGGTACACCATCGCGCCAAGCTGTAAAGAAACGCTGAGTGCGACATGGGTGTCGACAACGATCGATGAACAGCCCTGGAGATTGGCCGCGACGGCTTCGCGGTGACGTTTGATCGCCCTAG
>JABABU010000016.1 GCA_014238065.1 Actinomycetota bacterium
GTGAAGGCAGAGCAGAAGATCAGCGACACCATCGGTGGCCTTTCCGAAGACCTCGGAAGTGGTGACCGGTTCGGTTCCGCGGTCGCCGGTATCGGGGACCTCGACAACGACGGCGTCGACGACATCATCGTTGGCGCGTACGGGGACGATGACGGAAGCAGTGGCGACAGCGGAGCCGTGTACGTCCTGTTCCTCAACACCGATGGAACGGTGAAGGCAGAGCAGAAGATCAGCGACACCATCGGTGGCCTTTCCGAAGACCTCGGAAGTGGTGACCGGTTCGGTTCCGCGGTCGCCGGTATCGGGGACCTCGACAACGACGGCGTCGAAGACGTCCTCATCGGCGCATATCAGGACGACGATGGAAGCTCGAACCGCGGTGCGGCCTATGTCCTGTTCCTCAACACCGATGGGACCGTGAAGGCAGAGCAGAAGATCAGCGCCACCGACGGTGGGCTCGGTTCAGGCCTCGGCGGCGGCGACAACTTCGGTATCGGTGTCGGCGCCATCGGGGACCTTGACGGCGACGGAAACGAGGACGTCGTGGTCGGGGCATACCGCGACGATGACGGTGGCTCGAATCGTGGCGCTGTCTATGTGCTGTTCCTCAACGCCAACGGCACAGTGAAGTCGAAGACAAAGATCAGTGACACCACCGGTGGCCTTTCAGCCTGGCTCGGAAACGACGACCGATTCGGTGTCGAAGTCAGTGGCGCAGGCGATGTCGACAATGACGGCGTAGGAGACATCATCGTTGGGGCGCACGGGGACGATGACGGTGGCTGGGGTCGTGGTGCCGCCTACGTGCTGTTCCTCGACACGGACGGCACCGTCAAGGGGGAACAGAAGATCAGCGACACGTCCGGCAACTTTGCAGGTTCGCTTGGCGGAGACGACAACTTCGGCGTCAGCCTCGCAGGCCTTGGCGACATCAACGGCGACGGTGTTCCGGATGTCGCCACCGGCGCTTATGGCGACGACGACGGCGGTTCGAATCGAGGCGCGACGTATGTGATGAATCTGACGCGCGTGACGAATTCCACGGTCACCGGCCGATACATCAGAGTCCAACTCGATGGTTCGAACTATCTGTCGCTCGCCGAGGTCGAGGTGTTCGAAAAGGTCTCTGCATCGTCGTGCCCGGTCGGTGGCCTCGCCGTCTACAGCTGTGCTGCCCTGGCGTCGTCGAACGCTTCAGCAGCGTTCGAGTACGAGATCTCGAACGACGGTAACGTCGCCGTGGACGACCTCGTGATGGTGGCGTTTCTGCCCCAGGTGGGCGATGTCGGCCTTACGGCTCCGGCGTTACACACCAGCGAGTGGAGGGCCGAACTCGAGTCGGCAGCATCCGTGTTGCAGTCACCGACAGGCTCCGCGGTGTCGTTCACCTATTCCCATTCGTCGAGTCCGTGCCGCCCAGAGCTGAACGGGCTCGCGGCAGGTACCGCATGGCCGACCGGGTGTTCTGACGACTGGGGGCCACTCACAGGCGATCTGACAACGGTGACCGCAATCCGTGCTCACGTGACTTTCGCCGGTTCTGCCAAATGGATCGGTGGTGAGAAGCTTCGGATCCGTGCCGCCATCGAAGTCGGCCAAGGCTCCCCGAACGCTGATCGGCTCGGGCTTTCGAGTTTTGGGTACAGGATGAACGTGGCATCGACAGGGGCTCCGGTCGGCGCGGTCGAGACCGACCCGGCAGCGATCATCATTCCGAGAGGAACCAACGGCATCGGCGACCTGGTCTGGGACGACGAGGACGGTGATGGCATCCAGGACGTCGGGGAGACCGGACGCAACGGCGTGCAGGTTCAGCTGTACGGCCAGAGCGGGGTGTTGCTCGAGACGGTCGTCACGGCTTACCTCGACAACGACACCAGCAAGCCCGGTCATTACTGGTTCGGGGACCTCGCACCAGGTACCTACTACGTGCAGTTCCAGGCCCCGCCGATCGGGCTGAACGTAGTGACCGCCGACCAGGGCGGTGACGACACGCTGGACTCCGACGCCAGCCCATTCGACATGCGCACGGGTGACATCACCCTTGGCGCTGGGCAGGTTGACCTCACCAACGACGTCGGCTACTTCGTACCGGCCGGCCCGATGGACTGCATCTCACTCGACGAAGAGTTCGATCCGACCGACACGGATGTAGACCGTCGAGAAGTGAACGATCCCAGGCCCTGTCCTGGATGACGCGCGTCGGGTGGTGTAACACCTGGCCGAGGCGGGACGATCATGCGCTGACCTCGATCGCGTGCAAGTGTCTTCCCTGAGGACACTCGAGGGAGAAAGAAGCACGTGACTGACATCACCATCACCCGCGACCGGTGGGGTATAGCGCACGTCGTAGCGCCTGATACCGGTTCGGCGTTTTCGGCACAGGGGTATTGTGCCGCCGACGACCGCATATGGCAGATGGAATGGGATCGGCGCAGAGCCACCGGTACCTGGGCCGAGGTCGTCGGACCGAGTGCGGTGAGGGAAGACGCGTTCTTCAGGCGGATCGGGCTGGCGGCATCAGCTCGCGATGACTGGGAGGCGCTCAGCGATCGGGCCAAGGCCATGACCGTCGCCTATGCCGATGGTGTCAACCGGTGGCTCACGTCTCACGGCGAAGCGCTGCCGCCCGAGTTTGTGCATCACCCGCGGCCGCCGGTTCCGTGGGAGCCATGGCATTGTGTCGCTGTTTACAAGGTGCGCCACATCTTCATGGGCACGCTCTACCGGAAACTGTGGAGGGGGGCGGTGACTCGTTCCGCCGGTGCCGAGGTTGCGCTTGCCATGCGAGGAGATCCTGGAGCTGCGACGCCCATGATCGAGTCCCCGGAAGGTGTTCCGACGATCGATCTTCTCGATCAAGCTGCCGCGGCCGTTGTTTCGGCCGCCGAGGACCTTGCCGCCATCGCCGATGTCGACGGGGCCTCGAACAGTTGGGCCGTGCACGGATCTCGTACCGCGTCGGGTATGCCCCTGCTGGCCGGCGATCCACACCGTGGCATCGAGTTTCCGAACGTGTACCTCCAGTTCCACATGGCGTGCGATGCCTTCGACGTAATGGGGTTGTCGTTCCCAGGGGTTCCTGGCTTCCCGCATTTCGGCCACAACGCCGACGTGGCGTGGTGCATCACCCACGGCGCGGCCGACGACACCGATGTATTCGTCGAAGAGGTCGACGACATCGTCGGGCGCCGCATCGAGACAATTTCAGTGCGCAACGGTGAGCCGGTGGAGATCGTGGTTGGAGCATCGGCAAGGGGTCCGTACATCCTCGGCGATCTCGGCCGGTCTCATGCCCTCTGTGTTGCTTGGACCGGGTTACACGCCGACTCGACGCTCGAGTGTCTCGAGCCGATGCTTCTGGCCGATGGTTGCGATGCTCTCGAGGAGTCGGTTCGCGACTGGGTCATACCAGTGAACAATCTGCTGACGTCGGATACCGCCGGCAACATCTCGTTCAAGATCCGAGGTCGCGTGTTGGAGCGTGCGCCAGCCAATCGATGGACTCCGGTGTCAGGTTCGGATGATTCGTCGTGGGATGGTTTGGTCGCGGTCGATCATGACGATCTTCAGCAGTGGCGAAACCCCGAACGGGGTTTTCTGGTCACGGCGAACAATCGCACGAGCGACCATGGCCCGTTCATCTCGGTCGACTTCGCTGGTCCGTACCGTCATGACAGGATCGTCGAGTTGCTGGCCGGACTCGACGCTGCGACGGTCGACGATATGACTGCGATTCACCGTGACGTCCGGTCACTTATCGCTCCGAAGATTTGCCAGAGGCTCGTGGTGGCGGGTCCATCCACAGAACTCGGGCTCGTGGCGCGGGACCTTCTGGCGGTCTGGGATCACGACTTGACCGCAGACAGTCCTGCCGCGTTGGTGTATGGCACGGTACGAAGGCTTTGGGCTCTCGAGGTCGAGGCCCGGCTCGGGCTCGCCGACGTGTCGTTTGGCGAAGTTGGTTGGCCTCGCGTCGTCGACTCGTCGCGGATGCTGTTCGACTCCTCGACGACGCTCCTGGTCGGCGGCGGTTGGAGCTTGCTCGCAGGCTTGGACTCTCGTGACGATCTCACTGACCTCCTCGCCGGCCTCATCGACCGCGCTGCGGCCGATATTGCAGCCGATCACGGTGAAGACCCCTCCCGCTGGCGATGGGACGCAGAGCACGTCATGGTCAGTCCGCATCCGCTGGCGACGGCGCTTGAGGGTGCGGGTGACCTTCATCCGCCCGTGTCCGGATGCCCGGGTGATGGCGACACGATCCGCTGCGGCAGTGTCACACCGGCTCTCGGCCTGCGTGCCTATTCGGCTTCGGTTGCCCGTTATGTGTTCGACACCTCTGACTGGGACAACTCTGGCTGGGTCGTGCCTCACGGTGTTTCCGGCACCCGCGGCAGCGGCCACGACCTCGACCAACGAGATGCCTGGCTGGCCGGTGAGCTGCACCCGATGGCGTACTCGGCCGCGGCGGTCGCCGCAGTGGCAGCCGATGTCAGAAGCGTCGCTCTGTAGGTTTGCGCGATGTTGTGGACCGCAGCGAACTTTCGTCCCGACTCCTCCAGCTCGGAGTTCGCTCGACCCGGAAGAACCTCACCGGCGGCAGCGGTCGGAGGCTGAGGTACAGCCAGATCGTGCCTCCGGGCCCGGCTGTGGCGGATGAAGGGCTCGGCTATGGATCGCTCGGGATCGGCACCTGCCGTAAGCCCGACGGTTGATGGCGCTATACGCTCGAAGCAGATATCGAGGGGGAATCATGGACTGGACCTATTCAGAGTCGCCGGTGGCGATACCTGCCGAGCTCGGCGAGTTGCACAGGTCGACGTTCACCGCTCTCGGTGAACCAGGCACCTGGTGGACTGGACAGGAACGCTCGGACATGGTGCGCGAGGTCAGGGCGGCACGCGAGTGCAGCCATTGTGAAGAGCGGTCCGAAGCACTCGTGCCGATGGCGGTCGCCGGCGAGCACACCGCGGCTACGTCGCTGTCTGCCGAGGTCGTGGAGGTCGTCCATCGCGTCACGACCGACGCCAGCCGGATCACCGGTTCGTGGGCATCAGCGCGGATCGCAGCACTCGACGCTGCTCCCTACTCCGAGATCATTGGCACGGTCGCCATCGTCAACGCGCTGGACGTGCACTGCAAGGCGCTCGGCTTGGCTGTGGCCGAGGCTCCTGCGGTAGTTCTCGGCGAACCATCTCGAGTCCTGCCACGAGACGTCACTGACACCGAGTCGGCGTACGTGCCCCAGGACCCTGATCACCAGAACGCGAACGTTCGCAGGGCGCTGACCATGGTCCCTCAGACTCTCAACGCGTTCTTCGGGCTTGTCGGCCGGATGTACAGCGGCGCTGCCTTCGGCGATCTGATCTGGAATCACCGCGCGCTGGACCGACCTCAGGTCGAGTTGCTTGCGGCGCGAACTTCGGCTCTGAACGAGTGCTTCTATTGAACGACCAGTCATGTTTCGCTGCTCCGTGCGAGCAGCAACGCTCTTGGCGATCCGGCCGATGAGACGCTTGCAATCGGGAAAGGGAACGACGACGGGGGTGTCATTGCCGGCGCACTGCTTGCCTCTTACGCCGAGGCGGTGCACCACGACGCGGACGTCGTTCTGGCCCTGAAGGCAGTCGCTGACCGACTCGGGGCAGCGGCTGCACAGGAAGCAGCGATGACGTGCTCTGCGTTCAACGGGCTCGTACGCGTCGCAGACGGCATCGGCATCCAACTCGACGAGGGCACTGAGGCCAACACCCGCTCGGCAAGGGTCGAGTTAGGTCTCGACCAGTTCGGTGGCGCGACCAACACTGAGGTCCCCGAAGGACCCGACGTTGAGGCCGGGAGCGTCATGGCGATGTTCGCTGCCGACTCTTGACTGGACCGCTCCCAGGAGTTCGAGTTCTCGATCCGACTCGGGTTGTGATTCGTAGAGATCGGTAAGGTCGCGTCTGCTCTGAGCGCGATGAAGGCTGCGATCTTCCAGGTTCGTGCTGCGGGTACGGCTGGATGCTCGCCGCCATCGAGGCGATGTCCTCCGTCGGTGCCATCGTGGTGGTGTCAACGGAGAACTCGTTCAGCGGCAACCCTGGGTGAAGTCGACCTCTGGGAGTTGGCCGGTGCGGAATGCGACGACGATTCCGTCGGTGTTCGTTTCGAAGATGATGCGGAGGTTGGCATCCTTCTCGTCCTCGGGGACGAACGTGAGGTATTCGCCGTCGGTCTTTGGGTGCGGACTCGGGACGATCTTGTCGCCGAACAGTCCGACGATCTCCGACTTCGTCGAGCCGATTCCGGCGCCGGATCGCGTGGTGATGACGCTTGGATCGTCGATGTCGACCCTTGCGATACGGTCGAAGGCGACCATGAACCGAACGCCGGGCGGGCCGCCAGGAGCCACGTAATACCGGCAGGTCTCGTCGCCGAGTTCGTCGGGGACCAACTCGACACCGATTTTCTCGGTCACCTCCGCCAAGGTGTCGCCCATGTACACCGGCCCGAGGCCGAGCGTCGAAATCCTTGCCCCGTCGGTGAGCGAAGCGCCTTGGCCCGCCTTGGGAGCCGCTGTCGTGGTCCCGGTCTCGGCTGGGGCATCGGTCGACTCGGTGTGCGCTGGTGTAGATGTGTCGGCCGTCGTGCTGGTCGAGGTCACGTTGTCTGCCTCCGTGCTGGTAGTCGTAGTCGTCGACGTCGTCTTGAGCACGACTGCGCTTTCCGCGCTGTCACCGCACGCGGTGACGAGAAGTGTGACTGCCGCGATAGCTGAAACGAACGGTCCCTTGTGTCCCATGGGTTCGAGAGTAGAGAGGTTCCGGGCCGAGGTGGCGTCGCCTTCGACTGCTGCGGTGGAGCGCCTCGGTGAGGAGGTACCCTGCTGCGGTCCATCGACGTGAGGAAGAACGTGAGCAAGCAGTACTCAAGCCAGCCGGACATGGTCATCGACGCCTCGAAGTCGTACTCGGCTGTGCTCCACACGAACCACGGCGAGATCGCCATCGATCTTGCGGCGGAGAGATCCCCGAAGACCGTCAACAACTTCGTGTTCCTGGCAGGTGAGGGCTTCTACGACGGAGTCATCTTTCATCGCGTGATCCCTGGTTTCATGATCCAGGGTGGCGATCCCACCGGGACCGGGAGTGGTGGCCCTGGCTATCGCTTCGATGATGAGACCGAGGGCGCTGGCAAGTATCTCCGCGGAACAGTTGCGATGGCCAATGCCGGCCCCAACACCAACGGCTCGCAGTTCTTCATCATGCACGCGGAGTACGGCCTCCCGCACAGTTACACGATCTTTGGTCAAGTCACCGCCGGTATCGAAGCCGTCGACAGCATTGCCGCCGGTGAGACCGATGGAGGAGATCGACCGCGCACCGAAGTGGTCATCAACTCGGTCGACATCACCGAGGGCTGAGGCCCCGCGTTCGGATCTGTTCGGAATTGCGCTGAGACGACCTCCGGTGCGACGCTGGCGTTAGCTACTGCAAGGGGGACTCAGCGTGGGCGATACACCAACTGGCGACGACACCGTTTTGCTCGAGAAGCATGGCCCGGTTGCGTTGCTGACGTTCAACCGTCCAGATCGCCTGAACGCCTACACCGGTGAACTCGGGCGCAGGTACTTCGATCTGCTTGACGAGTGTGTCGCGGACACCTCTGTGGGCGCGATCGTGGTCACCGGTGCCGGTCGAGGTTGGTGCGCCGGCGCCGACATGGATTTCCTACAAGGAATCGGCAGCGGCTCCGGTGACTCCGAACCCGACACTCGACCGAACACCTACGCCACGACCGTGCCGAAGCCGATCGTCGCTGCCATCAACGGCGCGTGCGCCGGTTTGGGTTTCGTGCACGCGATGATGACGGACGTCAGGTTCGCGGCGGCGGGCGCGAAGTTCACGACTTCGTTCGCCCGCAGAGGACTTGTCGCCGAACACGGCATCTCATGGGTGCTGCCGCGCCTCGTCGGTCCAGCGCGGGCGCTCGACCTCTTGATGTCGGGACGAGTAGTGCTCGCAGAAGAGGCGGCCGAACTCGGCCTCGTGAACAAGGTCGTTCAGCCCGAAGACCTCCTCGATGTGGCCATTGGTTACGCCACCGATCTGGCGACTTTGTCGTCACCGACGTCAATGGCACTCATGAAGGCACAGGTATGGGGTCACCTCCAGACCGACTTCGACGGCGCGCTGGATGAGTCGAATCGTCTGATGTCGGCATCGCTTGGGCGCGACGACTTCCGCGAGGGTGTGCGGAGTTTCCTCGATCGGCGCGATCCCAAGTTCGATCCGTACACCGGCTGACGGCAACCGGTCGCGCCGATTATCCGTTTCTCGGGGTGTCAGTCAGGTGCTCGTCGCCTACCCTCTCAGCGTGCTTATCACACAGCGTGACATTCGGCGGGAGAACGGTCGGTGACTGACGGACTTGCTGCGTTCGCGCTGCTTGCCTGGCTCGCCTATCTCGCCAGTCGGGTGCTGGCCAGACGGAACCTTCCCGAGTTGGTTGGATTCCTGCTGGTCGGCGCAATTCTGGGACCGTCCGGTGTTGAGCTCATCAGCTCCGAAGAGTTACTTCGCCTTCAGCCGATCACCGAGATCGCGCTCGCGGTGCTCATGTTCGTCATCGGAGAACGTGCTTCTTCGCGGGCGCTGAAAGCTGCTCGCTGGAGCGTAAGCGTCGGCATCCTGCAGTACGTTCTTTCGGGGGTTGGTGTCTTCTTCGCGGCTGAGGCCGTCGGGGCCGAAAGAAGCGTGGCGCTGCTACTCGCCGCACTCGCAGGTGCCGGGGCGCCGTTGACGATCAGTCACGTCGTTGCCTCGGCCAAGATGTCGACGCCATACACACGTGGTCTCGTGTCGACCCATGCAGTGTCCGACGCGATCGCGACGACGACCTTTGCGGCGGTGTTGCCAGTGGCCACCTTGTTGGCGAACAGTGATGCTGACATCAGCGACGCGGTCCTCGACTTCATTCAGCTCGGTGTCGGTGGGCTGATTCTCGGCATTCTCGGCGGATTGTTCATCGCCAAACTCGGACCCCAAATCGAAACGTCCGGCGAACTGTTGTTGTTCGTTGGTATTCACCTGCTGCTCGGCTGGGCCATCACCCAGGCGGTGGAGATATCGTTGCCCTTGGCAGCTTTGGTCGCCGGGGCAACAGCGTCATCGGTGTCACCAGCACCGTTCACGCAACGTTTGTTCAGAACCATCAAATCGATAGAACAGCCGCTCTATCTCCTGTTCTTCGCTCTCGCCGGCGCGGCGATTCATCTCAGTGATCTACCGGGCGTTGGCCTGCTCGGTGTCGTCTATATCGGGGTCAGGATCGCAGGCAAGATCGTCGGCGCCGCCATCGGAGGCCCGATCGCGGGGCTTCCGTTTAAGCAGTCGCTTCGCCTCGGGGTAGATCTGACCCCGCAGGCCGGTGTTGCGGTCGGCCTCGCGGTCCTCGCATCGGAATCATTGCCCGAGCAGGGCGCTGAGGCTGCGACGGTCATCCTGGGCGCAGTGGTGCTCTTCGAGCTCTTCGGACCTCTACTGGTGGTGAAGAACCTCGGAGCCCACAAGCGCATCGAGGAAGATGCCGCCGGTGGCGAGCAAGCGTTGGCGAGCGTCGATCACGTTCCTGAGGTGATCCTGGTGGCGTCTCCGACGCCGATGGACATCCCAGAGTGGATCATCACCTCCGCCGGGCGTTGGCGGGCCAGAATCGTGATGTTGCAGCCAGGTTTCGACGATGACGATCACGTCGAGCGGGTGGTGCGGCTCACCGGTGAGGTGAGCATCGAGTTCGACTTTGAGCGACTTGACTCCGAGTCGTTCACCGGGGGAGTGGTCAGAGCTCACGCGGCGACGAACGCAGATCTGGTGGTGGTCTTCAGCGCCCGAGCAACAGGACCGTCCAGTCGCCTCTCACTGACGTCTGCGGAGCGGATTGCCCGTCAACTGCCGTGCCCGGTGTTGATCTTTCCGATCCATGCAGCCCAAGGGGAAGCGGACAGGTCGCCAACGGCGAGGTTCTGGCCTTTCAGCGGCTGAGGTGGTCCGTGGTCTGGTTCAGCGCAGATTCCACCAGCGCTGCCAGGTGTTTCCCTATTGTGGCGCCGCTGTCGGTGAGTTCCCAACTGCCAAATTCGTCGGGTCCTGCCAGGCCTGCGTCTGCCAGTTCGTGAAGCCGTTGCGAAAGCACGCTGCTGGACATCGAACCGCAGCGCCTTCGGAGCTCACGGAACCCGAGTGCACCTACGGCGAGTTCGTGGATGATGTTCGGCATCCAGCGCCGACCGAGCAGGTCGAGAACGGTGGGTGCCTGACGATGGGCCGGTTCGCTGCTCACACACCGAAAGCTAGTCAGTCCCGCGCGAGGTCCCAGGTCATTGCACCGCTGGCTTTCACGAGATCGGGGGGCGAGATGGCGAAGACCGTGTCCGGCCGACCAGCAGCGGCGTAGACGATGTCGTGAGCCAGCAGCGTTCTGTCGATGAAAGCTTGCAGCGCTTGAATGCTCCCGAAAGGTGCAACTCCTCCGATGGCGAAGCCGGTTGTTTCTCGAACGATGTCTGCATTGGCACGAAGCACTGTGCCACCACCGACGGCCGCTGACAGGCGTGCTTCGTCGAGCTGGTCGATGCCAGCGACGAGTGCCAGGGTCGGGATGCCGGCTACGACGAACACCAGGCTCTTGACGATCTGGGCGATGTCGATGTCGAGTGCGGTAGCAGCCTCCCTTGCGGTGCGGGCATTCACCGGGAGCGTGAGCGGGACGATGTGGACCCCGGCGCGTGAGCCGTGTTCCACCACGCGCTTGACCGCTGAGGAAAGCTGGGTGTCAGAGTTGTCGCTCACGGAAGCGAGCAAGGTAACCCGATCCGATGGACTTCAGGTAATCGGGTTTACTTTTTTAGGTCGATATTCCGAGTTCGCCGTATCGGGCGGCGTTCAGCAATACTGCCCTTACGTAGACCTGACTGGCGTTGTAGCGAAGAATCGCCTGGTTGAGGGTCTCGTCGGTATTCACCGGGCCATTGAAACACAGGTAGTTGCCGGCGGAGCGCGCCGCGTCGTACATGTTCTGAGGGTCGCGAACCCCATCGCCGTTGCCGTCTGCGGAGAAGGCAGCCCAGGTCGTTGGGATGAACTGCATCGGCCCGACGGCCCTGTCGAACACAGCGTCGCCATCGAGTGTCCCGGCGTCGCTGTCGCCGACGATTGCTGTCTCGAATTGTCCGTTGAGTGCGATTCCGATGATGGGGTCCTCCACGCGTCCGTGGTGGTCGAGTTTGGTTCCGCCGTAGGTGCCGTGACGGGACTCGACGCGGCCGATACCGGCGAGAATCGTCCAGTCCAGACCGCAGCCAGGGTTGTCGCGGTTCGCTGCCCGTGCTCCGAGTAGATAGGCATCGAGGGCCACGTAGCTCAGATCGCTGCCGATGACACGTGTGCGTCGCCGTTCGTTGGCAATACGTGCTTCGAGGTGTGGGAGTCGACTCGAGGTTTCCGTCAACAGTTTCTGGGCGTGTGCGAGGTCGATGTGAGCCGTTTCGAGGCGTTTGGCAATGTCGCCGCGTCCGTTCAGAGTGGCCGCGACTGCGAACTTCGCATCATCTCTGCGGTTCTGTGCATTCTCGAGCGTGGCCTGGTGGCCGGCCATGACGGTGTCCATGATGAAAGCTTTGCGGGCAGGGTGAGCAGTGTCTGCCGGGTATCGGCTGGCGATCAGCGACTCGGTGTCAGTGCCTTTGAGCACATACTGGAGCACCGCGAGATCGACGAGATCTGCGGAGGCTTCATCGACGAGATCGGTTGCGATGTCGATTTTCGAAGTGAGGGTGGGAAGACCTGCGTCGAGCTGCGTCAGCCCCGACGCGAGCTGTTCGATGAGGTGTTGGTTGAACCGGAGACGTTCTTGCGCCCAAGCGATGTTCTCGTGAGCGGTTTGTACGTCGAGTTCCGCAGCTCGGTAGGCGGCGCTCTCAACGAGTACGTCTTCGATACTCGTCGGTTCTGCCGCATTTGCCGACGCGCGACTGAGCAGCACGGAGCCAACGATCGTGGTCCCGAGCACGGATGCCACGAGAACCAGCAGTCTGCGACCTGACGTCATCCTCATCAGTGGTCAGGTCGACCGGTTGCCTTCCGGCTTGCATGCCGACGTTCACCGAATTCCGAATGGGGAACACCGTCAGACAGACTGTGCCGACAACGCAGACTCGGTGTGTGGCTGAACAGGCAGTCGGTTCGAGGACACCGCAGGTGAACGGAAGTGGAGCGTCGGACATGAACAACAGTCGTGGAACGAGCAGAGTCGTCGTCGATGTCAACGACGGGGTGGCTGATGTTCGGTTCAATCGCCCGGACAAGCTGAACGCCCTCGACACCGCCATGTTCAGAGAACTGGTCGAGACAAGCGCATCGCTGGCCAGGCGCACCGATGTGCGCGCCGTCGTGTTGTCGGGAGAGGGACGATCGTTCTGCGCCGGACTCGATTTCTCCGGATTCGAGGCCATGGCTGACAGCAACCCACGCGAGAGCACTCGCCAGTCCGATGGCGGAGCGGGGACGAACGGGCGCATCACCCATCTCGGACAACAAGCAGTGTGGGGCTGGCGGGAACTGCCTGTCCCCGTCATCTGCGCGGTCAGTGGTCATGCGCTCGGAGGTGGTTTCCAGTTGAGCCTTGCCGGAGACATCAGACTGGTTCATCCGGACACGAAGCTGTCGGTCCTGGAGATCCGCTGGGGGCTGACACCAGACATGTGTGCAACCGAACTGTTGCCACGGTTGGTCGGCATCGATGTTGCCGCCGAGATGTACTACACCGGAAGAATGATCAGCGGCCGTGAGGCCGTCGAACTCGGCGTGTGCACCCGCCTATCGGACGATCCTCGCCAGGACGCCCTGGAGTTGGCCTCAGAGATTGCATCGAAGAACCCGCATGCAGTGAGATCAGCGA
>JABABU010000041.1 GCA_014238065.1 Actinomycetota bacterium
CGTGAAGGTCTGCAGGGATCTCAACGTCGACCGCCAATGTGGCGATGACCTCGAGTTGGAGCGCCGGATCCGAGAGCCCCACTCTCACTACAACCTCGTCGTTGGTGGCGTCGGCCGATACGTCAGCGGCGAGTTCGACCGGTCGCCCCAGCGCCCGAGCCAGCACAGTTGCCCCTGAGGATCGGCGTGCGTGGTGTTGGTGGAAGTCTTTGTCGGTGACGACGCCGTCAGCGTTGAGGAAGTAGGTACCCGGATAGGCGATGCCGTGCCACCGCATGCTGCGCCCCTCGTCAGGACCGATGAGCTGGTTCATGATCCCGAAGGACTTGATGACGGCGGAGTCGGCGTCCGACAGCAGGGAGTAGGTGATGGTGTGTTCGGTTGCGAACTCGTCAAGGATCTCGACCGGATCGTTGCTAATGGCGAACAGCGAGAAGCCGTTGACCTCCAGCTCATCGGCGACCTGCTGCAGCTGCACGAGCTGCGTCATACACGGCGGTCACCAGTACGCCGACCGATGGAAGACAACGATCCCGCCCGCGTCCCCCAACGAAGCCTGCACGTCGACGAACTCACCAGACTGGTCCGCCAACACGATCGGCGGCACGGCAGAGCCGACCTCCGGGCCGGTGGGATGGTCCTCGCCGGGTTGGCGACGAGTGGCTCGGTCGATCGGCTGCGGGCTGTAAAACCCGAACTCATCGTAGTAACCCGCCTCTTCAGTCATCGGCGACAATTCCCTCCGTCGAACGTAGTCCGATCCACTCGTCAACCGTAGACGGCCACCCGCTCACCCACACGACGCGACCTCAGTCGGCGCGATCTAACCATCCGGACACGTCGCGCCAACCAGTGCCGGTGGATCAAACAGAAAGACGTGGGCTCCCTCACATGCCGTGTCCTCGATCGGAGGACCCTTGGAGAGGGCGTGCCGACGCGCCCGAACAGATACCAACTCAAACGAGTCGTCGGAAGTCCGTGGGAAGGCGGCACTGCGCAGATGCCGCTAGATGGGTGGTGCAACTCACCGAACAAGGCCGAGCACCTCGCACGATGTCAGCGTCGTTCTTCCATTCGCCGTCGACGTACCTCGCTCCGATGATGTACGGAGTCTTGTAGTACAAGTTCCCCCTGCCGAGGTCGTCGACCTCGATGACGCCGTCGGTCCCCGCGGCCGCCACGAATGTGTCGAGGTCGCCCGTGCTGAGACTCGCGAAGAACATGGACTTGGTGCCATCAATCGAGACTGGGTCGCTGTGCTCCGAGTGTTTATCAGCTTGGTACGTCGACCCGATGGGTACTGCGGCGCCAGTGCTCGGAACGACACCTGCAGTCACGGCGCATGGATTTCAGTACCACTCGGAATCATTCAAGCCTCAAGCACCTCCCGCGGCCTCAGCGCGGCCTAGAGATCAGCCCGACGATCGACAGACCTATTGCGGTCAACCAAATCGCGGCACTGACCTGCAGTTTCTCTTGTGGGCGATGGCAGACTCGAACTGCCGACCTCTGCCGTGTGAAGGCAGCGCTCTAACCAACTGAGCCAATCGCCCGGAGCGGTTGACGATAGCGGGCCGAAACGCCCATCGACACCCGCCTTCCCAACCCCTAAGACGTTGCGGGCACGCTCGCCTCGGCTACCGAA
>JABABU010000045.1 GCA_014238065.1 Actinomycetota bacterium
CGATGATGACGCCGTACTCTGCGGCGACGCCGCCTTCTTCGTTGTTGCCAGCTTCGTTGAGCCGTGTCACGAGACGAATGAACATCCGATTTCCTCCTGGTTTTTCGAACAGCTGCTGACTGCAGACTGTCTGACCGGCTGGGCCGGCGAAGTACCCAGTCGACCTGTGCGATCTGCACTTGAGCGGCTTCATGACAAATTGCCGGATGATTCTGAAATCCGTGCCATATCGAGTTGCCAGAGCGGCGGACTCGACGTTGCGAAATCATGCCGAGGAGGACTCCTCCGACAGATCCAACGAAAGGGCACACCCTGTTGCCTGTTCGGTGAGCAAGGTCGAGGCCGAGAAGCCGACTCAGGCCTACCTGAGCTAGCGTCGCTCTGGCATCGCACTATGAGGGGACATCCGTGGATCAATTGGAAACACTCGAATTCGCCGTGAACGGGCTACGCAGTGTCATCGCGTCAGTCGATGATTCGGAGATGGACGTAGCAACGGCGTGTGACCCGTGGACCGTTCGCCAGTTGGCCAGCCATGCGCTGAACTCACAGCTGCTGTGGGTGGGAATCCTCACCGGTCAGGACATCGTTTCGATGGAGGACACGATGGGGGCGGTGCCCTACGACGGTGACCTCGTTTCGATTTCCGATGATGCTGCGACGCGCGCTGTAGCCACCTGGGGTGCCGACGGGGTACTGGAGGGGATGCACAGCACTCCGTTCGGAGAATTGCCGGGTTCCGCGGTGGTGAACTTCCCGACCATCGATGCGTTGGCTCATTCTTGGGACATCTCGGCAGCGTTGGGGCGCTCATTCGAGTTTGCGCCTGAGGCGATTCCGGCGATTTCAGCGGTCGTAGAAGCCACCTGCACGGATGCAACCAGATCGATGGGCTTGTTCGGTGCTGTCACCGAGCCGCCATCCGACGCGACGGACACGGAACGTCTTATGGCTGCCGCCGGCCGCACGGTCAAGCGCTAGCGGAGGACCAACGGCGCGCTCCAGCCACACCACCCGGGGGGGTCTCGATACCGAGCCGGTGGCCGCATAGCGCTCGGCGGGTTTCCCATCAGCGGCCTGGGATGACCGGTACCAGGAGATGAGTGTCGAAGGTGCCGCCGGTATGGATCGTCACTCTGCCGGTCTGATGCCGATCCGTTGGGTCGTTGTGCGTGAACGGGTGCATACGCGGGTCGTCCTGTGAGCCGATCTCGAGCACGAGCGAATGACCCGGTTCGAAGACGAGACACGTTGGCAGGATCTCGACCTCGGCCAGAACGACCTCGTTCGGCATCGGCGTGTTCAGTTCGGTGTGACGGTGATATGGCCGGTACGGAAGCGATCGATTGCTGTCGAGGTCTCGGTGTGAGAGACGAAGCCATCCATAGCCGGCGCCGATCCAAGGATCGACGGCCGCCGGATACTCGATCTCAGCAGCATGCTGATCGAGGTGTCGAAGCACGACGATCAGATCGGCATCGCCTTGCTCGGCCGATACCCACGCTCTCAGTGCAATAGGGCCGGTGACCTCGGTACGCTCACCGAACTCGACGCTGAAGCCAACGCTTGCTCTCGTGGCAGTCCCTGCGTCGTAGGAAGCCGAACTCTGGAACCGGGCCTTCTCGGGCCCCATCGAGCCCATCGTCGCGTCTGCGAAATATGGCGTCCAGATGGTCCTGGCCAGTGGCCATTCGTGCTCGTCGCGCCAGGCGAAGTCACCAGCGGGGCCTCGAATGGCCATCCTGATCGGAGGCTCGGTGGCAAGACCGGTGTCGAGGCCCTTCAACCAGTGATCGAGAAATCGTTTCTGTTCAAGTCGTCCTTCGAGCGTGTAGAACGGCCGAACATGGTCACCGACGTGAATTCTGAGCCGTTTGTGGACTGACCCCGCGCCGAGGTAACCCTCGATGTTGCCTCGTAGGTGCATCCCGACGCCGCCCCAGTTCGCAACCGAAAGGAGCGGCACCTCGATCGCGCCAAGGTCGGGATGCGGGGCGCCCAACTCGGGCATCAGCAGTTCGGGTGGAAGTCGCGATGTCGCGATCGCTTCGGCTGCCGACTCAGGATCGCCTGCGACTTCGGTGTTCTGATGTGGTCTTGTTTTCTGCGTCATCATCTCTGCGAAGGTGTTGCAGAGAATCCCGCCGTGCCTGCTGCGATCGCGGTAGAGGTCAACGACGCCCTCCCAGGCAATGATCGCCGACAGGTGCGGAGGCCGCTCGGCTGCAATTCTCCACGCCGACATCGCGAAGTACGAGATGCCGACAACGGCAATGGCCCCGTCAGAGAAGTCCTGGGATGCGGCCCATTCGATGGCGTCGTAGAAGTCGGCCATTTCCTGCTTGCCGAGGGGGAAGGGCACACCCGGCGAAGCACCAGTGCCTCGCGAATCGATCCGAAGCACGCAGTAACCATGCTCCACCCACCATTCGGGGTTCACTGTCTCCCAATGCATGTACTCGCCGTGCTCCTCGAGCAGGGGATACACGCCGACCGCGTCCCAGTCGCGGAAGTGGATGTCCTTCGGATATGGGCCCATTGTCGCGATTGTCGGAAAGGGGCCTTCGACGCCTGGAAGGAAGAGATTGGCACGAAGCTCCAGTCCGTCGCGGACTGGAACAGCGATGTCGTGTTCGACGACAAGCCCATGTTGCGTCGGAGGATCGTCCGGTTCGCACATCACCGAAAACTAGCGGTCGGCGCTTGACGTCCTACGACCGGACACCTACAGGTACGCGGCCTCACCTTGGAAGCGCTCGTCGACAACAACTGTTTCGTCCACATCATCGGTCAGGGGTCACACGCTCCGAAGATGCTTCCCGTACCGCCTATCTCACGCGCCCTCTCCGAGTTCGGCGACCGTCTCCCCCCGATACCGCTCTTCTTTCGACATGCCCTGGCCCAATGGCTGCGGGCGCCAGTCGAAGTCAGGGGCGTGGGGGAATGGATCCTCGTGGCCGATCTGCCACAACTCGATGACGTTGCCCCATGGGTCACGGCAGTACGCGGTCCAGGCATCGTTGGTGTCACCCTCGACGGTGTGGCGGATCGGTGGGTGGGGGAAGAAAAGCTTGTCCTTCAGTTCCTCATACGTCGAGATCATGTCGTCGACCATGAGGCTGATGTGCGCCCATCCGAACTCGTTCACCTTGCGGGTCTCGTCTGGCATCTCGGCCCTAGGGGAGTCGAACTCCCACATCTCGAGTAACCCGTAGCCGTGGCGAAGAATCCAACCTCGGGCACTGACGTTCGGTAGCTCGCAGATCGCGTCGGCGATGGGGTCGGGTTCGATCGGTCCGTACTGGACTTTCTCGAAACCGAGGACATCGCAGTAGTAAGCCAGCCCCTCTTCGAGATCGGGTACGGAGATGGCGACATGGTGCATTCCCAGTATTCCCATGAGTTCAGCTCTCCTGAAACGCGACATCGATGGGCTGGAAGCCTCACCCATCTCGAGAGAACTTTCAAATCACCCATCACATGTAGAGATGGGATCGTCGCAAGTTGGCGCGACGTGTCCGGATGGTCAGATCGCGCCGACTGAGGTCGCGTCGTGCGGGTGATTGTCAGTCATGTCCAGACCCACGGCAGCGTGACGTGGGTTGACGGTTGGCGTCGCCCTCGTTTCGACGCCTTCGGCTCTACAGGCTGTCGGCGAAGCCTTTGACATCTCGCATCGTCGCGAGAAACGCGTCTGGCATCACGGCTCGGAACATGAGGTCGCCAGCATGAACGGTGCCATTCACGGTTCGACTCGTCGCAGAGACGCCTGCTTCCAGCAGCTTCGCAAAGTAAGCGAGACCCTCGTCGCGCAGAGGATCGAGCTGGTTCACCGAGATCACATGTGGTGGTAGACCGCGAAGGTCGTCGACAGTTGCACGCAATGGCCATGCAAGTGAATCCGCGTCGGCGGAACCGTCGGGACTGTACAACCGCGCAATGATGCCCATCATGTCGACATCGAGGAAGAACCCGTCGTTCTCGTAGAGAGACGGCAACGTCGGGTCTTTGGGGGCGTACGAGTTCGAGATGTACGGGCACATCGCATAGGCACCGGCAACCTCGTCGAGCACACCATCGCGCTTCGCCTTCATCGTCGTCGCAAGCGTGAGATTCCCTCCGCCCGACTCCCCGGCGATGATGATCTTCGACATGCCGAGCGCAGCCTTTTGTTCGATCATCCAAGTCAGCGCCGAGAAGCAGTCGTTGAGACCAGCGGGATACGGATAGGGACCGTGCTTGCCAGACGCATTTCGGAACTCGACACCGACAACGACCATCCCGGTCGCTGCGAGCTCGGAGCGAATTCGCTCGTAAGCAGCTCCCGCTGCCTCGAGCATCACCATTCCGCCACCGTGAATGTGGAGCACGCCCGGAAGCGGGTTGGCCACACCCTCAGGACGGTGAACGAAGAGCGTGATGTCGTTTCCGTCAACACCACGGATGACCTCGACGGTTCGGACCACTCCAGGCACGGGAGCGAGCCCTTCGAGCAGAGCTTCGAACATCGCCTCGTAGCCAGGCTCGGCTTCGTCGACAAACGCATGCAGCGCCTCGACCGGCGCAGACGCGTCGAATGGCAGAGGCTCCGGAGTACCCGCAAGCTCAAGAGCCTCGAGCACTGCGACCATACGCGGATCGGCCCTCGGATCGTCGCGCAGCTCAAGGTCGGGCGATCCAAGTCGCCCTGGAAGAATCGGTCCCTCTGACATGCGTCCCCTCACCGACGCGGGAGTCCGCGTCCTCCCGGCGACCCTATCCGAGCCTCCCAATCGCCGCGCCGTAGGGGCGATAGCGGACCGCCCTGCGCGGTGACTATGGGATAGCGCCAGCAGCCGACTCAATTGAACATGTTCGGTTCCTGTGGTGTCAGGAGCCGATTGCTGGTGGAGGGAAACCCTGTCCTACCTGCGAGTTCTTCTAGCGCGCTCGGAGGTACTCGAAACCCCAACCTTCTGATCCGTAGTCAGATGCTCTATCCAATTGAGCTACGAGCGCTTGATTCGGTGCCTGACCTGGGATTTCTCTCCCAAGCCCGCTGGGGATCTGCTAGCACACCGTTGCTACAACGATGATTCTGGTGTGTCCGGTACCCGTACCGAGATCATCAATATAGCTGTACTGAGTCGCCTTGCCGCGAGCTGGCGACCTCATCCTGGAACAGAGAACTTGCGTTCCAGCATCGGTACCGACCGTGACACTCCGTTTCAACGCTCGCGTCTACGTCGGAGATGCCTCCCAGCACATACGTACACCCTTGAGACAGGTCTGGTGCATGTTGAGGTGACCGGTCGGTCAGGCGTCACGTCTCCCCGAGGTAGGAACGTCGGAGGTCAGGGTTGGCCAGGAGCGCATCTGCGGTGTCATCGAGCACGACACGACCGGTCTGCAGCACCCAGCCTCGGTCCGCAATCGAGAGTGCCATGTTGGCGTTCTGCTCGACGATGAAAATCGCGATGCCCTCGTTGTGGATCTGTTGAATGAGCTCGAAGTTCGTCTGCACCAGAGCCGGCGCCAACCCCATCGAGGGTTCGTCCATCAGCAACACCCGCGGTTGTGCCATCAGGGCGCGACCCATGGCCACCATCTGCTGTTCACCGCCGGAGAGTGTTCCCGCCCTTTGACCCAACCGTTCCTTCACGCGAGGAAACATCGAGAACACGCGCTCCATGTCAGCATCGATTCCGTCGGCGTCGTCGCGCAGATACGCACCGAGTTCCAGGTTCTCCTTGACGCTGAGGCGCTTGAAAAGTCTCCGATTCTCCGGAACCATCGTCACGCCGCGCTCGACCAGGTATGACGTGGGTTGGCCGGTGACGACCTCACCATCGAGTACGACTTCGCCCGAAGTTGGCGTGACCATGCCGAGCAACGTCTTCAGAGTCGTGGACTTTCCCGATGCATTCCCGCCAAGAAGACAGACCAGTTCGCCGGGGTAGATGGCCAGCTCGACGTCTTTCAGAATGTGAACAGCGCCATAGTGGGTATTCACGTTGCGCATCTCGAGAAGCGGCTGATCCATCGTCGTCACTTCTTACTCTCGAGAGGGCGACCGAGGTATGCCTCGATCACGTCGGAATTGCTCGATACTTCCTCGAAACTCCCCTGCGCGATGGTCTCGCCGTGGTCGAGACACACCACCCGATCCGAGACGTCGCGCACCACGTTCATGTCGTGCTCGATGAGGACGATCGTGAAACCCCACTCGCTACGAAGCCGCCCGATCAGTCGGGTGAGTTCCGCAGTTTCGATCGGATTCATTCCCGCGACCGGCTCATCGAGGAGCAGAAGTCGCGGTCGTGTTGCCATCGCTCGCGCAATCTCGAGCCGTCGACGGTTGGCGTAACTCAGCACCGAAGCGGGCTGTTCCAGACGGTATCCGACGAGACGCGACCCGAAGAACCCGAGAACTTCCTCGGCGTAACGCCGGATCTCTGCTTCCTCTTCCCTGAAGGCTCGAGTATTGAACAACGACCCGAACACCCCACGTTTGGTGCGGCAATGCTGGCTCACCATGACATTCTCGAGAATCGTCATGTTGGCGAAGAGCCGAACGTTCTGGAACGTTCTGGCAATACCGCGTTGAGTGACCTGGTTCGGGTCGAGCCCCACAAGCGTCTCGCCCTCGAACAGAATGTCACCCGACGTGGGACGCACCATGCCGGAGATCATGTTGAAGAAGGTCGTCTTGCCCGCGCCGTTAGGACCGATGACACCGACGATCTCGCCCTCCTCGACATGAAAGTCGAGATCGCGCAGCGCGTGAAGCCCGCCGAAGGTGATGTTGAGCTCTTCGATGTCGAGGAGATGGCTCACGAGTCGACCTCCTCGGTGTTGGCGTCATCGTCGATCTCGCCTCTGAGCCATGCGTCCTGCAGGAACTCTTCCTGATGGAGCTCTCTCGATCGTCTGACGTTCGGAACAAGACCTTCGGGCCTTCGCAACATCATCCAGATCAACAAGGCCCCGTAGATGAGCAGCTTGTACTGGGAGAACTCAGCCAACAGACCCGGCTGTTTCGGACCACCGAGCACGCCGATCAGGACGATCGAGCCGACAATCACGCCGATGATGTTGCCCATGCCCCCCACGATGACGACGACGAGGATGATGATCGACACCAGGATCAAGAAGCTCGTGGGGAAGATCGAGCCCACCTTCGCCGCGAAGACGGCGCCAGAGAATGACGCAAGGATTGCTCCGACGACGAACGCCATCAGCTTCATGTTGACGGTGTTGACGCCCATTGCTTCTGCGACACTCTCGTCCTCGCGGATGGCCATCCAGGCGCGGCCGACCCTCGATCGCTCCAGCCGCCACGAGACGTAGATCGATATCGCGGCAAAGACAAGGACCAGATAAAACACCGACCGCGGGTCGGTTCCCTTGACCTGGATGATGCCGAAGTCAGCTGGCGGAACGTTCGTGATGCCCTGAGCACCGTTGAAGTACCCGTTCAACCAGTCGGACAGGAACAAGATGCGGATGATCTCACCGAAGCCGAGCGTGACGATAGCGAGATAGTCGCCCCTCATCCTGATGACGGGGGCTCCGATGAAGAGTCCGACGAGACCGGAGATGGCGATGGTGACGAGCAGGGCTCCCCACCACGGCAGAGTCGGGACCCACGACGGCCAATCGGGGCCGCGGTTCGGCGAGGTGAGCACCGCCGTGGTGTAACCGCCGACGGCGAAGAACGCGACGTAGCCGAGGTCGAGGATGCCGGCGAGACCGACGACGATGTTCAGCCCGAGTGCGAGCAACAGGAAGATACCGATGTTGGCGAACAGTTCCTGGGTGATCTTGCCCGTGATCATGGGCACGACGACAACGGTGATGGCTGCAATGGCGATGAGCATCGTCGTCTGCGACGCCTTGGTCTTTCCCGTGCTCTGCTGGTAATTCACCCGAGCCGTCGCCACACGCCTTCCGAGACCGATCGCCGAGACGGTGAACGCCAAGCAGGCAACGACGATTGCAGACATGACGGTGAGGCCACCGTTCTGGCCATACAGCTTGTCATCGAGGAAATCCGCAACGTCAACGATGAATGTCTCGAAAATCGCCATCGCGAGCGTGAACAGCACCGCAGAAAGTGTGGCGGAGCGGATCTTCGGGGTGATGATGTGGAGGCCGGCACCCGCGCACGAGAGCACTGCCGACAAGAGTGGCCACACAAGTACGCCGAAAGCGATGCTGCGGTCGAATTGGAGAATTGCCGACAACGGGGGCGCCCAGTTCACGAGCGGATCGCGCAGATCGAACCAATTCATCAAGAGGACGAGTAGCGACAGGCAGGCTCCGCCAATGAGACCGACGAGTCCACCCCTCACCAGATCGCGTGCTCCCCGTTTCGTGGTCGCCACACCATCGAGCACTGTCTCGGTGCCGCTGGCCCATCCTGAGATGAACGGCAACCAGATGAGCGACAGATAGCCGAGCGACAGGACGGGCTTGATGAGGATCCTGGTGTCCAGTCCGATGGGGAGCCCAGCAAGGCTGATGAAGACAAGGCCAAGACCGAGCAGCAGCCCACGCCTCATCGATCCGCGGATGTCGAAATCGAACGGGCCACGGGTGACCTCATCGACCTGCTCGGCCGTCATGCCCGATCCTCCGCACTCAGACGCTCGCCGAACAGGCCGGTCGGCTTCACGAGAAGAACGAGGATGAGCAGCGTGAAGGCCACCGCGTCACGCAGTTGCGAAACGCCGTTGACGCCTAGCGGTTCGAGGAGGGTGAGCGGAGCAAGCGCCTCGGCCGCCCCGAGCGACACACCACCCGCCATCGCTCCACCGAGGTTGCCGACTCCACCGACGACGGCAGCCGTGAAGGCCTTGATTCCTGGAAGGAAACCGGTGGTAGCAATGACCGAACGGAACAGCAACCCCCAGAGAATCCCTGCAATACCGGCCATGGCTCCGCCGACAGCAAACGTCGTCACAATCGTGCGATTGACGTTGATACCCATCAACGAGGCGATCTCTTTGTCTTCTGCTACCGCCCGCATCGCCTTTCCGGTTTTCGTTCGCTCCACGAAGTGCCACAGGCCGTACATCGAGGCCGCCGCGACCAGGATCACCACGATCTGGGTGCCCTTCAGGCTGACGATGTGGAAGCTGCCGACGCCGAGTGTCCTCGCGTCCTGGAGCCAGTCGGGGTTGCTCGGGTACGACTTGGCACCTGCCCCGAAGAGAAGAATGACTGCGTTCTGGATGAAGAACGAAACGCCGATCGAGGTGATCAGCGGAATGATCCGCGGTGACCCGCGCAGAGGTCGGTAGGCGACCCGTTCCATGATCACTGCCGTAGCCATGGCGACCAGAGTGCACGTGAGGATCGTGATCAACACAGCCGGGATGAAGATCGCGCCGTCCCACCAGCCGGCATCGTCGAACTTGTTCGCCATGATGAAACCGGTGAAAGCGCCGACCATGAAGACTTCGCCGTGGGCGAAGTTGATGAACCCGAGCACGCCGTAGACCATCGAGTATCCGAGAGCGATCAGCCCATACATCGCCCCCTGGCTCAGTCCAGAGACGACCAGCCCCTTGAACTGAGCTCCGGTCAGCCTAGAAGCAGCCTCGCCGTCGTGGGTCCACTTCGCGAAGCCATTTCCTGGGGAGATCTGTTGGGCGATGAACGCAAGTAGCCCGATCACGATCACGCCGATCAACACGACTTTGATCACCGTCAGGAATCGGTCGACGTTTGTGCGACCGGCACCAGACCCGCGCATCGCGGTCGTCATGGCTTTTCTCCCCCTTTTCTTGAACAGATCCGAGTGGTCCGGCCGCCACCCATAGGTGACGGCCGGACCAGCGAGTTGAAAATCCGGGTACCCAGCCCCGGACCCGAATCAGCTCGTCGGTGCGAAGCTGAACACGACGTTGGACTTGGATGCAGCCACGTCACCGGAGTCGAGGTGCTCGATCACGGTGATCTTCTGCGAACCGCAGTCACCGAAGTCGTCGCAGTTGATGATGCCGATGATGCCCTGGTAGCCGCGC
>JABABU010000032.1 GCA_014238065.1 Actinomycetota bacterium
CGACGGCGAGACCGCCGACGATTCCGCTCAGGACCAGAACGCTTCGCTTCAGGTTGTTGTTGTGGTTGCTCATTTTCGGTCTCCTTGGTGAGTTGGTCACGTGTAGGAGCACCGAGATCGTCAAGACCTAACAGAAACCACAAAAATATTTCCGGGAACAACACACGCGAAGCTGCCAGAAGGCGAGACCGAGAACTATTCCGACCGTTCGATGACCTCTCGAAGCTGTTCAAGCGTCGGAGATCCCACGAGCCCGTCGGGGGTTGGATAGACGCGGCAAGAGAGCCCGACGGGTGCCGACACGGCTGCGAACGGGTCGACCCCATCGATGATGATGCTCGGAGAACCCCTGAACCCGATCGTCTCGGCCAACTCTGGAGTGTCGACCTTCCGGTACATGACCTCCAACTCCGGGTACTCCAGCCCCAGGATGCGCAGATGCCGATCGGTCTCAGTCCAGTTCGGACAGTCGTCGAAGTACTGCAGCGTCACGCGCATGGCGTCAATCTACCTGGGCGCGTCGGAGCCAGGGACGACGATCCACAGCCAATGTCCACGACAGCCGTGACCCGCCGCTACATCCTTGAGACCCTTGTTAGCGATCTGCGCTGAGCGCAATGGCGTTTCTGATCTCATCACGACTGCGCCTTGCGGGAGCGCGGCCGAGGACAACCGAAAAACTTGGACACCGAGAAGCGCCTCTGAAATGAGGACCGCTCTGCCCTTTGCGACGACGGAGCGGTGTGACGAAGGCGCGTGATCCTGTGAGTCTTTGCGCGTCAGCTCATGCCGGCAAGGCTGCGGAAAATGGCGGCTTCCTCACTCAGCTCGAACAGGAGCCTCCGCTCCAGCGGTTCGCTGCAGGCCGTCAGCTCATGACGAAGCGGTTCATGGACGATGGGGTCGCCGAACGATGGCTGGGAGGCTGCGAGTGCTTCCCGTGCGGCTGCGATTCCCTGGAATCCGCGCTCCCTCACTGCTGGCTCGAGCTTCCAGTCCCGGAGTTCACCGTCGATCAACTTCAGCTGGCGTGGATTCATGGGTTCCCATCGGCGAGTCGACGCCCTTTCTGAGCAGTTCAAAGAACTTGAGTGCACTTCGGGACCGCGCCTCGCTCTGAGGTCACTGGACGCCGCTGCGACTTGAAGAACCTCACCTTGGGAACGCCGACGAAGAAGACCATCGCTGCCCTGACCGAACGTGCCTCCCTGATCTTCGCCCAGCGAGCAGAATGTGATCATGATCGGCATCATCGGAGCAATGGAGGTCGAAGTCGAACTACTCGTCGACGAATTGGAAGAGCCCACTGTCATCGACCGTCGTGGCCTGAGATTCTTCGCCGGTACTCTTCGGCATACAGAAGTCGTGGTCGTCGTCGGTGGCATTGGCACGGTCAACGCCGCAGCATGCACCGCAGTTCTGCTGGATGCGTTCGAACCCACAGCGGTGCTGTGCACGGGAGTTGCTGGAGGGCTGTCACCTGCGCTCGTGGGTGATGTGGTCATCGGATCTGCCACGATTTCGCTCGGGCATGGCCAACTGACGGTCGAAGGACTCACCCCGACGCCCACCGAACCGCCCCTGCAGGAACGCCAGAATCCACTGCTGTTCTCAGCCGGCCCGAACCTGCTCGCAGCCGGCCGGGCTGTTGCCGACACCCACGAGTTCAGTTCGCTGGAGTGCGTGCCCGACGATCGAACTCCGAAGTTTCTCACTGGTGTCATCGCTACCGAAGACGCCTACTCCATCAACGGCGCCCGCAATCGACGCATGCTCGAGACCTACGGCTGCGTCGCCTTCGAGATGGAGGGCGCGGCTATCGCGCAGATCTGCCATCAGGCGGGAGTTCCCTTCCTGGCCGTGCGCGCCATCAGCAATCCTGCCGATGAGGCAGGTGCCGCCGAGGGCGTGTACGGGCGATGTAAAGCCGAGACGGCACGATCAGCTCAAGTCGTCGTCCTCAACCTGTTGGAGGCGCTACCTGACCACGGCACTTCATAGCCCGCCGGACCGGTCATCGGACGTTGCCCACAGCGAGCAGCTTCATCCTCGAGCGATTCATCGGTCCGCTGACTGGCAGCAGGTCTGGGAACGAGAAGGGAAGGTCGCCGTTGCCAAAGCGACGAATTCCGCTCGCCCTCCCGCGGGGAGTGAGTTGAAATCACTGTAAGAATGGGTTTGTCGGCCTCAAAGTTCGTTGGTCTTTGCCGCTCCGTGACAGCTGAACAGACAAGGAGTTCGTCATGACCACAGCTTTCGCCGCGATCGTGTTGGTAGGCGCGATCTGTGGCCTAGCCACGACCATGACAGTGGCCGGAAGAAGTTGGTTGAAGTCGAACGCGCTCAGCCTCTCTGCCGCGATCGCGTTGGGAGCTCTTCTCGGCAGCCTCCATCTCTCCGAAGTCGAGAGCTTCGTCCCATGCGAGATGTGCTGGTTCCAGCGGATCGCCATGTATCCGCTCGGGGTGATCTTGCCGATCGCAGCGTTCCGTCGCGACCGCTGGATTCTTGAGTACGCCATCATTCTCTCCGCAATCGGGATGGCCATCTCCACCTACCACATCCAACTGCAGTGGTTCCCGAGCCAGGGATCGTCATGCGATCTCGGCGCGCCATGTACGCAGAAGTGGATCGAAGCGCTCGGCTTCGTGACGATCCCGCAGATGGCGTGGCTCTGTTTCGCAGGGATCCTCGGACTCGGGCTCTTGGCTCGCGAACGCTAGATCGCGTCGGCCAGCCTCACTTTCCATGGGGTGGTAGTACTCCATACCGGGATTCCTCCCCAAGATCCCCCGGTTCGTGCAGCCTTCAAGCGCTGCCCCGGACGTGTCACGGACACCCACCTCGGACGCCATCGTGTCCGGTAGGTCGGGGATGCGGTCGCTGTCTCGCGGAAAGAAATGTCCGCTGCAGTCAATGATCGTCACCACAGATTGGTGCCTTGCAGATCTGCGAATCACTTCTGAGAGTGCGGACAAGCGGGCGGAGGGTCCCGGATCCACGTCAGGAAGACTCTGGAACTACTCTCTGGCGAACGGTCGAAAAACGAGGAGCACCGTGCGACTACCCATCCCGAAACCACCCTATGGACCCGGCATCGCAGAGTCGATCAACCGTTGGGAAGCTGGATCGAAGCTCGAGACGCCGGAGATCTTCGAGGCCTTCCACATCCATCCGGAATTGGCGTCGCGCACCGGGGTGCTCGGCGCCGGGTTCCTCGGGCACAACCTCATGAGCACGCGTGACCGGGAGATCGTGATCGACCGGGTGACGGGCAGCCTCGGCGCCGAACACGAGTGGAGCCTCCACGCGACGATCTTCGGAAGTCACGTCGGACTCACAGAGGACCAGCTCGACTCGACCGTGACCGGCCCAGAGCAGTCACGTGACCTGTGGCCAGATGACGAATTGCGACTCATGGAGGTGGTCGACGAACTCGCGGCCACCGCCAACCTCGACGACGAGTCGTGGTCCTTCGTGAGAGCACGATACGACGACCAGCAGATCATCGAGTTCATCATTCTCGTCGGCTGGTACCGAACCGTGTCGAGCATGTGCAATGTGCTGCAGATCCCTGCCCACCCACAGTGCCGCTCCTTCACCGACAACGGAGGGGCAGATGTCTGATCAATTCGGAGGCACGATCGCACGAGAGGTGGCCGACTCGACACCGTGGTGGCCCAAACCGGTTCTCCCCGCCGAGGGCAGTCCCAACGTTCTGATCGTCCTGCTCGACGACACAGGCTTCAGTCATCTCGGCTCGTTCGGGTCGTTCATCGACACTCCGAACTTCGATCGGCTGGCTACCAACGGACTCCGGTATACGAACTTTCACACCACGGCGCTCTGCTCCCCCACGAGGGCATGCCTCCTCACCGGACGCAACCACCACTCGGTCGGAATGCGTGCTGTGTCGAACTTCGACACCGGGTTCCCGAACATGCGAGGGCGCATCGCGCCGAGCGCCGCGACCCTCGCCGAAGTTCTCGAACCGGCCGGCTACCACACGATCGCTGTCGGGAAATGGCATCTTGCTCCGATGCGGGAAGCCTCCGCTGCCGGACCGTTCACCGACTGGCCTCTTCAACGAGGCTTCAACCGGTTCTACGGATTTCTCAACGGTGAGACTGATCAGTTCCACCCGGAGCTGTGCGCCGACAATCACTACATCGACCCTCCAGCCACGCCAGAGGACGGGTACCACGTCTCGGAGGACCTGGTCGATCAGTCGATCGACATGGTTCGGAACCAGAAGTCGCTCGTTCCGGAGCGACCGTTCTTCCTCTACCTGTGCTTCGGAGCAACGCACGCCCCTCACCAAGCACCTGACGAGTATTTGGCCAAATATCGGGGCCGTTTCGACGAAGGGTGGGATGTCTGGCGCCAGCGCGTCTACGAACGCCAGATCGAACTCGGCGTGATCCCCGAGCACACGGAACTCGCGCCCCGAAATCCGGGGGTCCAACCGTGGGACGATCTGACAGCGGACGAGAAGGCGTTTGCGTGTCGCCTTCAGGAAGCCTTCGCCGCCTTCCTCGATCACACCGACGCTCAGCTCGGCCGTCTTCTCGACGCCCTGGAAGAGCAAGGAGAGCTCGAGAACACGATTGTCTTCGCCCTGTCCGACAACGGCGCCTCCCAGGAAGGAAGTTCGAGTGGCGTGACCGACGAGTTCCTCTACTTCAACAACATCCCCGAGGATCTCACGGCCGCTGTGGCCCGTCTCGATGACATCGGCACCAGACGCAGCTCGAGCAACTATCCATGGGGCTGGGCACAGGTCGGCAACACGCCGGGGAAACGCTACAAGCAGAACACCCATAGCGGAGGCGTCCGTGATCCCCTGATCGTCAGCTGGCCTGGCGGCATGGACGAATCGTGTCGAGGCCAGGTCCGCACACAGTTTCATCACGTGATCGACATCGCTCCGACGGTTCTCGAACTGTTGGGTTACGAGGCTCCAGCCGTCGTCAAGGGAATCGACCAGCAGCCAGTGGAGGGAACCAGTCTCGCCTACACCTTCGATCCCGCAGCCGTAGACGCCACCTCCGTGCCGACCGCCAAGACCTCGCAGTACTTCGAGATGTTCGGGCACCGGGCGATCTGGTCAGCAGGTTGGAAGGCAGTGACCTACCACCAGCAGGGCCGATCGCTCGAGGACGACACCTGGGAGCTATACCACCTCGACGAGGACTTCTCCGAGACGAATGATCTCGCTGAGGTTCATCCCCGACGCCTCGCATCGCTCATCGAACTCTTCTGGGAAGAGGCAGAGCGCTACGGCGTGCTCCCCATCGACTCGGGTGAAGCTCGCGGTCTGTTCGCGGGCCATCCGGTGGCCGGGACGCCGAGGGCACGCAACACTTTCGTGTATCTGCCTCCACTGGATCGGGTGCCGATCGACGCGGCGCCGGCACTCGGCAGCCGATCGTGGCAGCTCCGATCGCAGGTGAGCAGAGCTGATGTCTCGGAGCAGGGCGTCATCCTCGCCCTCGGCACCATCAACAACGGGTTGACGGCCTACGTCCAGAACAATCGCCTGGTGTACGAGCACAACTTCTTTCGGAACGTCACCAGCATCACGTCGGAGCCGCTACCCGACGGAGACGTCACGCTCGGTATCGACTTCGACCGGGTGCGTCGAGGCCCAGCGAGAGTAAGACTCCTCGCCGGCGACACCGTGATCGGCGAGGGGATCGTGCCCAGGATCTCGACGATGATCTCATCTACCGGGCTCGATTTCGGGTGCAGCACAGCCGGAGTTTCCGACGCATTCGCGGCACCATTCGCCTTCGAGGGCAGCATTCACAGAGTCGAGATCGCGACCCAGCGGGCCATGTCCGCCGAAGACGAAGTCGCGGCAGAGATCCGTGTGGCATTGGGAACGCAATAAGGACAACGGCGACCATCTGTCCAACGCTCAGTGCTTCTGGCCCCGCGCCCACGTCAAACGGCGTCCGTGGTTCCTCGTTCACTCCTCAACGCCCTGTCGTCACATGTCACGAACTGTCAGGCAGCGCCACCTGATGCGTCGCGGCGCGGTGGTCTCAACTTATTCGCCACCCCGTAACAACGGGTGATGTCTTCCCGCTGACCAGGTGTCGACCGGAGACCGTACCGCTTTGACTCCAGTGAGTCTTCGATCTGCCGACAAAATGGTTATGCGCTCGATAGCTGTTCTCTGTTCACTGCTGATGGTGGGGCTTGCCACCGCGGCAATCCCAGAGATCGAAGGACGTCCCATCGCAGCCGTCTCGTACGCGGTCAATTTCCAGTCATCGAATGCACCGACTCCAAGCGGCTGGAATGCGGATTCAGGAGCGGCTTTCTCCGAAGGACAAGGTTTCGGATGGATTGCCGAGGACAACAATCGACGCCAATGCGGCGACCGTAACGCAGTGCCCGATCAACTTGTGGACACCTTCTGTCACGCCACAACTCGGTATGTACAAGTAGGCGGGTCGTGGCAGGCCATCGAGTCGCCGGCCAGCTGGAGATTGGCTCTACCAAATGGTCCCTATCGGGTCACCGTCGTCGTCGGCGAATCCGCGAGCCACTTCTCGTCGATCCACCATTCTGTGCAGGCCGAAGGCGTTTCGGTTCATGATCGGGTGACCACATCGGGGTCCACGCCGACTCGGTCAGCTTCGGTCGACGTATTCGTGGACGACGGCATGCTCGATGTGACCTTCGTTGGTGGCACCCGAACGAAGATCAGTTCGGTGGTGGTCGACTCCGCAGTCGGGTCACCGACGGCGTCGACGACCACCACACCAGCGACGACCACCACACCCGCGACAGTCACCACGAGTCCTGACGCATACGTGCTCTCGGTCAACTTTCAGAGTGCAAGAGCGTCCGTCCCTCCGGGCTGGCTTGCCGACAGCGGCGAACAGTTCACAACGAATCGCACCTTCGGGTGGCGTCTCGGTGGGAATCCCCGAAGGCAGTGTGGCGAAAGAAACGCGACAGCAGACCAAGTGACGGATACGTTCTGTCACGCCACCACTCGATACGTGCAGAGCGAAGGCTCGTGGACCGCTGAGCCATCCCCGGCATCGTGGAGCGCAGCAGTTGCAAATGGCACGTATCTGGTCACTGTGGTGGTGGGTGAGTCCAAGTTTCACTCGTCAGCCATTCGTCACTCGGTCCAGGCGGAAGGCGTGGTGTTGCACGATCGCGTGCAGACCTCGTCGTCGAACCCCACCCGCGGTGCAAGCCGGGAAGTCACCGTGACTGACGGTTTCGTCGATCTCACCTTCATCGGTGATTCCAAAACGAAGGTCGTGTCGGTCGAGGTGGTCGCCGTCACATCGACTTCAACGACATCAGGTCCATCGCCCAGCCCCACAAGCACCTCGACAACCGGAGCCTCACCAACCACGACCACGCAGGTCACCGAACTGCAGGCCCTCGCCGTCAACTTCCAAGCCTCGAACGCAGAAGTTCCGTCCGGATGGCAGCGCGACGATGGCACCGCCCGCTCATCGAACTCAGGGTTCGGCTGGACCCTCCCCGATGGGAACAAGCGACAGTGTGGCGATCGCAACGCCATGTCGAACCAACAACTCGACACGTTCTGCCACGCCACGACTCGATACGTATTTACCAACGGATCCTGGCACGCCATTGCATCACCCGCGAGTTGGTCTGCCGACCTGGCAAATGGCACCTACGACGTGACGGTGGTGGTTGGCGAATCCAAGTTCCACGCCACCTCAATCAAGCACTCTGTTCAGGTCGAAGGTGTGGTCGTCCACGACAGGGTCTCCACCTCAAATGCGACACCGACAGTAGGCGCAACAGTGCAGGTGGCTGTCTCCGACGGCAGCCTCGACGTCACATTCGTCGGCGGCACCAAGACGAAGATTGTTTCGCTGGCAGCGGTTCTTGCGTCTCCACACCACACCCCGACACCGACCACTACGTCGAGTACACCGTCTCCCTCGACGACCTCACCACCGACGACGGCGGCCCCCGGCGTGATTCTCGAGTACGCCTTCGAGGACGGCTACGGTGCCTTCGCGAGCGACAGCGCTCCGACCTTGTTCCCCATCGATCTCTTCCTCGGCTACTACAACCCAACGACATCGTGGACCTCCACTGGTCTGAGTGTCGCTGCGGCGGCCAACGTCGTATCCCCAGGTCCAGCGAGGGCCGCCGCTGAGAGATTGGCTGAGACCGGTCGATCGACATTCGAGCTGTGGGTCGACCCCGGACCGGCTACGCCGTCACCGCGGGTCATTGCCGGGCTCATCGAGGACGGAAACTCGCACCAGGTAGTGCTGTCACGCGATGGCAACGACCTGGTCTGGTCAATTGGCTCGGGGGCAGTGACGCTCCGAGTGCCGCAGGTCGGCGGGTCGGTGCACCACATCGGACTCGTCATCAGAGCTGATCTGGTCGAGTTCTGGATCGACGGTTCGCTGGTTGCGTCGGTCGACGCCGGCAGCAATCTCCTCGGCGCAGCAACTCGTTCTCGAGTAGCGGTCGGTTCGAACCCTGATGGGTCGGAATCATGGTCCGGCACGATCGAGCACCTAGTTGTCCACGATGGCTCACTCGCCCAGGCGGTGATGGCGTCACGCTCGGCTGCGCCGCCGACGTACTCGTGTTCAGGTCCGAGCGCTGCGGTGCGTGACGGTGGTTTCGACAATCAAGGACGGAGCTATATCGGAGTGTTCATGAGCGATGCTGATCTGGCCGCCGCCGTTTCGGACAACCGCGATCATGCCGTAACAGCAAGATCTGAAGTCATAGCTCACGCGAACGCCATGCTGTGCCAGCGTCCGAACTCGGTGATGTCGAACGGCGGTGGAAACATATGGCTGACCGACTCCGCCTACGTGGTCGACGGTGTGTTCGATCTCGACGCCGATCGTCACGATTACCGCGCCGCCGAGCGAGTCTCGCGAGGGCTCGTCGCGTTGGGTCTTGCGTACCGTCAGACCGGAGACGGTCGCTACGCGGAGCACGCGCTCACGCTCATCGACGCGTGGGCCCTCGACAACGGGAGTCGGTGGGTTCCTGCGTTGTCGCCGAACAATCGCGAGATCGAGATCTACATCACGCAGCCAGGAGTCATCTATGGCGCCGACCTGATCTGGAGCTACCCGGGTTGGACGACCAGTCAGCGCCTGGCCATGAAATCTTGGTCTGCCGCTCTCGGTGATGCTTTCACAGGAGACCCAACCTCGAACAACATTGATTCGTGGAGGATGGTCGCGATCGCCGCTGCTGGTCGATTCGCCGACCGTGCCGATCTCGTGACCTACTCAGTGGACCGCTATCGCTCTACCATCTCTTCGCGAATTTCACCATCGGGTGAACTGACCAAGGAGCTTGGCCGCACGAGATCACTGTTCTATTCGGTGTGGGCGGTGGCAGCGAATGTGAGCCTTGCCGAGGTCGTGCGCTTGAGCGGTCATGATCTGTATGCCGACCAGGGCAGCAGCGGGCAGACTTTGCTGACAGCGCTGCATCAGTTGGCGCCCCATCTGAGCTCACCCGACCCGACCGCGAATTGGCCGTATGAGGAGATCGGTCCGATCTACGAAGCCGACATAATGGTCGGGGTATACGAGATGGCCTTCCGACATCATCCTGACTCCGAATTCGCCGCTGTGATCACCAGGTGGGGCCGACCGATGTTCGCCAGAGTGATCACCGGTCATGTCACGTTCAGTCACGGCCGAAGTCTGTCCGACGCCATCTGAGGCTGGTCAGGGCTGCACCGAGAGGAACAGACGCGCTGCGTCGATAGCGACTTCGGCGGCGAGGGCCATCGCCTCCGGCGTGGTCGCATCGAGCGTGTCGGCTTCGGTATGAAATAGAGACGATCCGCCGAGAAACGAGAGAACAGACGCGCCGGCTGCGAGCCAGGTCCCACCTTCTCCAGGCCATGGGCTCACATCGATCAGTCGCCAGTTCGCAGCTGGCACCAGACGGCCGATCTCGTCACGCAGTTCTCCTGTGACCGTCGTGAGCGCCACACGCCGATCGCCCAGTCCGGCCGGGCCGTTGGATCCTTGATCGATGGAGCCGACCGATGCCCCGAGATGGATGACCGGCTCGTCAGTCACGTTGCGACTGGCAAGGTGATGCCGGAGACCGATGTGGTCGATCTCGTGACCACTGCACGCCGAGAACGTGACGCGGTGATCGGTCGAAAGATCGGCGGCCATTGCCAACGCAACCGCAAGCCCGGTGCCACGTTCGCCAGCGGCCGGGGTCCAACCGGTCAGAGGGGTCGTGATGTTGACGGCGGGTGCACCGGCTGGTCCAAGTATGGCGACGACATTCGCGCTGTGACCCGGTTCGAGTGTCCCTGAGAACGTCAACTCGGCCGAAAGACCAACCCGTGCCGCCCAGTTGCGCGGAATCACTACCGCAGGGCGATCGCCTGTCACTACCGGTACCCGGTTGCACTGAACAGGCAGATCGTCCGGCCCTCCGATGGCCAGGATGAGCGCTGCCGCCTCACAGTTGGTGTCGAGATACGTGTCCAGAGCGAGTGGATTCCCGACCACAGCTTCGTCGACATCGACGACAACGCAGTCTTGTGTCTGCCACTCGCCAACGGCGCTGTAGAAGATGGGAAGCGACGGCACGACCTGACCACCGGCTTGCAACTCGGCGTGGCAGATGTATCGATCGAATGCGAACCGCTCCTCGTGAACTCCTGCGCCGAGACCGACCAGCAGGTCACTCAGCCAAGCGGTTGTTCGACGGTCGACGGCGGTGCCGGTGTGATGATTGCCGAAGCCGGAGTAGGCAGCAACAACGTCGTACAACTCGTCGGCGCTGAACCTGACCATCACTTTGCATCCAATTCCGACGGAGGGAGAACGAGTCGCCTCGATCGCATGGGAACTGTGGCCACCGCGAACGCTATGCCAACGACAGCGCCACCGATGTAGGTCGCGACCGACGGTGTCTCATCAAAAAAAATCCAGGCCCAGAGAATCGCGGCGAGCGTCTCGATGGGCGTGAAAAGGCTGACCTCAGCAGCGGGGATGTAACGAGTCGCCGTCGCCATGGCGATGCGACCGAGTGGGCCGGTGATCGATCCCATGGCGAACAACAACAGATAGGTCTCGAAGCTGTGACCGAGCAGGTCGGCCTCGGCCATCGAGATGACAGCCATGACGATTCCGGCCAGTCCGACAGCGAGGAACCGATTCATGGTGGGATGAGCGCGCCAGACAATCAGGTTCGTCGACCAGAAGGTGATCGCGAGCACCGAGAGCAGGTCACCTGAAACACCTCCCCCGCCGAACGAGCCGCTCATGACGATGCCGATACCAAACATCGACAGCGCAATCCCTGCCCAGACACGAGGTGCTGTGCGTTCTCGAATGGCAATCCACGCGATCAGCGACGCGACGATGGGCGCCGCCGCGATGATCACGACCACGTTCGAGATCGAGGTGTTCTTGACCGCGAAGATGAAACACGTCGAACTCCCGGCCTGCAGGATCGCCGAGAGAAGCATGGGCCGATCGATCTGACGCACGATGCCGCTCGGACGATGGCCCATCAACATCATCGAAACCAACATCGCTGGAGCCACAAACATCCCGAACCAGAATGTGACGGTGAAGCCGGACACCTCGGCGGCGCGGGTGATCAGCGAATCCGTGCTGACGACGAACATCCCTCCTGCGGCAAGGCCGATACCCAATGTGCGAGGTGACAGCCGTGAAACCCGCGAGAGCATCGGCGCACTCTAGGCCGTGCACGAATCGGGGCACCGACTCCGGCCCGATCGGCTACTTCTGACATAGTCGGGATCGCAGAGTTCTGAAGGAACTCGATGCCACCCATCCACACGACGATTCCGTCCGAAACCTTGCTTCAGTCGAGGCCAGTCACGGGAGCGCTTGGGCTAGAGCGGTAGCGTGATCGAGCACCGACTTTGAGGTTCGACCGAGCGCCGCTGCTGCAGCAACGACGTCGTCCCATTCAACGCTGACGTTGACTTGCTCTCCCGACACAGAAGCGACCTTCACTCGCACCGGATGACCGTCGACCGAAACCGCAGCCGCGACACGTTCGAGAGCATGCTTCACGACGTGGGTCTCGCGGAGACCGATGGTGCTGGTGTGCTCGAAAATGGCTCGACGCACGGCAACAACGTCGGCCTGGCTGCACATGGCACTGAACGAGAACGCAGGCCGGCCCTTCTTCATCGTGATCGGAGTGACCCATGCATCGTTCGCGCCTGCGTCGATGACTGCATCGATGGCAACAGGCCAGACCCGAGGGTCGAGATCGTCGACGTTGGCGTCGAACTGCACGACCATGGACGTCGACCCGTCGCCCGCAACTGCTTCACCAACGACCAGGCGTAGCGCGTTGGCGCGGTCGGGCGTTTCCTTCGAGCCAGCCCCCATACCGATCGAACTGATGGCCATGGGCGGCATCGGACCCCAAGTGTCGACGAAGCTCACGAGCAGCGCAGCACCCGTTGGCGTGGTGGTCTCGAACAGCGCCTCGCCGGCTTGTGAAATCGGCCCGTCCTTCATCAACTCGAGGACAGCCGGAACCGGAACTGGGAGATACCCGTGCTCGCTCTTCGCTCTTCCGTTTCCGAGCGCGAGGGTCGAGCAGTGGATCTCGCTGACCCCGAGGTGCAGGAGCCCCGTGACCGACCCCACGATGTCGGCAATGCAGTCGAGGGCACCTACTTCGTGGAAATGAACGTGGTCGACGGGCATCTGATGGACAGCTGCTTCGGCGATCGCCAGGCGTTCGAACACAGCGATTGCGGCAGAAGCGATGGTGTCGTCGAGCACCTCGAACATCGCCGCGATCTCTGGCAAGTGTCGAACCGTTCGGGGCTCTGACACTTTGACGTCGACCTTGGTCGCGCCAAGCGCCGCTCGCTGAACCGGTTTGGCGGACAACTCGACGCCGAGCCCGAGCGGATCGATTCCGGCTTGCAGCACAGAGACGGGCACGCCGCTGTCGACCAACGCGCCGAGCATCATGTCGCCGCTCGCGCCGGCGCTTCCGTCGAACCAGGCCACCTTCACGGCTGGCCACCTGCGAAGCGATCGGCCATCGACAGCATTCTGATGGCCGCACACGCAGCTCCGAAGCCGTTGTCGATGTTGACAACGGTCACGCCCTGGGCACAACTCGCCAGAGCGCTGTTCAGTGCAGTAGTTCCGCCTGTCGCCACGCCGTAACCGACAGACGTCGGCGCCGCGATCACCGGCGACCCGACCAGTCCCCCGAGCACAGACACCAACGCTGCGTCCATCCCGGCAACGGCGATCACCACATCAGCAGCCTTGATCTCGTCGAGACGCTGCTCGAGGCGCCAGAGGCCTGCAACGCCGACGTCGACGATGAGCTCTGCGCTGACTCCGCTGAATTCGAGTGTTCGAGCCGCTTCGGCAGCGACCAACATGTCGGATGTCCCTGCGGCAACGACGGCGACTCGTCCCGCTCGTGCCGGCAAAGAGCCATTGAGAACGGCTGTACCCGACGTTGAGTCGTGATCCCACGCACTCGTGATGCTGGCGTCAACCTCGCCGACGAGTGTGTCGGAAAGGCGAGTGAACAACGCCGGATTGCCGACCTGCGCCAGCTCATTCGCGATGGCGCTGATCTGAGTCGGTGTCTTCGACGAGCACAGCACAGCTTCTGGCATGCCGATGCGGTCTCGTCGGCCATGGTCGTACTGATGACTCACAACAACCTCAACACCGCACGGCCCTGCTTGTACGGATTCTCATCGAGCCGCACCGTGCCCAGCTGGGTATGGACCGATCTCATGGCCAGATCGACATCGGCGACAACATCGTTCGTGACTCGGTGACGAAGTTCCTCAGGTACCTCGATCAAGACATCGTCGTCACGCAGTCGACAGCGTGCAACATCGATGCCAGCGCGTCGCCGAACCACTGCCTCACCGGCTTCGACGGCCTTCAGACGCTCTGGCGTGACTCGAGTTCCCGTGTACAGCCGACTCGCGAGGCATGGTGAGGCGGCCAGCTCTGCCTCTTCGAGACCGAGCTCACGCGCGAGCGCCCTGATGTCGACCTTGGACACCTCGGCTTCGACGTATGGGTGACGCACCGAGTGCTCGTGGGCAGCAATGAGTCCAGGTCGGTAATCGCTGAGGTCGTCGAGATTGGCGCCACTGAGCACAACCGCGTCATCGTTGTCGGTATCGGACCTGATCGCATCGATGGCGTCGTACAGGTGGCTCTTGCAGAAGTAGCAACGGTCGGTCGGATTGCTCAGATAGCGCTCGTCGGAGAACTCATCGGAGCGGACGATCGAGAGGTTCCAGCCCTCTCGCTTCGCATAGTCGATGACACGGGCCGTGCCTTCCCCGGGTACTGCGGGTGTCACGGTGTGAGCAACAACGGTTGCCTCAGGGTTGTGCCGATGAGTGACCGTCGCGAGCAACAGGCTGTCGATACCCCCGCTACAGGCCACGATCCGCGACGTCAGAGGATCAAGCACGTCGAAGAGTCTCGCGTGAGTCGTCGTCATCGGCGTGCCGTGCGCTTCAAAGGTAGGCCTTCCATCGAGCACCGAGGTGACGATGCCACACGACAGTTTGACGGCTATTGGTCACGATTCAACCTGACTCGCCGACGATCGGCCCGAATGACGAGTTCCTTGACCCGAGCCATGCTCGCTCCACCCAACACGAACGAGACCGAGATCACGCCGGGAATGAGAGTCGCGAAAGCAGTTCAGCCCGCCAACGCGTGCGAACGAGTCGGATCCGCTCAACATCGAGGTGGCCCCTCGATCAAGGCGAAGTGTCTCCAACGACAGCGACCCCGGGTTCACCAGTCCGAGCTTGAATCTCGCAGCGGTCATCGACAAATGAAGGAAGACATCACGCCGCGCACGTTGCCGCCATGCTTCCGATCGCCGTTCCACGGCGGGGCTGGCGAAGCTCATGACGGTCGTACCCGTTGGTGACGTAGCACAGGGACAGCCCGGTGACCGGGTCGACCCACGCGAGCTGCCCGCCAGCTCCATTGTGACCAAACGACATCGGCGACACCAGTCGTCCCATCCCCCGCCGATGAGCCAGACCGTCATCGCCGGCGACGACGACACCAAGCGCCCGACTCGCAGGCACGCCATCAGGACTTGTCATGTTCTGCCGTACGGAACCAGTGACGTCGGCCAGAAGCGCCGGATCCCACAGCTCGCCGGGATTGTGGAGAAGACCCTGGTAAAAGAGCGCCACATCTCGTGCCCTGGCAAAACCGCCGCCGCCCGGCACACCGACCTCGCGAACATCGGACTCGTTGAACCGAAGGACCGACTCGTCGGTCACCTCCGTCACGGGAAGCTCCCTCACGCCGAGCACAGCTTCGAGTTCTTCAGGGGTCGCGTGCTCGCCGACGGGAACCAGATCAACGAGATCGGCCTGCTCGCCGGCCACGACGCCGAGGACACGGGGAAGTCCGAGCGGCTCGGTGACGCGACGATGAATCTCGTCGCGATAGTCGTTGCCTGTCAGCTCGATGATGAGTTCGGCGAGCACCCAGTGAGCCGACGAAGGGTGGTACTCGTACCGAGTTCCCGGCTCCCAGTTCAACCGCCACTTCGTCATCTGTTCCCGGCGCGACTCTGACGAGCTCCACACCTTGGGACCCATCGGTGCGTGGGGAAATCCGGAGGTGTGCAACATCACCTGCTCGACGGTGACCTCGTTCTTGCTGTTGGCAGCGAAGAACTCGAGATAATCGGTCACCTTCGCGTCGACATCGACCGTCCCGTCCGCAATGAGCTGCCACACTGCAGCGGCCACGAACGGTTTCGTGGCCGAGAAGATGCAGTACCTCGAGTCGATGGTTGCCTCGCCGAAGGACTCTTCGACAACGATCTCACCCTCGAAACCGAGCGCGATCTGACAGCTCGGGAGGTGGCCCTCTTCGACCTCTCTCCTGGTTCGGTTCAGAAGGGCGTCGACACGGTCCTGCACGATGTTCATACGCTGAACATACGGCGCATCAGCGGCCGACTGAAACTCAGATCCGTCGCCACGGGTTCGCGCCCGGAACAGATATCGAACCGCCGACGAGCAGAACGACGACAATCGTTGCTGGCACCTGTACCACCAACCTGAGTCAGCTCGGCCAACTCTTCTTACGGAGCCGACATTTCGTTTAGGTTCGGATCTGCACCACAGACAACCGAATACTCAGGAGCTTCCGACATGCGGTCACAGGCGTGGTTCAACGATCCTTCAGACCCAGGGATGACGGCGCTCTACCTCGAGCGCTACCTGAACTACGGACTCACCCGCGCAGAGCTGCAGTCGGGCAAGCCCATCATCGGGATCGCCCAAACGGGATCCGATCTCTCGCCATGCAATCGGCACCATCTCGAGCTGGCCAAGCGGGTTCGGGAAGGCATCAGAGAAGCCGGCGGGATATGTTTCGAGTTCCCGGTCCACCCCATACAGGAGACCGGGAAGCGGCCAACGGCATCGCTCGATCGCAACCTCGCATACCTCGGACTGGTCGAACTCCTCCACGGCTACCCCATCGACGGTGTCGTGCTCACCATCGGGTGCGACAAGACCACGCCGGCATGTCTCATGGCCGCGGCCACAGTCAACATCCCCGCCATCGCTCTGTCAGTCGGGCCGATGCTGAACGGCTGGCACGAAGGCGAACGGACCGGTTCGGGCACCATCGTGTGGAAGGCACGCGAGCTGAGGGCTGCCGGAGAGATCGACGACGAGGGATTCCTCGACCTCGTGGCGTCGTCAGCGCCGAGCACCGGATACTGCAACACCATGGGTACCGCCACCACGATGAACTCACTGGCAGAAGCACTCGGTATGCAGTTGCCTGGAGCCGCTTCGATACCCGCTCCGTACAGAGAGCGCTCTCAGATGGCCTACGAGACAGGGCGACGAATCGTGTCTCTCGTACATGAAGACGTACGCCCCTCGGACGTCATGACTCGAGCCGCGTTCGAGAATGCGATAGTCGTCAACTCCGCCATCGGTGGATCGACGAACGCGCCGATTCACCTGAACGCGATTGCACGTCATCTCGGCGTCGAACTCGACAATGACGACTGGCAAACATTGGGACACCACATCCCGCTCCTCGTGAATCTCCAACCTGCTGGCGAGTACCTGGGCGAGGACTACCACCACGCTGGAGGTGTTCCTGCTGTCCTGGCCGAGCTAATGGGACATGGCCTGCTCCCCCATCCCGATGCGCTGACCGTCTCGGGCGCGAGCATCCGCGCCAACTGCGCCGGAGCCGAGATCAAAGACCTCGATGTCATCCGGCCGCTGGCGAACGCTGTCGTCGAATCGGCTGGCTTCATCCATCTGTCGGGAAACCTGTTCGACAGCGCCATCATGAAGACCAGCGTGATCTCTGAAGAGTTCCGCCAACGCTACCTCGAAGATCCGGACAGTCCGAATGCTTGGGAAGGCACAGCCTTCGTGTTTGAAGGACCCGAGGACTACCACCACCGCATCGAAGATCCTTCGCTCGGGATCGACGAGAACTCCATGCTCATCGTCAGGGGCGCTGGTCCCATCGGATACCCGGGCGGATCGGAAGTGGTGAACATGCAGCCGCCAGCCGCGCTCCTCATCCAGGGCGTCCACTCACTTCCCTGCATCGGTGACGGCCGCCAGTCAGGAACCTCTGGCTCGCCGTCGATCCTGAACGCGTCACCAGAAGCAGCTGCCGGTGGCGGTCTCGCTCTGTTGAGGACCGGTGACCGGATCCGAATCGACTTGGACAGCGGAACCGCAGACATGCTCGTGACCGAGGACGAAATCGAGACGCGACGGGCAGAGCTCGAGACAGCAGGCGGATTCAGCTACCCCGAGAGCCAGACGCCGTGGCAGGAGATCCAGCGAGGAATGGTCGGCCAGTTCGACAAGGGCATGGTTCTCGACCCTGCAGTCAAGTACCAGGACATCGCCCGAACTCGGGGACTTCCCCGGAACAACCACTGAAAGCGAAGGTCACAGGCGCTCGAGAACCACAGTCCTCGCATGCTGCGACTCATCGACGGTGATCGGCTCGCGCTCGTCATCGACGATGCGTACGGTCCCAGCTTCGACCAGTCGGGACACCACCGCCTCGAAATTGCCCGGCTCCCAGAAGCCCTCCATCACGTTGAAGACGATCCTGCCGCCGCGGCGGGAGATCCGGCATAGCTCATCGAGCGCCTCTGCCCCCACGTGACCCGAGACGAAGGTTCCCGCGCTCACCACTACGTCGTAGACCGCATCTGACAGATCCAGCGGTTGGAGAAGATCACCTTCGATCAACCTGCGGTACACGCCCTTGGACGCAGCGACCTCAAGCATCTCACGGCTCAGGTCGAGCCCGTCGACAGCAGTGAAACCGCTCGCCAGGAGGTGGCTGCCGACGGCGCCCGTGCCACAACCGACGTCGAGCACCTCTGCATCGACATTGCACATGGTCGAGAGACGCCGGGCCATCGACGCAGGGCCGACAATGCGCATCTCCCCGAAGACATCCCTGTCGTACCGCGTTGCCCACTGGGCGTAGAGCTCCACGACTTCTTCCTTCGACGACACGGCCCGCGCCCGTTCGACAGCCCTACGAGCGTCTTCGCTGATCTCGGCGAGTGGCCGTTGAGGTTTCGGGCCCCGCTGCCCGCGACGATCGAACTCCGGCTGCACAGAGCTTTCAGGCTGGCTCATATGACGCCATCCTCACCGAGCGCTGCAATTCTCGCGTCGTCATATCCCAGCTCGGTGAGCACCTCGTGCGTGTGTTCCCCGAGGTCAGGGGCAATACGGCCAGGTGTTGATGCAGTCTCGCTCATCGCGATCGGTGACCCGATCACAATCGTTTCGCCCCATTCGGGGTGGTCGATTGTCTGCAGGTACCCGTTGTCGAACGCCCCGGCATCGGCGGCGACCTGTGAGTAGTCGCGAACCGGCGCATAGCGGGCACCGATCCTGCGAAGTTCCGCCTCCCAATGGGCACTGGTCTCGGCGGAAAACAGCTCGGCGAGCACCGCGCAGAACTCAACGCGAGTTCCCTGCAAGAACGCGATAGGTGTTCGCCGCGGATCATCGATGAGCCCTGGTCGGCCGAGGATGGTGAAGAAGTCGGCAAGCACCTCCTCTGGCACACCAACGAGCGCTATGTGGCCGTCGCTGGTCGGAAACACCCCGTACAGCGAAGGCACGATCGGATGACCACCGGCTTCCGGTGGTTTGACCTCTCCCGACAGGAAGTGGCGAGTCAGTTCGGACGCTTGCGCGTAGATCTGACCCCCGTACAGCGAGACCTCGACATGCTGGCCACGACCAGTTCGATGCCGTGCCACCAGCGCGGCCAAAACTCCGTTGGAGAGATTCTGCGAACCGATGTGATCGGCAATGGTCACTCCGACCGGCATGTGGTCGTTGCCGCCCGAGACACTCAGCAGACCACCGGCGGCCTGCCCTCCCAGATCGGCGCCTTTTTGGTCGGCGTCGGGGCCTCGACTTCCGTACGCGGTCGCCGAACCCCACACGATTCGCGGGTTCCGCTCGGCCATCACCTCGTACCCGATACCCCACGCCTCCATCGTCCCATGGACAAAGTTCGAGATGACCACATCGCTGACCGCGACAAGATCAAGGAACACGTCGCGGCCAACCTCGGTTCGCAGGTCGACTGTGACCGCCCGCTTGCCGCGGTTGCAGCCCTCCCAGAAGGGAGCTCTCAGATCCTGGAGCGATACGGGGAGCCGTCTCGACAAGTCACCGACACCTGGGAGTTCGACTTTGATGACGTCTGCGCCGAGATCGCACAGCAACTGGGCTGCCTGTGGGCCTTGCACGAGTTGTCCGAGATCGAGTACCCGGATTCCCGCCAGTGCTCCCTCGTTGTTCTCCATGCTGCGAAGCTAGCGCCCCATCCGATCCGGTCGCGGAGCCATCAAGTCCCATACGATGATGTTGCGACCAGGCACGGGTGAGGACACCCTCGACCAGAGCAATGCCGGCGTCGCAGAACCCGCGACCGATCTCGATCGAGCCTTCGATGCCATCGAATTAGCCCGACTCTGAGGGGAGTACGATTTCGGCTGCACCGGTCGACTTCAAGGGATGAACATGTCAGACACCACTCCGATGATCATCAACGGTGAACGAATCGCTCTCGACGAGACCACCGAGGTTCATTCGCCCTACGACGGACGTCTCATCGGATCGGTGCCACGTGGCAACGCTGATCACATCAACGCCGCAGTTGCAGCAGCGAAAAAGGTCCTTGCGACCTCCCCGATGCCGACGCATCAGCGCGCCGAGATCCTGGACCGGGTCGCCGACCTGATCTCGGAACGTTCCGATGACCTCGCCGCAATCCTCTCCGCCGAGTCGGCGAAGCCAATCACCACATCTACCGGCGAGGTGGCCAGAGCAATCGACACCGTCAGATTCAGCTCTGCAGTTGCCAGAACAATGGGTGGCGACGTCCTGCAACTCGACGCGTCATCAGCGGGCGTCGGCAAGTTCGGCTACACCAAACGAGTACCCATCGGCGTGGTCGCCGCCATCTCGCCCTTCAATTTCCCACTGAACCTCGTCTGTCACAAGGTCATGCCGGCCATCGCAGCCGGTTGCCCTGTCGTGCTGAAACCGGCTTCGTCGACGCCACTCACCGCGCTGGCGCTCGCCGATCTGCTCGAAGAGGCCGGACTCCCTGCCGGCTGGCTCAACATCGTCACCGTTCCGGGGTCGGTCGCCAACCACCTCGTCGACCACCCCGATGTGGCCATGGTGACCTTCACTGGCTCGCCCGAGGTCGGGTGGGGCATCAGGGCCCGCGCCCCACAGAAGAAGGTCTCGCTGGAACTGGGCAACAACTCACCGATCGTGATCGAACCCGATGCCGACTGGAAAACAGCCGCAGCCAAGATCAAGGGCGCCGGATTCTCGTTCGCGGGCCAGAGTTGCATCTCGACCCAGCGGGTGTACGTGCATCAATCGATACACGACGCCTTCGTGGCTGAACTCGTCGCCCAGGTCAACGGCATCGTCGTGGGTGACCCCGCCGACCCGGCCACCGATGTGTCAGCCCTCATCGACTCGGGTGAGACAGATCGCGTCGAGAGCTGGATCAACGACGCGGTTGGCGAGGGCGCCGGCCTCGCCGTCGGCGGCACGCGAGACATCAATGGAGTGTTGGTCCCGACTGTCCTCACCGAGGTCTCCCCAGACATGAAGGTGTGCTCCGGCGAGGTATTCGGCCCCGTCGTCGGCGTGGCCGCGTACACCGAATTCGACGAAGCGCTTCGACTGGCGAACGACTCGAACTACGGCCTGCAGGCGGCTGTCTTCACCGCCGATCTCGCCAAGGCCATGAGGGCAGCCGATGTGCTCGACTACGGCGGCGTCCTGATCAACGAGGTGCCGACCTGGCGGGCAGACCACATGCCCTACGGAGGGCTCCGCGACAGCGGCAACACACGCGAAGGCCCGGCCTACGCAGCCAAGGAGATGACCGAAGAACGCCTCATCGTCATGCAGCCCCGGTGAGGTCCGTGTCATGAGAAACGAAGGCTCATATCACCGTGCCCCGACCGAGGCACCGCCCGCACCAACAGGATGCCCGGTGCAACACGAGTGGGACCCGCTGTCGGTCGAGTACCTCGCTGACCCGTACGGCATCTCACATCAGCTGAGAGACGACTCTCCCATCTTCTATTCCGAGGCGCTCGGTTACGTGGTGATCAACCGCATGGAAGACATCATCCACGTCTTCAACGACCCAGACATTTACGCCTCGACGAACGTCCAAGATCCTGTCTTCCCGCTGTCGAACAGCGCCGCCGAGATCCTTGCTGTCGAAGACTTCAACCCGGTCGCAGTGATGTCGAACCGGCCGGAACCAGACCACGGTCGAATCCGGGTGTACACCCAGGCCGGATTCTCGAATCGCCGATTGAAGGAACTCGAACCCTACGTCCGACGGCGCAGCCACGAGTTGATCGATGCCATGCTCACCACGGGATCGCCGGTCGAGTTCATCGACGCCTTCGCGTTCCCTCTCCCAGGCGAGACCGTGTTCCGCTTCATCGGTTTCCCAGAGACCGACGACGAGATGCTCAAGGTCTGGTGCGGCGAGCGCAAAGCGTTCTCGTGGGGCAAGACCAACGAAGAACAACAGGCGACGATCGCAGAACACATGCTCGCGTACTGGCGGTACTGCAGAGACTTCGTCGCATCGAAACGAGATGACCGGGGCGAGGACTTCGCCTCGGAGCTCATCGACGCGCACGAAGCAGACAACGACGAAATCACGTATCGCGAGGTCGAGTCAATCGTCTACGGACTGTCGTTCGCCGGCCACGAGGCCGTCACCAACCTCATCTGCAACTGCCTCTGGACGCTGCTGAGTCGGAGAGATCAATGGGACCAGGTCTGCGCAGACCCTTCCCTCATCAACAACGCCGTCGAAGAAGTGCTCCGATTCGAGTCGAGCCAGATCTCATGGCGAAGAGTCACGACCGAACCGACAACGCTCCACGGCGTCGAACTGCCGCAGGGAACGAAGATCTTCATGAACTTCGCGGCCGCGAACCGTCAACCCGACCTGTTCCACGACCCTGACAGCTTCGACATCCATCGCAGCAACGCCAACCGTCACATCTCATTTGGCCGAGGCATCCACTTCTGCCTCGGTGCAAAGATGGCCAGGTTCGAAGCCAGGATCGTGCTCGAAGTGCTCGCCGAACGACTGCCGTCGCTCGAGCTCGTCGCCGGCCAGGAGTTCGTGTCGTTCCCGAACATCACGTTCAGAGGGCCCGAACAGATGATGGTCGCCTGGGACTGAGCTTCGATCCTCCACCGACGTCAGTATTTGGCGAGCTCGACCGCGAGCGGCTCGACTTGTGACGCCAGATACGGGCCACGCATCGAGTAGATCACAAGATCGACACCAGCCTCGAGGAACGGCTGCGCAAAAGCGGCGCGCTCAGCAGGATCGTCGTCGACCGTCCAGCCGACATGGACGGAGCGAATGATCTCCGAAGGCTCACGTCCGACATCGTCGCAATGAGCGAGCAACACTTCGTTCAACACGCTCCACGCCTCAGGATTCGCAGGAAACGTCATGTCCCAGTGATCGGCCCACCTCGCGACCGAACGCAACGTGCGCTTGGGGCCCTTGCCACCGATGACAATCGGAGGTCGAGGCTGTTGCGCCGACTTCGGCTCGCAGCGTGCTTCGACCATGTCGTAGTACTCACCGTTGAACGTCGTCAACTCGTTCTCGAGCAGGCTAATAATGATCTGCACACCCTCGTCGAAGCGGTCGAACCGTTCGGTCAAGGTGCCGAGCGGCATGCCATACGCATCAGACTCAGGCTCGAACCATCCGGCTCCGAGCCCAAGACTGAACCGCCCACCGGAGATCAGATCGGTCGTGACCGCCATGTTCGCCGTAACCGCAGGATGCCGATAGTGCATACCGTTCACCATCGAGCCGAGCCTGAGGCGTTTCGTTGCCTGGGCCAGAGCAGCGAGCATCGACCACGACTCGAGGATCTCGCCATCCATGGGCGGAGTCAGCGGATAGAAGTGATCCATCGTCCACGCAGAGCTGAACACCTCGATGTCATCGGCCTCCAGCCAGACCGACAGAAAGTCATCCCACGTGCCGTGCTGCGGCGGTGTCTTGATTCCGTACTCAGCCATTCGATACTCCGTCTGTGCTCATACGGCCCTACCGGTCTGTGCTCATACGGCCCTACCGGTCTGTGCTCATACGGCCCTACCGGTCTGTGCTCATACGGCCCTACCGGTCCATGGCACAACCAGCTTGTTGTCCACCCCAAGCATGTCCAACGCCTTGCCGACCGAATGGTCAACGATGTCCTCCACCGTCGCCGGCCGGTTGTAGAACGCCGGCATCGGCGGAACCAGGATCGCTCCCAACTGCGCGAGCTCGTACATCAGTTTCGCGTGACCAAGGTGAATCGGAGTCTCGCGCGGCATCACCACCAGCCGGCGACGCTCCTTCAGCATGACGTCGGCGGCTCTCGTCAGCAGGTTGTCGGCGTAACTGTTCACCACAGCTGACAGGGTCTTCATCGAGCATGGAGCAATCAGCATGGCGTCAGCTTCAAACGACCCGCTCGCGATCGAAGCGGCCACATCGCGATGCGCGTGAACCTCGTCAGCGAGCGCCTCAACATCGGCAACCGCCCACGACGTCTCTATCTCGACATTCATCTTGGCTGTCGGCGTCATCACCAGGTGTGTCATCACGCCGAGATCCTCGGCCAGGACCTCCAGCGCACGGATGCCGTAGATCACGCCGCTCGCTCCACTCATACCAACAACGATGTTCAACACACGCCCCTCTCGGCCATCACCGTGTTTCCCCGATGACACCGTCTTCTCTGAGATCGGCGACCTCGGAAAGCGTGTAACCGAGTTCCGACAAGACCACACCAGTGTGTTCACCCTTCCCGGGCGATGGGCCAGGGACCCCAGGATCACTGGAACTGAACCGAGCAGGTGCCCGCGGCGCACGTGACCTCCCGGCAGTTGGATGGTCGGACTCGGTGAGGATGCCGTTATGGACCACCTGCGGGTCGACGACAACCGACTCTCGATCGAGTACGGGCCCGCTCGGAACGTCGTGCTCACGCAGTGAATCAAGCGCTTCAGCCGTGGTCATCTTCGCGAGCGCCGCACCAAACTCGGCACGCATCTCGTGCGAGTGACGAAGCCTGCTCTCACGAGTGGCGAAGCGTTCGTCGTCAACCAGGTCGGGGCGACCAACGGCATGTGCTGCCGCGAGGTATTGACGAAAGTTCGTCCAGTTTGCTGTGATCTGACCATCAGAGGTGCCGTACGGCGAATACCACTCGCTGTACGTCGGCACTTCGGCCTCATCCGGCAGCGACTGATTCCAGTAGATGTCCGGCCAGCTCCACGCGATCATCGAGTCGAGCAAATTGACCTCGACATGTTGCCCGCGCCCGGTCGAGTGCCTCGCCAACAGCGCCGCCAGTGCAGCATTCGTCGCCGTCATCGCCGCAGTCTTGTCAGCGACGAAGGACTTCACGTAGTCGCCGTTCTGCGCAGAAGCTACGCCAGAGAGCCCCTGGATGATCGGGTCGTAAACAGGTTGATTCGAATACGGGCCCGACGCGCCGAATCCGGACACCGAGACATACACAAGACGCGAATTGACCGCATCGAGAGCCTCATAACCAATGCCAAGGCGGTCAGCCACGCCTGGTCTGAAATTTTGGATGAACACATCGGCGTCGGCAACCAGCTGGTGGACGACGCGTACTCCACGCTCGTCCTGAAGATTTAGTTCGATCGCCCGTTTACCTCCGTGCAGCCCGATCCACGCGCCAGATTGATCACCGACGACGGGCCCGGTCAGACGCATCACATCGAAAGCATCGACCCTTTCGATCATCACCACCTCTGCCCCAAGCTGAGACAGCTGAGTGGCAGCCCACGGCCCTGCCACCGCCGCCGACACATCGACAACCTTCATTCCACTAAGTGGCCCAGTCATGATGCCTCCAGCTCGCGCAACATCGCGACTTGCCGCGACCTGGCGACGAGTTCACCGTTCGAGTCCCACAATGAACCCGACTCCACGAAGAGACCATTGTGCAGATCGTCTGTTTCGAACACGGCCCGGACCCATCCTTCGGCAGGGACCCGGCGCACATGAACTGTGAGCTCGAGCGTCGGAACCCAGCCGATGAAGCCGTACCTGGCGAACAGTGAAGGCGGGAATGCGTCAGCGAAGAGCACGAGTGCCGCAGCGTCAGGTGGTCGTCCGTCGACAAAACGGATCCACCCGGACACCTTGGCGTCGGGCGACTCTCCTGCGACTGCCTGATCGGGCCGAATCATCACGTCGACCCGATCGAGGATCGGCAGATCGACCCCTTGCTCGAGGTCGACGCGGTCGACGCACTCGTCCGGCTTGGGGAGGTCTGGGGGCGCGTAACTCAACGACTGTGCCGCCGGCCCGGCGCTCAGATCGCCGAAACCTGCGAGCACCTCGACCCGGGGCTTCCCGAGTTGCGAAAGGGTGCCCGCAACCGTCGACATCCGATTGCCCAGCTTCACGACCCGGCCGGTGATGTCGGCCGACCGACTACCGACACCAGGACGAAGAAAGTGGGTCGTGACGGTCATTGCATGAGGGTGTTCGACCATCCGGCCGAGGTTGTTCACCACGGTGGCGGCGAGGTATCCGCCGTTCGAATTCTGACCGATATTCCAGCTGTCGCTCAACGTGAGCTGCCACATGTTCTCGCCGACGGTGACGGCTGATGTTTCAGAGTCGAACTCCCAGCCGTCGGCGCGCATCAGGACATCATCGCAGACCGACAGCGCTCACCCGAAAGTGCGCCCTCGTCCATTCCTCCAGAAATTCTGGTCAGGAGCCGATCTCTGAAGGACCTCCCTGCTTCCGAAGACCGACTCAGAGGCAAGTGGGCACGATCTCTGAAGGAATCGTTCCGCGGGGAACATCGGCCACAGCCCCGGAACCCCCACGAACACCGAGTCGAACAGCCAGGCAGCCCGCCATACCGGCTTCGCTCTCACTAAGGAGTAGCTCCACCGGGGAAGTACCGTGACCCCCTCACACACACTCGTCAAATCCCGGGGTTCCCGTTCATGTCAACTCAACCACTCGAAATGGCCATCGCCTCGACCCGCAACGTCCTGGCCGGCGTTTCTTCCGACCAGATGTCTGCAGAGACGCCGTGCGCCTCGTGGGATGTCAGCGCCCTCATCAACCACATCGTCGGAGGCCAGTCGTTCTTCCAAGCCGGCGTCAAAGGCACGCCACCAGCAGCCGACGAAACCGACTTTGCATCGGGTGACTTCGTCGCAGCCTTCGACGAAGCAGCGGCGGGAACAATCGCCGCGTTCGGAGCAGAGGGCGCCATGGAGAAGATTCTGAACCTGCCGTTCGGCGACATGCCCGGTGGTGCGTTCATGGGCCTTGCTGTGAACGACACGTTCACTCATGGCTGGGACCTTGCCAAAGCAACCGGACAGTCGACGGACCTCGATCCAGAACTCGCCGCCGGTATTCTCGCTCAAGCTCAGGCGTCTATCTCGCAAGCCTTCAGGGGCCCAGAAGGGGCTCCATTCGGCACAGAGCAGAGTGCTCCCGATGGCGCGAGCAACGCCGACAAACTAGCTGCCTTTCTCGGCCGCGAGGTCTGAGGGCAACGACAACCAACTCCATGCTCGTGCGCCCCTCCCAGTCCTGGCGGGCGCACGCCCTACGACTGGTGACGGTTATTGTCAGGAGATGACATCTGTTGCCGAACTCGTCATCGAAGGCCTAAGGGCCGCGAACATCACGCAGTTGTTCTGTCTTCCCGGGGTGCAGAACGACGACTTCTTCGACGCTCTGCACGACGCGTCTGACATCACCCCCATCGTCACCCGTCACGAGCAGGGCGCCGCCTACATGGCGATGGGTGCGGCCCAGGCGACCGGGCGACCGGCAGCATTCTGCGTCGTACCGGGCCCCGGGATGCTCAACGCCAGCGCGGGACTCACCAGCGCGTTCTGGGGCTTTGCTCGGGTTCTTGGCGTCATCGGACAGATCCAGAAGGAACTGATGGGCCAGATGCGCGGCGCGCTCCATGAACTGCCAGACCAAACTGCGATCCTGCGGCAGCTGACAAAGCACGCTGTGCTCATCGACGATGCCGACACGGCCGCCATCGAGATCCAACGGGCCATCGACGCACTGGTTTCCGACACGCCACGACCGGTGACCATCGAGGTGCCCGTCGACATATGGGCAGCCAAGACAGAAGGGGCCATCGAGGAGCCCACGGTGACACTGCCGATCGCTCCAGCTCGGCAAATCAAGGATGCAGCCGACAAGATCGCTGCAGCCCGATCTCCTCTCATCGTCGTCGGCTCTGGTGCCTACGACGCTGGCGATCAGGTCTCGGCCCTGGCCGAGGTGATGAATGCGCCCATCACCACTCGGCGCATGGGTCACGGCGTCGTCCCGACCGATCATCCCCGCTTCGTGAATCTTCCGACCGCACGCGAACTGTGGGCCGACGCCGACCTGGTGGTCGGCGTCGGGACGCGACTCGAGTTCCCCCTTTCGCACTGGGGCACCACCGACCTCGACGTGATCCAGATCAACGTCGACGAGGACGAACTCGATCGACATCGAATTGGCGCCCTCGGCGTGCATGGCAATGCAGCAACGGCTTGCCGCGAAATAACAGCGCTTCTGGTCGAGTCCGGCCACACCGGCATCGATCAATCGGCCAGGATCAACGCCAGCCGAGCCAAGATCACCGAGGCCCTGCAGGTGCTCGAGCCACAACACGCGTTCCTCGGAGCCATCAGGGCTGCCCTCCCCGATGACGGCGTCATCGTCGAAGACGTCACTCAGCTCGGCTTCGCCGCTCATCTGATCTACCCCCATTTAGCTCCGCGAACATTCCTGAGCTCCGGCGCTGCCGGAACTCTCGGTGCTGGTTTCGCCGTAGCCGTGGGCGCGCAGGCGGCTCTTCCAGACCGCAACGTGCTTGCCATCTGTGGCGACGGCGGGTTCATGTTCACGGCAACCGAGTTGGCCACTGCGGTACAGCACAACATTCCGGTCACGGTGCTCGTGTCGAACGACGGTGCATTCGGCAACGTGAAGCGGATTCAACAGCTACGATTCGGCAACGAGAGAACCATCGTCTCTGACCTGACGAACCCCGATTTCGTCGCCTTCGCCGAGAGCTTCGGCGCTCATGCAGTTCGAGTCGAGACCGCCGACGAACTCGAGGCCGGCCTTCGAGAGGCCTTCGCCAACCCAGGGCCCTCTCTGGTCGAGCTGACGGTCGGCCAGTTGCCGAACCCGTGGCCGTTCCTGCGCATGGGCGAAGTCCGCTGACACCGGAGCCACACACCAGCCGATGAGCATTCTGGAAGCAATCAGCGTCATTGCCATGACCGCGATCGGATCTGTCGTACAAGGGTCGGTTGGCATCGGCTTGAGTCTGGTTGCCGCCCCTGCGTTGATCGCCATCGACAACGACTTCGCACCGGGACCGCTCATGGCGAGCGGAGTGGTGGTGAGCTTTCGTCACTTCCTGTTCGAGCGCAAGCATGCGGTGCGATCGGACCTGCGTTCGTTGATCAGCGGGCTTCCTTTCGGTCTCGCGGCCGGCATTGCGTTCATCGTCATCGCCGATACGCGGCTTCTGTCGATCGTGATCGGTGTGACGATCTTGATCTTTGCCTTCGTCCTGATGGCGGGAGTGAAGGTACGACGGACCAAATGGAGCTTGCGTTTTGTCGGCGCTGCGACCGCGTTCACGAGTTCGACCGCTGCACTTCCTGGGCCGCCGCTCGCCTTGACGTTCAGTGATGTCGAAGGACCACGACTTCGAGGAACGCTCGGCAGTTACGTGTGTGCGCTCGGACCAGTACTGTTCGTCGCGTTGATTCCGGCCGGCAAGTTCGGGCTCGACGAGATCAGGTTGTTCGCGACCATGGTCCCCGGTCTTGTAATCGGTCTCGGTCTCTCGAACTGGGCTCGTCCATATCTCGACCGAAGTTGGCTTCGCCCCGCGATTCTCCTGCTCAGCGCGTCTGGCGGCATCGCCCTCATCCTCCGCAACCTCTAGGCATCCAGGCCCGGGTTGTGCCACACGATCAGGGAAGCCCAGTTGTCAACAGCAGGATCGGTGATGTAATCGCCGATGACTCCCGGGGCTTCGAAGCCATTTTCGAGCTGGAAGCTGAGGGTGGCATCGTAAAGCTCGCCTGCAACGACCTTCTGGACATACTCCTCGGCCGACATCACGTGTTTGTGATCGACGAACCCAGGAATGACTCCGCCGGCGACGATGCCGTCGAGTCCGAGGTCGCGGACAGCCCGCTTACGAAGCTGGTAAAGGTTCTGGCCTATGCCGCGGCGCCGGTAGGTCGGATCAACCGAGATGTCAGTTCCGTAGTACCACCGGCCGGTTGGGTCGTCGCCGGTCTCTTCGGAACCGGTGAGGTCGCTGAGCGAGTGCTGCGTGTGATCGAAGTCGAAGTGGACCCTGATTCCGAGACCCATTCCGACAGCCCTGTCAGCGTCGAACACTGCAAAGTTGCCCTCTGGGAACGCTCGGGCCAGCCGGCCGATATCACCGGCGTCGTACAGGTCAGAGCGGTCAATGGTCGGGAAACAGAGGTATTCGAGTTCCTGGAGACGCTCTGCATGGCTGATCTCTAGGTGCACATATCGCAACCCCGTGGAGTCATCGATGAGCGATCCGTCCACGGTAGGAGCCCTCCGTCAATGCATCTACAAAGCCTGTGAAGAACATAGAGTAACTCGCCATGACCGATCGTTCGGGCACGCAATACTCGTCGTTGTCGTTGTGGCTGGACGGTCTCCACGAGACGCTCACTCCGAGGCCCGGCCTCTCCGGGGACGTCGATGTCGATGTCGCCATCGTCGGCGGTGGCTACAGCGGCCTGTGGACCGCGTACTACCTGCTTCAGAACGACCCATCAATTCGCGTGTGCATCGTCGAACGTGACATCTGTGGATTCGGTGCTTCTGGTCGCAATGGCGGTTGGTGCGTCGGCGAGTTGGCCGCGTCCGTCGAAACCTACGCCAAGCATGGCTCCCACGACAGCGCAGTGTCATTGCTCCGCCACGCATTCGATGCCGTCGACGAGGTCGGGCGCGTCGTCGCGAAGGAAGCAATCGACTGCGACTTCGTCAAGGGAGGAAATATCCGATGGGCTCGCAGCGGCCCTCAGGACCGCAGGATTCGAAACGAGATCGACGAGATGCGCGCTCTTGGCGTCGGGCCCGATGTCATGCGCCTGCTCGATGCCGATGAAGCGTGCGCCATCGGCAACGCATCCAACGTCAGGAGCGGCATCTTCTTCGCCCCCTGTGCAGCTCTCGACCCGGCCAAGCTCGTTCGTGGGCTCGCTGCACTCGTCGAATCTCTCGGTTGCCGTATCCACGAACAGACCGCTGCGCTCGAGATCGCCGACGGCAAGGTCGTCACAGCTTCTGGAACGGTGACGGCCTCGCATGTCATTCGGGCCACAGAGGCCTACACACGCGACCTCGCTGGCGAACGAAGGACGCTACTTCCGCTGTACTCGCTGATGGTCGCAACCGAACCCCTCGACGAAGCGGTATTCGACGAGATCGGGCTCACCAACCGTCCCACATTCGCCGACGACAGGTACACGGTCATCTATGGCCAGCGCTCCGCGGACAACCGCATCGCGTTCGGCGGAAGGGGCGCACCGTACATGTTCGGTTCGCGCATCGATCGGGCCACCGAACGTGATTCGCGAGCTCATGAGCTGATCGTCGACGCGCTCGTCGACCTGTTCCCGGTCCTCGCCGATGTCCAGATCACCCACCGCTGGGGCGGAGTGCTCGGCGCACCTCGCGACTGGACACCCGCGGTGCGATACGACGCAACGACGGGATCCGGGTACCTCGGCGGCTATGTCGGCGAAGGCGTCGCAGCTGCCAATCTCGCAGCGCGGACGATGGCCGATCTGATCGCACATGAGGTGACAGATCTCACACGACTCCCATGGACTCAAGTCCGTTGGCGGCGATGGGAGCCAGAGCCACTCCGATGGACCGGCGTGCGGTTAAGTCGGTGGCTGATGAAAAAGGCCGACGAGGCTGAGTCACAAGCGGACAAAGACAGTCGAGCAGCGATTCGGGTCAGCCGCCTGCTTCGCTGACACCGTCGATTCCGGCCGAGTCCTCCGACTCGAGAAGCAGGTTCGTGACGGAACGCCTCACGGATCCGGCCACCGCGTCGCGTCTCTCCACGAATCCCACGCAGGGGACCAACCGTTCTGCTAGCCATATCCCACATCGGCAACCGTTTCGGTTGCGGTTCATGGGAATTGAGCTTTGGATCCGTCTGAGATTTCGGGAGACATCTGTGGTCAGCGCAGCAGCATCGGACACTAACTTCGCGCTCGCCGAGCAGGCCGATCGTCATCTTTGGGGACACTTCTCCTCACTGGGCCGCAGTGTCGATGGAATGCCCATCATCGAGCGCGGCGACGGCTGCTACGTGTGGGACAACCTGGGCAACCAATTCCTCGATGGTCTTGCCGGCCTCTACACCACACAGGTCGGGTACGGCCGGACCGAATTGGCCAAGGCCGCTGGAGAACAAGCAGCCGAACTCGGCTTCTTTCCGATCTGGACCTATGCCCACCCCAAGGCCATCGAACTCGCGGCGCGACTGGCCGCCCTCACGCCAGGCGACCTGAATCGAGTCTTCTTCACGAGTGGTGGCTCCGAATGCGTCGAGTCCGCGTGGAAGCTGGCCCGACAGTTCTTCAAGCTCACCGGTGAGCCATTACGCACCAAAGTGATCAGCCGAAACCTCAGCTATCACGGCACGTCGATGGGCGCCCTGTCGATCACAGGACTCTCTGCCATCAAGAGTCCCTTCGAGCCGCTCGTCCCTGGCGCCATCAAGGTTCCGCACACCGACCTCTACCGCACGCCGCAGCACGCGAAGGACGAGTCATACTTCGCGGAGGAAATCGAGCAGGCGATCCTCCGCGAAGGCCCGGAGACGATCGCAGCGGTCTTCCTCGAGCCGGTCCAGAACGCGGGTGGGTGTCTCGTACCACCCGACGGGTACTTCCAGCGCGTCCGCGAGATCTGCGACACCCACGGTGTTCTGCTCGTGAGCGACGAGGTGATCTGTGCCTATGGCCGGCTCGGCGCGATGTTCGGCTCGGAACGTCTTGGGTACATCCCTGACATCATCACCAGCGCCAAGGGCCTCACATCGGGATATTCCCCGCTCGGCGCGATGCTCGTGAGTGACCGACTCGCCGAGCCGTTCGCTGGAACCGACGAACAGTTTCTCCACGGATACACCTTCGCCGGCCATCCCGTCAGCTGCGCAGTCGCGCTCGCCAACCTCGACATCTTCGACCAAGAGGATCTCTGCGGCAACGTCGTCGCCAACGAAGCCGGATTCCGCGCTTCGCTCGACGACCTCCTCGATCTCCCGATCGTGGGGGACGTTCGAGGCATGGGCTACTTCTACGGCATCGAACTCGTGAAGGACCGCGACTCGAAGGAGCCCTTCAGCAGCGATGAGGCCGAGCGGCTCCTCAGAGGGTTCCTGACGTTGCGTATGGCCGAGTTGGGCTTGATCTGCCGTGCAGACGGCCGTGGCGAACCGGTCATCCAGCTCGCACCTCCCCTTATCGCCGGCCCAGACGAGTTCGAGGTGATGAACCGGGTACTCCGGCAGGTTCTCACAGAAGCCATGGTGGAAATGGCCAAGCCGGCATGACCGTCCAGCACGATCTCGACGACATCGACAAGGCGATCATCAACGAACTCCAAGTCGACGGCAGATCCTTCTACAGCCGGCTCGCACCGCTGGTCGGGTTGTCAGAGGCAGCAGTTCGCCAGCGCGTGAACCGCCTGCAGGGAGGAGGTGTCATCCAGATCGTTGCCGTCACCGATCCTGTATCACTCGGGTACCCGATCCAGGCGATGCTCGGTTGCAAGGTTCTGAGAAGCATCGACGCGACGGCGGAGAAGATCAGCCAGATCGGCGCGGTCACCTACTCGATCATCACGACAGGGAGATTCGACATTCTCGTCGAGGTCGTTTGTCGCGACGCAGACGAGTTGATCTCGGTCAGCAACCAGATCCGGGAGTCTGGAGAAGGTTGCGATGTCGAGGTGATGACATATCTGCGGATGGTTCAGCAGAAATACGATTGGGGCACGATGTGAACTCGACACCAGCGGTTGACATCAAGGGAATCACGAAGCGTTTCGGCGACGTGGTCGCAGTCGACAACATCGATCTCGAGATCGCCGACGGCGAGTTCTTCGCCATGCTCGGGCCATCCGGCTGCGGGAAAACGACAACGCTGCGAATGATCGCAGGTCTCGACTTCCCGACGACCGGAAGCCTCAAGATCTTCGGCGAAGAGGTGGGGACGCTTCCACCGAACAAACGGCCGGTGAACACGGTGTTCCAGAACTACGCACTGTTCCCCCACCTGAACGTCATCGACAACGTTGCGTTCGGACTACGCATGCAGGGAGTCGCCAAGGCCGGGGCCAGGAAGCAGGCGGTCGAGATGATCGAGCTCGTGCATTTGGGCGGGCTGGAAAACCGCAAGGCTTCGCAGATGTCCGGCGGTCAGCAACAACGCGTAGCTCTGGCGCGAGCTCTCGTCAACCATCCGAAGGTCCTGCTGCTCGACGAGCCGCTCGGCGCGCTCGACCTGAAGCTCCGACAAGAGATGCAGGGCGAGCTGAAGAGGTTGCAGAAGGAGCTCGGCATCAGCTTCGTGTTCGTGACGCACGACCAAGAAGAGGCTCTCACCATGAGCGACCGCATCGCCGTCATGGACGAAGGGAAGCTGCTCCAGGTCGCCAAGCCCGAAGAGATCTACGAACGACCTGCGAATCGTTTCGTCGCCGACTTCATCGGCCAGACCAACCTGCTGGACGGCACCGTGGAGGACGCTTCGACCGTGTGTCTTGCGAACGGCGCCAGAGTCCGCGCCAAGAGTTCGTTCCCGGTGGGCGAGAAGGTGGCCGTCAGCCTCCGCCCGGAACGGGCCCAGATAGCTCAACGAGACGACGCTGTCGACGGTGGTTCGGCCGTGGATGGAGTCGTCGAGTCCGTGACGTATCTCGGCAACGCGCGGGTGTACGGCATCAAGCTCGACTGGATGGACCTCGAGGTGAGAGAAGAGAACCGGCCTGGAGCGACGCTCCACGAGCCAGGTTCACAGGTCACGATCGCGTGGGATTCCGAGGCGGTGTCGGTGGTGGCCGGCTGATGACCGTTGTGGAAGCGCTCCTCAGCCAGGAACCAGACGAGCGGGAGGCGACACCTGAGTTCGAGGCAGCGGCAGCGCGCCAAGAATCGCGGCGAGGTTTCCTCATGGCGTTGCCTGCCTACGCGTACCTGGTGCTGTTCTTCGCGGTTCCACTCATCATCGTCATCGTCTACTCGTTCGCTACGAGGAACCGGTTCGGCGGAACCGACCTTTCGGGATGGAACCTCGACAGCTACGCCAAACTCGGCGAGCCGATCGTACGCGACATCCTCTTTCGTTCGGTGTGGCTGGCTTTGCTCACCACCATCATCTGCCTCGTGATCGCCTACCCATTCGCGTACTTCCTGTCGACGCGAAGCCCGGCGATCCGGAACGTGATGTTGGTGTTCGTCATGATCCCGTTCTGGACGAACTTCCTCGTTCGTAACTACGCGTGGCGCGTCATCCTCGGCAACGACGGTCCATTCACTCGAACGACTGAGGCACTTGGCCTCGGAGAACAAGAGTTGTTGTTCAGCCAGACAGCCGTCGTGCTGGGTCTCGTCTACGGGTACCTCCCGTTCATGATCCTCCCCCTCTACGCTGCCGTCGAACGAATCGACCACGGACTTCTCGAAGCAAGCCGGGACCTTTACGCCAGCGGCTACCAGTCGTTCCGACGCGTACTGCTCCCGCTGTCGATGCCAGGTGTCATCGCAGGGTCGATCTTGGTGTTCGTGCCCAGCCTCGGCGCGTACGTCACCCCGGAGATCCTGGGCGGAGCCAAGACGACCCTCCTCGGCAGCTACATCGTGACCCAGTTCCTCACGGCCAGGAATTGGCCCTTCGGTGCCTCGCTCTCGTTCGTCCTGATGGCGATCATGCTGGTGACCACCATCATCTACTTCCGCAAGGGCGGTCGGACGCTGTGAGTTCCGCTGTGACTCCCCGCGGTTGGACCAAGTTCGGCCTCCACCTGAACGGTTGGCTCGTCTACCTGTTCTTCTACGCGCCAATCGTGCTCCTCGTCATCTTCTCGTTCAGCGCAAGTCGAAACGTCGGCACCTGGGGCGGATGGACCTTCGAGTGGTACGGCGAATTCGCCGGCACCCAGAACGCCCGCAATGCGCTCGAAGCATCCCTGAAGATCGCCATCATATCGACAGTGATATCCGTGGTGCTCGGCACCATGGCGGCACTGGCTCTCGAGCGCTTCACGTTTCGAGGCAAGCAGGTGTTCGACGGCCTGCTCTATCTCCCCATCATCATCCCTGACGTCACCATGGCCGTGATGATGTTGCTCTTCTTCGCCGAATTCTTCGACGTCATAAATGCGGTCTTCGGAATCCAGATGCGGAAAGGCTTCAACTCGATCGTCCTCAGCCACATCGCGTTCAACATCAGCTTCGTCTCTGTGGTCGTCAGGGCCCGCCTTGCGGGAATGGACACGAAGCTGGAAGAGGCTGCTCTCGATCTCTATGCCACCCGTTGGAAGGCATTCAGGTACGTCACGTTCCCTCAGATCGTGCCTGGAATCGCAGGTGGAGCACTTCTCGCCATTACTCTGTCGTTGGACGACGTCGTCATCACGCAGTTCGTGGCAGGGCCGGGCTGGACGACACTTCCCGTCTACGTGTTCGGTCTCATTCGCAAGGGCGTCACCCCTCTGATCAACGCTATCTCCGTGGTGATGCTCGTCGGTTCGATGTCTCTCGTCGCTTTGTCGCTCGTAGCCGAGCGGGTCAGAGGCGGGGAGCATGGGTAGTGATCCAAAGACACGGCCGTCTCGGCCGAAAGGAGAAATCATGAAGAAGTCACACTGGTTCCGACTCGTCATCGGGTTGCTCGCGGCGGCGATGTTCGTCGCGGCTTGCGGTGACAGCGACGACGCAGCGGGAGGAGAAGCCCCTGACTGCGGTGTCAACGAGATCGATGGCGATCTCGCCATGTTCAACTGGGCGGAGTACATCGACGAGGAGCAACTCCAGGCCTTCGCCGACGAGTTCGGGATCTCCTATACATACGATAGCTACGACTCGAACGAGGCGATGCAACCGATCGTGTCTGCTGGCAACAGTGGTTACGACGTGATCGTGCCCTCGGACTACATGGTGTCAGTGATGATCTCGGCTGGGTCGCTCATGCCGCTCAACTTCGACGCCATCCCGAACGCAGTAAACCTGTCAGAAGACTTCAGCGGTCTGTACTTCGACCCCGATGGTGAGTACTCCCTTCCGTATCAGTGGGGAACCACGGGCATCGGAGTGAACATGGCTGTCGTCGGAACCGACTTCCCGCGCTCATGGGGCCTGATCTTTGATCCCGCAATCTCCGGTGAGTTCGACGGAAAGATCCAACTGCTGAACGACCCACGCGAGACCCTCGGAGCCGCACTGCACTACCTGGGCTACTCGAACAACACCACCAGCGAAGATGAACTGCATGAGGCGCGAGATCTCGTGAAAGCGACAGCGAGCCGGTTGGCGGCGTTCAACACCGACTCGGCCGATGAGTTCATCACGAGCGGCGAGACAGTCATCGCTCACGGCTACTCGGGTGACATGTTCGTCCAGTACCTCGAGACCGACAATCCGGACGACTACATCTACTTCGTCCCAGAGGAGGGCGGCACGCGTTGGATCGACAACTTCTCCATCGCACACGACGCACCGCACCCGTGCACGGCCCACACCTTCATCAACTGGATGTGGGGTGCTGAGCAAGGAGCAGCGTTGACGAACTGGAACTACTACAGCACGCCCAACACCGCAGCAGTGCCGTTGCTGGACGAGGACCTGCTCGCCTTCGTCAACGATCCTGCCGTGCTCGCCGGAGGCGTCGATTCACTCGAGGCGCTCCGGGACACCGGCGATTTCGAGACGAAGTACTCCGACGCTTTCGTCGAGGCAAAGAGCTAGTCAGACAGACCATGCGGTTTCGCCGCCGTCTGCGTCGGCACTATCGATGCAGGCGGCGGTTCCGCGCACCCAGAATCGATGACGGCGAGGAGAATCGTGCCGCGCGACCCAAGATTTGACGTCATGTTCGAGCCAGTCCGAATCGGACCGGTCACCGCGCCAAACCGGTTCTACCAAGTTCCCCACTGCACCGGTATCGGTTACCGGAAACCGCAGACGCTCGCGGCCCTGAGGGAGACCAAAGCCGAGGGAGGCTGGGGCACGGTCTGCACCGAGTACTGCTCGATCCACCCCTCGTCTGACGACGACCCGTATCCGTCCGCGACGATCTGGGACAACGAGGACATCCGGTCGATGGAGCTCATGGTCGATCGCGTTCACAGTCACGGCGCTCTCGCCGGTATCGAGTTGTGGCACGGCGGCGCTGCGAGCGCAAACCACTACTCACGCGAAGTTCCCATCGGACCATCGAGCCGCCCGGCAGGCGTCTGGGACCCCGTCCAGACCATGGCGATGGACAAAGACGACATCCAACTGTTGAAGAAGTGGCATCTCGATGCAGCGCGACGCGCGAGGCGCGCCGGCTTCGACATCGTGTACGTGTACGCATGCCATTGGTACCTGCTGAAACAATTCCTCGAACCGGCAAACCGGCGGACAGACGAGTACGGAGGGACCCTCGAAAATCGCGTACGACTGCTTCGCGAGTTACTCGAAGAGACAAAGGCCGAGATCGGTGATGACTGCGCCATCGCTGTTCGATTCTCGGCGAGTTCTGGAGGTCCCGACGACGCACAGGACACCGAAGAGCCGCGCCAGGTCATCGAAATGCTGAAAGACCTTCCCGACCTGTGGGACATCACCGTCCACGACTACTCCTACGAGATGGGCACATCACGATTCGTGCCCGAGGCCGGCCTTGAGCAGACGATGTCCTGGGTCAAGCAGGTCACGCATAAGCCAGTCGTCAGCGTCGGCCGTTTCACATCACCGGAGACCATGCTGCGGCTCGTCCGGCAGGGCGTGGTCGACCTCATCGGCGCAGCGCGACCTTCGATCGCCGATCCGTTCTTGCCGAACAAGATCGCCGAAGGCCGAGAGGACGACATCCGTGAATGCATCGGCTGCAACATCTGTTACTCGGGTGATCAAACCGGAACTCCGATCCGCTGCACGCAGAACCCGACGATGGGCGAAGAGTGGCGCAAGGGATGGCACCCCGAGGTGATCCCTGCCAGAGGATCCAACTCCAACATCGTCATCGTCGGAGGCGGCCCGGCAGGCCTCGAGGCAGCGGTGGCGTTGGGTCGACGCGGCTACGACGTTGTACTCGCCGAAGCGCGACGCGAACTCGGTGGCCGTGTGACGCTCGAGTCAAACCTGCCAGGCATGGCCGAGTACGCACGAGTGCGCGACTGGCGACTCACGCAGCTCGACAAGCTTCCGAACGTCGAGTGGTACCTCGAAAGCGTCGTCGACCGAGACCAACTTCACGAATTCGGCGCCGACCGCATCATCGTCGCAACCGGCGCGACGTGGCGGCACGATGGCACCGGCCGTTGGCTCGAAGATCCCGTTCCCGGCTGGAATCGCGACTCCGTGATCACACCTGACGATGTCATGGCCGGCTTCGTACCTGACGGTCCGGTGGTCGTGTTCGATGACGATCACTATTACATGGGCGGAGTCATCGCTGAACGTCTCCGCGAGTCAGGTCACCCCGTGACGCTGATCACGCCGGCCAATGCTGTCGCAACCTGGACGAGCCACACCGAGGAACAGTTTCGGATCCAACAGCAGCTGCTCTTGCGCGGAATCGACATCAGAACCGCCGTGTCGCTGACCGAGGTCGTGGCCGGTGAAGCCGTTGCCGAGTGCATCTACACCGGCCGTCGCGAACACATCGCAGCGAATCACGTCGTCATGGTCACGTCGCGCAGACCGAACGACACCCTGTACCAATCGTTGGAGCCCCATGTGAAGGCGAACAGGATCGGAGACTGTGCGGCACCAGGCACAATCGCCACCGCCGTCTATTCCGGCCATCGCGTCGCCAGGGAGATGGATGCCAGAGCAGGCGCTCCGGTCAGTTTCGTGCGCGAACGCGCCACAGCCCCGGGCAGGCCTCGATGAACAGACCAGTTCGGGTTCACCCTTCGCTCACCGAATCGAGACTCTCCGTCTACTGGACTGACACCGCAGCCTCCCCTCACCAAGCTCCGCGGCTGAGCACGAGTGCCGACGCCGATCTCGTGATCGTCGGCGGCGGATACACCGGCTTGTGGTGCGCCATCCAAGCGCTCGAGGACGAACCGGGTCGGCGGGTGACGGTGCTCGAGGCTGACTCGTGTGGTGATGGCGCCAGTTCGAGAAACGGTGGCTTTTGCCACGCCTCATTGACTCATGGCCTCGAGAACGGGTTGAGACACTGGCCGAACGAGATCGAGACACTCACTGCGTTGGGCAGGGCGAATCTGGACGGCGTCGAGGAGACGCTCGTTCGTCACGGCATCGACGCGTCGTTCGAACGCACCGGCGAACTCGTGGTTGCCACCGAACCGTGGCAACTCGCTGGCCTCGAGCGAGGATCAGAAATCGCCGACAGGTTCGGGTACACCTCCACCGTCTTGCACTCCGCAGAAGTCAGGCGGCTTCTCGACTCACCGACGTATCTCGGCGGTTTGGTGGTCCCTGAGGATGTCGCGATGGTCGACCCAGCCCGGCTGTGTTGGGGACTCCGTCACATCGCAGAGAACCTCGGCGCGACGATCCACGAGGGGTCGCGCGTGTCGCGTCTCGAGCGCAGTGGCAAGGGGCTGGTCCTGACCACGGCCGAGGCCTCTGTCCGTTGCGACAAGGTGATCGTCGCGACCAACGCGTACCGATCACCGGTGCGACGGGCGCGCAAGTACTCCATTCCCGTCTACGACCATGTATTGATGACGGAGCCGTTGTCGAGTGGCCAGATGGCGTCGATCGGGTGGCAGGGCCGACAGGGCTGCGGGGATTCCGGGCAACAGTTCCACTACTACAGGCTGACCGACGACAATCGAATTCTCTGGGGCGGCTACGACGCGACGTATCACTGGAGCAGCCGGATCGATCCATCCCTCGACGACCGGCCGGAAACACACAACAAGTTGGCACACCACTTCTTCGAGACGTTTCCCCAGCTCGAGGGACTCACCTTCACTCACCGATGGGGCGGACCAATCGCCACGACGACTCGCTTCACTGCCGCGTGGGGCATCGGCTCGCGAGGCGATGTTGCATGGGTGGGGGGCTACACCGGCCTCGGAATCGGCGCCTCAAGGTTCGGTGCAAGAGTGGCGCTCGACCTCGTCGACGGTCGCGACACTGAGCGAACCGCACTGTCGATGGTGCAGAAGCCTCCGATTCCCTTCCCTCCCGAACCGCTTCGATCGTTCGGCGTGTCAGTGACGAAGCGGGCGATCCAACGCCAAGACAGACGGGGAGGACGACAGGGCGCTTGGCTCTCGCTGCTCAACCGTTTCGGTGTCGGTTTCAGCTCGTGAAACGTCCGACACATGGCACTGGCATCCAACAGGACTGAACTCGTGGTTCAAGAGCCAGACCAGCAGCTGTCTCACTCGAAGTCGACGGTGATGACCCCCAGCGGACCGAAGTCGACGTGAAAGGCGTCGCCTGAGCGGCACTCGACGGGTCTGGTGAACGATCCAGCGAGAATGGTCTCGCCCGCCTCCAACGCGATGCCGAGTCCGGCAAGGCGGCGGGCGAGCCACACGACGCCCGTCACCGGATCGTCCTGGACGCCGGCTGCGACACCTGTCTCCTCGACGATGTCATTCCGTTTGAGAATTGCAGACACCCACCGCAGGTCGAGCGCGTCAGGAGAGGCCTTCACATCACCGGTGATGATCGCAGCGTTGGCCGCGTTGTCGGCAATGGTGTCCATCACCGTGCGGGTCACGCCATCATCCGGGTCGACCCGGTGCGTGCGCGAGTCGATCAGTTCGAGCGCTGCGACCACATGATCAGTCGAGGCGAGAACGTCGTCGTGCGACACATCGGTCGAGAAAAGCGGAGCAGACATGACGAATGCGAGCTCGACTTCGATCCTCGGGTCGTTGTACTCCGCCGCGACCAACTTCGAGCCGGTCGGCGTGAACATGTAGTCCAGAAGTGCCCCGAAGTCCGGTTCGTCGATATTCATCGCCAACTGCATCGCACGCGAAGTGAGCCCGATCTTGTGACCGAGAATCTTCGACCCCGCAGCCACCTGCAGATCAACCCACGCCTGCTGGCATGCGTAGGCGTCTGCAAGAGTCATGTCGGGATGTTCTGCCGTGACCCGCTTCGCGAGCACCACATCACGCCGCGCCACCTCGTGACGTCGCGCCACCTCGGCGACCTCGAAGTCAGTCATCGTTCTCGCGGTCACGTCACCTCGCCCTCACCTGACATGGTTCGCCAGGTGGTTGACGTTGATCCTGAAGTCGGCATCGATATCGACGACCTTCGCCGAGTACTCGAGGGTGATGTGTGGCATACAACGACTCCGTGGTCGCGCCAGGGCACGGTTTCACCATGTCTAGTTGACGTCCCGCCTCTCAGTCCCATGCTGGCGCCACGTAGCGACCAGTTCCGGCGCCATCCTCGGATCCTGCTCCCACGGAATGACGTCGCTGGTCTCGAACAGCCAACGGAACAGTCGATCCTTCAGATGGGCCTGAACCCCAGCGCACTCATGTGACCCAGCAAGGTTGATCTTCTCCTCCGGATCGGCGACGCGGTCATAGAGTTCGGGGCCCTCATACAGCCGCTCGACGTAGGTCCACGCTTCAGTTCTGACCGCGACCGCCCGTCCAGCGAGCGTCGTGTCTTCATGCTGAAGCGCCTGCTTCGCGTCGTAGTGACCGGTTGCCCCAGCTTCGAGCAAAGGCTCCTCCTCGACCAGGAATCCGCCCTCGCTGAACGCCTCGCGGCGGTGATCTGCCGATGGGTCTTCGATGACGTGGCGAAGCGAACGGCCGAAATGCGTCCACGTCGGCTCGGCGTCGGCATAGTCCAGCATCGTGGCGGTGAGATCGACGAGTTCAGCGAAGCTTGTCGACACACCCGACGCGCCGGTGGGATCGTGCACGATCAATGGAATTCTCACGAGACAGTTGTCGAGACCTGCCATCCACTTCTCGACCAACCCATAGTCCCCCAGATATTCGCCGTGGTCGGTGAAGAAGAACGTCACCGTCCTCTCAGCCGCACCGACAGCTTCGACAGCTTCGATCACCCTTCCGAATTGGTCATCCATCCGAGAGACCATCCCGTAGTAGGTGGCGATCAACTCGCGCCAGTCGGCAGCCGTCATTTCGGCCAGGCCGTACCGCTCGTGGATGGCCTTGAAGAACCGTGGCTTGCCGGTAAACGTTGCAGGAATCGGATCTGGCATTACATCCCGGTCGTGGAGCGAGTACCACGGCTCGGGGGCTGCGAACGGCGGATGCGGATAGATGAGTGGGATGAAGAGGCACCACGGCTCTGGCATTCCCTCGCTGAGCCAATCGGCAGCAGTGCACACGGTGGCCTCGTCGAAGTCGAACGGCTCGCCGTCGAGACGTCCACCCCACATCGAGTAGAAACGGTGATCGTCACGGCCGACGCCGGCGGTCGAGAACTGATGGAGTGCACGGAGATCTGGTTTGCGGGTGAAGCCGAACCGATCCGAACTTACCGCAGTAACACCAACCCCCATCATGTCGCCACGGGCTCCGGCACTTGCCACGTGATACCCGCTCTCGCGAAGCCGCCGGAAGACGTTCGGCTCGTGAGGTTGGAGGAGATGGGTCAAGGTGCGGTGTCCATTGACGTGGGGATACCAGCCCGTGAACATCGAGACTCTGCTCTGCGAACACACGGTGTGCTGCGCGTACGCCTCCTCAAACCGGACGCCGCGACCGGCCAGCGCATCGATGTGAGGCGTTGAAGCCAGCGGATTGCCGAACGCCCCAACACAGTCGGCGCGCAGCTGGTCTGGCATGAACAGCACCATGTTCGGACGTGAGGAAGTCACGTCCGTAGTTTCCCAGATCTACAAACACGCGAGGGCACTGTCAGCCCGACCGGCGAACCACGTTGAGTGAAAGACGGACCCGCCATCGAGATGGGCGACATCGACGGCGCCGTCGCAAGTGAGGATGCACCGATAGTGGGCGAGAGTTGGGGCACAACAGCCGTGAAAAGCAAGAATCTTCGGGAGAGAGATTTCTATCGCTCCGTGGGCAACAACAACCGTCCAGCGCTCATCATGCTGACGACCTCGATCATGGTACTGCTGGCGTTGATCCTGGCCACGAGGGGCGGTGCCGTCGGGAGCGATTTCGTCCTCGCCAGACAATCCAGCGACTCGTCGCCTCAGACTTCCGCTGAGGCAATCGCGAGCATCGGCGAGGTCGACGAAGAACGAGCCCTCACCGAGGCCGCCGCGACGGTGGTGCCTGCCGAGTCGGCCGACGAGATCGCTGCGGTGGTTCGGCCCGCAGACACGATTGCGGTGTCACGCAGCGGACCAGGCACCAGTCCAACCACCCAGGTTCTCGGAGAGGAACAATCCCCCGACGACGGCACCACGACCACCACGAACGGCGAACCACTCGGCACATGTGTGTTCGACGACGGCACCATCGCATCACCGCTTCGCGCCGCACTGTGTACCGGTTTTTTCACCCTCGACAACGCAGAGGCAAACAGGATTGCCGCACGACTCGAGGCCGCTTCGACGCCCACCAGCACCACCGACCCCAGCCCAACTTCTTCCACGTCGGCCACGACATCTTCGACAACGACAGTTCCTCCAACTGCTTCCACGACAACAATCACAGTTACTAAAGCAGTGCCGCCGATCACTTCTCTTCCGACGGGCGAGACCCAGAAGAAGCGTCGTGGCAAAGACCGTCACGACAACTAGTGCCTGACTCGGCACCAGTGCCCATGGTTGATGTCTCAGAGATGAGCGGTGTCGTTGAACGAGTGCAGGACAGCCCGCGTCCCGCGCATTGCCACCCGTGTCACCGACGCCGTTGAGAGATGCAGGTTCCAAGAGATCTCGACATCGACGCCAAGGACCCACTGCACCGCTGTCTTGATCGGCGACATATGACTCACAACGACCACGGTCGACGCGGCGCTGAACTCACGAAGATCATCGAGCGCGGGCCACACCCGCGACCGAAGCTCGTCGAGTGACTCACCACCAGGTAGCCGGTAGCTCGAATCGGAGCGCCACATGTCCCACATGTCAGGTGACACGTCGCCAAGGGCGCTGCCGTCGAAGTCGCCGTAGTCGAGCTCGATGAGACGATCGTCGTACTCGACGCCGCGGTCGCAACGCAGCGCCGCTGCGGTCTGACGCGTCCGCCACAGCGGGCTTGCAATCACGCGATCAACAGTGCCGAGCGCCGCCGCGGCAGCAGCCGCTTGGGCGTATCCGACGTCATCGAGTGGGTTGTCGACCCGACCCTGCAGGAGCCCCTTTGCGTTGGCCGCGGTTTGCCCATGGCGGAGAAGGATCAACACGACGGAGGAACAGTTTCGGGATCGGTGAGACTCCTGTCGATCTGACCCGTTCTGATGAAGGCCGCGCGCCGGTCGCGGTCGCGAAGCCCAAAGGTTCTGTACGCCCACACCAGGGCCACGAGGCCGACCGACTCCATGACGATCGTCATCACGGTCAGACGATCAAACGCCGGCACAGCCACCCCGCCGAACGCGAACCCGAACCCGGGCCACCAGAAGAGCTCGGTCTCTGACCAGACGGGATCCAGGACGAGATGGAAGAACCAGCCGATGGGGGCGGCCAGCAACCTGCGCCGCAGCCCCCTCCGCCCGACCGTCAGACCCATCACGATGAACAGCAGGCCGACCGGCGCGGCGAGAGTGTGCCCAATGGCGGCTGATCCGAAGGCGATATCGACGAGATCGGGCAAGAGAGCCCCGACGACGACAAGTCGATGATCGATCGCAGGGTCCCTGAAGACGGCCCACATGGCCACCAGCGACATACCCGCGAACCACAAGATCACGGGACCAACAACACGCCGCATTCATCGCACTGCAACAACTCGCTGCGGTTGGAGTGCTTCAACTCGTCGATGAAGACCGACGAGAACTGGAGCCCGCAGGCTGAGCAATGCCCTTCGACGACACGACCAACGACCACGCCTCCCCTACCCCGCGAGCGCAGCTTGTCGTAACGAGCAACCAGGTCCTCGCGAACCGTCGGGAGATGGGTCTCGCGCTGGCTGGAGATCGAGGCGACCTCTGCATCGATCTCGGCTTCGGCAACAACGATCGCTGCCTCGAGCCGTCCCGTCTCGTCGGCGATCTTTCCCTGTCGCTCCTCGTGTCCGGAAAGCGTCTCGGACAGCGGCTCGATCTGTTCCATCAGCTCAAGCACTTGATCTTCGAGCACCTCTTGGCGACGACCAAGACTCGCCAACTCGTCTTGCATCGCCGACAACTCTTTCGGCGAGGTCATCGAGAACATCCGCTCGACATCAGTGGCCTTCTTATCTTCGATCACCGCAACCTCGTCCTCGAGCCGACGTTGATCACGCTCGAGCACGTGGCGCTCGTCCGAGATCGTCTTGATCTTGGCGCCCAGCGCCGACGCCTCCCCTTCGAGTTCCAGGACAGCGGCCCTCTCCGACATTGTCTCGCGTCGATGAGCCAACTGATCGAGCTTCGTGTCGAGGTCCTGCAGATCAGCCAGGGATTCAAGCTCACTCACGAAGACCTCCTTGCGGTGGGATGGTTTGCGTACCGGAGATGATCGGCCACGACACAACGAGGATTGATAGCACCGATCAGGCGCTGACGCTCACTCGCCAACGGTCGTGGTGGTGGTCGGCGGCGTATCAGTGACCGGTGGAGCCTCCGTGGTTGCCGGATCGCCCTCTGATGTTGGAGGAGGATCGGGAGTCGTTGTCGGAGGTGGCTCTGTCGTGGTCGTCGTCGTGAGGCCCGTACGCTCGACGACCTGCACGCATCTGACCTTCTCGTTTCGCACCAGCCCGTCGGCGTCGACGACTTCGATCTCGCATAATGCATTGTCGCGAGGAATGAACTTGCCGTTCCGAGGCTCGAGGTCGACTCGAACATCGGCACACTCCAGCTCGAACTCGACTTTCGTGCCGTCTTCCAGCTCGATTTCGACATCACACTTCTCATCTTCGAGGAAGAGGAATCGCGATGTGCGCGGGCCTGGCGGCCAACCTGGGAACTCTTCGAGCGGCGCGTTTGCGAGCGCTTTCGACATGAACAGGCTGAACAACGGCGCCGGGACGCGACCGCCTGTGACGCCACCGCTCTGACCGAACATCGCGCGCATCTCGATGAGCTCTTCGGGGTTGCCGATCCAGACCGCTGTTGAGAGCTGTGGGGTGAACCCCACGAACCAGGCGTCATGGAAATCCTGCGCAGTTCCGGTCTTTCCTGCCGCGGCCTGTCCTGTCGACATCTGGGCGCGCGTGCCGGTGCCAAACCTGACGTTCGATGCGAGCACGTTCGTCACCCAAGCTGCGGTGTTGGCAGAGAGGACTCGCTTGCCCCTCGGCACATGCTGGAAGAGGACCTCGCCCTCGCGAGTCTCAACCCGTTCGATGTAGTACGGCTCCATTCGTACGCCGTCGTTTGCGAGCACCGAGTACCCGACGGCTTGTTCGAGCGGCGTGACTTCCTGGGCTCCGAGCGACATCGACTTGAACGGCAGGAAACGATTCGATCCACTTCGGCCGATCATCTCGCTCGCGATGTCGGACACGTCGTTGAGGCCCGTGAGAATGCCGAGCCTCACGTAGGCGCAGTTCGACGATCGTGTCGTCATCTGGGCGAGCGTTCCTGGAGAACCGCGACCGCCTCCGAAGTTGTTGACCACGTAGAGGCCGTTGGCTCCGTCGTCGAAGGCGCAGGGCCCGATGCCGCTGACGGTGTCGTAGGGCAGATAGCCGGCTCGCTCGACGGCTGCGGTGAGCACGTAGGTCTTGAACGAAGATCCTGGCTGACGTTTGCCCTGCGTGGCGAGGTTGAACTCGAAATCGGCGAAGTCAGGGCCACCGATGAAAGCTCTGATAGCGCCACTCTCCGGCTCGACGGTCGCCATCGAGACCTCGAACTCTCCGGTACCGTCGTATGGCTCGAAGAACTCGTCGATCGCCGCACGCATCTGGCCTTCCATGACCGGATCGAACGTGGTCCATACGCGTAGCCCGCCCGAGTACACGGCGTTGAACCGCTCTTCGCGAGTCTGTCCAAGAGGTTCGAGGTCAAGAAGAGCGCTGGTGACCTCATCGACGAAGTAGTCGCGACGCAGATTCACATCGGTGAACCTTGGACTCAGATTCCTGGTCGGAAGTGGACGCCGTAGGTACTCGTCGCGGTCGTCCTCGGTGATGAACTCGAGATCGACCAAGCGACCAAGCGCAACTTCGCGGCGGGTCTGCGCGACCTGGAAGTCCTCGAACCCGTCAAAGATCGAGGGAGCTCTGATGAGACCGACCAGCAGCGAGGCATCTCCATAGTCGAGTTCGCCGACGTCTTTGCCGAAGTACGTCTCAGCTGCAGCCTGGATCCCGTATGCGCCGTTTCCAAAGTAGATCTCGTTCAGGTAGAACTCGAGGAGTTCCTCTTTCGTGAGCTCCTCCTCGAGACGGGATGCGAGAATCGCCTCACGCAACTTTCTGTTGAAAGTCTGCTCGCTCCCGACAACCCTCAGCTTGATGATCTGCTGGGTGATCGTCGATCCGCCCTGACTGATCCCGCCCGCAGAGACATTCGACAAGAGGGCGCGCATCGTCCCCTTGAGGTCGAACCCGTTGTGACGGAAGAACTGCTCGTCCTCCACAGCGAGAACAGTGTCGACAACTTCCGTCGGGATGTCAGAGTAGCTGACGATTTCTCTGTCGATCGCGGTGTTGAGCACGCCGATCTGGCTGTCGTACCTGTCGAAGATCTCGGTTCGCTGCGCGCCAGGGGTGAGGTCGAATTCGATCTCGGTTCGCTCGGTGGCCACCGCGGTGAGCACGGTCCCGCCATGTGGCGCGATGGCGATTCCGGCGCCGACCAGGACACCGACGGCCAATACCACCGTCATGGCGATACCGAGGAGGCGGCTCAGCCGCCATGCAAGACGACGCACAGTAGACCTCACGGTACTGCGCTCCCTGCTCGAATCGATGTCGGCATTAGGGCCAATGAGGTGTCACCATGCGTGGCTGGTGGCACAGTTGAGGCCGTGCAACAGCAGCCACGCGGCAGTGCCGCCCTGATCATCGCCGGCGGAGAAGGTCCCGAAACGAACGAACTTGCGACGACGCTCCCGCTGGGAACTCTCGTGATCGCCGCGGACTCCGGTCTCGACACCGCTGCTCGTCTCGGCATCGACGTCGATGTCGCAATTGGCGACTTCGATTCGGCGTCGTCAGAAAGCGTTGCCGCCGCCGAGATCGCCGGCGTCGAGCTCATTCATCACCCGGCGGACAAAGATGTCACGGACCTCGAGTTGGCGCTCGAACTGGCCGTCGCCCGCTCCATCGATGACCTGACGGTGATTGGCGCGCACGGCGGCCGCTTCGACCATGAGCTCGCCAATGTGATGCTCTTGTGTTCGCCGTCATGGAGCAGCATTGCCGTCACAATCATCGACGAACGGGCACGATCACTCGTTGTACAGAGTTGGCGGACACTCCCCGTGAGCGAAGGCGCCTTGGTGACTCTGCTCCCAATCGGCGGCGAAGCGTCCGGAGTCACGACCTCTGGCCTCGCATGGCCACTCGCCGATGCGACCCTCGCGCCCGGCTCGACACGTGGGGTCAGTAACGTTGCGGTCGAGCGCATGCCAACGGTGAGCGTTACCCACGGCTCACTCATCGCCGTGCTGCCGTGGATGTCGCCCGAAGCAACAGCCCTCCCCTCCGACAGCTGAACACCTACAGCGATCACGAGACTGCCGTGCCTTCACTAACACGCATCGCCATCGGTCTTGCCGCTCTTGCGGTGCTGTCGTCGTGCTCGTCGATCAGCGGCGAAACACAGACCATCACCGTCCTCACCCACGACAGCTTCCACGTATCGCAGGAGAGTCTCGACGCGTACACCGAACGAACCGGCGTGCGCGTCGCGGTGATCAGGGAGCCTGACGCAGAGGCAGTCGTCGATCTGCTGGCACGAACCGCTGCGAACCCCATCGCAGACGTCGTCGTCGGTATCGACTCGTTGTCGGTCGCGAAGGTGATACGCCAACGGCTTGTCCTGAGCCACAGGGCCATAGAGGCAGACCGACTCGACCCAAAGCTGCTGGTGGACGATGACGAACTCACCCCGATCAGCTACAACGACATCTGTCTCAACGTCGATCTCACCGCGTACGAGCCTCCTCCGCCGACACCAGAGGAACTTGCAGTCGCAGCCGCATTCGCTGCCGCTGAAGCCGAAGCCGCAGCCGCTGCCGGCGAGGAACCCGTGGTGGAGGAAGAAGTCGAGCCTCCCCCACCTCTGCCCGACCCACCAGCAACAATCCTCACATTGACAGAGGCCATCTACTTCGGCGAGGTCGTCATTCCCGATCCGGCCACCGATCGCATTGGGCAGTATTTCGTGGTCGCCCTCCATCATCGGTTTGGTGAGGGGTCAATCGATGAAGACGGCGTGGTCAACGATGCATGGACCACGGTCCTCGACCGACTCGTCCGCAACGGCATGTCGATTGTCCCTTCATGGCGAGAGGCGTATTTCGGCAACTTCACTCAGGGCAACTTCGAGGGTCAGCAGACCGTGGTACTCGCCTCGGCCCAGATGCCTGCTGTCACCGCAAGTCTTCGCCTCGACCCCCCGGACAAACTCGAGACCGCCGTCATCAACGATGCATGCATCAGGGTCGTGAACTATGCGGGAATCGTCGCAGGAACCAGAGAGCGCAGATCTGCCGGCCGATTCATCGACCAGATGATCACCCCCGAATTCCAGTTCAACCTGATCGACGGCATCGGCTCACGGCCCGCACGGGCCGATCTCATCATCAACGAGTTGTTCGACCAGTACGCACCAGAAGTCGACTACCTGGAGATCGACCCCATCGCGGACAGCGCCCGCCTCGCCGAATGGGTGTTCATCTTCGGGGCCGTGGTCGAAGATGCCAGGGCGCCAGTCGTCGCCGAAGACGACTCGTCGGACACCACCGCAGCCTCGGGCTGAGGTGGTCGCGACCCTCGATCGCTGAGTAGTCTCGGTGTCTGCTTCGACACTGAAGCCAAATGCTCGATTAGGAGAAGCACATGAAGGCAGCAGTTCTCAGAACCATCCCTGGCGACCTTGAGATCACCCAGGTCGAAGTCGGAGAACCCGGCCCACGTGAGGTGCTGGTCAAGACCGCAGCAGCCGGCCTATGCCATAGCGATCTTCACTTCATGGAAGGTTCGTACCCCTACCCGACGCCCACCGTCCTCGGTCACGAGTCCGCTGGCGTCGTTGAAGCCGTCGGCTCTTCGGTGACCGAGTTCGCCCCTGGCGACCACGTCATCAGCTGTCTGAGCGTGTTCTGTGGGCACTGCTCGTACTGCACCGAAGGACGCCCCTCGCTGTGCGCGAACAAGGGTGTCGAGACCGTGCGCGGTATGGACGAGACCCCCCGTCTCACTGTCGATGGCGAAATCGCCCATCAGTTCCTCAACCTCTCGTCATTCGCCGAGAAGATGCTCGTTCACGAGAATGCACTCGTGAAGATCCGTAAGGACATGCCACTCGACAAGGCCGCGCTCATCGGCTGCGGCGTCATGACCGGCGTCGGCGCCGTGTTCCGCACCGCCAAGGTGCAGCCGGGCGAAACCGTTGCCGTCATCGGCTGTGGCGGAGTCGGTCTTGCCGCAATCCAGGGCGCACGAATTGCCGGCGCGGGTAGGATCATCGCAGTCGACATGGTCGAGTCGAAGCTCGAGATAGCCCGCCAGGTCGGCGCGACCGACACGGTGAACGGTTCGGAGGGCGACGCAGTCGCAGCAGTGGTGGAGATGACCGGCGGCGGAGTGCACCACGCGTTCGAGGCAATCGGCCTCAAGGTCACCGCAGAGCAGGCCTTCGGCATGCTTCGCACCGGCGGCACCGCCACCGTCATCGGGATGATCCCGATCGGTGTCAAGGTCGAGGTCGACGGCTTCCAGTTCCTGATGGAGAAGAAGATCCAGGGTTCGAACATGGGATCCAACCAGTTCCGCACCGACATGCCTCGCCTCGTCGACATGTACCTCGACGGACGCCTGATGCTCGACGAGATGGTGTCGGCACACATTCAACTCGAAGACATCAACGAGGGTTTCGACCAGATGAAGACGGGCTCGATCGCCCGGAATGTCATCATGTTCGACTAGTCGCCAACTCGAGACTGATCGAAGGCAGTCCTGCACACCGGCACGCCTTTGATCGACAACACCTGCAATGCCGCGGCATCGACGCGCCCGGACCCAAGACGTCCGGTCGCTACGGCATCGGCGATCCACTCATGGATATCCGCCAACTCGTCGGTGTTCCCGAGCAGGACCACGTCGGCGCCGGCGCGCAGCGCGAGCTCGACAGCTTGTGCGGTCGTCCATCGATCGACGATCGCGCCCATGTCCATCGAATCGGTCATCACCAGACCCTCGAAACCAAGATCGCCGCGTAGCAGTCCTGTGATCGCCGGAAAGGACAACGAAGCTGGGACACCATCGGTCAACCCGGGCACATCGAGGTGGCCGACCATGATGGCTGGAATACGCCGATCGATCGCCTGCCTGAACGGTGCCAGGTCGACCGTCGCCAACTCGGCCAGGTCTGGGGTGCTCGGCAGCGACTTGTGGCTGTCAACCGATGCTCGGCCGTGTCCCGGAAAGTGTTTCGCGACAGGAACGAGACCAGCCGCCGCGTAGCCGGCCGCGGCGGCAAGGCCGTACTCGGCCACGACATCGACGGCTTCGCCGTATGCCCTGTCGCCAATTCCCGGTCCTGCGCCGACATCGAGAACGGGAGCAAGTGCCATCGTGAACCCGAGTTCCCTCGCCGCATCGCCGTGCACCGTCAACAACTCGGTCAGCGCTTCGGATGTGTACGCCTTGGCCTGTGCCTCGGCGGCAGGTAATCGGCCGATCGCGCTCCTCAGCCGTTGGACCCGGCCGCCTTCCTCGTCGACAGCTGCGACCAGCCGGATCGGCGCAACCAGCTGCAATGCGCTGATGGCCGCAGCAACATCCTCGGTCGGTTCGCCGAGAACCACGAATCCTCCGATCAAGCCCTCGGCGATCGGTTCGGCGAGTTCGTCAAGGCGAGTCCAGTTCGCACCAGGAACCAGCGTCTGGCCGAGACGAACGCCGAGTGGCAAGTCGGCAGCACAAGCCAGGGCGAGCGACTCCGTCGGCCTCGAGGTTGCCAACCCGACGACAAAGCCGGCCAGTCCGCCTGGTCGATCGATTTGACCAGACTCGACAGCTGTCTCGAGCGCCACAAGCTCGGAGTGGGTGATCTCTGCTGCGCCACCGATGGCCACCACCACCGGATCGCTGCCATCGCTCTGCTCGAAGATCAACCAGTAGCCTCCGCTAGGAGACACCACAACTCGATCAGGCTCCTCGCCCGCTGACCCGGAGTCGGCCTCGCCGGCCTCCTGAGCAAGTGCCGGCACGCCCCGGACCGAGAGAGCGCCGAGCATGCAGCAACACAACATCGACGCAAACACCGGGAATCTCGACCAGCGGCGAATCAGCACGTGATCGACGGTATCGACCCGGCCGCACGGAGCCGTCCATGATCGACGTGATCGCCGCGATCGGATTCTGGATCCTCGTCGGTTTCCCGTTCATCATGACCGCGGCAGCATTTCTCGATGCAGCCAGGCGACCCGAATGGTGCTGGGCCATGGCCCGTCGAAGGCGCGCTGTGTGGATGGGCATGATCGTGGGCGGCGGGGTGTCCTACTTCATGGGACCCATCATCGCCATCGCCTACTGGTTCACCGCTCGCCGCGACGTTGCCGCTGTGGAACGAGGCGAGTTTCGCCGGTTTGACTGAGATGTTCAGAGAGCTCGCACCTTGTCGGCGCTGGGGAGGTCGTGAGATGCGGAGATAACCGACCCCGATGCACCAACTTCGACCTCGACCGGTGCAGTGAAGGTCACATCGCGGATCAGGCAGAAGGCTTCGTTGTCATCGAGGCAATAGAACACCGTGCCCTTCACGGTCACGATCGCCGAACCGACGGTCGCAGTCACGTCGAACGTCACAGGAACATCAGGACCCTTGGCCTCGTAGCGGCTCAATCCCCGCGCCGCGAGAGCCTCGCCATCAGCTGACCACTCGAGGCTGAAAGTTCCCTCGGTGTTCCACTTGTAACCATCCGGCACTGCGAAATCGACCTCCATGGTCGCCTCACCGGGACCGATCGTCTGGGGAGCAAGCGCGATCTCGTCGGCCAGCTTCGAGCCAGTCCGCAGAGCTGCGACGTCGAGGTTGGTGAACGTGACGGTCGCGGACTCGGCGGTCGACAGGTCGACAGAACGAATCTGGTGATTGTTCGTATCGGCGACAAATAGTGTGTCGCCGGCGATACTGAGGCCGCTTGGCTCGGCAAGTCGAGCCGCAGTGCCAACCCCATCGAGGTAGCCACGCTCGTTCTCGCCGAGCCAGTTGATCGACTGGCTCGTCCCGAGCTCGAGCACCTTCAGGCGATGGTTGTACGTGTCGGCAACGATCAGCCGTCCGTTGTGGAACTCGATGCCGATGGCGTGCTGGAGTTGCGTATCGACAAAGGAACCAACCGCATCACCCCAATCGAACAGACTCCGACCGACAAGCGTCTCGAGTTCACCAGAGCCGTCGAGTGGGAGGCGACGAATCGAACTCGCTTCAGGATCGGTGAAGTACAGGTACGTCCCGTCATCGGTGAAACCCGACGGCTGCGAAAGGGTGGTCTCGAGCCGGGGTCCGTCATCGATGCCCTCGCCTCCTGTACCGGCGAACACCTCGAACATACCGGTCGAAAGATCGATCACGTACAGCTGATGTCGTCCCGCGCCGGCGATGAAGAGCCGGTCGTTCCATCGGTGAAGATCCCACGGCGATGGCACGTCGACTTCTGTCGCCACACCGTTGCGGACTTGAAACGTGTTCTCGCCGGTACCGCCGATCGTTGACACGTCGCGGGTCTCAAGATCGACGGCGCGAATCGCGTGATTCTCGCGATCGGCGATGAACAGGACCGAGCCATCGGCTGACAGCGCCATACCTTGTGGACGCCTCAACATTGCCTCGGACGCCACGCCATCGGCGAAGCCCTCGACCCCGGACCCTATGGCGAACTGCAGTTCGCCTACGAGGTTCGACACGAGAATCCGATGGTGACCGGTGTCGGCCACAAAGAGGCGGTCGGTTGCCTGATCGGCGAGCACCTTGCCGGGAAAGCTCAAGACGGTCGGGGCAACGGCCTCCCTCTCGAGCACTACGACCAGAGGTGTTGGATCGAGAAGGCCAGCTGCCCTCCACTCGGGCACACCTCGACGAAGGAACGGCACAACCGACTCGTAGACCCCTTCGCCTGACAGCCCACCTATGACGTTGCCGTCAGGGTCGATCAGGATGGTCGTCGGCCACGCCTGAACGCCGTAGGTCGAACGAATCACTTCGAACTCGTCGTTCACGATCGGATGCTCAACGCCGTAACGAACAACGGAATCACGAATTGCTTCGGTCTGGCGCTCTCGATCGAATTTGGCCCAATGAACACCCACGACGACGAGTGAGTCAGAGTACTCGGCCTCAAGCTGCTTCAGCTCGGGGATGATGTGAATACAGTTGATACAGCCCTGGGTCCAGAAGTCGAGCAGCACGAACTTGCCTGCCAGGTCGGACTGAATCGTCAGCGGGCGTTGGACGTTCAGCCACGCCAGTCCCACTGGGAACTCCGGCGCCTCCTGGAGCCCCTTCACGGTGATCTCCGAAGGATCGATCGTCTCGGGAACAGTTGGGTCCTCGATGGGAGAAGCAGTGTCTCCCGTTTCAGATCCTGTGTCAGCAAGCGAAGAGGTGTCGTTTGGCCCTTCGACCGTCGTGTCAGGCGCCTGGATACCTGAAGAACCCGACGAGCTACAGGCCGTCAGAAGCAGCACAAGAGCGAGGGAGACCGCTTGCCTGGCCATCAGATGTTCCTTGGCGATGCGCACAGGGAGGTAACGCTACTTGCGCTCGACTCGTTCCCCGGTGCCGCTCCCATCCGTCACACGATCGAACGCCCAGAACCGCAGTGGGGTCGACCAATGGAGAACTCCGCGTTCTTCGCGGTGAAGAGTCCCATCTCCAACTCATGGACAGCGGTGACGGTGCTCGGCTTCTCAACATGGGCCAAGGCTTTCCCGTCTCGCCCACGATCACCGTAGAGGTACTACCGGAGCATCTCGCCGAAGCAACCCAGAGCTGAGCCCAGCTCAGCTACGTACTGCAACGAACAATCTGAGCAGCCCATCACAACCCGGCTCATGACAACACCAGCAGTCATCGTCTGGAACTCCATACCAGGTGACCTCGCACTCTCGGCACGCACGAGAGATCAGGCCGCCGGGCTGCGGCTCGACGACAGGCGCAGGTGCGGCATCAGGCAACACGATCTGTCGGGTACGAGGCATACAGCATCGGTCGACCGATGTTCAGGTGACCTTCGCGTACGCGCCAGGAGAATTTTTCCGAGTCATCGGCAAAACGTGTACCCGACGTCGACGAACCGGAGCGATCGGTAGGCAGTGCGCCGACAACCACGACCAGTGTGAGTCAAGCAGACGCACAGTCCGAGTTCGACCTCGACGACGCTGACAACGGTCGTCGAGCTGGCTCGATTCGTGTAGCCGTTGGCAAACCGATGACACCACGAACCGTATGCGTTCGTCCGAATGCCGGGCCACGCGACCGCTGCGACCATCTCAGCCTTCGCTGCATCCATCCCTCGAAAGTTATCCGGCGACCGCTGCCGCGTGGGCTCGCCGAATGCGACACAATGCGAGACAACGGGAGCAAGGAAGGGGGCACACGGCATGAGCGACAGAACCATCGCGGTCTACGGCATGGTCGCTGTGGCCCTGCTGTGCGTCCTCGCCGTCGTGTTCGAGTTGTCCGACCTAGAGTCGGGCGTCACCGAGCGGACCCAGGCAGCACTCGATGATGCAGGTGTCGGCTACGAATCGGTTTCCGCAGACGGGCGCATCGCAAAGGTCATCCTTCCGGTCAATGCCTCGGTACTCGATCAACTCATCCGGGCCGTCGTCGACGATGGGTTCCTGTCGCCGACAATGCGCGTCGACATCGAGCGTTCGGGTCCGATGATCACCGAACCGAGTCCAACCACCACATCTCCTCCCCCGCCGACGACGACTGAACCTGTCGTGCCCGTGAAGAGTCCGGAACTCCGACTTGAGGTCGTTGCGAACCGCGTGACCATGCTGGACGGAAGGGTCGGCGGACGATCCGACACAGCAGCTCTCGCGGCCCGACTCGGCCCGCCAAACGGCTGGAACCTCGACGAAGATCCCGCAACCCTCAACTTGCCTTCCGGAGCGCTGGCCCTGATCGACGTCGTGGTCGACGACCTCGCCGAAGGCGAGATCCGATTCTCCGACGGCATCCTCATCGTCACAGGAACGACCACCGCCGAAGCGGACATCGCGAGACTTCGCCGCCTACTCACCGCAGGTGGAACCAACTTCACCGTCAGTCACCAGCTCATTGCAGACCCGAGCGCCATCGAAGCCGCAATCATCGAAGTCACCAGGATCGACGGCATCACCTTCGACTCAGGCACCGCGAACATCAACGAAGCCGGTCGTCTGTTGCTCGACGACATCACGGCCATTCTGATCGCCGACCCGGCCCTCTCGATCACAATCGAGGGCCACACCGATTCTTTTGGCGACCCGGACAGGAACCTCCAACTGTCGCTCGCTCGAGCCATGTCGGTGGCGCAGTACCTGGTCACTGCTGGAATCGACGAGGCAGCGCTCACACCTGTCGGCAGCGGCGATTCCCAACCTGTCAGCGACAATGAGACCCCCGAAGGCAGGGCCGCCAATCGGCGGATCGAGTTCATCATTTCAAGAAGAGGAATCGCGACGCCATGACGTACGCAATCGGCGAAATAATCGTGTACATCGTGCTCGCCGCGCTGATCGGCCTGATGGCCGGCTACCTACTCTGGTACAGCCGAATCGTAGGAACACGGACGGAAACCAACATCATGGCATCAGTGCTACGGGAACGATCGGCAACACTCAGCCTGTACGAGACCGAGCTTGCCGCAGCACTCGACGAGCGTGACCACCTCAGATCACAGACAGAAGCCCTCACCGGCAATGCGGAACGCCGCGCCAACGAAGTCGAGGCCCTCAGAAGTCAGGTGTCACAGCTTCGCCCTCTGGCTCACCGAGTTCCGGAGCTGCGAAGTCGCGTCGACGAAATCGACCCGCTCGTCTCGCGGGTCAGCGAGCTCGAAGATGCCAACGCCGAACTCAACGCCAGAGCCGTCGCCGCCGAGAAGGCACTGAGTTTGCTCACAGAACAGCGTGACCGCCTCGTGTCCGCCGTCGTGGCCGAAGACCTCGACGACTCTGATGCCGAGAATCACCCACCGTTCCTTGAGGCAGAACCCCTCGAACTCCTCAAGGAACACCCGGATGACCTCCAGCTGATCAACGGCATCGGGCCACACCTCGAAGGTGTTCTCAACGAAAACGGAATCTTCACGTTCCAGCAGATCGCCCAGCTGACCACAGAAGGGGTTTACGAACTCGACGGTCAGCTCGGCTTCAAAGGCAGGATCGAACGGGACGAGTGGGTTCGCCAGGCCGGTACGCTCCACCGCCTGAAGGTCGACGGCGGAGTCGACGAATAGTCGAGGTCACAGCCGTTCGTACGTCCAGCCAAGCGGAATATCGGCGTCATAGGGCATCGTCCCGTGAAAGGCCGAAGGCTCACCATCGAACACCAGCGGGACAAAGTGCCTGTCGCCGGCCCACATCGGGAGATCGGCTGCGCGGCGCTCGTCGGGGTCTGGCGAGCACGCTGCGAGCAGACGGTCGAGCGGGATCCATTCGAGCGAACCTTCATCGTTCCCCGTCTTCGGCTCACCCGTCCAGCCATCGATGAGGAACACGAACCCGAGCCACTCTTCTCGCTTTGGCCCGAAGTTCGTCCAAGTGATCGTGCCCCGCATCGAGAACGAAGTGAGTTCGATACCGGCCTCCTCCGCGAGTTCGCGACGGAGGCTGGCGGCGATGCTCTCATCGGGCTCGACCTTCCCACCAAGACCGTTGATTTTGCCGAAATGATCGTCGTCGGGTCGCGCATCGCGACGGATCATCAAAACCTCACCGCGCGACCTGTCGAAGATGTACCCGAGCGTCCCCACGAAAGGTCTGAACGGTCCAGCAGGAAGTTGCGACACGTCGAGCATTATCGCTCAAGCACGGACGATACCTGGACGATCCATGATGCACCGGCTCAGCCGGTCAGACAGTCTGCAGTCAGCAGCTGTTCGAAAAACCAGGAGGAAATCGGATGTTCATTCGTCTCGTGACACGGCTCAACGAAGCTGGCAACAACGAAGAAGGCGGCGTCGCCGCAGAGTACGGCGTCATCATCG
>JABABU010000046.1 GCA_014238065.1 Actinomycetota bacterium
ATCGGCGCCGCCGACGACCGCAACGGCGGATACGCACTCATCGACGAAACCACCAACATCCACTGGTTCGGCACCACCGCCACCACAACCATCACCGTACCCGGCATCACAAACCCCGCCGACCTCGCCATCGCCAGCACCGGGCCGATCCCACTTGGCACCACGACGACCCCACCCACAACCACGACCCCACCCACAACCACAATCCCACCCACAACCACGACAACCACCCCACCACCGCCAGGCTCAGTCGTCATCTGGCAGGACGTGCTCGCAGCAGCGGGGCCCGACGAGTACTACCTGCCACCGTTCAACGATCAGGGCAACTGGATGGCCCCAAACCTGACCGCCGGCGATGCCATTCTCACCTTCGAGATCACTGACAAGCCGAGCAGTCTCGCAATCCACATACAGGTCTGTGCGTGGTCACTTCACAACGGCAACAACTTCAGTGACGGTTTCGAAGAGACCTGTTCGGGCAAGACCGAGTTCACGGATGAAACCCTTGCACCCGTCGTGATCAATCTCGGCGCACCAGCGGCCTGGTGGCAACGCAACGGGTTCTTCCCTTGGACCACCGGGCCTCATCTGTTTCGCATCATGATCAAGGACGCAGCCACCCAGTCACTGTTGATGTCGACGCATTGCGGAACGCACTGCTGGATGGGCCCCGGTCCGATCTCGCCTCACATTCCGGTCACGATTCGATCAACGCTGACATTCAACAACTGATACCGGTTTACAGTCTTCTGATCGATCGGGCTGCTTCGAGCACGGCATGAAGCAACACCGAGGCGCCAGCCTCGGCCTGTTCTTCGCTGATGTTCTCCGCCTCGTTGTGCGACAGGCCATCGTCACACGGAATGAAGATCATCGCCGTCGGAACATGACCGGCGACATAACACGCATCGTGGCCGGCACCAGAAACGATCCGCTGACTCGACAGTCCAAGAGATCGGGCACCCCGTTCGACCGCAGAGACACACTGCTCCGCGAACTGCACCGGCGGCGAATGGTTGTCGATGGTGATCCTGTGACCGACATCGTGGCGAGTCGATGATCGTTCGACGATTCGGTGCACCTCTTCGTTCAGCGCGTCGAGGGTCGCTTCGTCGGGGTGCCTCATGTCGAGCCTGGCCCGGATCAGTTCGGGCACCGTGTTCGGCGAGGTGGGCTCGCTCTCGAACATCGCAAAAGTCGCTCTCGCGTCCGGACCGCTCGCAGCAGCAAGTTCGTACACCCCATTGATGATCTCACCAAGCGCTCTGGCCGGATCACGTCGCACATTCATCGGCGTCGGCCCAGCGTGGGCGGGGTACCCGAACAATTCGATCGTGTACCAGCGCAACCCTTGGACATCGGTGACTACGCCGACTTCGGTTCCTGCAGCTTCGAGAATTGGACCCTGCTCGATGTGGAGCTCGAAGGCGGCGTCGTGGTCGGCCGGAGATGTGGCTCTCTCACCGTTCCACCCGAGCCGGTCGAGTTCTTCGCCGACGGACACACCATCGACATCGACCAGGTCTCTTGCTGCCTCAAGGCCAAGGCTGCCAGCCCATACAGCCGAGCCCATCATCGAATGCTGGAAACGAGAACCTTCTTCGTTCGTCCAGACCACCAGCTCGATCGGAGCTTCAGTGACGATACCGAGATCGTTCAGGGTCTCGATGACCTCGAAACCACCCAGGACCCCATACACGCCGTCGAACCGTCCGCCAGTCGGTTGGGTGTCGAGATGCGAGCCGACCAGCACACTCGGAGCGTCGACAACAGCACCGGTACGGGTGATGAACAGGTTGCCGATCTCGTCGAAATGATGGGTACACCCGGCCGCCGCGGCCCACGACAGAAGAAGCGCTCGGCCAGCAGCGTCTTCGTCGCTCAGTGCCTGGCGATTCGAGCCACCGGCAACACCGGGTCCGATCTCGGCCATCGCCATCAGTCGTGCCCAGAGCCTGTCGCCATCGACTCGCATCACCATGGCGGAGAAGCTACTGGCAGTCAGGATTCGGGACCACGACAACGGGTCGTGTCGGTGTCTAGGTGTAGAAACCGACAGGCGCTTCGCCGAGCGAGACGCCGAGCCCGTTCAACAGCCGATTGGCGTAGGCGAAGTAACAACAGACCTGGTTGATCTCCAAGATCTGTCCGTCGTCGAATCCGCCGGCTCGCATCGCGTCAACGTCTGCCTCGATCATCTCGTTCGGACGTGCCGTCAATTTCTCCGCATACTGCAAGGCCGCCAGTTCCGCTCCCTCGAACACGCGCTGAGGCTCGCGATCAGCGAATGCTGCTTCGATGGCGTCAGAGCGCACATCATCGCCGATCAGATGGCGGGCGTTCGCCCAGTGGTTGGCATAGCTGTACGAGCCGCCGTTGATCATCGACACATACGCGCCAACAGTTTCCTGAAACCATTCGGGAACGGTGTTGGCCTCGTCGTGCAAGATCGACCGGTACAACCGGACATGCCCGCGCATGATGTTCGGCCGGTGCGAGTGGATCTTCAACACGTTCTCGAGGTGGCCGTTCGGCGAACGGGCCTCGTCGTACGCCTCGGTCAGATCTGCAGAGGCATCAGCCTCATCGATCATGCTGATCCAGGCGCTCACTGGCCATCTTCTCCCGTGGCGATGACCAACTGGCCCATCTTCCACACCTGCATGACGTCGGCGAGGGCAGCAGGCGTTGTCTCGACATCGCCCATGACCACTAGGACATCGGCGTCATCACCAGCCCGGAATCGACCCTTCCGGTCCTGCCCAAGCGCATCGGCACCTCGACTGGTCATTGACCGAAGCGACTGAGTCGTGTCGAACCCCATCTCCATGAATTCATGAATGGCATGTGCGGCAACGTCATGAGGCTTGGCCAGAGCGATGCCGGCATCGGATCCGAGTACAACCGACCCTCCGAGTTGATGAACGCGATGCATCGCGGCCTTGACCTTCGGTCGCTTTGCCGCCATCTCCGGGTCCAGTGGTGGCGCATCCGGCAGCCGACCAAACGTGGCTGAGATGGCGGTATTCGACGTTCCGATAGCAGCCAAAAGTTCTTCTGATGGATCAGGTTGCAGGTCTTCATTCATGAACGAGCAGTGCTCGATGGTGTCGACGCCTGCCTCAATGGCATCAGCGATACCGCCGAGGCCATGACAATGAGCAGCGACCGGGAGGCCTGCGGCATGTGCGTCTTCAACGACCATTCTGAGTTCGTCGAGCGCGAACTGCGAACTCCACATCGGCATGGTGGGGGTCATTGCTCCCCCAGTCACCATCACCTTCACGACGTCACACCCACGGTCGATGCGCTCGGCGACAGCTCGCCGAAGTGAACCTGTGCCATCACACTCGCCGCCGAGATACCAGCAGTGGCCATGCACTGTGGTGATCGGAGGCCCAGCACACACAAGCGTCGGCAGTTCGGGATCGCCTCGCAGGCCGAGGGTGACAAAACCCCGGTCGCCGAGATCTCTCAACGTCGTCACGCCACCGAGCAACGCTCGCCGGGCCGCCTCTCTGGCTCGTTCCAGAAGCTCGTCGTCGGAGCGCTCGACGACCTGATCTTCGAGCGTGCCATTGCCATCGAACACGAGGTGCTGATGGCAGTCGACCAGCCCGGGTAAAATCGTCGCTGAACCGAGATCGGTCGACACCAGATCGGACCGCAGGTCGGGCCCCGCTGCGACGATCTTTCCGTCGTCGAGGATCACGTCTGCTCTGCCCAGAAAAGCTTCACCGTCGAAGACCTGATCGGCCGTCAGCTTGATCGGTCCGCGCCGACTTTCATCTGCCATCGGTAACCTCTTCCCCCGCCGTCAGCTTGCCAGGTTCAGGAACGCCCGACCTCACGGAACGGGATTCCCCTGTCGAGGGCAGGTTCCTTCGGAAGGCCCAACATGTTCTCGCCGAGGATGTTGTGCTGAATCTCGTCGGTGCCGCCGGCAATCGACTGAGCCGGCGTCGAGACAATGACTTCAGCAACCACAGCGTCAAGTGGATCGTCGCCTTCCTTGAGCATCGCCTTCGGGCCCGCAATGGCCGCGTGGAGGTGGTTCGACCTGCGGGCGACCTCCGACGACGCCAGCTTCCCGATCGAACCTTCAGATCCTGGTGGACGGCCGAGTTCTCTCGCCGCTCTGGCTCGGCCAGCCGTCCATTCAGCGGCCTTCTGGAGGCTGTACAGCTGCATCATCTCTTCGCGAACAACCGGATCGGTGTGCCGACCGGCCGCAACGGCCCGCTCGACGATGAGGTCAAAGCGGCCCGCTCGCTGTGGGTACCACTCGTAAGTCTTCAGGTACTCGACGGCCTCTTCCCTGGCCTCCTCGATGACCCTGCCGACGGCAGCCTCGCGAATTTGAACAGCCCTCAAGCCCGCAAACGATCGCTCGTGAGCCAACGTTCCGCGGGCGACCCGCCAGCCACCGCCGATCTCGCCGACGAGGTTCGCGTGCGGCACGCGCGCATCAGTCATGAACACCTCGTTGAACGAGTTGTGGTAGTTCATCTGCGCGATCGGGCGAGCCTCGACGCCTTCCTGGTGCATGTCCATCACAAAATAAGAGAGGCCGGAGTGCTTGACCGCGTCCCAGTCGGTTCGAGCCACAAGGATCGCCATGTCCGCGTGGTGGGCACTGGTGTTCCAGACCTTCTGGCCGTTCACGATCCAGTCGTCACCGTCGCGAACTGCGGTCGTCTTGAGCCCAGCGAGGTCGGATCCGGCGACGGGCTCGCTGAACAACTGGCACCACATCATCTCCCCGGTCAGCGTGGGTCGAAGGAACCGGCGCTTCACGTCGTCGTTGGCATGGTCATACAGCGTCGGGGACGCCAAGCTGACGCCGGCACCAAGAGGAAGGGCTACTCCTCCTTCACGGCGAATCGTGCTGTGAGCAACCCGATCGGACCACGCAGGAAGGCCTTTGCCGAACCAGTCAGTCGACCACGAGGGCACAGCCCAGCCGGAATCAAGCAGACGGGTACGCCACTCCACGAGCGACAGATCAGGATCCCAGGCCGAGCGGAACCACTCGGCAACCTGCTCTTGGACGTCCTCTTCGGTGACCTGACTCACGACTCCCCGACCGACATGTTCTCTGGGCCTTCGACCCTCGTACCGTTCTGTAGCCCAGTTACTCGTAGCCCGGGACTTCGTTCGTCGAACCCGACGTAGCTGACGATCTCGTGAATCTCGCGCCTCTGCGATTGCACGTCGTTGGCGGGAAAATTGTCGGCTGGCCATCCCAGGGCGACGGTGATCACGATGATCTGATCTTCCGGGATGTTCGAGTGCTCACGAACTACCGACGATTGCGAGATGCCCTGGCCATTGATCACCGTGCCCAGGCCGCGGTCCCAGGCCGCGAGCACCATGCCGTAGACGATCTGGCCGAGATCGAAGTACGCGACTGTGCTCTCGCCGAGGTCGCGATCAATCGTCCCGACAATCGACACCGGTGCGTCGAACTGGCGAAACCCGCGCATCGCCCAGTCGTTACGGCGCTGCTTGTCACCCCAATCGATGCCCATCGACTCGAACAGCTGGCCGGCAACCACTTTCTGCCGCTCACGATGCTCGCCTTCGTATGCACCATGGCCGCTGATCTCACGATCCGGTTTCGCGCCGGACATCATCCGCTCGGTATTGCCTTCGCGGATACGTTCGAGTGGCTCACCGGTGACGACGTGGAAGTGCCATGGCTGAGTGTTCATCGACGATGGCGCCTGTCTGGCGACGTCGATCACCTCGTCGATCAGTTCCTTGGGCACGAGCTCGTCGCTGTAGCCACGAATGCTTCGCCGGTTGAACGCGATGTCTCTGTACTCCACTCGATCTCTCCAGCTCGCGGTCGTCCAGGCAGAGTGTTAAAAGGTTGGGTTCAGTTGGAGGGAGGTCACAAATTCGCCGTACCAGTCGGGCGATTTCCACTTCGACTGCAACGCCCAGCCAACATCGACCTCGTCGATATGGGCAAACGCGAAGTCCATGTCGGTGCCGTACCACTCGACAGGAAGAACGCTCTCGAGATCAATCAAACAGAGGCGCCCGTCGCTCTTCACGACGTTGTGATAGGTGAGATCGGTGAAATAGAGACCTGTGCGCTCCGTGACCTCGAAGATGAGCTGTTGCATCTCCGGCATGTACTGCTCGAACTCCCAGCGGCTGATCGGCGTGCCCTTTCCGATTGCGTACCCGCGGACACGACCGTGCCCGTCGCGGATCAGATAGTCGAGGTCCGGGCAGAGAAAATCGTACATGCCGCTCTCGATCGCCTGGCCGAGATACCGCGCTTCGCCGTGCACAGCCGCGAACTCGTCGAACAGCTTGACGAAGGTACTTTCGACGGCGTCGTAGAACACCACGGCACCTCGAGGCACCCAGTAGCCGCAGCGATCGAAATCGTCACGGTCAGGCCCACCTTCAGCGGCGACGAACCTTCGATAGATGTCGTCCTTGAAGACGACGAAGCGTTCTTCGTCAGTGAAGTCGAACGAACAGATAGGTCTGACCGAAACCTCGCGACTGGCAGTGGCCGGTGCTGCCCGATACCTCGTCAAATCATCCCTGAGTCGGAACTTGAGACCAAGATCAACGCCCCAGCCCATCCGCTTCTGCAACTCGTACTCGAACCGCCTCGCCACACCGGCCGCGACCCGCTGAAGTCGCGGGGACACGAGCCGTGTCAACGTCATACCTCGCTCCTCCAGGCGCTCATGAACAGTGGAACGCTACCACCGTGTTCGACCACGATTTGTGGCCACCCTGTCGTACGCTTTCGGGCGGGTTAAACCAGCAGCCGTCTCCTCGGCAAGACTGGCGATCGACATTCCTCGTCGGACCGACTCACAAAGCAGGAGCACCACTGATGGCCGATTTCGGAACGTACGGCGACCTCCACGTGACCATCGCCGACGACCGCGTCGCGACGGCCGAGATCCGCAGACCACCCAACAACTACTTCGACATCGCACTCATCGATTCGCTGGCCGAAGCGTTCGCCGCCCTCGATGACGAACCAGCGTGCAGAGCGATCGTGCTGTGTTCCGATGGACGACACTTCTGCGCCGGCGCGAACTTCGCGTCCCGCGACGAGGGACCGGCGCGCACGAACCCGGACGGCTCGCCACGACACCTCTACGACGCTGCAGTGGCGCTGTTCTCGACCAGCACACCAGTGGTGGCAGCAGTTCAGGGTGCCGCCATCGGCGGCGGGCTCGGGCTCGCCTGCATGCCCGATTTCCGGGTCACCGCCGCCGAGGCACGCTTTGCCGCCAACTTCGCCAGGCTCGGTTTCCACCATGGATTCGGCCTGACAGCGACACTGCCCGACCTTGTCGGGCAACAACGTTGCCTCGAACTGCTCTACACCGGCCGCAGAATCTCGGGAGCCGAGGCGGTCGACATCGGCCTCGCCGACAAGCTCGTCCCCTTGTCAGACGTACGCTCGGCCGCCAACACGCTCGCAGCCGAGATCGCTGGCTCGGCACCCCTTGCTGTCACGTCGATCAGAGAAACCATGCGGGGTGACTTGGCAGCACGCATTCGGATCGCGACAGATCGAGAGAAGGCAGAACAAGACCGATTACGCCAGACGAACGATTGGTCCGAAGGCGTGGCGGCCATGGCCGAGCGCCGAACACCTGACTTCACCGCATCCTGAGACTCAGGCGCCGGCGGGCATCATCATCGATCGCCGGTTTCGACCAAGGGACCGCCGCCGACGCTGCGACCACTGTGACTTCCTACGACCGCGCGCAGCACAGAGGTCATGCTCGGCCGAACCGAAGCTGTGGAAGGCTGACGAGGTGAACTCATCGCTGCGCGCCGATCTCGCCGACGGCTATCGGAAGATCGATGTCCTGCGTCTGACCGACCTCTCATCCGGCAACATCAGTGCCAGAACCGACGACGGGATGCTCATCTCGCCATCGGGCGCCACCGCCGAGCAAATCGGCCCGAAGTCGTTCGTCTTCGTTGGCGCCGACGGTAGATGGGACGACGCGCTGACACCATCATCGGAATGGCAGATGCACCTCGCCATTTATCGCGCCTGCGACGAAGCCGCAGCAATCGTTCACACTCATAGCGACAGCTGCGTCGCGCTGGCGTCACTCCGACGACCGCTTCCCGGGTTCACCTATGTGGTCGGATTCTTCGGCGGCACCGACGTTCCGTGCATTCCGTACAGCACGTTTGGCTCCGAGGCGCTCGCTGACGACGCGGCTTCGGCACTCCGTGACCGGACAGCCTGCCTCATGGCCAACCACGGCATGATCGTCCGTGGAACGAGTCTCACTTCGGCGATCGACGATGCCCATCGGCTCGAGGTTCTCTGCCGCCAGTACCTGCTCGCCATGCAAGTAGGCGACCCCGTTCTTCTCACCGACGAAGAGTGGCAGGACTTCTTCGCCCAGAAGGACATCCTCGGGTACGGCCAACTTGACTGAGATCAGCTGGTCCGATCGAGTACGAACACCATGTGCCGGACAAGCAGGCTCTGAGCGGCAACTGCTCATGGTCCGCCCGACATAACCGATGGTTGTTCCCATGGGATCACTTTTTCCTAAAACCAGGATCACGGCTTTCGCGGTGGCTACTGCCCTCGTGATGTCAGCGTGTGGCGACTCTGACGCCAGCGGAGCTCCCGACACCATCGTCACCTCCAGCACCGTGCCCGCTTCGTCCAGTTCGACCGCTCCGGCTGATACGACGCCAACGACAACCATGCCCGCGCCGACAACGGTCCCAGCCAGCACCGCGGCGCCGACGACCGAAGCACCAGCGACGACCACCACATCGCCGACGACGACCTCGACCACTGCAGCACCCACCTGCGCCGACAGCGGACCCGTCCCCGGTGATGCCCTGGGGTTCGAGACAATCGTGGCCGACTTCGATCTGGACGGGCTGGCCGACCAGCTGATGACCTACTTCGCTCCGACGGAAGACCGTTTCCACATTCGCCTGGTTCCAGGAATCGGCGGTGCCTTCGACGAGGTCATCCTCGGATCGAGCTCAGCAGGGGCGGTTCGCCCGATAGGTGCTTACGACATCGACGGCGACGGCCCTCTGGAAGCCTTTGTCCTTGTCGGCTCCGGTGCTTCGGCCCAGCTGGTGGGGATATATGACGTCGCCGACTGTTCGGTGACTCGAGCGACACTTGATGGGGAACCGGCCGTGTTCGCGGTGGGAGCAACCGTAGGCTCGATGAGCGGTATGAGCTGTGAGGGTGTCGGCCATATCGACTCCGTATTCGCCGTTTCCGTCGATGGCGAGATCTATGACGGCGGGTTTGCACCGCACAACCTCTCCGGCAGCATTCTGGAGCAGGGATTCGGAGACGGTGGTGGTGGATGGGGGTCCTTCGAAGAAGCAGCTGAAGCAGTTGTGATGTTCGATTGCCCCCCGCTCGTCCTCTGATGGCGGACATGATGGGAAACGTCACCGCAAGCAGATGTACGACAAGACCTGGCGTGAAGTGCCGGCAAGCTCCATTCGTCCATGCTCCTATGAAGAGTGTTTCGTCGACAATCTGACGGCGGCATCAGCTCTGAGTTCCTGCTTGCGGACCTTGTTCGACGCATTCAGTGGCAGCTCGTCGACCAGCCAGATGTGGCGGGGCACCTTATAGTTGGCCATCTGCTCGCGGCACCACTCGATCAGCTCAGCGGCGTCCGGCACACCTTCTGGACTGGGCACGACGAATGCGGCCGCCACCTCGCCCATGCGTTCGTCCGGCACGCCGATCACCGCCACGATGCCGACGCGGGGGTGCCCGACCATCACCCGTTCGATCTCAGCCGGGTAGGCATTGAACCCGCCCATGATGAACATGTCTTTTTTGCGATCAGTGATGTCGATGTAGCCGGCCTGGTCCATCACAGCGATGTCACCGGTGTGAAGCCAACCATCGAGATCGATGACGTCTGCCGTCTGATCTGGCGCGTCGAGATAGCCGGGCATGACCTGGAACCCTCGGACGAGCAGTTCGCCCTCCTCCCCGGTTGACACGTCGTTGCCTTCGGCATCCACGATTCGCAACTCGACTCCCTCCGGAGCGCAGCCGGACGTGGTCGCCACCAGCTCTGGCGGGTCAGTCGGCCTGGTGTAGCTCGCGATGCCGGAGGTCTCAGTCATCCCATAGGCGGTCATGACGACTTCGAACCCGAGATTCTCCCGCATGGCGACGATCATCTCCACCGGGATCGTTGCGGCACCCGTCACGCAAGCCCTGAGCGATGAGATGTCGTAGCGATCAAGATCACGATGGTTGAGCAAGCCCTGGAACATCGCCGGCGGTCCCGGGAACACCGTGACGTTCTCCCGTTCAATGATGGCAAGGACCTCGACGGGGTCGTACACGGCGACCGGTAAGTTGACGGCTCCCTTCAACAGGCAGACGACTATGCCTGCGTTGAACCCGAACGCGTGGAAGTAGGGGTTGACGAGGAGGTACCGGTCGCCGGCCCGCACAGTCAGTGCCTCGGACCAGCCCGCGAAGACGCGAATGATCGCCCCACCGCGGACCAGGACGCCCTTGGGGTGACCTGTGGTACCCGAGGTGAACATGATGGCACTGACATCGTCGGCCGTCGCGGTTTGCGAGCAACGGTCGATCGCTGCTTGGAGTTCACTCCGATCGCTTCCATCGCCTCTGGTCACAAAGGCCTCGAAAGCTGTTGTACGCCCATCTGAAGAGCTGACGAGATCGACGATCTCGTCCAGGTGCGGGAGGTCCTGTTGTTCCAGCGAGCCGCTGTAGTCGGTATCGAGAAAGCCATCGACCACGAACAACAGACGAGCCCGGGCCCGGCCGAGGACATAGGCAGCTTCGTTGCCCTTGAAACGGGTGTTGACCGGAACCAGTACCGCACCGGCACGGATGGTGGCCATGCCCGCAACAATCCACTGCCAGCAATTCGGCGCCCACACCGCCACCGCGTCACCCTGTCGGACACCCGATGCCACCATGGCCCTAGCGGCCTGATCGATTCGTTCGCCGAGTGCCGAATAGCTGAGCGTGGTCTCGCCATCTCTCACCGCGTCGAGTTCGGCGAATGTGTTGGTCGACCAACGAATCAGTTCGGGGAGCGAGCAGGATCTCGGATCCATCGAGACAGAAGCTACTCCCTCGCCATTTGTGTTGTGGGAGGCTGGCGACAATGCCACAGGATCTGGACACCATCATTCGTGGGGGCACCGTGGTCACCACCGGCGTCGAGGCGAAAGTCGACGTCGGGATCGCGGGCGGCCGGATCGTCCAACTCGGAGGCTCGATGTCCTCCCGTACCGAAATCGATGCGACCGACCGATATGTGCTGCCGGGAGGTGTTGACGCCCACGTCCATCTGACCGCTCCAGGAACCGAGCCGGGCTCATGGCATTGGGTCGACGACTTCGTCACAGGCACCAGAGCCGCTGCCGCCGGAGGCATAACTACCGTCGGCAACATGTCGTTTCCGCGTAGGGGTGAACAGATGAAGGCGGGGCTGGCTCGCGATCTCCAGGACGCGGAGGCCAACGCCATCATCGACTATTTCCACCACCCGGTGCTGATGGATCCGAGCGACGAAGGCATAGACCAGATCGAAGAACTGGCTGCCGAAGGCCACCCGAGCATCAAGATCTTCCTGTCGTTCGGACGCTTCGACCGAGACGTCAACGGATACCTGAGGGCCATGACGGCGGCAGCCGCTGCCGGATCGATCGTCCTGCTGCATTGTGAAGACCGCGCCATATTGCACTGCTGCGGAGCTGCGCTGAGCGCAGCAGGTCAAACCGACCCGCGTCACTTCCCTGACACTCGGCCCGTAGAAGCGGAGCGGATCGCAACCGAGCGAGCTGTCGCATATTGCGCAACCACGGGAGCGGCAACCTACGTGGTCCATCTGTCGAGCAGACCAGCTCTCGATGCGTGTCGGGCTGGAAGAGCCAGGGACCTCCCTCTCTATGTCGAGACCCGCCCCATCTATCTGCACCTGAACGCGGACCGTTTCGAGGAGTCGGACGGAGCGAAGTACGCGGGGGCTCCACCATTACGTACCGATTCCGATCGCGAAGCCTTGTGGGCTGGACTCCGCGACGGGACCGTGGCCACGGTGTGTACAGACCACGCACCGTGGACGCTGGCCGAGAAGCTCGATCCGACGCTGACGGCTCAGGACCTCCGCCAGGGGATGGCGGAGTTGGAGACGATGTTGCCTGTCCTTTGGAGTGAAGGCGTCGCTTCCGGCCGGATCTCGGTGGCTCGGTTCGTCGAGGTGACAAGCACGAACGCCGCCCGCTTGTTCGGGCTCTACCCCCGCAAGGGCACGATCGCGCCTGGGGCTGACGCCGACATCGTGATCTGGAATACAGACGAGACCAGGATCATCGACGGTTCGACGATGCAGTCCAGAGCCGGCTACTCGCCCTACGACGGATGGACGGTGAGGGGTTGGCCTGATCTGACCATGAGCAGGGGGGAGATCGTCGCCTCCGGAACAGAGATCTCGGGCACCCCCGGCCGCGGTCGACTGGTGTCCCGTTCGCGCTTCAGGCGCCCTTGATCAGCGAGGTGTTGTACCAGCTCGCTGTCCTGATCGGCGACGGTCCGGATGATCCGGTGCCGGTCGAGCGACTTGCAACAGTTGAGTCAGCTCACAAACGACTCTAAGATCTTGGTATATCTATATTTTGCCGGAAAGGCATGGGGAACATTATGAAAAAGATCTTCGCTGGAGTCGTGGTCGCATTCGTGACTGTGCTCACGCTCGGGGTCGCCGCTGGCGCTCAGGGAACACCGACCATGACCCTCGACCCAGATGAGGTCGAGGAAGCAGGCGAACATGACATCGAGGTTTCGCTGAGCGGATTCAGCGCAGACATCGCGCTGTTCGTGCTTCCATGCGATTATCCCGAAGGTGGCAACCCCGCCAACCTCGACACGAATTCCTGCGATCAGGCAAACCTCATGCCGGTCCAGATGGACGGCAACGGTGAGGGCACGGTGACCGTCACCTATGACATTCCCGAGCCAGGGATCGCGATCATCGCCGGCGACGCCGCCCAGACCGAGTCGGCCTTTGGGTTCCTCGCAGTCGTACCACCGGTCGAGCTGGCCGCGACGGGCGCCAGTTCCACGCTGGTCATCGCCCTCTTCGGCTTTGGGATCATCTCCCTCGGCATGGGTGCTGTCTACGCCTCGCGTCGGACGCGCCTCGCCTGAGACACTCCTCGCAAACCGAAACGACCCCGGGTCCATGCCCGGGGTCGTTTCGCGTCAGAACGGCCGCGTCCCTGCGATCTGCACCCTGTGGACTTCACGCGGGTACGCCTGGTCGAATGCGTCACGTTTGTGGTTGGTGCACATGTTGTCCCAGATGACTGTGTCGCCCACAGACCATTCGTGCGTGTAGTAGAAACGGTCCTGGTCGACGTGGTCGCGCAGGTCTTGGAGCAGCGCCTGCTCCTCTTCGGAGCGGTCCTCATAACCCTCGATCTTCCAGACGAACATGGAGAAGTACAGAGACTCTCGTCCCGTCTCCGGATGCGTCCTGATCAACGGATGGGGAAAGTCCGGTACCGGATCGTCGGTGTACCTCTGCTGGTCACCGGTGTAGCCCGCACCGCCCATACCACCGGCATAGGGGTTGATGCCGATCCCTCGCATGCCCTCGATACGGGCGCGGAGTTCGGGTGGCATCTCATCGAGAGCCATGTGGAGGTTCGCCCACGACGTGTTCCCGCCTGCCACCACGGGTGGCACTTCCACTGCGTGCAAAACGGCACCCTTCAAGGGGACCGGCATGAACTGGAAGTCACTGTGGAAGGGCAGCGCCTCCTTGCTCTCGACACCAGCATCACCGTGCCGATTGGCCAACACAGTGACTGCACCCTGCTCATCGGTGCCGAGTACGGGGATCCCATCCGGCGCGACGAACTGGGGACCGAACCAGGCGGCGATCTCGACAAGTCGCTTGTCGGTGAGCGGCTGCTCTTTGATCACCAGGAGGTGATGTTGTCGCAGAGCCTCGACGATCGCGAACACATCGGCACCGGATGGATCGGATGTCACAGCGCCGATGACCTCGGCGCCGAGTGGCGCGTCAAACGGTCTGATCGTGATGCGATCGGTGGTCGTACTGGTCGTCATCGGATCTCCTCAGGATCGGCTCGACCCCGGCTCTAGGGCGTGACGTCGAACAGGTCCGTGATCGACACGAGGGCACCAGCTTCGCCCTGGCTGCTGTCGAACTGAGCGAGCTGGAACGTGTCGTTGAAGTCGGGCTTTCCAGAACCGACCGAGGCGAACGGCATACCAGGCAGCGAGACCTCCCCGAGGCCGTCGATCGCTGCATAGAACGACTCCTGGTCCGGGTTGCGACCGGCAGCGGTCATCAGCATCTCGAAGATGCGCACGTTACGGCAGTACAGGTGGACGCCCTTGTACCAACGCTCTTCGCCGTCGGCATGCGCCTCTGGCCCCTTGGCCGGCAGCTCAGAGATCGCCGATCTGGCGATCTCGCGACACTCGACTGTCGACTCGTGATCCCACTGCTGCTGATCGGTCAAGGCGAGCGAGGTGATGGCACCCTCCGCGTCGTCGGCGGTCGTCTCCTGACCGAGGTTCTCGAGGCCGGTCGACTCCGCTGCCCAGACCTCGACGTCGAGGCCGCCGGCTTTGATGCCCCTCAGACCGCCCTGCGTGCTACCGATGAGCAGAATCGTGTCGGCGCCCACCGCCCGGATGTTCTCGGCCAGAACTTCCCACCTGGCGTCGGTCGCAGGCACGTCGCCGGCAGGGGCGTCATTGAACGCCTCGAGCACCGGATCAACGCCGAACTCGGCCAAAAGGTCTCCGGCGCCGTCATACACCTCTTCTCTTTCGATCGCTCCGATCACCGCGACACTGCGGTCCTCCATCCGTCCGGACTGCTGGAGCACGGTCAGAAACGCGCGAAGCGAGCGACTCGCCTGTGCCGGACCCGACACCCAGGGAGCCCGGGCAACAGATAGGCGCTCGGCTGTCTGGACCCCGCCGATCAGGACGGTCTCGTTGATATCGACGATGCAGGTGTTCACGACCTCGGCCGGACCGAGGAACCCGCCAAGCACAGCGAAGGTCTCGACGTCCTGAGTCAGTGCAATACACGCCGCCTCCGCCTCGGTCGAACCGAGCGGGCTGTAGTGCTCGTAGTGTGGCACGATCATGCGGCCGTGGATTCCGCCGCGTGCGTTGATCTCGTCGATGAAGGCGTCATAGACCTGGATCTGGTCGCCCCAACCCTCCTCGACGAGGTTGAACTGCTTCAGCGCATCGAAGTCGAGCATCGAGACGCCGATGTGGATCTCGGTTTCGGTCACGCCCCTCGCGGACGCCGTCAACGGTTCAAGGGGCTCAGTCGACTCGGTCGTGGCCGAGGTCGTCTCCGAGGAGTCATCTGTGGTACCGACGGTCGTGGTCGGCGCAACTGTGGTCGCCGTTGCCACCGTCGTCGTCTGATCCGTGCTCGTGTCGCTCTCCGACCCAGAGCCACCACAGGCGGCGGAAATGAGGGCAAGAACAACAACCAATGCCGCGATCCGTCGACATCTGCTGTTGCGATACATGAACATGACTGTGTCTCCTGAAGTAGCCGGCAGCAGACAACCGCTTCTCTCTTACCTGCGCAAATCTGACCGCACCTCAGGGGGACGATATACGCTCATCGCTCCAAGAGGGAAGTGAGGGGCTCGATGGGGCACACGTCCGACGCGAACGAGGCCAGCGCTGCATCACTGACATCGACCGTTCTCGATGAAGAGGCGGCCAGGCTCGCCGCCCAGCAACAGGCGGCCGAGGATCCGCTGATCGTAACCGAGGAGCTCCCTGGGGTCGGAGCCGAAACGATGACGCTGCGGCAGGGCCTGGCCAAGGGCGGCCTCGCGACCTTCATTGTCCTGCTCATCCTGAACAGCCTCGACGAGTTGGAACTCGCCGCCATCACAGTTCTGGCTCCCGACATCCGCGACACGTTCGGCGTCTCGAACGGCACGATCGTGTTCATCGCGTCGGCATCGGCATCCTTCTTCGTGCTCGGAGCGATGCCGATGGGCTACCTCGCCGACCGCTACAAACGCGCACCGATCATCGGCATCGCGTCGCTCTTTTTCAGCTTTTTCGTCTTCTTGTCCGGGTTGGCGGTCAACGTTTTCATGCTGTTCTGGGCGCGGTTTGGTGTTGGCATCGCCAAGGCAAACACCATCACGGTGCACGGCTCACTGATCGCCGACACCTACCCCATCGGCATTCGGGGTCGGATGGGTGCTCTCAACACGATGACGGGCCGAGCTGTCGGCGTAGCCAGCCCTGTACTCGTCGGTGGGATCGCGGCGATCGCGGGAGGGGTCGAAGGATGGAGATGGGCCTACCTGCTACTCGGCGTTCCGGTTGCCGTGTTCGCGGTCCTGGCCTTCAGACTGCCCGAGCCCGTCCGGGGTCAGTGGGAGAAACGTGACGTCCTGGGCACCGTGGCCGACCAAGAGGATTCAGTCCCGACGTCCATCGAAGCAGCGTTCGCCAGGCTGTGGAAGATCAAGACGATGAAGACGGTGATCGTCGCATTCGCGGCGATGGGGTTCGCTTTGTTCACCGGTCCCGTCCTGAGGAACTTGTTTCTCGAAGAACACTTCGGGCTCGATGCGTTCGAGCGCGGACTCGTCGAAACCGTGTCCGGTGTCGGCCTGATCGTAGCTGTGCCGTTCGTCGGACGGCGCTTCGATGCGCTCTACAGAACCGATCCGAGCCGTGCCCTCGCGACCATCGGACTCCTTCTGATTCCGGTGGCCGTCCTCATTCCCGTCCAGTTCTTCATGCCGAATGTCGCGCTCTTCACATTGGTGGGCGCAGCCGTGAACCTGCTGGCGTGGTCATCGTTCGCGATGGTCGGCCCGATCATTCAGGGCATTGTTCCCTACCGACTCCGCGGACTTGGCACCGCGCTGCTCACACTCTTCATCTTCTTCGTCGGCGGCACCGGTGGAGGCCTCCTCTCCGCGCTGTTGAGCAACGCGAGCGGACCGAGAACGACCATCGTCGTCGTCGCGTTCCCTTCGATGTTGATCGGCGGCCTGATGGTGCTGAACGGTGCCCGATATATCAAGAACGATCTCGCCCTCGTGGTCGCAGAATTACGTGAGGAGCAGGCCGAGGCCGAGCGCCAAGCCGCCGAGCCCGAGAACGTCCCCGTGATACAGGTGAACGAGATCGATTTTTCCTACGGACATGTTCAGGTGCTCTTCGATGTGGGTTTCGAGGTCAAACGCGGCGAAGTTCTCGCCCTGCTCGGGACGAACGGTGCTGGCAAATCGACAATTCTTCGCGTCATCGCGGGCCTGGCCACACCCGAACGCGGCGTCGTACGCCTGACCGGGCAAACGATCACATACGCGTCAGCCGAGCGCCGAAACGCGCTGGGTGTCCACATGCTCGCCGGTGGAAAGGGCGTATTCGGTGAACTCACCGTCGCGGACAACCTCACGATGGCGGCGTATCCCTATCGAAGTGATCGCGACGAGATGCAACGCAGAGCCGACAAGGCGTGGGCGCTGTTCCCATCACTGACCGACATGGCTGATCGGCGTGCAGACGCCATGTCCGGTGGACAGCAGCAGATGCTCGCTCTGGCCATGACGCTCATCCACGACCCTGAGGTGCTGATCATCGACGAACTGTCCCTGGGGCTGGCTCCGACGGTTGTCCAGGATCTGCTCGAGATCATCGACGGGCTGAAGGCCGAAGGCCTCACGATGATCATTGTCGAGCAGTCGCTCAACGTCGCTCTGGCCATCGCGGACCGAGCCGTCTTCCTCGAGAAGGGCAGAGTGCGATTCGAAGGTGACGCCCAGGAGCTGGCGGAGCGCGACGATCTGGCCCGTGCCGTGTTCCTCGGTTCTGAGGGCGGCTGATGCTCGACTTCACCTTCAACATCGTCGGCATCGACGGCACGAGCCAGTTGCTGTTCAACGGATTGGTGACAGGGCTGGTGTTCGGGCTCCTCGCCATGGGCATCGTGCTCGTCTACCGGTCGACGAGGGTCATCAACATCGCCGTCGCCAACATGGGCCTCCCGGCATCGGTGCTCATGGCGATCATGGTCGTGGTCTACGACTTTCCATACTGGATCGCGTTGCTCATCGCCATGGTGATCGGAACGCTCGTCGGTGCGATCGTGGAACTGACCATCATCCGACGCCTGTTCCACGCGCCCCGGGTGATCCTTCTTGTCGCCACCATCGGTATCGCGCAACTGATGCAGGCGATCGTGTCCTCGTACCCGGACATAGACGTCGAGGGCAGGCCGCGGTATCCGGTGCCGGTCGGATCGCGATGGGACGACGTTGCCGGGCTGCGGATTTCCGGTCCTCAGGTGACAATCCTCGTCATCGTGCCGCTGTTGGCGATCGCACTCGGTTGGTTGATGAATCGGACTCTGTTCGGGAAGACCGTGCAAGCGTCGGCCGCCAACGCCGATCTCGCTCGTACGTCTGGCATCAGTCCCCGCTTGGTGTCCACCGCGGTGTGGACGATTGCCGGGTTACTCGCAACCATCTCGGCGCTCCTGCTCTCTGGTCAGCAAGGCTCGATCGCCGGATTTTCGTCGCTCGGCCCGAACACCCTCGCGCGCGCGTTGGCGGCGGCCGTGCTCGCCGGCATGGTGTCCTTTCGCAGGGCGTTGGCCGCGGGGGTGCTCATCGGAATGGTCCAGGCCCTCGTCCAGTTCAACTATCTCGATGCCGCCGGATTGTTCGACTTCCTCCTGTTCATCGGCGTTGCGATCGCCGTCTACCTCCAGGCAAAGTCGGACGACGAGTCGGCCACGTTCTCGTTCGCGCCGAAGAGCAACCCCATCCCCGAGGTACTGCAAGGTGTGTGGTGGGTCAGGAACCTCCAGCGCATCGCCGCCATCGCGTTGTTCACATGTGCCGCACTTGTCCCATTCTTCTTCGACACCCCATCGAAGCTCATCGTCTACTCGACGATCGTCGTGTACGCGATCTGCGCTCTGTCAGTCACGGTCGTGAGCGGGTGGGCTGGTCAGCTGTCCCTCGGCCAGATGGCTCTCGCTGGGCTCGGGGCGTTCTCATCAGCGGCACTCGTCCGTGCCGGCCTACCGTTCGTCGTCGCAATTCTCGGCGGCGCGGCCTGTTCGGCAGCATCGGCTGCAGTCGTTGGCGCGGGTGCTCTTCGCGTCCGCGGACTGTTCCTGGCGGTGGTCACGTTCACGTTCGGACTGGCGGCGAACCAGTACCTGTTCCGCACCGAACTGCTGTCGGACGGCAACCGGGGCGCGGTGCCGTTCAAGCGGGGCGACTTGCTCGCCTGGTCGTTAGACACCGAGCGCGCATACTTCTGGTTCGTGCTCGCGCTCCTCGCCATCTGCTTACTCACGGTTGCAACGCTACGAAACAGCGGTGTCGGGCGCTCCATCATCGCAGTGAGGGACAATCCGGAGTCGGCTGCGGCCTACACGGTGAACCCGACACGCACCCGGCTGATGAGCTTCGCGCTCTCAGGAGCGATTGCGGGCCTGGGCGGAGGTGCCCTCGGTAGCCTGCTGCAACAGATTCCGCTGCAAGGTCGTTTTTTTCAGCCTTTCGAGTCACTCCGCATCGTCTCGATGGCGGTGATCGGCGGCCTCGGTTCCGTGATCGGCCCTGTGTTCGGCGCGTTATGGGTCGAGGGCCTACGTGGTCTGTTTCCTGACAACGAACTCGTTCCACTCTTCACGTCGAGTATCGGTCTGCTGATCCTCCTGCTCTACTTCCCCGGCGGTCTCGTACAGATCGGCTTCGCGGCCCGCGATGCGCTGTTCCGCTGGCTGGCTGCACGGCGACCGACGCTTCACACCTCGCGAGACGACACCGTCGTCGTCGCTACGCGAGAACGAGCCACCGAACGAAAGCCGGCGACGCTGGCGGCCAGGGACATCGCTGTCACCTTCGGCGGCAATCGTGCTGTCGACGGAGCGTCGATCCATGTCGATGACGGCGAGATCGTCGGGCTCATCGGCACCAACGGCGCTGGCAAGTCGACGCTCATGAACGCCATCGGCGGGTTCGTGCCGACGGCTGGCGAAGTCCGGCTGCTCGGCGAGGAAATCGGTCGCCGTCCCGCCCACCAGCGAGCCAAAGCGGGGTTGGGGCGGACATTCCAGGCCGCAACATTGTTCCCGGAGCTGACGGTGCTCGAGACAGTGAAGGTCGCCCTGGAATCTCAGAGCCGGACGTCGCTGCTGGGTACGAGCCTCCACGCGCCGCCGGCCAGGCGAGCCGAGAGAGCCAAGACTGCCAGGGCCCATGAGCTGATCGACTTTCTCGGTCTCGGCCGCTACGCGTCAGTTCACGTCTCAGAGTTATCGACCGGCACGCGTCGCATCGTCGAGTTGGCCAACCTCCTGGCCCTGGAGGCGAGGGTGCTGTGCCTGGACGAACCAACGGCAGGCATCGCGCAACGCGAGACCGAAGCATTTGGTCCCTTGCTAGTGCGGATACGCGAAGAACTCGATGCGAGCATCCTCATCATCGAGCACGACATGCCAATGATCATGTCGATCTCTGACCGCGTCTACTGCCTCGATCAGGGTGCGGTTATCGCTCAGGGCACACCGGACGAGGTCCGCAACGATCCTCTCGTCATAACGACATACCTCGGCACCGACAACCGCGCCATCGACCGCAGCGACACCTGAGCAACCTCTGTTCGGAGCTGATGGGACTCGAACCTACGGCTTCCAGCTTGCAGAGCACCCCAGCCCCAACATTGCAGTGCCCCTCTCAGCCAACATTCCCTGTTCCCCCACTTCGGCTCCCGCGACACCCTCGTTCGAGCGGCTCTTCGTGCTGCGATCGATCGGAGAACCTCGTTGGCGAGGGAATCGAACGTGCAGTCGATACCGGTCAGACCGGTAGGGCGAGATTGCCTGTCGTCGTTGGTCAGTCGAGCGTGACGATCACGGCACAGTCGCCGTTGGGTTTCCTTCCAAGGAGTTGTCCCAGGTAGCTGACCAACCAGATGACGGCATACTGGATTCCATACTTTCGCCGTATAGCGGTGCGAACTTCCCGGTAGGCGTCGCCGTCGACGACCTCGGCCGTGCCAGACACGGCGGTGGAGCCCTCGATGACGGTCCCACCCATGTCACAGGCCTGAAGCTCGACGGACGGGTCGTGGTGGAGTCGGCGGACTTTCCATGAACCCGACCCCGTAGTGAAGCCCACATGGCTGCCACCGAGTCCGACCACCCAAACAGGCACGTGTCGAGGATCACCGTCCGCGGTCCAGGTGGTGAGGCGTACGTATCTCTTCTCGGCTATCGACATGGTCCTCACGATCTCTGTTCAGTCTGTCCGATCGTCGAGGGTCGACCCTGAGCCGTTAGTTGGCCTGACTGTCCTTCATGGGTCTCGACTGCGGCCGCAACGAACCCTTGCCGGATGAAAAATGGTTCATACACCAGGGCCATGACCAGGGAACATCGGCACAGAGACCATCAAAGTTATCTGGGTCCATCCAATTCGGGATCCCATCACGGTCGTCGTCCCCCAACCTTCGTCCGCGTCGAAGTGTCAACTCTGTAGTCGTTCACCAGTAGCGCTAGCGTCGGGCCGTAACCATGGGGACGATCGAGGACATGAATGTTGGAACCCACATTGTCTGAACCCAAGCGTTCTACCTGGCTGACAGTCACCATTGTCGTGCTGTTGCTCGGTGTCGCGGTCATCGTCGGTGTGCTGGTCCTGACGCTCGGGCGGACCAACTCGACCACAGGCTCCGAGGACATCGATCTCACCGCCATCTTGCCTCCGATCGACCCGGCGACCCTGCCACAGATCACTATCGATCACGACGTGTGGTTGTTCGACCGGTCGCTGGTGGGTACCGGCGCACGGGACTTCGTGGCGGACTTCGTGTGGATCCTCTCGATCGAAGCCGAAGCGGTAAGGACCTACGATGTCGAACTCGCACGGGCTGTCACCCAAGGTCGCCGGGCCACCGAGGTCGCCGAGCTCATCGAACGCAACACCGAGCTGGGAATCACCACGACGGCCACATACGAATTCGACGAGTTCCGCGTCGTACTCGTCCCAACGGATCAGGTGCGCCCGCAGCTCGCCGTGGTCGCCTACGGCATCGGCGAGTTCACCGACACTTCCGCCACAGGCGACGTGACGGCCCGGACGGTCGACATTGCCGAGACCTACCTACTGGCCCGGGCTCGAGGTGGCAAGGTATTCATCGTCGACGTCATCCCACCGCCACCGGGGCTCGAGTCATAGCGCATCCGGATTCGCCGCTTCCGCTCGAGGGAGCGGCTCCCAACCTTCGGTCCGAAACTGACAAGAGTGCACCCGCGTTCGCGACGTCGTCCGAGATTCCCCGTCGATGACCGAGGGGACCTTGACCACCCGACCCTCCCGCTGGCTGCCGCGTCAGCACCGTGACGGGACAGGGCCGTGCTCGACGCGCATAGCATCATGCTGACTTGCCCCTCCTGACTGAATAGGAGTCGTCCATGGACACCCAACTGACCTACCTCGCGTGGAGTGCATTGCTGTGCATCGTGCTCTGGTTTCCCTACGTGCTCGAGCGGATACAGGCCCAGGGACTGGTCGACTCGCTCGGCTACCCGGACAACCCACCTGAGGCGGCCAAATGGGCGCAACGCGCTCACCGGGCGCACCTCAACATGGTTGAGAACCTGCCGGCGTTCGCAGCGCTGGTCCTGATTGCACACGTCACCGATGTAGACGCGGCAACAGGCGCTGCGCTGTTCTTCTACGCCCGCCTAGCACACGCCATCGTCTACATCCTCGGCATTCCGTACCTGCGCACGCTGACGTTCTTCGTCAGCTGGATTGGCATTCTCATCATCTTCTTCCAGGTGCTCTAAGTACCCCGAGCTGCGCGGCTACGCAGCCAGCATCGAGGCCAGGTTGCGTTGCCGCGGTTTCCTCTGGTTCCACAACGAACAAGGACGTGTCTTCCCGGTCACATCTTCTAGACCGTCAGCCAGAGTCGCAGAAGATGCCGTTTGGGTCCGTCAGGGACATCTTCATAGGCGGTTCGGGCGTGGGCGATGGTGTGATTGGACAGCAGCTGCATGTCCCCTGGCTTCAGGTCCATCTCCAGATACATCTCCGGCCGGTTCGCGATCTCCTCCCACGCATCCAGAGCTGCGATGTCGATGGGATCGAACTCGATCGATTCGTGACGGTCCGCACTGCGGAAACAGTCGGAATCGAAAAACGTGCGAACGCTTCGGCCGTCATGGCAGACAGGACGTACCTGGAGGTGCTTGACGTCGTCGGTGTCATGTCGCAGGTCGAGTGCGAACGGCTCACACATCCTGGCTGCGAGCTCAGGATGCGAATGCAGGAGTTCCGCGAACACGCTGACGCTCGACACGATTCGTGAGAGCCCACCGCGCGCCGAGTTGACGAGACACAGCAGTCCGACCACATCAGCCCCGTCGCAGTGGTAGCCGATGAATCTGGCTGTTCTGTAGGCACGCACCGCATCGAGATCACCCGAGTCCCGATGGTCGACAACATGACCGAGTAGATCGCCCTTTGGGTTCTGAGCGCCGGGCCGGCCGAGGTGCTGGCCAATCGCCCAGTAGATGTACTCCGTTTGTGCGATTCCCCATCGCTCGACCGGAAACCCGCGAATCACCACGAAACCACGACCATCTGACACCTCTTTGCCCCATGCGGCGACCTCCTCGGCAAGAGAGAGCAGCTCGAAATCCGACGAAGCCAGGCCAGACATCCGCCTACCCGAACCCACGGCAGCCGCGTACGCGTCCTCGAGTTCAGCGATCTGGCTGTCCCCGAGATGGACCATCCATCGCCGAGAGTCGGCCACGTCAGCCGCCCTCCACGCGGCAGGCCCTAGCGGAACAGCCGTCGGCACACCGATGTGTCGACGGTCGAAATAGCGAGTCGTTTGTTCACCGAAAGCCACGACCATACGGACCATCATCACGTAGATAAGGCGAAGAAGCGCAGCGATCCACCATAGTGAGGTGGTCTCTTCCCGGTCTGGGGCCCAGACGGCGGACTGACGAAGCTACCGTGGCTGACATGGCTGGCACCCACTCCGGAGCTGTCGTCGATGTGAACGGCATGTCGATGTACTACGAGGAGTGCGGGGAAGGTCCGCCGGTGGTCCTCATGCATGGCGGCATGGGCTCGTCGCTGAGGATGCGGCCGGCGGCGGAGATCCTGTCGAGTCGGTACCGGGTGATCACGCCAGACAGTCGAGCGCACGGAAGGTCGAACAATCCATCTGGCGAGCTGAGTTACGCGGTCATGGCCGACGACATCGCAGCGCTCATCGAGATGCTCGATCTCGACCGGCCCTTTGTTGGCGGCTGGAGTGATGGCGGCCAGGTCGCCCTCGAGATCGGCATGCGTTACCCCGACTTGTCACGTGGCCTCATCGTGGCCGGGGCCTACTACGCGCTTCCTGGCCAATTGGTCGACACGATCTGGGGCATGGGCTTTGAGGGCCAAGGCGTTCTGAACACTGAGGTGTTCGAAGGCTCACTCGATGTGTACGGCGGCGGCGACTATCTCAAGGCGCTTCACCCCCAGGGAGCGGGCTACCACCAGACGCTCGCCATGCAGGTGACCCACCTCTGGCTCAACGATCACGACTATCAGCTCGATGATCTCGCAAAGATCACAGCGCCGACGCTGGTGCTACTCGGCGACCGCGACGAGCCAATTCCGGTCGAGCAGGCGCTCCACATGTACAACCACATCTCCGCGGCCGAACTCGCAGTGGTTCCGGCGACAGGCCACGACCTGCCGTACACGAAGACCGAGTTGTTCACCCGAATCCTGCTCGCCTTCTTCGATCAACACGTCGACACGGTGGCCGATCAGTCGTAGAGCTCCGGTGCGGCCCATTCGCCGACATCGAAGTTGTGTTCGATGAAGCCGTGGCGCAGGAGGAAGTCTTTTTGATTCTCCAGCGCATCGACCACCACGGTGCTGAGGGACGGTTTGAGTGAGGTGAAGAGATCTTCGCCGTACGCGATCTCGACCCATTCCTCGGCATCACCGAGCTCGCGGGCGATGATCTGGAGCGCTCGGCTCCGGTTGTCCCGAGCCCAAGCGGCGGCGCGGCGCACGGTTTCGACGTAGCGACGAACGAGATCGGGTCTCTCACGAACGAGTTCGCCGCTTGCCGTGAACGCCATCGGAGTGCCATTCGAGATGCGGACGTCTCGGTCATGGTGGCGACCGAAATCAGCAACCTGGACCGCTCCGAGCAGGGCGTCCAACGCGGCACCGCCCGAACCGTTGACGCTGATGGCGTCGACCTCACCTCGGATCAGCGCAAAGGTCTCAGCACGAAGAATCGCCTGCTGGAGGTGGGCGGGCCAGAGGGTCCCGCTCGGAGCCGCAACATCGCCCAGATACGTCTCAGCCTCGGGCAAGTCGACCAACTCGACGTCGGCAGACGTGAGTCCGGCAAGCTCGAGCGCCGTCAGTACCGCTCGAAGAGATTTGCCCCGCATGAAGTCGATCTGGTCGTTCACATGCCGGGACACACCGATGCGCCTACCGGCCAGGTCACTGGACGACCGAATGCCGGACGCGGGGAGAGCCACGACGGCCTGATACTGATCGACCCACGTCGCCCCGATGAGTCGGGTGTCGGCGCCACGGCTGCGACTCCAAATGGGCGGCGTGTTGCCACCTTCACGAAACGAGTTCGCCAAACTGTGATCGAAGTGCGACTCACGTACCTCGCGGCTCGTCGACTCGCTCAACGAACGGACATCGATTCCGTCTGGTGCAAACTCGTCCTTGAGCCAGCCAAGCTCGATCGCGATGCCCGATGCCGTCGGCATCGGACACCTCGTGTACCAGAGCGTGTCGACCTCCATATTGTCCAGCATCCCATCCTGACGGACTCTTGGGCCAGCGGACCTCACCCGTTGCCTGACGTTCCTCAGCCCCGGCGGTCTGACCAGGTACTTCTGTTGCGGAGCTGATGGGACTCGAACCCAGGACGCCCTGCTTGCAAAGCATCCCGCCCCCACCAGTTGTTCGATCTCGCCGCCAACCACGACGAGATGGCAGACCTCGCTCCGCTCGACGTCGATCGGCGGGCGGCTATGGTCAACCGACTCGCTGCGAGCCTGATCGACCACGCCGACGACTCTCGGGGAACGCCCGTCACAGTCTGAGCGACCACTGGAGGACAGCCGTGACCATGATCGAAGTCGGTCCACCGGAGCCCGAGGACATCTTCACCGACAATCACCGATGGGGCGACCTCGACGACTGGAACGCCACGGCCCTCCGCCTGCACGAGCGAGACGGCATCCATCACATCGAGCGCAGCGGCTTCGAACCGTTCTGGGCCGTGATCGACCATGAGGCCGTTCTCGACATCGAGCGTCAGCCGGAGCTCTTCACCAACGAGCCCGAACCCGTGCTGACGACCCTCGCATCTCGGGCGGCGCGTGGCGTCGACATCAAGACGCTGATCCACATGGATGCGCCTCAGCACCCGAAGTACCGGAACCTCACTGCGGACTGGTTCCGGCCGGCCTCGATCAAGCGCATGGATGAGCGGCTCACCGAGCTGAGCGAGGAGGCGGTCTCGAAGCTCGAGACGTTCGGTGGAGTGTGTGATTTCGCCACCGACATCGCCCTGCCCTACCCGCTCCAGGTCATCCTCAAGATCCTCGGGCTGCCCGAGGATGACTTTCCACGGATGATGACCCTGACGCAGCAGCTGTTCGGCGGCGAGGACCCCGACCTGCAGCGCGAGCCGCCGAGCATCGAGGTGATCCAACAGATCCTGATGGACTTCTACGCCTACTTCACGGAGCTGACGGCCGACCGCCGTGCCAATCCGACCGATGACCTGGCGACGCTCATCGCGAACGGTCAGATCGACGGCGAGACGATGCCCGACCTCGAGACGATGGGCTACTACGTGATCATCGCCACCGCAGGTCACGACACGACGTCCAGTGCGATGGCCGGTGGCCTGCATGCGCTGATCGATCATCCGGACCAACTGGCGAAGCTTCAGGCCGATCCTGGCCTGATGAACAACGCGGTCGAGGAGATGCTTCGTTGGACAGCACCCGTGCGCCATTTCATGAGAACCGCACGGGCGGACACCGAGATCTGCGGCCAGGAGATCCGTGAGGGTGACAGCCTGTACCTCTCGTACAAGGCCGCGAATCTCGACCCGAAGGTCTTCGACGATCCGCTCACGTTCGACATCGAACGACAGAACGCTTCGAGCCAGGTGTCCTTCGGCTACGGCGTGCACTTCTGTCTCGGCGCGCAGCTTGCGCGCATGGAGCTCCGGTCGCTCTTCGGTCACGTCGTGCCGCGGCTCGGGTCGATAGAGCTCGCCGACGCACCGGCGACGATGAAGACCACGTTCGTGGGCGGCCACAAGCGGCTCCCGATCCGCTACAAGTTGACGTGAGACCAGGTACTTCTGTTGTGGAGCTGATGGGACTCGAACCCACGAC
>JABABU010000034.1 GCA_014238065.1 Actinomycetota bacterium
CTCCTTGGCTGCGGCCTTCTCCTTGGCTGCGGCCTTCTCCTTGGCTGCGGCCTTCTTCTTTGCTACCGCGGGCTCTTCAGGCTGCTCGTCGCGAATCAGTCCCTCGCGATCCGCCTTGCGTCGTACACGATCAGCTTGGGCGTCGACGATGCTCGATGAATGGCTCTTGACACCAATCCCGAGCGCGTCACAGAGGTCCAGGGTCTCCTTGTTAGTCAGCCCCAGCTCTCGTGCCAGTTCGTATACGCGTAGGTTCTTCGGCACACAGCTCCTTGTCGCTGTTCAAATCGTGCAGTTTCACAATGAAACGAGGACGCGTCTGGCGAGACGCGTTGCGGGGGTCATCTGGTGTCGGAGTGTTCTGCGAGCCCAACGGGCGCGCAGGACCTGGTCCTCAACCCAACGACCAAGCCTACGTTAACCGGTGAGACACCGAGTCGTCGCAGGTTCGTGAACCGCTATGCGTTCTCCGGTTCTTCCGCTTCGCCGGACTCAGCGGTGGATTCTTCCTCTGAAGCGTCAGCATCGGGTGCTTCCGCGGCCGGATCGTCCTCCGACTGGGTCTCTTCGGAGGGCTCTTCCTCCTGGTCGGAAACCTCTGCGTCTTTGTCGGTCGTCGAAGCTTCTGACGCATAGTCGGCCGCGCTCATCACGTCGCCACCCTCAGCAGGCTTCCATACGTACTCACCGGTTTCAGGATCGGTGATCCACTCACCTTCGGCCCACTCTTCGCCCTCGAAACCCGCCTCTTCATCCGCGAGCTGCGTCTCGCTCTTGATGTCGACACGCCAGCCGGTGAGACGAGCCGCAAGACGAGCGTTCTGACCTTCGCGACCGATCGCCAAAGACAACTGATGGTCAGGAACGATGACCTCTGCTGTGCCGTCCGCCTCGAGGAAGCGAACTTCCTTGACCTTGGCCGGGGACAGGGCCTTAGCCACGAGCTCGTCGCTCATGTCCGAGAACGGAATGATGTCGATCTTCTCGCCACGTAGTTCGTTGACCACCTGCCGGACGCGGGCACCACGGGCACCGACGCACGCACCGACCGGATCGACGTTCGGGTCGTTCGACCAGACGGCGATCTTTGTGCGATGCCCTGGTTCGCGGGCACAGGCCTTGATCTCTACGGTGCCGTCGGCGATCTCGGGAACCTCGAGCTTGAACAGCTCGCGGATGAGGCCCGGGTGCGTCCTTGAAACGACGATCTGAGGACCCTTGGCGGTCTTGCGAACCTCGACGATGTACGCCTTCAGCCGGCTGTTCGGCTCTGGGCGTTCGTATGGCACCTGCTCAGACTGCGGAAGCAGCGCCTCGACTCGGCCAAGGTCGAGCAGCGTATACCTGGCATCGGACTGTTGGATGATGCCGGTCACGATGTCGCCCTCGCGACCCGCATACTCGTCATACTTCATGTCGCGCTCGACTTCGCGAATACGCTGGGTGAGCACCTGACGGGCGGTCTGGGCAGCAATCCGGCCGAAGTTCTCCGGGGTGTCGTCCCACTCGCGTTCGACGTTGCCATCTTCATCGAGTTCTTGTGCGATCACGCGGATATCGAAGGTCTCGTCGATGACGACGTAGGCATCCTCGGCGGCACCTGACGTGCGCTTGTACGCAGACTCGAGACCATTCGCGAGCGCCTCGAGCAGGACATCGGTCGAGATTCCACGCTCAGCGGCAAGCGCCTGCAGCGCTTCCATCATGTCTGGCGTTGTCATGGCGTACTCCTGTGGGATGTGTTCGAGCTGGCGGCCTTGCCCCGTTTCGGCGCTGGACCCCACTCGAAGATGGTGCGAGCGGATTCGACGTCGTGCACCGGAACCCGCACTTCGCCACGCTCTTCGTCATCGATCGTGACGACGTCATCGTCGACGGCGACAAGGTCGCCTCGATATCGCTGCCTGCCCTCAGGGCCGGGCAAGGTCTTGATCGTGACGGTCTCACCGACCGCACCAGAGAAATGTTGGGTTGACCTGAGGTTTCGTTCGACACCTGGTGTCGAGACCTCGAGCAGATACGAACCACCTGAAGCGTCAGCTTCGTCGAGCGAGAGCGAGATCTCCCTCGACAGACGTTCCAGCGCTGCGAACGGCACACCCTCTGGTCCGTCGATCGAGATGCGAAGCGTTGCACCCTTCTGCTCGACGTCGTAGAGCAACAAACCTGCCGCCTCTGCGAGCGGAAGGACGAGCGCGGCAACCTGGTCGGTGTTCACGAGTCCTCCTCTCACAACCTGATGCGATCTGAGCTCCGAAATACAAGAGAGCGTGGGCCTGAGCCCACGCCCCTTCGAGGCATTCCACGACCACGATACCAGCGTTCTACCGACTCGCCCCGCCGGACACCTCGATCAGGTCTTCGAGGTTCGCGATCGGATCAGTTCGACAACCTGCTCGCTGTTGTTCGCATCTTCGCCCTGTATGTCGATGAGCTCAAGTCGATCCTTCTCGGCCTCTCCCTGAGCTGATGCGTCGGCATCGGCAAGCGCCCCCTCGATACCCTCGTGTGCGATCTTCTCTGCCCACTCGACGAGCGCGTCGACCATCTCGTCCTCCGGAACTACTTTCACGACCTGCCCTCTGACAAAGAGGTGACCGCGCTTGCGGCCGGCCGCAATGCCGAGATCTGCGCCCTTGGCCTCGCCGGGACCGTTCACGACACAACCCATCACAGCCACCTGAACCGCCAATTCCCTTTCACCGAGCGCAGCTTGCGCGTCGGCCGCGACTTGGATCACGTCGACCTCGGCCCGACCACAAGACGGACATGCAATGAGGTCGAGACCCTTACGCTCTCGAAGTCCGAGCACCTCCAGCAGCTTCCGGCCGACCTTCGCCTCCTCGACAGGATCGGCGGTCAGGCTGTAACGAATCGTGTCACCGATGCCTTCATTCAGCAGGGTCGCGATTCCAGCCGTGGCTTTCACAATCCCGTTCGGAGGTGGACCTGCCTCTGTCACGCCAAGGTGCAGCGGATAGTCGACCGTGTCGGAGAGCAGACGGTAGCTGTCGACCATCAGCCGAACGTCCGATGCCTTCACCGAGATCTTCACGTCGTCGAAGCCGACGTCTTCAAAATGGCCGAGCTCACGCTTCGCCGATTCGACGAGGGCCTCGGCCGTCATGCCGTATTTCTCTTCGATGTCGGGGTCGAGGCTCCCTCCGTTGACACCGATGCGAATTGGCACTCCCCTGTCCTTGGCTGCGCTGGCAACAGCCTTGATGTCGGCCGGCTTCCGGATGTTCCCCGGATTGAGTCGAAGACAGTCGACCCCGGCGTCAAGAGCAGCGAGAGCGAGTTTGTACTGGAAGTGGATGTCGGCAACCAGCGGCACAGGAGACCGGGGCACGATTCTCGCGAGACCCTCTACTGCGGCCTGGTCATTGCACGTGCACCTGACGATGTCGGCCCCAGCGCCGGCGAGCGCGTAGATCTGTTCGAGCGTGCCGTCGACATCACCGGTCTTGGAGGTCGTCATCGACTGAACCGTGATCGGCGCACGTCCGCCCACTTGGACGTCGCCAACCACCACTGCCCGCGTCTCGCGTCGATCAAACACAAGATGAACTGTATGGCGCGAGCCATCCCTTCGACGCGCTGGTACGCGGATGCGGAGCGAACGTCAGCACGTGGGGAGTCCGAGGAGCCTAGGGAACGAGCGGTCCGAGAGCGGAGCTCTACAGCGTGATCGGGTTTGCAATGTCGAGCCAGACGGCGCCGAGGCCGAACAGGACGAGGAATGCGAAGACGGCGTACGTGAGCGGGAGCAGCTTGGTGACGTCGAGGACATAGCGGTCACCGTTTCGGCTCCGGATGCGTTCGTACGTGGCGATGGCGATGTGTCCGCCGTCGAGCGGAAGGAGCGGCAGGAGGTTGAACACGCCGATGAACACGTTGAACATGGCGAGGAGCCACACGACGCTGCCACCGAGCTGGCTCCCGATCTGTACGACACCGATGACCGACAAGGGTCGGCTTCCGTCTGCTTCTTGCACTTCGGCGCCAGGAGAGGTGAAGACCCGGTCCACGAAGCCACCGATGTTCTTGGCGAATTGGCCGATGCCGTTGAGCGAGTCCCATATTCGGTCGGGGTACTCGACAGCTGTTCGCCAGACCGCGGCAGGAGCCGAATCGCGTACCGGTTCATACACGGCGCCGACGCCGAGGAATCCGACGGTCTCACCAGCCGGGTCCTCGCGACTGCCGATGGTCGTGGTCAGTTCGAGTGAGGCATCGTCACGTTCGACGACGAGGACAACGGTCTCGCCTGCCAGTGGCACGACGACGGCAATGAGGTCATTGAACGTGGCCGTCGATTCCCCGTCGACGGACACAAGCCGGTCCCCTGCCTGAAGGCCGACGGCTTCAGCTGCTGAGTTCGCGGAGGGCTCGGTGATGGTCCACTCGTCAGCGCGCTCGAGCCCGACGATGCCGAAGCTGATGAAGAAGAGAACGAACGCGATGATGAAGTGCATCGCCGATCCGGCAGAGGCCACGAGGACCCGTTTCGGATAACTCTGCTGACGGTAGGTCCTTGGCTCGTCAGCAAGCGGGACCTCTTCGAGGTTGCTCATCCCGATGATGCGCACGTATGCGCCGGCGAGAATCGGTTTGATGCCGAAGGTTGTCTCACCGCGCTTGAACGAAAACACGCGAGGACCAAATCCGATGAAGAACTCTGTGGCCTTCATCCCGGTCCATCGGGCAGTCATGAAGTGGCCGAGTTCGTGGAGGAACACGAACACCACGATGGCGAGCACGATCACCAGCGAAGCGGGAGAGGCAAAGCCGAGAATGACGAGAAGACCTAGCACGAGCGCGAGACCAGTCCAGTTGCTCTGCTCGTCGGGGTTGTCGGTTTCCTGGTCCAGTTCAACTGGTCGATGATCGGTCACGTGAAGAATCCTCGGTCGAAGTGTGTCGTCGCAGCGACGTGACTCGGGTCGGCCGTTGTGGCGCTCAGATCAAGACCGTTGGAGAGAATCTGAGTTGTGAAAGCCGTCGAACACGCCAGGTGTTCCATAATCGTCGACACATCGCACGCGCACACGTCAGGTCAGCCAAGGTTGTCGAGCAGCTCGGCAGCGATGGCACGGGCCCGTTTGTCGACGTCCATGACCGCGCCGACAGAATCCGCTGGCGTGCCGTCGTGGAGTTCCAGGATGGTCTCGAGCGTCTCAGAAATTCCGGTCCACGCTATTGCTCCATGCAGGAACGCGTCGACCACGACCTCGTTGGCCGCGTTGAGCCACGCCGGAGCGGTACCCCCCATTCGACCCGCCTCGAACGCGAGACGAAGGCAGGAGAACGTGTCGATGTCGGGCGCTTCGAAGTCCAGTCGACCCAGCTCAGACCAATCGATGGACCCGAACGAAGTCGAGATGCGATGCGGGTACGCCAGCGCATACCCGATGGGCAGTCTCATGTCGGGAAGCGAGAGTTGGGCGATGGTCGCCCCGTCCGTGAACTCGACCATCGAATGGATGATCGACTGGGGATGAACGACCACTTCGATGTGCTCATAGTCGATGCCGAACAGCTCGTGAGCCTCGATCACCTCGAGACCCTTGTTCATGAGCGTCGAAGAGTCGATGGTGATCTTCGGACCCATCGACCACGTGGGATGCGCCAAAGCGTCGTCGACCGTCACCGATCGCAGCGAGTCGGTAGTTCGGCCGCGAAACGGCCCTCCGCTCGCCGTGAGAACGACCCGATTGACACCGATCGTCGAACCGTCTGGCTCACCGAGAGCGGACCTTAGACACTGGTGGATCGCGCAATGCTCCGAGTCGACCGGAATCAACTCAGCACCGGGGGTCGATCGGAGCGGCTGCACCACGGGACCGGCCGCGATGAGTGACTCCTTGTTCGCCAACGCCAGGCGGCGACCCGAGGCGAGGGTCGCGAGGGTCACGCCGAGGCCGGCGAACCCCACAACACCGTTCACGACAACGTCGGCTTCCGGGGCTACATCGGCAAGCGCTGACGGGCCCGCGACCAGTTCCGTCCCGGCAGGTAGTCGCTTCGCCAACTCTGTGGCCTTGGAAGCATCGGCAAGGGCCACGACGTCTGGACGGAACTCCATTGCCTGGTCGGCGAGAACGTCGATCGACGAGCCGGCCCCTAGCACCGAGATCCGGTACACATCACCCTCGGCCCTGACGACATCGGCAGTCTGGATGCCGATTGATCCCGTCGAGCCGAGGACAGCGACTGACGTTGGCATCTGACTCAGAGAACGAGGAGATCGAGGTCTCGCGCCAATGCCAGGTAGTAGACGGCAGGGATCACGAGCAATAGCGCATCGAACCGGTCGAACACGCCACCGTGCCCAGGCAGAGCCGTTCCCATGTCCTTTATCCCGAGATCACGTTTGATCAACGACTGAGCAAGATCACCGAGCGGTGCAATCACCGCCACCACGATGCCAAGTAGCAATGCGTCGACCTGATTCAGGTCCCACGGCGCAATTCCTGGAGCGAGACCGAGCCCGAATGTCACGACGAGAATCGACATGATCATTCCGCCGATGAGACCTTCGTAGGTCTTGTTGGGGCTGATGCTCGGAGCAAGTCGACTTTGTCCGGTAGCGCGACCGATGAAGAGGCCAGCTATGTCGTAGGTGACGGTGCCGACAATGGCCCCGAGCAGGATGCCGGACCCGTGCGGCAACTCCAGCACCAGCGGGATGTGCGCGCCGAGCAGCCCGACCCACATCACGCCGAAAATGGTGACGCTGAGGTTCGCGGTCGGACGATCCGGCTCGATGCCGAACAGATACCACAGCAGCCCGAAGATGGTCAGGATCGTGAGCACCAGCGGAATTGCCTCTGGGCCCTTCCAGTAAGCCGCCAGGGGAAGGCCGGCTGAGGCGGTAAGGCCAAGCAGCGTTGCCGGGCGGTATCCCACCATGCGAACGGCGAGCAAGAACTCGCTGGTTGCCAGAACCAGCAGCGGGACGACCATCATCATGGCGTAGCCGGGGCCCCTGTCGACAAGGGCAAGGAATGCGGCTGCCAGGACGGCTCCGACGAGGACAGCGATCGGCATGTTCCTGCCGCCACTCGGAGCGGCTGTCCCTGCTCCACCGGTCTCCGTCTCGCGGGTGTGCAACACCATTCGCTCTGCAGCGTCATCGGAAGGTCGATGCGACTCGTAGTCCTGAGCGCCCTCGCGCCACAGTGGAGACGGGTCATCGAGGGCCGACCAGGCGTCGATCTCATCACCGGGACCGGCAGCGCTTTCGGGTGCAGCAAACACGTCGCGGCTCCCAGGACTGGACCGTTCGGAATCGGCAATCAGGTCGTCGAGGTCACTGAGGTCGCCAGCGACGAACTCGTCGCCGCGACGAGCAGGCCCTCCGCCTGGTCCTTCGAATCCGGAGTCTGTGGACTCGAAACCGGCGAGGACGTCCGGTCCGACCGAGCCGAAAAACCCTTCGACTGGCCGCTCCTCAGCAGTCTCAGAGGTCGATCCCGGAGTTGACGCACCCCAGCGCGGCGCTGGCAGATCGCCATCGCCGTCCATCCCGATGATGTCATCGAGGGGGCCTGTCGGCTCGGGTTCGATGGTGCCTCCGGCAAGGGATCCTGGCAGGTCGATACCTGTCGGCGAACCGGCCGGAAATGCAGCTGCAACATCATCGCCCGGATCGACCGAGCCCAAGACTCCCGTAGTCGGACCCTCGTCGGCCATGTTCGGATCGTCGGGGAGTTGCGGAAAAAGACGGGACCCGCCCGATCGAGGACCTGGCAAGGTCGTCGATATGTTGATGATCGGCATCTCTCCGGTCGCGGGCTCCGACCAATGCGGCATCGAGGAAGTGTCGTCGAACGAGAAGAGCGGACCATCGTCATGGCCCTCTTCATCGCGATGTTCGACGTCATCGTGATCGCTCACGAAACCTTCCTCTCTTCATGCAGACCTGCAGTCCGTTCGAGTGTGCCACGATGCATCCCAGATCACGGGCATCTGTATGGTGTCAAACCTCGAGCAGCTCTGCTTCCTTGGCTTTCAGCGCTGCGTCGATGCTCTCGACGCGGGCCTGAGTGTGCCTGTCGAGCTCCTTTTCGAACCTGTCGAGTTCATCGGAGGAAATCTCCTTGTCCTTTTCCATCGCCTCGAGATCCTGACGAGCACTTCGCCGAAGATTTCGTATCGCGATCTTGCCGTCCTCGGCCTGTTTACGGACAACCTTCACGAGATCCCTACGTCGCTCCTCGGTGAGTGGCGGAAAGACCAGACGGATCTTGTCACCGTCGTTACCGGGGTTGATGCCAAGGTCAGAGGCTTGAACTGCCTTCTCGATCGCGGGCAGCGAGGCCACGTCGTAGGGCTGGATCATCAGCACCCGCGCCTCGGGGACGTTGAAACCGGCGAGTTGCTGCAGTGGCACTTCAGCCCCGTAGTAGTCGACACGAAGCTTCTCGACGAGCGCAGGAGTTGCTCTGCCGGTGCGAACTGAACCGAAGAGGCCCTGGGCATGCTCGACAGCCCGGTCCATACGCTCGGCTGCATCGCTGACGATCTCTTCGGCGAACTCGCTCACCTGACCAGCGTACCGATGGAAGCGCCCTCGACGACGGCACGGAAGTTGCCAGGGGTCATCACGTCGAACACGACGATCGGCGTATTGTTGTCCTTGCACACGGCGATGGCTGCGCTGTCCATGACGGCGAGCTCGTTGCTCAGAACGTCGAGGAACGTCACATCCTCAAGCAAAGTGGCGTCGGGAATGGTACGCGGGTCGGCGGTGTACACGCCGTCAATCCCAGAATGGGTGCCTTTCAAGACGACGTCGGCCTCGATCTCGACGGCACGAAGCGCCGCAGCCGTGTCGGTGGTGAAGAACGGATTCCCGGTTCCGGCAGCAAAGATCACGACCCGTCCCTTTTCGAGGTGTCGGACCGCCCTGCGGCGGATGTATGGCTCAGCCACCTGCGCCATGCCGATCGCCGTCATCACCCGGGTTGGCTGACCAAGACGCTCAAGAGCATCCTGGAACGCGAGTGCGTTGATAACGGTGCCGAGCATGCCCATGTAGTCGGATTGGGCCCGGTCCATACCACCGGACGCGCCCGTCATCCCGCGCCAGATGTTGCCGCCGCCGACCACGAGAGCGATGTCGATCTTGCACTCTCGACGGACCTCGACGATCTCGGCTGCGAGACGTTCGAGAACAACTGCGTCGAGACTCTCTTCTTTTGCTCCGAGTGCCTCGCCCGACAACTTCAGAACGACGCGCTTCCAATTCGAACGTGAGGAAGAAGAGTCAGACAAAATCTATGAGCCAATCTCGATCTGGGAGAAGTTGCGGATCTCATTGTTGCCCAGAAGTTGGCTGATCGTCTGCTTTTCGTCGCGGACCCACTTCTGCTCGAGCAACGTGTGCTCCTGGTACCAGGCGTTGAGGCGCCCGGCGACGATCTTCTCTATCGCCTGCTCTGGCTTGCCTTCGTTGCGGGTAATGGCCTCGAGGGCTTCACGTTCCGCTTCAACGGCCTCGGTCGGCGCTTCGTCGCGGTGGAGGTAACTCGGACGTGAGAAGGCCGCGTGCATCGCGATGTCCCTCGCCAGTTCGCTGGAGTCACCGGAGACATGTACGAGCACGACGTTGACAGCTCGGCCGTTCTGGATGTGCACGTAACCGTTGAGAGCCTCGTCGTCGGCAGCCTCGAAGCGGGCGACTCGGCCGACCTCGATGTTCTCCTTGAGAGTGATCTTCATGTCGTCGACCTCGGTCGCGAGGGCAGCAACCGCTCCTTCACCATCAGCGGCAACAGCAGCAGCCATGGCATCGGCAAGGGCGATGAATTGATCCGACTTGGCGACGAAGTCTGTCTCACACTTGAGTTCGACAGACGCGACCACGGAGTCGGAGATGTGTGATCCGACGACACCTTCGGTGTTGTCTCGGTCGGCACGCGCAGCGCTCTTGGCCAGGCCCTTCTCGCGAAGGAACTTCGCTGCCGCCTCGAAATCGCCGTCGTTGCCTTCAAGCGCCTTCTTCGCGTCCATCATTCCAGCGCCGGTCTGTTGCCGGAGGGTCTGAACGTCTTTCGCGGTGAAGCTTGCCATCTCGTTGTCCTTGTTACTGAGTCGTGGTGGGTGACTGAAGCTCAGCTGTCTGAGCTGGTCTCTTCCTCGGCAGGAGCTGCGGCCGTTTCCGCAGGAGCCTCTTCCGCAGGAGCTGCGGCCGTTTCCGCAGGAGCCTCGTCCGCAGGAGCTGCTTGCTCGGCAGCAGCAGCTGCCTCTGCGGCGATGCGGGCTTCACGTTCGGCAGCTGCTGAAGCGGCTTTGTTGGCCGCTTCAGACTGCTCGATCGCGAAGCGAGCCTCTTGCTCAGGTGAACGGGACGCCGCGGCTACGACGACGCCGCGCTTTTCTGCGATGAAACGGCCTTCACGGACCGCATCGGAGACGATGCGTGCCATGAGATGGGTCGAGCGGATCGCGTCGTCGTTGCCGGGGATCGGGAAGTCGATCACATCCGGGTCACAGTTCGAGTCGACGACGGCAACGACAGGGATCTTGAGGCGGTTGGCCTCGGTCACCGCGATGTGCTCCTTGACGGTGTCGAGAATGAACACTGCGTCCGGCAGTTTCTCCATCTGGCGTATACCCCCGAGGTTACGCTGGAGCTTCTCCAGCTCACGTCCGAGGAGAAGTGCTTCCTTCTTGGGCATGTTGTCGAAGTCCCCGACCGCGAGCATGCGCTCGTATTCACGCATCTTCTCGACGCGCTTGGCGATCGTGCGGAAGTTCGTGAGCATGCCACCGAGCCAACGCTGGTTGATGTAAGGCATCCCGGACGTCTGGGCGAACTGCTGGATAGGGTCCTGGGCCTGGCGCTTGGTGCCGACGAACAGCACTGTGCCACCCTTGGCCACGAGGTCTCTCACGAACTCATAGGCAACACCGGTCCGCTGCATGGTCTGCTGCAGGTCGATGATGTAGATGCCGTTGCGCTCACCCCAGAGGAAACGATCCATTTTGGGATTCCACCGACGGGTTTGATGCCCGAAATGGACTCCTGCTTCGAGAAGCTGGCGCATGGAAACGACGGCTGACATGTCACTCCTACCCAACGGTTGCACTGCACTGGCGCCGACGCTCTTCAGCGACCGTGGGTTGGTACCAGTGGAAGATGTATGTGTAATGCAGCGCCGAAATGGCGCCGAAGAGCGATTGTATCGGGTCGGCCTCGCCGAACGACGTGCGGCTCGAAGCGAGATACGCCTCGCTTCCGAGTTGCCACGACCAGTCGAGCTGGGACTGAATGGCCACCGAAGAGCACGGCAGGGTCGACGTATGCGTTGCCGATGCGCGCGCTCACGTGCAGACGATCTCGCGCCGTCGCGACGTGCTGACCGGTTGCAACCTGCTGCCCGGCCGCGACGCCGATCGACGCAACCGCACCGTAAGACGTTCTCACTCCGTCGACGTGCAAGACGGTGATGAACAGCCTTCCGGCAACGGGACCCGCGAACGTCACCATCCCTGAACGTGCAGCCACGACCGTTTGGCCCGGCATCGTGTCGAACTCGACGCCTCGATTGCCCGGGGCGTACGGGCTCGCTGGCGCCCTGAAGTTGTCGATGATCGGCGCGGTCACCGGCCAGACATACGGCCAAGGGTCGTCGGGCTCAGCCGTTGCGTGAACGGTCCCGACAGCGAGCGCGACAAGGACGCCGGCGAGTACCACAAGTGTTCTGGACATGCACTTCTCCGCATCTCTCAGGATGAGGGGAAGTAACCGCCGAGGCTCGTGCCCGGCAGGGCGCTAGCGGCGTCCGGCTCCGAGGCTACCGGTGTCGCGATCGACAGCGGCCAGGCGTGACCTCATATGGGCCACGGCCTTGGTGTGAATCTGACAGATGCGTGACTCGGTCACGCCAAGCACCGAGCCGATGTCGGCAAGCGTCATGTTCTCGTAGTAGTACAGAGCGAGCACCAACTTCTCCCGCTCGGGGAGCAGGTTGATCTGATCCGCCATCGTATGGCGCTGCTCGTCGTGCTCGAAGGTGTCGACCGGGTTGTCATTTTCGCTGCTCAGCATGTCGCCGAGCGTCGCCGACTCACCATCTTCAGAGCCGAGCGGGTCCTCGAGGGCGAGCAGACCCGCGTTACCCACCTGGCGAAGCATCTTGCGGACTTGGTCCGGGCGGAGTCCGAGTTCTTCGCCGAGTTCGTCCTCGGTCGGAAGTCGGTAGAGCCGAGCGAGGTAGCTCTGGTTGACACGTTCGACCTGACGTGCCTTCGTTCTCACCGAGCGAGGCACCCAGTCATACGAACGCAGCTCATCGAGGATGGCGCCGCGGATGCGGGACATGGCGTAAGTCTCGAACTTGAAGCCTCGCTCTGGCTCGAACTTCGCGATGGCGTCGATGAGTCCGAACATGCCGTTGCTCATGAGCTCTGGCTGTTCGACACTGCCGGGAAGCCCGGCTGCAACACGGCTGGCGACGAACTTCACCAGCGGCGCATAGTGGACAATCAGGCGATCACGATCGTCCTGTGACCTATCCGAGCGGTACCGTGACCACAGCCTTTCAATCGTGTTTGTGTCGTTGCTGGAGTGTTCGGTCACTGATTCCCTGAATGTTCATGCTCGCGGATGGCTCGCTTCGAACACACGCCTAAGACGTTCCTTGCTGACGTGTGTATATAGCTGCGTAGTACCCAAGTCGGCATGTCCGAGGAGTTCTTGAACACTTCTAAGATCTGCTCCTCCATCAAGCAGGTGCGTTGCGAAGGTGTGACGGAGCGCGTGCGGGTGCGTCGGCACCACAGAACGGCGGTCGAGGATCCTGCGCGCATCGCGTGGCGTAAGCCGTTTTCCCCTTGTGTTGAGGAAGATTGCGTCAGGAGCTTCGTCACCGCCGGCGCAAACGGTCTCGACAAATTCGGACCTTCCGGTACGGACCCAAACCCACAGCGCTTCAGTCGCTGGCGCAGAAAGTGGTACCCGCCGCCACTTGCCTCCCTTACCCATCACGTCAACAGTCGATGCAGACAGGTCAATGTCGGAATGTCCGAGCGAACACGCTTCTGCTATCCGGAGGCCCGAACCGTAGAGCAGCTCGAGGAGCGCAGCGTCACGCCGGCCTGTTGCCGAGCTTGCGTCTGCATCTGGACGATCGAGCAGATCCGCGACCTCTTCGTCTTTGAGGACGCGGGGCAATCGCGACTCGCCCCTGGGCGCTGTCAGGCCCACGGTGGGGTCGACGGAGATTCGTCCGCGACGGTGGAGCCAACCGAAGTATCGCCGCAGCGACGACGCTCGACGGGCGAGCGTGGTCGGCGCCAAGCCCGAGGTCACACCGAACGCCAGGTACCGCCGTAGATGGATTCGCTCGACCAAGACGGGAGTGTCGATCTCGGCACGTCGTAGCCAGTCGGCGAGCTGCTCGACGTCTCGCCGGTAGGCGCGACGGGTCGCCTCGGACACGCTGGTCAGAGAAACCAGAAAATCGTCGATACTCCACGCGGCCTGCGACACGTGATCCGAAGATACCGATCGCGGCGCGCTGTTCGGAAGCAGGGTTCAGAAGCAAGAGATGAAGAACAGCTTCGGACGGCTTCATGAACGCTGCCACCATCCGCCGATGTCTTTGACATGGTTGACCGACTCCAGCTCGCTCAGCCGCGACAGAACAGTCGACACCTCGAGGCCGGTGCGCGCCATGACAGTGTCGATGGAAGTCCCGTCGTAGTCCACCGCTTCGAGCACGTCGACAAGATGCTCATCGACATGGCGCTCTGTCAGTTCGCGGACCTGCCCACCGCAGGACGAGTCGCTCAGACCGAGCGCCACGAGCACGTCGGACAGCTCACTCACCGGGGCGCACCCTTGAACAAGAAGGCGATTCGTTCCCAGTGACTGGGGGCTCGTGACGGGGCCAGGAACAGCCATCACGACCCTGTCACGCTCGAGTGCAGCGTCAACTGTGTGGAGAGAACCCCCGGTCGCCACCGACTCGACCACGACAACCACATCGGCAAGGGCTGCGATGATGCGGTTCCTCGCAGGAAACCGCCACTTGGCCGGCTCGACGCCGAGTGGTGCCTCCGACCACAGTCGACCTTTCGCTGCGACTTCGGTCCACAGTCGGGCATTGTTTCGCGGGTAGATCACGTCGAGCCCAGAGCCCACGACACCCACCACTCGCCCTCCGGCGTCGAGCGCGGCCCGCTGTGCTGCCCCGTCGATGCCGACAGCAAGTCCGGACACCACGGCGACGTCATGAGCGGCCAAGCCTCTGCCGAGAGTCGCTGCAACGTTCCTGCCGTAGTGGGTCGAGCGGCGACTCCCGACAATGGCGACCGCTGGCGACTGTCGTCCGGTCAGTGGGCCAGTGCCGAACAGCACCGCTGGCGGAGCAGGATCGAATTCTTCGTCGATAGGCCAATCTGCGCTTGCGGCAGTGAGCACATCGATCCGACACTCTGTGTGTCGGCGCCACATTTCGTCGACGTCGAGGTCGCGCGCCTCGGACCTCCACTGCGCCACGAGAGCTTCACTCACTCCGGCCACCCCGAGATGTCCGGGGTAGTCGGCGCCGGACGCCGAGCACAGCATGGACCACGTTGCACGCGGACCTCGGTCTCCGACGATCGCATCGATGCGTCTCGGACCCATACCGGGCAGTGCAGTGAGCGCCGCGAAGAAAGCAGCGTCGGGTATTGGCTTCGGGCTCATCGACCGACTGCAGCGAGCAGCCTGCTCGGATCTGCCCTGAGGTTCATCGCGGCCCGGATCCCATCGGAATCAATGGGCACATCGTCTCCTGCGAGGTCCGACATCGTGAGAGCCACTCGTCGGATGCGCTGCACCCCACGAGCGGAAATGCAGCCACGAGACAACTCTTCGCGTAGCACGCCGAGCGCGCTGTCGGTCAACGGAGCAACCTCGTCCATCGCGTCGTCCGGTATCGCCGCGTTGAATTCGAAGCCACGCACCAACGAGCGATCCCGGCATGTCGCTACTCGGCCGGCCACATCGACGCTCGGCTCACCTGAGGGACCATCGACCACCGCTTCCGGCGCGGGACGCTGAACAAGGACCCGGAGATCGAACCGATCGAGAAACGGACCTGACAGTCGACGTCCGTACCGGTACCGCTCACGATCGCTGCATCGGCACCAGCCGGGACGGCCGGCCTCGCCGCACGGGCATGGGTTCATCGCCGCGACCAACAGAAACTCGGCGGGAAAGGTGGTAGAGCCCTGACTTCGCGTCACCCGAATCGCGCCCTCCTCGAGTGGCTCACGAAGCATCTCGAGACAGCTGGGTGCGAATTCGCCCATCTCGTCGAGGAAGAGAATCCCTCGGTGCGCCATGCTGATCTCGCCGGGACGCAGAGTGGCACTCCCTCCCCCGACAAGCGCGACCGCCGACGAGCCGTGATGAGGTGCCCTGACCGGCGGTCGTCTGATGAGTCTGCCCCTTGGCAGGCTGACTCCGACCGCGTTGTGAATGAGCGACACTTCGAGTGCGGCGTAGTCGTCGAGATCAGGTAGCAGGCCGGCAACTCGGCGAGCCAACATCGTCTTGCCAGATCCTGGTGGTCCGAGCATCAGTAGATGGTGACCGCCAGCAGCAGCAACTTCGACTGCGAGACGACCAAGTGGCTGACCACGAACATCGGCGAGGTCTGCGCTGCAGAAGTCCTTCGGTTGGGTTCCGGTCGCATACGTCGGGGGTTCCGGCCATGACGCGAGGCCGGTCAGCGCTTCGATCAGCCCGCGGAGCGTCCCTGCGCCCTTCACCGTGACATCTGGCGCGAGATCTGCGTCGCTCACCGAACTCTGAGCCACGACCACTTCGGTGTCGGCCAAGCTTGCAACAATCGGAAGGATGCCATTCACAGATCGAATGGCACCATCCAGACCGAGTTCACCGACAAACGACCGGCCGACAACAACGTCGGACGCCAACTGATCGGTCGCTACCAGGAGCCCGATCGCGATCGCGACATCGAGCGACGAACCGGTCTTGCGAACCCCGCTCGGAGCGAGGTTCACGGTGACACGTTTACCAGGCCACTCGTGGCCACTCGACATGAGCGCAGCACGGACGCGGTCGCGCGCCTCACGGCATGCGGCGTCGGGAAGTCCGACGATGGTGAAACTCGGGATGCCGTTCGATGCATGCACTTCGACACGAACCGGGATGCCGGCAATTCCGGAGAGTGTGGCTGACGACACGACTGCCAACATGACGTCGCTTCCCTTCATTGGCCCGATGGGGCGGATGCAAGGGGAAGTCCGGAGCTGGCGGTGGGCTGAGGTGAACCTAGCTGGGGACTGGGACACCCTCCACCCGGAGGCGACGAGGCCAACCTGTCCATCATGAAGTCGCAGGCTGAATCACGAACTCCTTCGCTGATGGTCGTCGGCGACAGACCTCCTGCTCCGGGGTGCCATGTCGGGGCAACCATCGAGTCACAGGTCGACGAGAACAGCACGATCATCGTCGATGGCACCGGAACCCGGTTTGTCCACAACATCGAAGAGCAGCCTCCGGCAATCTCTCTCGAGGACGTAAACGTTGCGCTTCCGTTCGATGTCTCGTCCGGCTGCCTCCCAGAGTCGTACGTCGGCTTCGCCCATGACTGACCGACGCCCTCCGTTGACTCCCCGCTCACACGCGTGGACCTACGATGCATCTATGGGAACTCTTGACGAATACCGCGCACTGTTCGACCTGAGCGGTACTCGCGCCGCGGTCATCGGAGCGGGTTCCGGCATCGGCGAAGCTTGCGCATGGGCGCTGGCGGCCCACGGTGCCCACGTCATGTGCGGCGACCTGAACGAGACCACTGCAGCCGGTGTCGCGGCGGCGATCGTGTCGGATGGCGGAGCCGCGACGTCCGCCCCGGTCGACATCACCGATGCCGCATCGGTCGCCTCGCTGTTCGAAGGCGACCCGATCGACTCGGCGGTGATCACACCATCGATCAATGTCCGTAAACCGCTGCTCGACATGTCGGAGGACGAGTTCTCACGAGTGATCGACCTCAACTTGAAGGGCACCTTCAACGCCATGCGTGCTGCCGGCAGTCACATGGCTCGCAACGGCGCCGGTTCGATCATCGTATTCAGCTCAGTTCGCTCACAAGTGGTCGAACCGGGCCAAGGTGTCTACGCTGCGACGAAGGCCGGAGCCATCGCACTCGTGAAAACAATGGCGGCAGAACTCGCAGACGACGGTGTGCGCGTCAATGCCGTTGCTCCTGGCGTCGTCGAGACACCCCTCACGCAGCAGATCAAGAACAGCCCGGACTGGTACCAGGCATACGCTGACATCAGCGCTCTCGGCCGCTGGTCGCAGCCGTCAGAACAGACCGGCGCCGTTGTATACCTCGCTTCGCAGGCATCGTCGTTCGTGACCGGCTCGACCCAGTTCGTCGATGGCGGCTGGCTGGCCGTGGATGGCCGTTTTACGCCACCTCTGTGAGGAAGTTGAGGGCGGCGCGAGCGTAGACGCGTGTGTACGTCACGATCTCTTCGACATCGACGTACTCATCGACCTGGTGAGCGATCCACTTGTCGCCGGGGCCATAGACGACGCTGTCGAGGCCGCCATCGCGCCACAGGATCGTTCCGTCGGTCGACCCAGGAACCCCGCCGTACACCGGTGGCTCGCCGGTGACCGATACGTGGGCCGCGGCGAGCGCGCTGCACACCGGAGACGACGTCGGCGTGTCGGTCGATGGTCGGTCATCGATGATGGTTGGCGTCAACTCGACGCCCGACTCGGTCCCGATGTCGCTCAGGACTACCGAGACTCTGTCGAGCAGATCGCCATGATCGACAGCTGGCGTGGTCCTGACGTCGACCGTCATGACAGCCTCGGCCGGAATGACGTTGAGTTGTTCGATCGACCCTCCGTGGATCATCGTCGGCGTCAACCACACATGCCCCAGATGTTGGTATTCCCCGAAATCTCGTTGCATCGCCGTTTGCAGATCGCCAAGCCGTACCGCGACGGCTGCGAGAGCAGCAACGGGATTCGCACCCTTGAACGGCATCGCACCATGGGCCATGCGTCCGACCGCGTCGATGCGAATTCGGATTGCACCCTTCGACACGGCGCAGATCTCGCCGCCCTCTGGTTCGGCCGAGATCACTGCGTCGATGCTTTCGCAATGACCCTGCTCGACGAAGTGCTTGACACCGATCATCATCTCTTCCTCGTCGCACAAGGCTCCTATGACGATGGCGCCGGAGAACGGCCCGGCAAGCTCGAGAGCTCGGGTTGCGTATATGACAGCGGCGAGACCCGACTTCATGTCGGCCGACCCACGGCCGAAGAGCCGGCCAAACTCGATGTCGCCGCTGAACGGGTCGCGCTCCCACGCAGAACGATCGCCGGCAGTGACGACATCTGTGTGTCCCTCGAACATCAACGTCCTGCCAGGCAGGCCGCCATCCACGCGGCAGATGACGTTCGGGCGACCAGGAACGACCTCCTCGACCACGGGTTCCCAACCAAACGAACGCATCTTCGTCGCAACAGCCGCTGCCGCTGGGGCCTCAGAAAGGCCGCTCGACGGATCGTTGACGCTCTCGATCCTCACGAGTTCCTGGGCGAATGCGACAACGCCCTCAGAATCGACGTCGATGCTCATCGAGCCGCCAACCAACTCACCCGTGCTGCGACCAGAAAGCCTCGGCCGCTGTTGCGATGATGTCGACCGCGAACTCGGCGCTGATGGCCGTGGTGTCCAGGCACATGTGGAACGAGTTCTTGTCGAGCCAATCTCGGTTGTACAGACGTTTCCAGTACACGCGTCGAATCGCCCCACTCTTCTCGAGACGCGTGCGAGCAGTGGCGATGTCGACGCTCTCGATCGAAGCCGCTTGGCGTATACGAGCCTCGACGGGACCGTCGAGCAACACATGGAACGCTTCGGGCAAAACCATCGACGAAGCCCAGCCCCACACCAAGCCTCCAGCCGGCTCAGCCGCGAACGATCGAATCCGCTCCTCGACCTCACTCTTCACACGCAACGACGTGTCGGCAGGCACCGACGTCGGGACCATTCCATGCTCTACGGGCATCGAGGCGAACGCGTCCAGGATCCGTTCCCAGAGATTCCTGGTGAGGTCCTCTCCAGCTATCGGCCCCTCGGAGATGACGTCGTCCATGCCCTCGTCATCTCGGTGCTCGATCGATATCCGGCGAAGCAGCGGGATGTCGAGTCGCTCAGCAAGTGCAGGAGCAATGATGCTGCCGCCCGTCCCGTAGCTGGACGACATCGCCAACACTCGCATCACGTTCCCCCTTCAGCTCTGTACGTCATCATCCTGACACAGCACGTCGCTTGCGTGCGATAGCCACGAACTCGTCTCGAGGCAAGACGGCTTCTCCGTGTCACCACAATCCCCATTGCCTCGGCGGGGCTTCATGGGGGGCGTTCAATCCAACGACCCTGCCACGAGACGAACAACGTGCAACCATCACTGGATGGCAGAGTCGCTTGGGGTTGTCGTCATCACCGGTGGAAGTCGCGGAATTGGAGCGGCGACGGCGGTCAAGGCCGCTGCGAGGGGCTGGTCGGTATGTGTCAACTATCGCTCCAACAAGGAAGCCGCTGACGCGGTTGCGCGAGAGTGCAGGGCGCTTGGCGTGAATGCAATGGCACAGCGATGTGACGTCGTAGACGAAGCCCAGGTGGCGAACTTGTTCGAGACGGCCGAACGCGAGCTAGGTCCCGTCACGGGACTGGTCAACAACGCCGGTGTTCTCGGGACGCAGGGTCGCTTCTCTTCGTTCGAACTCGATCGGCTCCGCAAGATCCTGGACACGAACGTCCTCGGAACGATGCTGTGCGCGAGAGAAGCGGTGAGATTGATGGAATCGCGCCGAGCGGGTTCGATCGTGAACGTCTCGTCCCGAGCGTCTGTTCTCGGTTCTGCAGACGAATACGTCGACTATGCCGCCTCCAAAGGCGCCGTCGACAGCCTCACCGTTGGCCTCGCGAACGAGCTCGGACCACTTGGCATCAGGGTCAACGCTGTACGGCCAGGTCTCATCCTCACCGACATCCACGCATCAGGTGGTGACCCCGGTCGTGTCGATCGGCTCGCGCCGAAGGTACCCATGCGGCGCGGCGGCACTCCCGAAGAGGTCGCCGACACGATCGTGTGGTTGCTGTCCGAAGAGGCGAGCTACGTGAGCGGATCGTTCGTCGAAGTCAGCGGGGCCCGCTGAACCGATCAACCCACCTCGGGCGCCGGCTCAACTCCGTGAGCGACGTTGGCGGCGACCAGGTCCGGCGCGAGGTCGTCGACATCGACCGGCTCGATGGCATCCCCGACCCGAATCGTCCCGTCGACGATCACCCGTGCATTCAGCCCTGAACGATGAATGAGCGGGCGGAACACCCGTTTACCGAGGAGATCTTGGAGATAGTTGCAGGGCACGTTGAGCCGACCACCGAACAACACTGCCTCGCCCACGACGAAGTACTGGCCGACAAGATGATTCAGCGGCACACCAACGGTGGTGAGGTTGCGCCGATGCTCCTGCGGCAGCAGCTCGATCTTGGTGTCGCGAGCGAGTGCATCGAGTGTCTCTTGCTCGATGAGGGTGATCTGGCGATCGATGTGATGGCGCTCGGAGTAGGTCCCGGTTCGCTCGGCATACCGATCCCCGGGAATACCGATTCCAGCGACAAGATGGGCAGATTCCGACGCCACCATGTCGCTGCGCCCTTTGCCCGTCGTGTGGATGTGGGTGAGTTGGCCGCTGTACGTCACGATGTCATTCTTGCGCACCGGCCTTCACGGCGCTCGCATCGCTTCGAGGTCCTCCGAGGAGAGGCCCACCGACTCGCCGGCAGCCAGCATCGACGCCCATGTCCCCACCGCGAGGTCGATGCCGTCGCGTAGCTGACGATCGCGGTGGCGGCGTTCGAGTTCGCCTGGCACCAGCACGTCATCGTGACCGACAGCCACCCGCGATTGCTTGACCCAGTCGACGAAGTATTCGACGTCGTCGGCAAACGCGTGCGAGGTCCCGAACGCACCGGGGTCGACATAGATCGACAACATGCCGTTCGCGAATCTTTGTCGTTCTGGTTTCGTTGTTCCCGAACCGGTCAGCGCACCCCCGAGCAACTCACACATGAACGCTAGGCCCGATCCTTTGTGGTCACCCATCGCACGTAACGCTCCTTTGCCCTGCGACGATCTCGCAGGCCGGCCTGGTCCGTACAGCGCATCTGGGTCATCGGTCAGTTCGCCCTCGGCGGAGATGAAGCTGCCAGGAGGCACCGAAGGACCGCCTTCGGTGGCCACGTTCGCCTTGCCCTCTGCGATGATCGCGGTTGCGAAGTCATGGACGAGCGGTTCAAGGCCTGGCCGGGGTACACCGATGGCGATGGGGTCGGTTCCGAAGCGCCGGTCGATTGCTCCGAAGGGCGCGACGAGGGGAGTTCCCCTGGCGTTGACGATGTGGATGCTGACCAACCCGGCTCCAGCTGCCATTTCGGCCCAATCGCCGGCGCGTCCGATGTGCCCGGCATGCCGCAGCGCAACAATCGCAGCCCCGCCTGCGCCTGCGATCTCGATGCCGATGTTCACTGCCTGCTCGCCGACGGTCTGCCCGAATCCAAAGTGGCCGTCGACGATCGCGAAGGTCTGGGACCGTGTCACCACTTCGGCGGTCCGGTCGGCGACCACATCACCGTCGGCGAGGTTTGTGACGTATCGGGCCAGCCGGTTCACGCCGTGGCTGTCGTGGCCCATGAGGTTGGCGAGTACCAGGCGGCGGCTCACCCGTTCGGCTTCGGGTTGCGAACAGCCGGCGGCGTGCAGGACTGTGGCGGTTGTCTGCTCGAGTGCTTCAGCTGCGATCAGCATCTCGCTCCTCCCGTTGATGTTGTGACGCACGGACCGATCGCCGCGGTGAGCTCAGAACGCTACGTTGGGCCGATGGTGGATGACGAACTGTTCCGCAAGCTCGCGGCGACACGAGCGGCTTACGAGGACGCAACCGATCGTGATGAACGCGATCGGCTCGAAGCCGAGTTGACTGCGATTCGAGCCGAGGTTGCCGAGGTAACCCGCGGCGGTCTCGACACGATGACCGACGAACAGCTCGCCAGGGAGATCCAGCGTCTCGAACGCGAACTCTCGGAGCTCCACAGGCGAAAGCTGAACCCGTCGATGGCGTTCGGCGGAACAGAGCAGGCCGGTGGAGGCTTCGACCCGCTTCTGCTTCAGCAACACAACCAGAGGGTCGATGCGCAGGGCAACAGGGCCGCCCTGGAGAAGTCCCTCATCGAGCTCCGCGCTGAGTCGACCCAGAGAGCGGCAGGCCCGAGCTGATCAGTCAACCGCGTCGGCACTAGTGTCCCGGCCATGTTGACCCCGATGGACGACTACCCGATTCACCAGACCAGCGCGCCACTCGCGCAGAAGGTCTCCTCGGATCCGAATCACTACGACCGCTACTTCTTCAATGGCTACACCGAGGACTACTACTTCGGTGTCGCCATGGCGCACTATCCGAATCGGGGCATCATCGATGCCGCCGTGTCCGTGGTTCACGGCGGAACGCAACGCTCGATCTTCGCATCAGGAAGGATCCCTGCCGATCCTTCTGAAACGCGAGTCGGTCCCATTGGCATCGAAATCGTCGAACCACTCCGCGTGTCGCGGATCACCGTCGACAGCCCGGACGAGGACGTCTCGATCGACATCACGTTCACGGCAAGAACGGCTGTGCTCGAAGAACCTCGCCAGGTTCTGATGACGTCGAACAGGATCAGTCTCGACAACACCCGCATGACGCAGTGGGGGCGATGGTCCGGATCGATTCACTTCGGCGAGATCAACATCGATCTAGAAGCCGACGTGCCCTTCGGTGTGAAAGATCGGTCCTGGGGAACGCGGCCCGTCGGCGACCAACCGACCGTCGCTCCAGGCTCTGGCGGGCGTCAGTTCTTCTTCCTGTGGGCTCCGATCAACTTCGACGATCGCTGTACCCACTTCATGACGTTCGACGGACCGGTGGGCGAACGTCACGTCGAGGGGGCTGCTGAACTGTCAATCATCGGCGCGGACGAGCCGACTTGGGGCAACGGAGATGCAGTCGAGAGAACGCGCGGTGACTTCCACGTCGATTGGGAACCGGGCCTTAGACGCGCTCGCGACGCCCAGATCGTGTTGCATCACTTCACCGGCAAATCCGAAGCCATCGATCTCGAGCCCCTGTTCACGTTCAGGATGCGAGGCATCGGATACGGACATCCAGTACACAAGCACGGCACCTGGCTCGGCGACGACGTTGTCCGGACCGAGATCCACTCGACGGACGAACTCGATTCTGTCGACCCCACATGCATTCACGTTCAGCAGATCGTGCGGGCAACGGACGCTTCTGGCAGTGTCGGAATCGGCGCGCTCGAGCTCTATGCCATCGGACCTCACGCTCCTACCGGACTGACCGGCACGCTCGACGGCTACGGGCCGAACTGATTCGGACATGTCCAATCTGGTCCGCAATCTGATCATGGCGGTGGTCGCTCTCTGCAGTCTGTCGCTACTGGCGCGCGTGCTGTTCGACACGCCGTGGTGGGGCATCTTGGTCGGGTTCAGCCTGGCAGTGGTGTGGGTCACGATCTATTCCGTTGCCGTTGCGCGCGGGATACCGCTCGCCCCGGACGCGTTCCGAAGAGGCAACAATGCCAACCCCGCGCTTGCGAGTTACGCACCACCGATCTGGGTCGCGCTGGTGCTGCTTTGGTTTTGCGCAGGCTGGTTCATCACGAATGGCGGTGGCTGAGACGAATCTCTCACACGGCTCGGCGAACGGCATCCGCCGGTTGCGAGAAGCACCTCCGAATCGCATCGAGGAGGTGTGACACCCACCGCAGCGTCCAACGGAAGAGTCATCGCCTGCCGCGTCGGGTTCGCTTCCAGCAATGCCACCATCAAATCCTGAGCCTCACCATCGACGTGGCCTGAGGCGGTCGGTACCCTCGACCTACGATGGTTGTTCCCGTCGATCGTGGCTACCCCGGACTCGGGCGACCGAAAACGCCAACCCCTCCACCGCGCTGGCCAAAGGCCATCATCTGGCTACTGCTCGCCTGCGGGGCGCTGGTCGGCGTAGGCTGGCTGATCCTCGTCGGCATGTACGACGTGCACCAAGTCGGCTCGGACAACATGTCGCCGACCCTCGAGATCGGCGACCGCATCTACTCGCGTCCAGCGGTGTCCGCGGGACGGGGCGACATCGTCATCTATTACAGCGTCGCCGTTGAAGGACCCGCCATCGGCAGGGTGGTGGCCATCGAAGGCGATGTCGTGAGCACGGTGAACGGGACGCTCACGCTCAACGGCATCCTCATCCGCGAGTCCTACCTGACCGATGGCATCGATACGACAGGTGTCGTCGAGACCGTGGTTCCGACCCAGCACTACTTCATTTTCGGGGACAACCGATCGAACTCGTTCGACTCCAGGATTTTCGGTCCCGTGTCAGGCGATACGCTCCGCTCGCGTGTCAGGTTCATCGGTTGGCCTCTTGGTCGTTTGGGTGGGCTCTGAAATCACGCCTCAACGACTCGCTGCATGTCGATCACCTGGCGGTGAGACGAGGTCCACAGCATCAGTGCCACGAAGCCTGTGCATGTCATCGTTATGATCGCGGTTGTCACGCCGTGGCGTTCGGCGATCTCGCCGAGAATGGTCGACCCGACGGGCAGGGCTCCGATCGACATGCCGAGCAGTCCCATGGCACGTCCCCTCACCTCAGGGCTTGCGACGTTGAGCACGAGAACCGACTGGGTTGCCCCGAACATGCCACTTCCGACGCTCGCTACATACAACGCAGCCATGGCCAGCGGAAGCGAATTGGCCAGCGCAAACGGAATCAACATCAGCATCGCGAACGACATTCCAGCCACGTAGAGCCTGCCGTTACGCCTCGGACGCAACGTCGCGATGATGACCGCAGCGGTCATCATCCCGAAACCCGTGCACGAAGCGAGAAGACCGATCTGACTGGCCGAGATTTCCAAGCGATCGCCGACGCGCTGAATCGCCGGGAAATACGCGAAAAAGAACAGGTTCGCAATGATCGTCACACCAAGGATGCTGCGGAGCCCGACGTTTGTCTTGGCCAGCGCGAAACCCTCTTTCAGTTCGCGCAGCGGCCTCGACGCTGAAATCTTCGGTGGAGTAGCGACCGACGGCGGGAGCCGCAGGAAGAACATCAGGCTGACGATGAACAGGCACGAAAGGACCAGAAAGCCCTCGCCTACCCCGAGCAGCGCAACCATTGCCCCACCGAGAAGGTTCCCGACCACCATCCCCGAGGACTGCGATGTCGACTCGAGCGCGACCGCGTTGTCGAGACGTGCTGCCCCCACGATGTCGACGACAAGGGCGCGTCGACTCGTCATGTCACTGACCCAGGCGAAGCCTGACGTGACGAGCAGGGGAAACACCATCCATGTCTCGAGATTTCCTGCGCGTTCGAACAGGCCCAAGGCCAGGGTCACAGGAATCATCAGCAGGAATTGCCCTCTGACGATCTTGACCTTGTTGTAACGGTCAGCGATCACACCGCCGATGACGCCGCCAAACAGCATTGGCGCCCAGATGGACGTTCCTGTCAGCTGTACGAGGCGCGGCGAGTCGGTCACCTCGTTGATGTGATACGCGGCGATGAAGGCCACACCCCAGCGTCCCCAGAACCAGCAGATTCCGCTCAGATAGAACCAACGGAAACCTGGTGCGTCGAACGCAGGGAACAGACGACGCCGCGCAGCTGATGTCATCCCATTGGGGCTTGCCGAGGAACCCCGCCGAGCACCGTTCCCCACACCCCGATGTCCTTCAGTGCCTTCGGATCGACGGCATATGGATCGTCGTCGAGTACGGCAAAGTCAGCCAGCTTGCCGGCTTCGATGCTGCCCATCTCGTGATCGAGGTTCAGTTGAAGAGCCGCGCCGATGGTGCATGCGTGCAGCGCGTCATCGACTGTGATGCGTTCGTTCTCACCAAGAACCTCCCCGGATGCCGTCAGCCGATTCACCGCGCACCATGCGACGTGCAGATGACCGAGCGGGGTGACGGGAGCGTCACTGTGAATCGAAAACGGGACGCCCTCGCGCAATGCGGTGGCGCACGCATCCATTCCCTCGGCCCGTTCGGGACCCACAGTGAGGGCGCGGTGCTGGTCACCCCAATAGAACATGTGGTTGCTGAAGATGTTGGCGTACATGCCAAGGGCAGCCATTCGCCGGTACTGCGCCTTCGTCGTCAACTGACAATGCTGGACGGTGTGGCGGTGATCGAACCTCGGATGTCGTTCGAGCACCCGCTCGACCGCGTCGATGAACACCTCGCTTGCCTCGTCACCATTGCAGTGACAGTGCACCGTGAGGCCGCGGTGGTGATATTCGAACAGCGTGTCGGCCGCGGTCTCCGGTGGTAACAGCCAGAGTCCGTTTCCGGGATGCCCCGGGGGAGCGTCGTAGTAGTGCGGCCAGCCGAGTCGGGCAGTGAATCCCTGTATCGAGCCGTCGAGCACGAGTTTCACGATGCCGAACCGAAGTTTGTCTGTCTGCTCGTTCTCCTTCACCTCGACAGCCCGTTCGGCCAACTCTGCCGGCGACTTCGGCTGACCACGCCCAAAGCTGATCGACATCATCATCCTGACTGGGAACTCTGGGTCGTCGACCACTCGGTGAAGCTGCTCGACACGTTCGTCCTCGAGGTGGCCTCCCGCAAGGTCGGTCACCAGCGTGTGGCCGGCGTTGCGCGCCTCGTAGCCGTAGTTCCACAGCGAGTCGTCGCCTCCCATGAACATGCCGAACCCGACAGGTCCTGACGCAAGACCCATCGCCGCTGGCTCCTGGAGCTCGCCATTCGGCTGACCATCGGAATCCTTGTCGACACCAGGCGTCATTGTGTCTGCGGTGATGTCAGCGAGACGCATCGTTGCCGAGTTGACGGTGGCGAGATGGAAGCTGGCGTGGTTCACATACACGGGGCGGACTTCACTGACCTCGTCGAGGTGCTTGGCGTAAAGTCGCTCACCCTCGTAATAGATCGGATCGAGTCCCCATGCCAGCAGGGGTCGGTCGTCGTCTGCGCCGTCTGCGGCCATCTTGTCGCTGACCTCTTTGAGGCGGGCAACAATATCGGCGATGCTCTTGCAGCCGGCCCAGACGACTCCGTCTGGGGCCCGCCGATCGAAGTATCCGACGTAGGTGTAGGCCCACATCGCGCCGGCGCCGGAGTGGCTGTGGGCTTCGATGAAGCCTGGCATGATCACCTTGTCGGCAAACTGGTCATCAACGACACAGTCTCCCCATGCCGACAGCTCGTCGACCGACCCGACGCCGAGCACGCGACCATCCCGTACCGCCACGGCGGGCCCTTGTGGATTGGCCGGATTCATCGTGATCACGCGTCGCGCTGTATAGATCGTGGTACTGATCATCTCTCCCCAGTCAGACCCCGGCTGCGAGTCCCTTGCTGCCAGCTCCACGCACCGTAGCTCCGCGTTTGTCGAATTCGGCTATGTGCGCGCTTCCTCCGACATCGGCGACGGCATCCACCACGTGCCCAAGCGCCTCGAGTTCAGCGATGAGACCGGGATCGAGCGTGTCCGAGACCTCGACTCGCGAATGGGTGACGTGCATCCTCGGGGCCAGAACCGCTTCGGAAGCACTGGCGTCGAAGTCGACGAGTCGCTGGGCGATCTGCGCTCCGACACTGACGATTCTTCTTCCTCCGGGAAGACCGCTGGCGACATCTCGTCCTGGCAGCCGCGTGATCATCGGAGCAACGTTGTTCAGAGGTCGTTTGCCTCCGGCAATGCTGTTTGGTCGTCCAGACCGCGGATCGAGTCGGCTCATACCGTGACCGAGGATCATTCCCGTTCCGGGGACACTGAGACACGAACCAAAGGCGGCGCCATGGGTCAGCGTCAGGGCAACAACATTGCCCACAGCGTCGGCAGTCGACAGATGCAGAGTTCCGTGATTCGACGCCGTCGGTTCAAGTGGCGCAGAATCGTTGCCCAGCCTGTGGTCTCTCAGCTGGGAAGTCCTGGCCCTGGCATCAGAGCGCGACAGAATTCGCTCGATGTCGACATCGAAGAACTCCGGGTCAGCGAGGGTTGTCAAGCGGTCCCGCCACGCGATCTTCAGGACCTCCGCCATCACGTGCCAATACTCGATCGAGTCATCGTCCATGACCTCGATGGTGTCGAGCAAGTTCAGGATCTGAAGGCTCGTGATGCACCCGTTCGGCAGCGGTGGTCCAGAGATGGTGGCATCGCGAAATGTCGTCGTGTACGGCTGCGAGATCGTCGGTTCGAACAACTCCATGTCGGTCATCGTGAGCAGTCCGCCGTCGGCCTGAACAGCGTCGACGATCCGCTGTCCGAGCTCGCCGGTGTAGGCCTCTCGCCACCCGTTCTCCGAAATGCGCATGAGCGTCGTGGACATTCCGGGCCGGTGCCAGACATCGCCAGGCGCGGGGAGTCGACCGTCGGGCATCAGAACAGCCGCTGTGTCGGGATAACCGGCCAAAACCGGTTGCATCTCGCGAAGACAGTGCGCCGTGAACTCCGAGTACGTCACCCCACGCTCGACGAGGTCGATCGAGGGCTGGACGATCGCCGACCAGGGCACACTCCCCCACTGCTCCCACAGCGCGCCGATGCCTCCGATGACACCTGGCGTTCCTATCGATTGTCCTCCGAAGAGATTCGCGTCGCCTTCCACCGTGCACAGGTACTCGTCTTCATTGATGCCGGCTCTGCCGGGCTCTGGGTCGCTGACATCGAACATCTCGGCATGAGCGGCCCGCGGAGCCGTCGAACTCGAGTCGAGCGCGAGCACCGTGTCCGTTCGAGCATCGAGCACGACGGCCGACAGCACGTACCCGCCGATACCTGTCATCTCTGGCCGGGCCATGCAGCACCCGAGCGCTGCCGCTGCTGCTGCGTCCATCGCGTTGCCACCAGCCGCGATCACCTCTGCACCGATCTCGCTGGCCTCTGGGGGCCACGCCGCGACGACACCCGACGACGACTCGACTTCAGATGCCAGGGTGACCACCGTCTCCTCCTCCAGGTCAGTCCGCTGTGGACTGGTAGGCGACTCCGCCGACGACGGTTCCCCACACCTTGATGTTCTTCAACTCGACAGGATCGACCTCGTACGGATCGTCCTCGAGCACCGCAAAGTCGGCAAGCTTGCCAGCCTCGAGGCTGCCGATCAGGTGATCCATCTTGATCTGATGTGCGCCGCCGATCGTGCAGGCGTACATTGCGTCGTGCACCGAGATGCGCTCGTGCACGCCCAGAACGTCACCATCAGGGGTGATCCGGTTCACTGCGCACCAGGCGGTGTGGAGATGGCCCATCGGAGTGACCGGCGAGTCCGAGTGAATCGAGAACGAAACGCCTTCCCGAAGCGCGGTAGCGCACGCATCCATGCCCCTGGCCCTCTCGGGGCCAACGGTGAACTCACGGTGTTGATCACCCCAATACCAGATGTGATTGCTGAAGATGTTGGCGCACATGCCCAGTGCCGCCATCTTGCGATATTGCGCCTTCGTGGTGAGCTGACAGTGCTGAACTGTATGACGGGTGTCGAACCGCGGGTGGTTCTCGAGCGCGGCCTCTACGGCATCGACGAACACCTCGGTGGCCTGGTCACCATTGCAGTGACAGTGGACGGTGAGCCCTCGTCGGTGGTACTCGGTGACGATCTCGGCCATCTGGTCAGGCGGCATGAGCCATATGCCATTCTCGGCAGCATCCTCCGGCGGGTTCATGTACTGCGGCCAGTTGAGGCGGGCCGTGAAGCCTTGGATCGAACCGTCGAGCACGAGCTTGATGATGCCGAAGTGCAGCTTGTCGGCCGAATCGGCGACCTTGTCAGCGACCTGATCGGCCAAATCGCCATGGTCGGTCGCTCCAGTGAACTCGGGCGAGACGGCAAGCATTGCCCGCAGAGGAAAAGCCGGGTCTGCCGTGACCTGTTCCCACCCTGAGAGGCGTTGCTCTGTGAGGGCCGCCCCACCAAGGTCAGTCACGGTGGTCACGCCGCAATTCCTGGCTTCGAACGCGTAACGCCAGAGCGAGTCAGGAGAGCCCATCTCGGACATGAGCTTCGCGAACGCCGAGCCGGCCAGCTGCATCGCTGCCGGTTCCTGAAGCTCTCCGTTCGGCACACCATCCTCCCCGAGCGGGATGCCAGGAGTCGGCGTGTCGGCACCGATGCCTGCAGCATCGAGCATTGCCGTGTTCACCGTCGCGAGGTGACCACTGGCGTGATGAAGAAAGATCGGTCGCGTGGTGGAAACCCTGTCGAGATGCTGCCGATACATGCGCTCACCGGCAAAATACAGCGGGTCGACGCCCCAAGCAATCAGCGGCTGATCCTCTGGGATGTCGTCAGCGTTCATCTGCTCATTGAGTTCAGCCACACGGTCGACGACCTCGTCGATCTTCCCGCAACCCCGCCACAGCTTGCCTTCAGGAGAACGCCTGTCGAAGAAGCCGACGTACGGATACGTCCACATGCCACCCGACATCGCGTGACAGTGACTCTCGACGAACCCCGGCATCAGCACCTTGTCGGCGAACTTGTCTTCGATGGTGTGTTCGCCCCAGGCTGCAAGCTCGTCAACAGTGCCAACGCCGAGGACCTTGCCGTCTCGGACCGCGATCGCACTACCTGTCGGATTTGCCGGATTCATCGTTCGGATCATCCGAGCGCGATAGATCACCGTGTTGCTCATGCATCCCCCTTATTGCGATCGCAGCTTTCCACAAATGCACTGCCCAAGACAGCTGAGAAAGCACCACCCTGACTGGCGACGCGCCGAAGGGACCGAATGCCGAGCGATGCGTTCTGCAACGCAGCAGGGCTGCGACGATCCGCAGCACGGGGTAGGTCGTCACCCGTGGTTGATGCTTGACTGACGGGATGACTGAACTCACCGAATCGGTTCGACTCGAGATGCGCGACGACGTTGCTCTGGTGATCGTGAACAACCCGCCCGTCAACGCGCTCAGCCACCACGTCCGGCAGGGTCTGCTGGACGGTATGCACCAGGCGGCACAGAACGAGGCCGTCGCAGTCGTGCTCATCTGCGACGGTCGCACCTTCATCGCAGGAGCTGACATCTCGGAGTTCGGCGGAGAGCGCCTCGGCCCAGACCTGCCAGAGGTGCAGGACGCCATGGAGAACTGCCCGAAGCCAGTTGTTGCGGCAATTCACGGCACGGCGCTCGGCGGTGGCCTCGAGGTAGCGCTGTGTGCGCACTACCGGGTCGCTGTCGAGTCGGCAAAGTTCGGGCTTCCAGAGGTCAAGCTCGGACTCCTCCCTGGTGCCGGCGGTACCCAACGCCTCCCGCGTGTCACGGGTGTGCCGAAAGCACTCCAGATGATGACAAGCGGCGATCAGATCGGCGCAAGTGAAGCGCTGATGTGCGGCCTCGTCGATCAGGTTGTCGAGGACCTCGAAACTGGCGCGATAGCCCTGGCTCGCAAAGCTGCCCACGAAGGCTGGCCGCTGACGAAGATCAGAGATCGTAACGAGAAGCTCCAAGAGACAGAGAGCGATCCCGACTTGTTCTCGAACTTCAGGAAGTCGATTGCCCGCAAGACCCGAGGTTTCCTCGCTCCCGAGTACAACGTGCAGTGTGTCGAAGCCGCGATAAGCGGCACATTCGAGGAAGGACTTGCTGCAGAGCGACGCCTCTTCACCGATCTCATGACCGGATCGCAGTCCGGTGCCCAGCGGTACTACTTCTTCGCCGAGCGGGCCGCGAACAAGATCCCCGACGTCCCACGCGACACGCCGGTCGTCGACGTCCAACATTGCGGGGTTCTTGGCGCGGGAACCATGGGTGGCGGCATCGCGATGAACTTCGCGAACGTCGGCATTGCCGTGACGATTGTTGAGCGTGACCAAGAGTCGCTCGATCGCGGCCTCGCCGTCGTACGAAAAAACTACGAACGCTCAGCTTCTCGCGGATCGATTGCACCCGAAGACGTCGACCGGCGGATGGCGCTCATCACAGGCTCGATCGACAAGAACGACTTCGCCGGGTGCGACATGGTCATCGAGGCTGTCTTCGAGGACATGGAGTTGAAGAAGACGATCTTCGCCGAGCTCGACGCGATCTGTCGCCAGGGCGCTGTCCTCGCCAGCAACACATCTGCTCTCGATGTGAACGAGATCGCTTCGGCCACGAGTCGGCCACAGAGTGTGATCGGGATGCACTTCTTCTCGCCTGCGAACGTGATGAAGATGCTCGAGGTCGTCCGAGGAGACAAGACATCAGACACCGTCATTCAGACCGCGATGACAATCGCCAAGAAGATCGCAAAGGTTCCGGTTCTCGTTGGCGTCTGCCATGGGTTCGTCGGCAACAGGATGCTGTTCATGCGCCGGATCGAGGCCGACAAGATGGTCCTCGAAGGCGCGACGCCAGACCAAGTCGACAGAGTCCTGTTCGACTTCGGTTTCCCGATGGGCCCCTTCGCCATGAGCGATCTCGCCGGTCTCGACATCGGTTGGAAAGCGGAGAACTCGAAGAGCGATTCGGTACGTGACATCATGAACGAAAGTGGCCGCAAAGGCCAGAAGAACGGCCGCGGCTACTACACGTACGACCCTGACACGAGAGCGGCAACGCCAGACCCGGACGTCGTTGCGATGATCCGGGAGTTCGCCGTCGGCAGGGGCATCGAGCAGCGAGAAGTCACCGACCAGGAAGTACTTGAACGCTGCCTGTACCCGATGGTGAATGAGGGCGCGAAGATCCTCGAGGAGGGCATCGCCATCCGCGGCAGCGACATCGACGTCGTCTGGGTCAACGGCTACGGCTGGCCGATGTATCGCGGCGGACCGATGTACTGGGCTGACGAGGTCGGACTGACCGAGGTCGTCGCTTCGATCAAGGACTACGGCGAGCGTCTCGGCGGCGCCCATTGGAAGCTCTCGCCGCTCCTCGAGCGCCTTGCGACCGAGGGCGGCTCGTTGCATTGACGACACCGACGACGGCTGACACCGACGACGAAGGTGATGGCTACGACTACTCGCTGAAGTGGAAGGGCTACACCGCTATCGCGATCTCGTTTGTCACGAGCGTCGCCAGCATGTCGATGGTCTTCGTCGCCCTGTCGGCCATCGCCGACGATTTCGGCATCACTCTGCGCGAGGTCACATGGGTCGTCATCGTGCAAGCCCTCGTCATCAGTGCGCTGATGCTGCCGATGGGCCGACTCGGTGACGTCGTCGGCCGAAGGAAGATCCACCTCATCGGGCTCGTGGTCTTCTCAGCCGGCGCGCTCGCGGTTGCGTTCGCTCCGACGTTCGAGCTTCTGATCGCTGCCAGGGTCGTCATGGCGACTGGAAACTCGATGGGCCAATCGGTCGGCACCGCCATGGTCGTGTCGCTGTTCCCGCCAGAGGAACGCGGCAAGGCGATCGGGGCGCAGACAACGGCCGTGGCGATCGGCGGCGCTTCGGGACCGATCATCGCTGGGCTCTCCTTGCAGATACTGCCGTGGGAAGCCCTGTTCATCGGCATCACTATTCCGATCGCCATCGCTTTCATGGCCGGGGTGATGTTCCTCGATGAGGACCTCGTAAGTCGAGGAATGGACACCACCAAGAACCCGTTCGACTGGGTGGGCGCGATCGTGAGTTCAGTCGCGATCGTCGTGCTGGTCATCACGATCAACAACCCTTTCGAACTCGTCTGGACGTCATTCGTGATGATCGCGTCGATCCTCGCGGTCGTGGCCTTGTTCACCGTCTATGCCCGATGGGAACTCCGCACTCCGTTTCCGATGCTCGATCTGAGGTTGTTCAGCATCAGCGACTTCCGCACGTCGGTCGGAGCCAGGATCATCGGATTCATGGGGAGCACGGCATCGATGCTGCTCATTCCCGTCTACCTCATCAGCCTCCGCGGCATCTCCGCAGCAGCTGCCGGCGGCATCATGTTTCTACGATCGGCGGGGATGGGACTCGCCGCTCCCCTGGCCGGAAACTCATCCGACAACGCAGGGACCCGGCCATTCAACATCTCGGGCTTCGCGCTTCTGTCGATCACCACTGCGGTGACACTGTTCTTCACGGCATCGACACCCATTGTCATCGTCATGGTCACGATGTTCTTCTCCGGGGTGTCCCACGGACTGTGGAATGTTCCGAACAACAGCAACATCATCGGCGCGGTCCCTGTCGCGAGTTACGGAGTCATCGGGGCGTTCACCAATCTGACCCGAAACGTCGGCAACGTTTTCGGTCAGGCCATCGCATCGGCGATCGTCGCGTCGGTCATGCTCTCGAAGGGCTTCGACATTCCCCTCAGCGACATCGCGGATTCGGAGGGAGCCGGTGACGCGTTCACCGCAGGCTGGCGCGTCGCGTTCAGTGTTGCGCTCGGACTGTCGGTCATCGGACTCGGATTCGCGTTTCGGACCAGCCCCGCAGAGCCCAAATGAATCAACGATCTGAGATGATTCACGCATAATCAGGCACCGATTCGATGGGGCAGGTGCCATACGCATCACGCAACACCGCCAGGACACACGTGACAGCGCGGTGGTTGTGTCAGCACCTGGTTCTCTCCAACGAGAGCTGGGTGACCGCGAAAGACACCTTTCGTTCCTCCCGCTCACATCGCTCGATGTCATCATGTTCTTCGTCGCGTCCGCGGTTGCCGTGTTCACCACCGATCTCCTCCGCCGTATCACCGGCCACGACGGGGGCGGCCCCCTTCATCGAACTGGCCCACGACGCGCGTGTGGCGTGCGCCAGCGCGCCGGTCGAGGTTGGGTATGGAGTTACTCGGCTTGTTGGGCCGCGCGGCGGGCAGCACGTTCCTTCTGGCGGGCGACCATGACGTTCTCGGCCGCCTGTTCGACAAGACCGGGGATGACGTCAGTCAGCTCAGCAGGATCCCAGCGATCGTGCTTGGACACACCTGGGCCTGCCTCCCAACCCTCCATGCAGTTGATGTTGCCACCGTTCACCAGGAAGATTCGGCCGGTCACGGCGCGAGCAGCCGGTTCGTTCGAACCGAGCCACACGACCGTTGGCGCGATGTTGTCGGCGTGGCCGGAATCGAACTCCGCGGCGTCTTCCGGTTTGCGGCTGAAGCCGAGACTCTCGGTCATCCGCGTTCTCGCACCAGGCGAAATAGCGTTCACTGTGACGCCGAACCTGGCCAGTTCCTGCGAGGCGATGATGGTGAACGAGCCGATTCCAGCCTTGGCCGCGCCGTAGTTCGTCTGGCCTTGATTGCCGAACAAACCCGAGGTGCTGCTGGTGTTGATGATCGCTGCACCCTCGACAGGGGTTCCCGCCTTGAACTGTTCCCGCCAATAGGCCGATGCCCATCGCGCCGGAGCAAATGTGCCCTTCAAGTGCACTTTGATGACCGAGTCCCACTCGTGTTCGGTCATGTTGGTGAGCATTCGGTCGCGCAGAATCCCCGCGTTGTTCACAACGACGTGAAGCTCCCCGAAGGACTCGATTGCGGTGTTGACCAGCCGTTGCGAGCCCTCCCAGTCCGACACGTCGTCGCCGTTGCTGACGGCCTCGCCGCCCATGGCGCGGATCTCCTCCACAACGTGCTGGGCCGGCGTCCGATCGGCGCCGGTGCCGTCAGCTTCGCCGCCGAGATCGTTCACCACGACCTTCGCACCCTGACGCGCAAACTCGATCGCGTGACCTCGGCCGACACCGCGGCCGGCTCCGGTGATGATGACGACCTTGCCGTCGCAGATTCCCATGCTCTTTTTCCTTTTCAGGTTGTCAACTCAGGTGGTTCCCGCCTCAATCGGAACACCTCCGAGCACTGTCCCCCACACCTCGATGTCTCTGAGTCGCATCGGGTCGATCTCCAGTGGATCTTCGGCCAGCACCGCGAAGTCGGCGAACTTTCCCGCCTCGATCGAGCCGACGAGGTGGTCCATCTTGATCTGGAACGCAGCCCCGAGAGTGATCGCGTACAGCGCGTCGACAACCGAGATCTTCTCGAACTCACCAAGGGTGTCACCCGATGGAGTGACACGGTTCACGGCGCACCACGCCACGTGCAACGACCCGAGGGGCGTGACACCGGCGTCACTGTGGATCGAGAACGAGACACCTTCGCGAAGCGCGGTCGCGCAAGCATCCATGCCACGCGCCCGTTCGTGGCCCATGGTGAAGTCGCGATGCTGATCACCCCAGTACCAAAGGTGATTGGTGAAGATGTTGGCGCACATGCCGAGGGCCTTCATTCGCCTGTACTGCGCCGACTTCGTGAGCTGACAATGCTGCACCGTGTGGCGATGATCCCAGCGAGGATGCCGCTCGAGGACCTCCTCGACCGCGTCCAGGTATGCCTCTGTTGCTTCATCGCCGTTGCAGTGGCAGTGAACGGTGAGACCCTTTTCGTGGTAGGCCATCAGCACATCGGCGATCTGGTCGGGGGCGGTGAGCCAGATGCCGTTGCCTGGATGCCCTGCGGGCGGGTCGATGTAATAGGGCCAGCTGACCCGAGCGGTGAAGCCCTGGATCGAACCGTCGAGGAACAACTTCACCACGCCGTAATGCAGCTTGTCGGTTCCCTCCGACTTCATCTCGGCTGCTACTGCTGCGAGTTCCGTCGGAATCGATGGTCGATCGCGAGGAACAGATGCGGCTCGGACCACCCTGGTCGGGAAACCCGGGTCTTCCACGATCGATGACCACAACTCGTTGTCAGCAGCATCGAGCGGGCCGCTGGCGAGGTCGATCACGGTTGTGTGGCCGGTGTTGACGGCTTCTCTTCCGAAGTTCCAGATCGCGTCCGGGTGAGCGCGAGCCGCGAGCATCACCGCCTGAGCCTCGGTGGCGAGCTGCATCGCCGGAGGCTCCTGCAACTCCCCGTTGGGTTCACCGTCGACGTCCTTGTCGACGCCAGGCGTCGTTGAGTCTCTGGTGATGCCCTCGCGCTCCATGAGCGCGGAATTCACGGTGGCGAGATGGCCACTCGCGTGTTGGATGAAGATGGGCCGTGTCACCGATACCTCGTCGAGATGACGCCCGTACATCCGCTCACCTTCGAAGTACAGCGGATCGACTCCTCTCCCGACGAGCACTTCATCCTCAGCAGCACCATCGGCCCGCATTGCCTCATCGGCTTCCTTCAGGCGACCGACGACCTCAGCGATGCTCTGACAACCCGGAATGATCTGCCCATTCGGCGCCATGCGGTCGAAGTAGCCGACGTAGGGCATGGCCCAGATCATCCCGGACATCGCGTGGCAGTGAGCCTCCACCAGCCCCGGCATGAGCACCCTGTCCTCGAATCGGGTATCGACGGTGTGATCTCCCCAGGCGGCAAGTTCGTCGACGGTTCCGACGCCGAGAATCCGTCCGTCTCGCACCGCGACCGCCGATCCCTCAGGATTGGCCGGATTCATCGTGATGATCTTTTTCGCCGTATAGATGGTGGTCTTCGACATCGCTTCCCCCTCGGTCGACACAAACTGCGTACCGGACCGTCTCATGTCATGGGTTGTCGCGCAAATCTCCATCGGAGAGGGCCCGGGCGCTCTCCTGTTCATAGGCCCTGACGATGGCGAAACGGGTGGCAACACCGAGCAGTCGTTCGTTCCAGTCCACGACGGGAAGGAAGTCGATCGATGCATCTTCCAGCATCTCCATCCCCTGTTCGAGGGAGTCACTCGGATGAGCTATCGGCATCGACCGGTCAGCGAGCGCCCTGATCTCGGTGATCGATGAGTCGCCGTTTCGCGCCGCCTCGTAGATGGCATCACGCGAAACCACGCACAGCAACGAACGATCCCCCGCTACGCCGATCACGTATTCCTCGGAGCTCCAGTCGAGCTGATCGGACACGACGGTGGGATGAGTGCTGGCGAGCACGGCCAGGTACTTGGCTTCGGCAGCACGAGTCAGACTGATCGTCTCCATCAGGTTCTGATCGCGTTCAGGATCGAAGTTCACGCGCTTGCGGATCAACTTCTCCATGTAGATCGACTCGCGCTTGAGCGCCGAGTAGGCCACTGTCGACACTGCACACGCGGTCATGAGCGGCATGATCAGGTCGAAGTCGTTGGTCATCTCGAACACCATGAAAATACTCGCCATCGGTGCCTGTGCTGCGGCGGCAAACACCGCAGCCATCCCGACGACGGCATATGCGCCTTGCTGCTCGGCAACCCCGGGAAACAGCTCGTGAACGAGACTTCCGTATGCCGACCCGAGAAACGCACCGATGAACAGTGAAGGAGAGAAGACGCCACCGGATCCGCCGGATCCAAGCGTGAACGAGGTGGCGATCGCCTTGCCAACGAGAAGCAGCAACACCGTGACGATGGCGATGTTGCCTGCGAGGGCCTTGTCGATGCCACCGATACCCGACCCGAGGACGTCGACCGAGGCGACACCGATTCCGCCGACGACCAAGGCGCCGAGCGCCGGCTTCAGGTCGCCGAGAATTTCGAGCGCCTCGAATCGATCCTCGACGTAGTACAAGAGCCGGACGAAGCCGAGTGCAACGAGCGCTGCAAGCAGCCCAAGAGCCCCGTACAAGACCAGTTCCATCGGATGTTCCAGCTTGAACGGCTCGACTGTCAGCACTGGGTCATCGCTGACGAGAACTCGCCACACGGCATTGGCGGTGACTGCCGAGATCACAACCGTCGAGAATCCGCGCGCCGTGAACGACCGTAAGATGACCTCGAGCGCGAAGAACACCCCAGCCAACGGGGCATTGAAGATGGCCGCCACTCCAGCGGCGGCGCCGGCAGCGACATAGGTGCTTCGCCGCCGGTCAGACATCTTGAACGGCCGAGAGATGAGCGAGCCGAGCGTTGAACCAATCTGCACGATCGGACCCTCTCGGCCCGCCGATCCTCCGGATCCGATCGTGATTGCCGACGCGAGTGCTTTCACAGAAGCGACGCGAGGTCGGATCCGCCCGCCTTTGGTCTGGACTGCTTCCATTACCTCGGGAACACCGTGGCCCTTGGCCTCGCTCGCGACCCGGAACACGAGGGGCCCCACGAGCAGTGCACCGACCACTACGGGGACCATCACCGCGGCGTCGCCGATGGTTCCCTCCAACGCGTGGGTGATCTCGTCGAAACCATCGGACACGACCTCGATGAGCTCGTGGAACCCAACCGCGGCCAGGCCGCCGAAGAGTCCGATGGCAATCGCCAAAAGGGCGAACAGTTGGTTCTCGGAAGGTCGGAGTTTGCGAAGAGATCGAATAAGCCGAGCGCGGCGCGTCATGTCTCGATTTCCATGATCACTGCTCGCCGCTCCGTCCCTTGGACCGGACAGTAGTCGGTGACGTGGAGGTCGATGTTCAGACCAGGCTGTCGCGCCAACTCTGGTGCAGGGCGGCGTACTCGCCGTCGGCAGCGACGAGTCCAGCAGGAGATCCGTCTTCGATCACGCGCCCTGCATCGATGATGAGGACTCGATCGGCGATCTCGACCGTGCTGAGCCGGTGAGCGATGATCAACGCCGTTCTGTCGGCCAGCAATGTCTGCAGCGCCTGCTGGACAAGTCGCTCGGAGGGAACGTCGAGTGACGACGTTGCCTCGTCCAGAATGAGAATTGCAGGATCGGCGAGGAAAGCTCTCGCGAAAGCAACCAGCTGCCGCTGGCCCGCCGACAGACGCGCACCCTTCTGGTGAACGTCAGAGTCGTAACCGTTCGGAAGCCGCTCGATGAAGGTGTCGGCACCGATGGCGGCGGCAGCGGCCTTGATGTCCTCACGACTGGCGTCGGGTCGACCGAGTGCAATGTTGTCAGCCACCGTTCCGGTGAACAGAAAGTTCTCCTGGGTGACCGTGCTGACTGCCCGTCGTAGGTCGGCGTCGCTGAGATCGCGGACGTCGATGTCATCGATGGCGACCGTGCCGGTGGTGGGGTCCCAGAAACGAGCGAGCAGTCGCGCCAGTGTCGTCTTGCCAGCCCCGGTCGCGCCGACCACCGCGATCGTTTGTCCACTGGGTATCTCGAGATCGAGTTCGTGCAGCACGACGCGCTCGTCGTAGCCGAACTCGACGCTTTCGAACGTCACCCTGCCAGCTGCATTCGCAAGCCCGACAGGCTCAGGCGACGGGGGAACGTCGGACGGTTCAGCGAGCACACCGGCGTGCTTCTCGAGCGACGCACTTGCTGCCTGGAACAAGTTGTAGAACTCGCTGAGTTCCTGCATGGGCTCGAAGAAGCGGCGCAGGTACAGCAGGAACGCCGCAAGGACACCGACGGTGATGTCACCATCGATCGCCCTATAGCCGCCGTACAACAACACGGAGGCTGTCGTGAGACGGCCGAGGATCTGCACGGTCGGGCCAAAGGTCGCTGCGAGACGGTTCGACCACATCTGCGCTTCTTGGTACCGGTTGCTCAGACGCCCGAAGATCTCCTGGTTCCTATGCTCACGCCTGAACGTGTGCACGGCCTGGATGCCACCGAGGCTCTCGACGAAATGCACGATGACGAGCGCGACCGCTTCCCTGGTGGCTCTATAGGCGTGCTCGCTGTGATTTCTGAACCACCGGGTGGCAAGCATGAGCAACGGGAAGACCGCGAGCGCGACCAGTGCGAGTTGAAGGTCGATGATGACCAGCACGACACCGATGCCACCGATCAGGAGTCCGGAGCTGATGAGGCTGATGAGTCCGTGCCCGAGCAGTTCGCCGATGGCTTCGACGTCTGAGGTCTGACGGGAGATCACCCTCCCGCTGGTGTATCGCTCGTGGAAAGCCATGCTCAGCGACTGAAAGTGAACGAAGAGCCTTCGTCGGATGTCGAGAACGATCTCCTGCCCGACCCGACCGGTGATCAGTAAGAACGCGTTGAAACAGACTGTGCCAAGAATCGTGATGGCAAAGAAAAGGATGACTGTTGTCAGCAGCGGCCGGAGTTCGCCGCTACCTCCGTCGAGCAACGGCGGAATTCCGTCGTCGATGCCGCGCATGATGAGCCACGGACCGGCCAAGCGAGCTCCGATGTGAACCGCGATCAGCACCCCTGAGATGCCCAGCGCTGCTCTGTGCGGCTGCAGCAGCGACCCGAGCAGGGCACGGCTCCTGCTGCGAAGCAAGCCGGCGAGTCCACCACCGACCTCGTCCACATCCTCAGCCGCGACACCACGCCAGCCATCGACTTCCGCATCCCCGGTCAGGTCGAGGGGCCCTTCAGGATCGATCTCGGGGATCTGCTCGTCGTGTTGGTCGAACACGGTCACGCCCCATCTCCGACCCGCGTCGCCTTGGAACCCTGAGCGCCGCTCTCGTCTGGTGTTTGGCTGAGGATGGCTTTGTAGGCCGCGTTGCGCTCGAGGAGATCGTGATGAGTGCCAGTGTCGACGATCTTGCCCCCGTCGAGGAATGCGACCCTGTCAGCGAGTGCGACCGTCGAAGCTCGGTGGACAACGATGAGTGAGGTGCATTCGCGCAAGACCGGTCGGATGGCCTGCTCGACTTTGGCCTCGGTGTGAACATCGAGCGCCGACAGAGGATCGTCGAGGATCAGGAGTCGTGGCCGTGAGATTATGGCCCTCGCCAAAGCGAGCCGCTGGCGCTGGCCTCCGCTAAGCGAGAGCCCTTGCTCGCCTATCCGTGTGTCGAGACCCCATGGAAGTGATTCGACGAAGCTCGCTTGGGCTGCATCGAGCGCCCAGTCGACATCGGCATCAGTCGCTCCGGGATGCCCCATGAGGAGATTCTCTTTGACGCTGGCCGAAAAGAGCGTCGGTTCTTCGAAGGCGAACCCGATCTGGCGGCGAAGGCTCTCGACGCTGAGATCGCGCACGTCAGTGCCGTCGAGGGTGATTCTGCCCGCTGTCGGATCATAGAGACGGGCGAGCAGCGTAGCGATCGTGGTCTTTCCCGACCCGGTTGCTCCCACGAGGGCGAGCGTCTGCCCCGGCTCGATGACGAGGTCGACGCCGTCGAGAACCTCGCGATCGCCAGTCGGATACCTGAACGAGACACCCTCGAGCCGCACGTGACCTTCTGCCACGTCGAGATGGAGCGAGTTCTCGTCGTCGGCGATGACAGGCTCGGTGTCGAACACCTCCCACACGCGGCCAGCCGACGTCTCCGCTTCCTCTGCCAAGGCCAGGATCCACGCCAGGGCCTCGATGGGCCACACGAGGATCAGCACGTAGGTGACCATGGCGACGAGTCCACCGACACTGAGGCCACCAGACCCGACCACGAGCGCACCAAGAAGCAGAATCACGGCCAGCGTGATGTCGGGGATGGCTGTGAGAAGCCAGACGAAGCGTGTGTGCAGACGGATTCGACTGATGTGGGTGTTGAACAGCTCAGTGGCCTGCTCGTCGAATTGTTCGAAGGCACGAGGCCCCCGACCGAAGGCCTTGAGAACCCTGATGCCTCTCGCCCCCTCTTCGATGGTCGTCGTCAGGTCGCCCTGCAGATCCTGGATGCGACGCACGTATGTGAAGTACTGGCGCTCGAACCTTCGACTCAGGGTGAGGATCGGAACGGAGATAGAGACGACAAGAAGGCCAAGCCAGAAGTGGAGGGTGAGCAGCAGCCCGAAGATGACCAGAACCTCGGCGGTGAGGATGACCAGGAAAATCGCGCCGAAACCTGCGAAGCGGCGGATGATGCCCAGATCTGTGGTTGCCCTGCTCAGCAACTGGCCGGACTGCCATTGATCGTGAAAGCCGATGTCGAGCTTCTGAAGATGCGCGTACAGGTCCGTTCTGATGTTGGCCTCGATGGTGGTCGAGAGGCGCGCCATCATGATCCGTCTGGTGAACGTCAGAGACGCCTCGAAGACCGCCAGGCCGACCGCGAGCAAGAACCACGGCACGACAGCGCCGTTGTCGCCATCGGTGATCGGACCGTCGATGACGGTCTTGGCGATGAGCGGGATCATCAGGGACGCGCTGATCGAGAGGATCGCCGACACCACGACGAAGACGATGTGTTTTCTGAACGGCCTGATGTACGGCCGTATACGCCAGAGCGCGCGATCCCGCACAGGGGTCCCTCTGCTTCGATCGGGTACCCGACGAGCGTATCGACGGGATCAGGGCAGAGTTGACCAATTAGCCCCAAAGCCTCAGCTGTCCGGCGCGTCGTCTCCGGAAAACCTGTCGTCTCCGGTCAGCAATTCGAAGATCGACGTGCCACAGATCGGATGGACCATCAGCTCCTGGGTGAGCTCCTCGGGAGGAATCTTGCTGATGTCGCCCCAGGCATCGTAGATGCACTGAGCGGTCTCTTGGGTCAGCTCAGGTGCCAACGCCTGGATGTTCAGCGGACCGAGAGCAGGATCGCTGCGATCGAAGCTGTATCCGCCCGGCGCCTGTCCGGCCGCGATCTCCGCATCAGTGCAGTTCCGGTCGATGAACTGCCCGATCAGTTCGACAGCGTCGACCATCGAGGCGTTGTCGAGACCTTCGGTGAGCGCATCGACGAACCCGGGGGCAGAGACATCGAACCCAAACTGTTCGTAGATCTGGGCGGTTGTCACAAAGCCAGCTCTGAGGTCTTCGATCGCTCCTGACAAATCACCAGGCGCGGCGGCGAGGAGTTCGGCGAAGTCGCTGTCGGCCTCGTCAAAGTATTGAGGGCTGAAATCGTTGAGCGACGCCGTGCCCTGAGCCTGCATGACTCGCGCCCCGACAACGCAGAAGTCGCTGATGTCGTCTGTCGTCCGATCAACCGTCGTCGTTGGGGCCGTCGTTGGAGCGGCTGTTGTCGTGATGATCGTTGCCTCGTTGCCAGAACTGCACGCTGCGGTCACAACGATGATGTACACGGCCGCAAGAATCCCGTTGCGATGTGGGCAGCGACGAATCATCGCGTCAAACTACCTCTCCTTCGGCTACTGGCTGGTGCACGGATTGCTATCGTCGCCACCACACCGAGGAGATTGCCCCATGTCGATCGATTCATTCATTGCTGGCATGCCGAAGGCAGAGCTCCACGTTCACCTCGAGGGAACCCTCGAACCAGCGATGCTTCTCCAGCTCGCAGCCAAAAACGGTGTCGAACTCGGCTTCGAGACCGAGGATGATGTCTGGGCCGCCCAGGACTACCCCGACCCTGCGCTCCCGCACTTCCTCGATTATCACCTGAAGTGCGTCCGAGTACTACAGGAGCCGGCTGACTTCGCAGCGGCAACGAAAGCATTCATCGAGACCTGTGCGGCGAACAACGTTCGTCACGTCGAAATCATGTTCGGGCCGATGGCCCACACGGTCCGCGGTGTCGAGTTCGGACCTATGTTCGCGGCCATGGAACGAGCCCGATCTGACGCGTGCGCCGACACCGGTGTCAGCGCGCTGTGGATCATCTGCATCGATCGAGAGCACACGGCCGAAGAGGCCGAAGCGATGCTCGACGCGGCAGAGCCATATCGGCATCAGATCACGGGCCTTGGCCTCGCCTCCTACGAGGAGGGCAACCCACCGTCGAAGTTCGAGGATGCTTACAGGAGGGCAAAGGACAGCGGTTACCGACTCACTGCACATTGTGACTGCGATCAGCGCGACTCGGTCGAGCACATTCGTCAATGTCTCGACGTACTCGGCGTAGAGCGGATTGACCACGGCCTGCACGTGCTCGACGACAGCGGACTGTCCGAACGCGTCATCGCTGACAGGATCGCGCTCACGATGTGTACCACTTGGCGACCGAGCGACCCCGAGCCGAGGCGTCTCAGAGCGGTGAAGACGATGCTGGACGCCGACATGCTGGTGAGCCTCAACACCGACGATCCTTCGGAGTTCGCGAGCCGACACATGACGCACATGGTCGCCGCTGTGCAACGAGTCGGCGGATACTCAGATGCCGACATGGTCGCGTTCGCAAGGAACGCGTTCGTCTCGTCGTGGGCGGACCGCGGCGACGTCGACGGTTGGTTGGCCGACCTCGATGCCTACGCCGACAGTGCGTCCTCGAGCCAGTCGTGATCGATCGAGCCCTTCAGAGCGATCACCACCATTCGGCTCTCACCGCCATCGTTCCAATCGCCGAGGCGTCGGAGGGACCAACGCGCTCCGACTCGCTGCAGGGCTGTGACCCGTCCCGGATCGTCGTCGAGCCGGATGATGCCCTTGGCCCTGACAACGGACTCGGGCAGTTCGTCCATCAATTGCTCGACGAGTGCTCTCGAGACGAGGCCGGTCGATGACCACGACCACGTCTCGAACAGCGACTCTGCATGGGCATGGTCGTCGGCATCGACTTGGTGAACGTGTGGTTCGACGTGACGCGAAACGAGCGGTCCGGTACCGAACAGGACCATCGCGTCCACCTGGGCGTTCTCGGCCTCGACGATCACGGATTCGGGACACCGTTCGTCGAGCCACGATCTCGTCGCAGTCTGATCGATGTCTTCGAGCAGGTCGATCTTGTTCATGACGAGAATATCGGCCGACCTCAGTTGGCCGATCACCGTGTCCCCGACGTACTTGTCCCGCGACTTCCTGCGAATGGTCTCGGCATCGACGACAACGACCACAGCGTCCATCGCCAAACCAGGCGCGTGCCCATAGGCAGCGATCGACGCAGGATCTGCCACCCCAGACGCTTCGATCACCAATCGATCGGGTCTCGGCTCGAGTTCCTTGATGGTGTTCAAGGCAGAGGCGAAACCATCGACCAGCGAGCAGCAGATACAACCATTCGACAGCGACATCGTGTCACCGTCGTTGCTCTCGATCAGGCTCTCATCGATGTTGATGTCACCGAAGTCGTTGACCAGAACGGCGATCCGCGAATCGGCGTTTCGAAGAATGTGGTTGACGAGTGTCGTCTTTCCGGCGCCCAGATAGCCGCCGATGACGGTGACAGAGATGAGGGAGTCACTCACGACACGTCACTCCTCGGCCACAAAGTGTCCCGGCTCGATCTCTTGCATGGTCACCAGCTTGGGTGACTCGCCGGGACCCCATCTCGGACTCGGGATCTCTCCGGTCAGCAGGGGACGTTCTCGGCGCTGGCGCGGGTCGGCGATCGGAACTGCATCGAGGAGTCGCTTCGTGTAGCTGTGCGTCGGATTCTCGAAGATCGCCGAGCGTGGACCGAGTTCCACGAGCTGACCCAGGTACATCACCGCGACCCGGTGTGCGATGCGCTCGACGACGGCAAGGTCGTGACTGATGAACAAGAAGCTCAGACCCATGTCGTTCTGCAGTTCCATCATCAGGTTGATGACTTGGGCTTGAACCGAAACATCGAGGGCAGACACCGACTCGTCGGCGATCACCAGCTTCGGCTCGAGAGCGAGCGCCCTCGCTATGCAGATGCGTTGACGCTGCCCACCGCTGAACTGATGTGGGTACTGGCGCAAGTGGCCGCGCTCGAGACCCACACGTTCGAACAGGGCTCCGACTTGCTCTTCTTGTTCATCTGCGCTTGCAGTGCCGTGGACCTGCATCGGCTCCTTGACCGAGTAGCCGACACTTCGGCGGGGATCGAGGCTCGCAAACGGATCTTGGAAGATGATTTGCATCTTCCGGCGGTGTTCCTTCATGGCCCGACTCTTCAACCCCGTGATGTCGGTGCCGTCAAGAAGGATCTGGCCGCCGGTGGCCTTGAGCAGACGTATGATCAGGTACGCCAGTGTCGACTTGCCACAGCCGCTCTCACCGACAACGGCAAGCGTTTCACCGTGGCCGACTTCGAGCGACACGTGCTCTACGGCGTGGATCTTGTACTTGTTGGCAACCGGGAAGACCTTGGAGAGGTCTCTGACTTCGACGAGCGGTGCCATTATTCGCCTTCAACCACGAGATCGAAGAGTTCGGGTTCGCTCTTACCAGTCATGCTGCCGAGCCGAGGGATCGACGCAAGCAGCGCCTTCGTGTACTCGGCACGCGGATTCTCGAATACGTCATAGACCGTGCCTGTCTCGACCAGCTTCGACTCCTTCATCACGACCATGTCATCGGCGACCTCCGCCACGACACCCATGTCGTGCGTGATCATGATGACTGCCGCTCCCGTCTCTCGTTGGAGTTCCTGCATCAGGCTCAGGATCTGGGCTTGAATCGTGACGTCGAGTGCTGTGGTCGGTTCGTCAGCGATCAGAATTCGCGGATCACATGCCAGCGCCATCGCGATCATCACTCGTTGGCGCATGCCTCCTGACATCTGGTGCGGGTACTCCGTCAGACGTTTCTCTGGTTCCGGGATACGAACGAGTCGGAACATCTCCAGAGCGCGTTCCATCGCCTCAGAATTGCTGAGACCGTGGTGCACCTTCACCGCCTCAGCGACCTGGTTCCCAGTCGTGTAGACGGGGTTGAGACTGGTCAGCGGCTCCTGGAAGATCATCGAGATGTTGTTGCCTCGCATAGCCCTGAGCTCGTGCTCTTCCATCTGAACAAGATCGACGGTCTCGCCGTTCAACTGGCGGAAGATGATCTCGCCTTGCATGATCTTCGCCCTCGTGCCCAACTCGACGAGTCGCATGATCGACAACGCAGTGACTGATTTGCCTGATCCCGACTCGCCGACGATTGCCAGCGTCTGACCCTCGTAGAGGTCGAAGGAGAGGTTGTCGACGGCGACGAATTGATCGAACGCTACGGTCAGCCCACGTACCGAAAGGAGAGGTTCATCCTGATCCATGCTCATCTCACCCGACCTCTCACCAGATCACCGGCCACGCAGTTTCGGGTTGAACGCATCTTGTAGACCGTCGCCGATGAGGCTGAGGCTGAGGACTGTGAAGAAGATCATCAGCCCAGGGAACGTGACGGCCCACCAGTTCGACAGGAACGAAGCCCGATTCAGACCGAGGTAGAAGCCCCAGCTGAGATTGCTTGCGTCACCGAGACCCAAAAAGGCCAGGCCTGCCTCGAACAGGATCGCTGCACCCATGATCAGCGAACTCTGCACGATGATCACCGGCATCGTGTTCGGGAGGATGGTCTTGATGATGATCCTCCTGTCCGAAGCCCCGATAGCTGTGGCCGCTTTGACGTATTCGAGGTTTTTCTGACGTAGGAATTCGCCGCGTGTCAAACGCGCGATACCAGGCCAAGAGATGAGTCCGATCGCGAGAACGATTGTCAATGTCGTCGGCGAAAAGAGCGCGACGATGACGATGGCGAACAGCAGGCCAGGAAGAACTTGGAAGAACTCGGTGAACCGCATGAGCGCGCTGTCGACCCAGCCGCCGTAGTAACCGGCAGCGGCACCGATCGAGGCTCCGATGCCAACGATCAAGATTGCAGCGAAACCCGCAACCTTCAACGTCGTCGAGCCGCCGTTCATGACAACGATCGCGACGTCGCGACCCAGGTAGTCAGTGCCGAGCAGCGGTGCTCCTTCGTCCCCTGGCGCAAGGTGTTTCTCTGCGATGATCTCGTTCTTGTTGTCCGTGATGAATATCGGAAGGATGTACGTCACGACCAGGATGCCGATCATCAGGACCGCTCCGAAAACGGCGGCCCTGTTGCGCATGAACATCTTGAAACCCTGGTATTTGGGCGGTGGCTGATGCCGGCGGGGGTCTGGAGCGTCGCTCTGATCGGACTCGGTTGTTTCGACGTCAGCCACGGTCTTCTCCCCCGACTCTTATACGCGGATCGGCTACTCGGTACAGCAGATCCGTCAGGAGGTTGGCGATGATCACCGTGACAGACAGCATCAGCAAAATGCCGAGCAGCACGTTCGTGTCTCGCCGATTCACAGAGTCGAAGGCAAGACGCCCTATACCGGGCCATGCGAAGACCGTCTCCACGAGGATCGCTCCCGAAACAACAGCGCCAAACTGCAGGCCCATCACGGTGATGATCGGAATGATGCCATTGCGCAGAGCGTGCTTGAACATCACGGAACGCTCACCGAGGCCCTTCGAGCGCGCGGTGCGAACGTAATCGCTCTCGAGGATCTCGAGCATCGATGCCCTCGACAATCTCGCGTACGAAGCTAGGTAGATGATGCCCAAGGAGACCGCGGGCAGGAGCAGGTGTTCAGCCGTGTCGATCTGTCGTTCGAGCCAGCCCGCGTCCCGCGGTAGTCGAACATCATTCATTCCGCTCACGGGCAGCCAATCAAGCTGAACCGAGAACAACAAAAGCAGCAGGATGCCAGTCCAGAAAGCCGGCATCGCGAACCCGATCAGGGCGAACACGGTGATACCGGCGCTGAACGGACTCTCCGGTTTTCGCGCCGCGACGGTGCCGATGAAGGTTCCCAGCAGAATTGCGAATGCGAGCGCTGTGAACGCCAAGAGGATCGTTGGCCAGATCCGAGCTCCGATCAACTCGGTCACCGGTCGGTTAAAGATGAACGACTCGCCGAGATCACCTCGTGCAACGTTGCCGATGTAGATGCCGAGTTGGACCAGCACCGGCTTGTCGAGGCCGTACGTCTCTCGCAATCGCTCGTTCACCTCGGCGCTGGCCTCGCCTGCGCCATCGGGGCCGCCGGCAAGGGCATCGACGACGTCTCCAGGAGCGATCTGGATCAAGAAGAAGTTGAGGATGATCACGGCCAAGATCAGCATGATTGCTTGTGCGATCTTGGCCGCGACCTGCCTCACTTAAATCTCCCGTATCCAGCTATTGAGATATGCAGCTTGCAAAGAGGATCAGGAAGCGATCCACATTTCGGCCCACGAGTCCATGAAGCCCCAGATGCTCTCCGGAGGATTCTCGACGTGTGTTGCCATTCTCGTGTACCAGACCTGGTTCGACAGGTAGATGACAGGCACATCGGCATTGATGATGTCCGTGGCCTCGAAATACAGATCACGGCGCAGCTCAGGGTCGAACTCGAGACCAGCTGCGTTGAGGATCTCGTCAAGACCCTCGTTGCAGTACCAGCTCATGTTCGAGAACGCCACACCAGCAACGCGGTTGTTGCAGTTGTAGCTCCTGTTCACACCGATCACCGGGTCACCCCAGTTCCACAGCGACGTGTACGTCACCTGGTAGTCCGTGCCCTCGCCGACCGTCCTACCGATCCATGCCGGGAAGTCGGGAACAACCTCGATGATAACTTCGACGCCGATCTTGGCCCACTGCGAAGCCATGATCTCCGCGGTGGTCACGCCCGCAGGAGTCACGTGGAAGTTGAGCTCGAATCCGTCACCGTAACCCGCGTCGTCCAACAACGCCTGGGCTGCTTCGAGGTCGAACTCGTAGCAATGAGCGTCCGGGTTGTAATACGGGCTCTGGCTCTGGATGCCTGTGCACTGGCGACGATGCTGACCGCTGTTCTGGATCTCGTTCCACTCGTCGAAGTCGAATGCATGCCAGAGCGCCTGGCGGACACGCACATCCGACAGGATTTCGTCACGAAGGTTCAGCTGCAGCCACGGGATCGACCCGATTGCCTCGAAACCCTTGCTGGAAACGGAGAGGTCCGGGTTGTTCTGGGCATCGACGATGTCCTGACCACCGTGACCGGTGCCGATGTCGAAGTCACCGGTCTCGAGACCGAGGGTGACGGTTGCGCCATCGGGAACCATGTCGATGATGAGCTCATCGAGGTACGGCAGGTCCGGAAGGAAGAAGTCGTCGTTTGCTTCGTAACGAATGATCTCACCCGTCTCCCACTCGACGATCTTGAACGGACCCGAACCGACGACGTCGGTGTTGTTCCTCGGGTGCGTCTTCATCTCCTGGCCATCGTTGAAGATGTGCTCGGGGATGATCGGCAGTAGGCCAGGCGAGAACGCAACGAGCAGAGCTGGGTGCGGCTGCTCGAGGTTCACGGTGCAGTTCTTCGTGTCGCCGCCGTCGACGCCGGTCACCGGCGCGAACATCGGCTTGAACGGGTGGTTCGCCTGCGAGGTCTTGATGCTGAAGTCGACGTCGGTGCAGGTGATGTCCTCACCGTCGTGGAATCGGGCCTCTGGGTTCAGTGTCAGCGAGACCGAGAGGCCATCGGCTGCAATTGCCCATTCGCTGGCGATGTACGGCACCGGCTGATATTCATCGCTCCAGCGCAACAAGCTGGCGTTCACCTGGGAACCAGCAGTGTTCACCGCATAGCCAGACGAGACTGCGCCGTTCGCGTGGTTGATGACGCCCGCATAGCCGAGCACGATCGTGCCGCCGCGTTGGGCTTCCGTCGGGACGTTGTTCGGTCGCAGCAGGTGCGCCGTCGACATCTCCTCTGGCTCAGGTTCGGCTTCTGTCGTTGTGGTGGCCTCAGATTCGGCGACGGTCGTCGACACAAACGACGTCGTTCCGGTCTGGCCCTCCTCGAGTGTGGTTGCTGGTGCATCCGTTGCTGCTGTTGTGTCACCGTCGTCACTGTCGCCGCAGGCTGCGGCGATCAACGAAACGGTGAAGAGCAGTACGAAGGCTTTGAGCCAACGTCGTGAACGCATATTCCCCCCTAAGGAAAGTTTGATTGACGCACCGGCAGGCCGAGCACGCATGTGACCGCCGGTACCGGCGCCCACCAACGAAGTTAGACACTCTCACATTCCCACGTCAATCATGAACGCGTCGTGTCACAGGTCCGCAACATCGCGAGCATGGCCTGAGCTCTGCAATGCTCATGGGGTGCAACAAAATCGAGCAGCCGAACGGCTGAAAATTCTCTGGCATCAACCCGATCCGAGAACGATTCCAGAAGAGCTCCTCAGGCTGCTGTCCCCCTCGATCGACATCGAATCAAGTGCCAAGGTCGGGAAGAACCCGGTGTACGAAGTGCTCATCGGCGTTTCGCCCCCGCTCGACTTCTTCACCGCGAGCGACGAGCTCCGGTTCTTTGTTGCCGCCCAGGCCGGCTTCACTCCGACGGCAAGAGCAGGAGTGCTGAGCAGGGCCGGAATTTCGGTTCACAACCTCCACCACAATGCCGCAGCATGCGCTGAGAGTGCCGTCGCCCTCATGTTGGCGTGCGCCAAGAATGTCGTCGTTGCCGATGCCGACCTCCGTGCGGGCCGGTGGGATACCCGATATTCACCTGAACCGCAGCGAGTGCTTCGAGGCTCCACCGCTGTGATCGTCGGATTCGGTTCGATCGGAAGAGCTGTCGCCCCGGTATGTGATGCACTCGGGATGCACGTCACAGGAGTCCGGCGCAGCGTCGTCGGCGACAGAGACGTCCCGCGGAAGCTTCAGGTCGTCGGCACGGAACGCCTCGACGACGTGCTTCACGGTGCTGATGTGATGATCATCACGCTCCCCTCTACGCCCGAGACCGACGGCATGATCGGCGCCGAACAGCTCGATTTGTTGGCCGAGGCCGCGATCGTCGTGAACGTCGGCAGGGCCGGCCAGGTCGACGAGCAGGCGCTGTATGAACGACTCGTGTCAGGGCGCATCGGTGGCGCAGGCCTCGACGTATGGCCGATCGAACCGACCATCGAGCAGGCGACCAGGGTGACCATGCCATCGAAGCTTCCTTTCCACGAGCTGCCGAATGTGGTCATGAGCCCACACAAGGCAGGGTGGCTGCCGCACGACGACACGTCGAAATTCCAGGCCCTCGCCGAGATCCTCAACTGCATCGCGGCCGGGCTTGATCCGCCGAACAAAGTCAACCCCGTCATCGGCTATTAGGTGTGCTGTCCGATGTCCTGGCACTTGCTCGGAGAAGGTATACCCACTCAAGTTGAGAAGGCGGGGCAGAGGCTCCGTGGTGCCCGAACGGCTCCACGAGTGACATCGGGCTGTGTCAATCCGACGCGAGTTACCCAGCCACTGCCAACAGAGGTATCGTCCCAAGTCATGAACAAGGGGAAGATGTCGTGAAATACGCAGCACCGACCTCGGTAGAGGAAGCTCAGTCGCTCCTCGCCGGGGATGCAGACGCGAAGGTTTTCGCAGGCGCAACCGACCTCGTGCCGCAGATGCGGGCTGGTCGGCCTGAGCCGAGCATTGCCATCGACCTCAAGAAGATCGATCGCTTGATGGCTCTTGGCGACAATGGCGGCAGCTGGACCATTGGCGCCGCTACGCCTACGTCGAGCCTGACAGGCAACGGCGCCTTCAGCGGCGATCTTCCGGGACTGTCGTATGCGGCAGGGCTGATCGGCTCCGACCAGATCCAGAACCGGTCCAGCCTCGGCGGCAACTTGTGCAACGCTTCGCCTGCTGCCGACTCGGTTCCGGCGATGGTGGTGAACGACGCAAGGGCGGTGATCGCCGGTGCCGACGGTACTCGGACCATTCCGGTCGCCGACGTGGTGACCGGACCAGGTAGTACCTGTCTTGGCGATGGTGAGTTTCTCGTCGAGATCGAGGTGGACAAGCCCACAGCGAACACTTCCGACGCCTACCTTCGCATGATTCCGAGAACGGAAATGGACATCGCTGTCGTCGGCGCAGCGGCTCGCGTGACGCTCGACGATTCCGGCAACTGCACCGCGGCCACCATCGCTCTCGGAGCGGTTGCTCCGACCGTGGTCAGAGTCCCAGATGCAGAGACAGCTCTTGTCGGTGGCCCCATCAGTGATGAGTCGCTGGCCGCTGTTGCCGCCGCGGCGAGCGCTGCGTGCAACCCGATCGACGACAAGAGGGGCACGATCGCCTACCGCCGGCAGGTGGCAGGCGTACTTGCCAAACGTGCGGTGCTCCAAGCAGCAGAACGAGTTCAAAACGGAGGTGCAGCGTGAGCCGCACACATGTGATTTGCAACATCAACGGTGACGACGTCGAGTTCCTCTGTGACGATGGCGAGTCACTGCTCGACGCTCTCCGCGACGACGTCGGCCTCATGGGCGTGAAGGAAGGCTGCGGCACGGGCGACTGTGGTGCGTGCTCGGTGCTCATGGACGGCAAACTCAACTGCTCGTGCCTCATCTTGGCTCCCGAGGCCAACGGCACCGATCTGCTCACCGTCGAAGGCATGGCTGACGGAGATCATCTTCATCCTTTGCAGCAGTGCTTTCTCGAAGGCGCGGCCCTTCAGTGCGGCATCTGCACCCCTGGGTTCCTCATCGCAGCCAAGGCGCTGCTCGACCAGAACCCAGAACCGACAGAAACCGAGGTGCGTTACGCCCTCGCAGGCAACCTGTGCCGCTGCACCGGTTACGACAAGATCGTCCGTTCGGTCCTCGAGGCCGCTGTTCAGATCAGGGAGACGGTATGACCGCCACCGAAGAACGTCCGGATTACAAGTACGTCGGTACCCGTCCGATTCGTCATGACGGGCTCGACAAGGTCATCGGCAAGGCTCGCTACGCAGCCGACCTGGTGCTCCCGGGAATGCTGCACGGACACATTCTTCGTTCACCGCACGCTCACGCCAAGATCGTGTCAATCGACACGTCGGCCGCAGAGGCGATGCCAGGCGTGAAGTCCGTCGTCACTGGCGCCGACTTTCCCGACCTCGGCGCAGCACCGAACGGGGATCTGGCCAAGAACGTCATCGCCCGCGACAAGGTCCTCTACGAGGGTCATGCCGTTGCCGCTGTTGCGGCCGGAACTCGTCGCGAGGCAATGGATGCTGCCAACGCGATCGTCGTCAACTACGAGGTCCTCGGTCATTCGCTCACCATCGACCAGACCATGTCACCCGACGCAGAGATCCTCCACGACGGCCTCATCACCAGAGGCATCGAGCCGGCACCGACCGAGGCGTCGAACATCGTGGCGCGCACGTGCTTCGAACGTGGCGACATCGATCAGGCCTTTGCCGAGTCCGACGTCATCGTCGAACGCGAGTTCAGCACCACACCGATTCACCAGGGATACATCGAGCCACATGCCTGTGTTGCTGACACCGGCCAGGATGGCAAGACCGTCGTCTGGTGCTCGTCTCAAGGCCACTTCAGGGTGCGGTCCGCAACAGCTGACGTCCTCGGCTGGGACACGTCACGCGTGAAGGTGATCCCTGCCGAGATCGGCGGCGGCTTCGGCGGAAAGACCACCATCTACCTCGAACCGCTCGCGGTCGAGATGTCGGCTCGATCGGGCCGGCCGGTGAAGATCGTGATGACACGCGACGAGGTGTTCAGAGCCACCGGTCCCACGCCTGGCAGCAAGCTCAAGTTGAAGGTCGGCGCCAAGAACGACGGCACCATCACCGGCGTCAAGGCGTGGATGGCCTACGAGAATGGAGCGTTTCCCGGAAACGCAGCGATGCTCGGCTGCATGACGGTCGTATCGCCGTACACGATGGAGCACATGTACCTCGAAGGCTTCGATGTCGTGCTCAACAAGCCGGTGAACGCGGCGTACAGGGCACCTTCGGCTCCGATGGCGGCATTTGCGATGGACACGCTTCTCGACGAGGTCGCCGAGAACATCGGTATGGACCCGATCGAAATACGGCTCCACAACTGTCCCAGCGAAGGCGACCCGGCTCCATACGGACCGAAGTGGCCGACCATCGGACTGAAGGAGTGCCTCGAGGCGATCCGCGACAGCGACCACTACAAGTCACCCGTGCCAGAGAACGCAGGCCGCGGTATCGCCAGCGGATTTTGGTTCAACATCGGCGAGGCATCGAGTGCCACCGTCAATCTGAACGAGAACGGCACAGCCACCGTCGTCACCGGCAGCCCCGACATCGGCGGCAGCCGAGCCTCGATGGCGCTGATGGCAGCCGAGGAACTGGGGCTCGATGTGTACTCGATCACGCCAGTGGTCGGCGACACCGAGGTCGTTGGCTTCACCGATGTCACCGAAGGCAGCCGAGCGACATTTGCAACAGGTATGGCCGTCGTTGAAGCGTGTCGCGACCTCAAGATGCAGCTCCGTCAGCGGGCATCAACCGCATGGGATTGCGATGTCGAAGAGGTCGAGTGGGTTGACGGACACGCCGTCCACAGCCCCGGCGACCACGAAGCCCTGTCGCTTGCGGCCATCACGGCAGCAGCGAAGCGCACTGGCGGCCCACTCGGTGCGACGGCATCGCTCAACGCACGAGGGGCAGGACCTGCGTTTTCCACCCACGTCGTTGACATCGCCGTCGACAAGGAGACCGGCCAGACGCAGGTGCTTCGCTACACCACAGCGCAGGACGCGGGGACAGCCATCCACCCGAGCTATGTCGAGGGTCAAATGCAGGGCGGCGTCGTCCAGGGCATCGGCTGGGCGCTCAACGAGGAGTACATCCACGATGCAGACGGCCGAATGGAGAACTCGAGCTTTCTCGACTACAGGATTCCGGTTGCTTCCGACTTGCCGATGATCGAAACGATCATCGTCGAGGTTCCCAACCCATCGCATCCATACGGTGTCCGCGGGGTCGGCGAAGTCGGCATCGTGCCGCCGCTCGCCGCCATCGCCAACGCTGTTCACGATGCAACGGGGCTCAGGATGAGCGACCTTCCCATGTCGCCTCCTCGCATCCTGGCTGCTCTTGGAGAAGCCGTCGAATAGATGGCACACGTGCACTTCGCCTCCGGGCAACGCCGCCTCACGGGCGGCGTTGCCGAGGTCCAAGTCGAAGCCGGAACCGTCAGGGAACTCGTGCGGAAACTCGAGGAGATGTTCCCCGGCCTCGGCGCGCATCTCGACGAGACGTCGGCGACCGCTGTCGCCATCGACGGCTACATCATTCCGGACGCGATGTACGAGCCTGTACCTGAGAACGCAGAAGTGCATTTCGTCGCGCCATTGGGTGGCGGCTGAGACTCAGTCGATCAGGTCGTCTGGGGCCGGAGCCGACGTTTCGTTCAGTATTTCCGCGATGATCTCGGCGGCTTTCACGCCTTGGACCCACAGCTCGGGGCTCAGGACGAGCCGGTGCGACAACGTCGCCATCGCCACCCGCTTCACGTCATCGGGCAACACAGCGGCTCGGCCTTCGCGCATTGCCCCAGCCCGGGCCATGGCCACCGTGGCAAGACTGCCTCGCGGGCTCGCACCGAGCTCGACCCCTGGGAACTCGCGGGTGGCGCTGACCAGCCTGACCACGTAATCGACAACCGCCGGATGAACCCGAATCCCGTTGATACTGTCGGAAAGCGCCCCGATCTGTGTCGGGTTCGATATCGCAGCGAGCTCCGGTTGGACGCTCGCCCTCGCGATCCGTCGATTGACGAGTTCAGCCTCGTCCGACGCCGAGGGATAGCCGATCGACAGTCTGATCATGAACCTGTCGAGCTGCGCCTCCGGCAACTCGTAGGTGCCCTCGTACTCCACAGGATTCTGGGTGGCGATGACCACGAATGGCGTCGGCAGCAATCGAGTGACACCGTCGACGGTCACCTGGCCTTCGGCCATGGCTTCCAGCAACGCAGCCTGCGTTTTCGCAGGCGCCCTGTTGATCTCGTCGGCCAGAACCACGTTTGCGTTGATCGGGCCTGGCTGAAAGATCATTTCATTCGTCGATCGATCCCAGAGCGACGAACCCATGATGTCGCCTGGCATGAGATCGGGCGTGAACTGAATCCTCGAGAAACTCAGGCCGGACACCGCCGCGAACGATCGCGCCAGCAGGGTTTTGGCAACGCCAGGAACATCGTCGAGCAGCACGTGGCCGCCAGTGAGGGCTGCGTCGAGCACCAAGTTGGTCACATCGCGTTTGCCGACCACCGCCCGCTCGATCTCGGTGACCAGTGCATCGATGGCAGCTGGTGCGTCGATCACTTGCAATTCGTTCATGCGCCAGATCCTCGCGCATGCAACACCGATATCCGCGACTGACGTGTGTCGCAGGACGTGGTCACCATCCCGAGGACCGATCCCAGACCTCGACGATGTCGACTCCGCCGCGTTCCACGACGTGGAACTGCTGGTGTGCGGCCGCGGTCATGCAGACGTGGTTCGGCAGCACACGCCACTTCGAGCCGATCGGCATGGCATCCAGAACCGGTGAACCATTCGCATCGGCAACGATGCCGTGTTCTTGGTGAACGTCGGTGACGAACAAGCCATCGATCGGCGGCCCGCCCCCGATCTCCGACACCAGCCCGTATCCAGCGTTCGCCATGAACTCGGCCGCGCTGACGTCTTTCGAGAGGGCCAGACCACCTGCATCGACAATCGCCGTTCCCTCTGATGGATTGTGACCGATGACGGTACAGAGCACAGTCGCAGCAACATCGGCAAGCACACAGGAGCCAATACCAACCTGATCGAGGTCGAACAGCGTGTACACGCCTGGTCGGATCTCGGTCAGGCCCTCGAAGCTTGCTGCGTGGACGGCCGTCGGTGTCGATCCCGCGCTGACGGTTTCGCAAGGGAACGACTCGTGGCGGAGACGCTCCGAAGCAAGCACGACGCCAGCGCGCTCCTCCTCCGCGACGGCGACGATCGCTGCGATGTCAGTGCAGTGATACGAGTGGCCGGCGTGCGTGAGCACGCCGCAGAGCTCGAGTACCGCCGATTGGTCGATCGCCCTCGCTATGGCGAGAAGCAGGGGCGACTCGGGGTCGACACCGCTGCGCTTGCCGCCGGTGTCGATCTCGATCAACACCCGATGTGAGCTGCTGAGGCGGACGGCCTCGGCCTCGACTGCCTCGACTGCCTCGAGCGAGTCGGTGATCAGCGTGACCGTGGCTCCCCCTCGCTGCAACTCAGCGAGCCGGCAGAGCTTCTGCGCTGACATCGAAACTGCGTAGGTGATGTCGGCGAAGCCTCGCTGGGCGAAGAACTCAGCCTCGGCCGCTGTCGAAACGGTGATCGCGCCGGAGTGCCCTTCGGTGGCGAGCTCAGCGATCTCCTTGGCCTTTCCTGTCTTCATGTGAGGGCGAAGCGAAACGCCCGCTCGTGTGGCGCGACGTGCCATGGCTTCGCAGTTCGCGGCGACGATCGTGCGGTCGACGACCAATGAAGGGGTTTGGATCGAGTGGAGGTCCATGCGAAGAACACCGCTAGAAGCGGGAACGTTTGCCCTCCATGTCGCTGTGAGCGTCGATCAGGACCGTCTTGCCTTCCGAGTTGAGCTGCTGGGCTGACACCAAAGCATCGGCCAACTCGGCGGGCGTCGTCACCGTGATACCGGTGGCTCCCATGCCCTCGGCGATCTTGGCGTAGTCACCGAGCATGTGCGACACGCCATATTGCTCACGTGCCGTGGGAAAGCCACCCGGTGGATATGTGGCCATTCCGCCGTTGTTCAACAGCACCGTCGTGATCGCAGCACCTGATCTCGCAGACGTCTCGACGTCGGTTCCCGACATGCCGAACGCACCGTCACCCATCAGGTTGAGGCAGAAGCGATCGGGGTAGGCCATTTTGGCCCCGATCATCAGTGGGATACCGGCACCGAGATGCGTTGTCTTACCCCACCCGAGGTAGCTGTGTGGCGTCGTCGCCGTGTAGAAGGGAACAATGGAGTCGCGAGGTGCCCCGGCATCGTGCGTGACGATGCTGTTGTCGTTGTCGAGGTTCTCGTCGATCTCCCTGATGACGCGATACGTGTTCAGCGGCTGGGCATCGGAACTCAGCAGTGGCTCCCACTCGGTCATCCACGACGCCCTGGCGTCTGCGATCTCGGCCTCGGCCGGCCCAGAGTCCCTGACGTCACCATCGAGTTGACGGGTGACCTCCTCGACCAATGCCGCGAGCGTCAGCTTCGTGTCGCCAAGAAGAGCGACATCGATATCTTCCTCCTTGTTCAGTGCTGTCGGATCTTCGGTGTTCTGGATCAACGTTGCGTGCCGGGGCACTCGCTGGCCATACGGGGTACGTGTGAGCGACGAGCCGACGGCCAACAACGCGTCGCACGATGTCAGGAATTGGTGAGCTTGCCCAGTGGTGGTCATGCCACCTGCCCCCAATGACATCGGGTGCCGTTCGTTGAAAGCGGACTTACCCTGCATCGTGGTAAAAACCGGCGCAGCGGCAAGCCGGGACAGTTCGGCCAACTCGGCTGTTGCTCCGGAGAACAGCACGCCCCCACCGGCCCAGAGCACGGGTCGCGATGCCGCGAGAAAGCGGCGCGCCGCTGCCGCGATCGAAGCAGCTTCGGGCTGCGAGCGGGCAGCGGGCGGCGAGTGATACCGATCTGGCGCTTCGTCGGGTACTTCGGCACCACAAACATCTGCGGTGAGTTCCACCACGACAGGGCCACCCGAACCATTTCGCAGCCCCGAGAACGCCCGGCGCATCACGGCGTTGATGTCGGCGGGGCGATATATCGCCTCGAGTGATTTAGTGACACCGCCATAGTTCTTCACTGCCGAATAGTTCGGACTGACAGCAATCTGGTTCAGCAGCACCCCACCAGGGAGAACCAGGATCGGCGTGTTGTCGCCGAAGGCCTGCGCAACACCACCGAGCGCGTTCTCCGCACCAGCCTGCGACTGGACCGCAACCACGCCGAACGCGCCGCGATCGTTGACTCGGCTGAACCCGTCCGCGGCCATCACTGCGCCTCGTTCGTGTCGGAAGGCTATTGGCCGAATGCCGACCTTGGCGCACGACTCGATCAACGGATTCGACGGGAAACAGGCCAGCCACTCGACTCCCTCTGACTTCAGGATTCTTGCGATCTGATCATTGCCATCCATCTACTTCTGGTCCTCTCTCGCTCGTTGAAACGCTTCGGGATTGCCCGGAGCGCGTGGCGACTGGCCACGAAGTACTCACAGCAGGTTCTCGACTACAAACTCTCGCATGGTTCGATGGTTCCGCTCGCGATGTTCGGGAGACACTCGACATCGCCGGGTGATAAAGGCAGCGGTTCATCCTCAGGGGCTCGAACATCGATCAGATCATCTCCGAGTCGTGGCCGAGAGACGACCGAGATCTCCGGTCGAGACATGCGTCGACGCTCCTTCGTTTCCGGGACGAAGCCGACCGTAGCCGCGCAAGCCGACGGCGGAGAACTACGGTCCTGAGGTGAGTTCAGATCCGAAATATGATGTGATGCTGGTGAGAGATGTCGGGATGACGGCCCGAGACGGCGTCCATCTCGCCACGGACGTGTGGCGACCGGCCCAGGGGACGGAACCGGCTTCTGGGCAGTTCCCTGCCCTGCTGCTCCGGACTCCCTACGAACGCACGCATGGTCGATACGAAGTACAGGGCGAGTACTGGGCATCGCGAGGCTACGTGTTCGCGGTTCAGGACTGCCGCGGGCGCTTCGGATCCGGCGGCGACTTCGTCCTGCTCGCCAACGAAGGGCCCGACGGATTCGACGCCGTCGAGTGGCTTGCCGAACTTCCCTTCTGCGATGGCAACGTCGGGACCTACGGCACGTCGTACAGCGCGTGGGTGCAGAATGCTCTCGCCATCGAGCGTCCCCCACATCTGAGAGCGATGTGGATACACCAGGGAGGGGCAAACGGCGTTCACAGCTCGCTTCGCCACAACGGAGCGCTCGAGTTGCGCTGGCTGACGTGGGCCGTCACCCACGGTGCAGCCACTCTCGCCGACACCGACCCGCACCTCGCGGAGACATGGCGGGCCCGGAGCGAGAACATGTTCGACTGGCTCTGTGGGCTCCCGTGGGGCGATCAGTCTCCTGTCGCCGAGCTCGAGGTGTACGCCGACTGGACCAGGGAGCTGTACGAACATGGCGATGCAGTTTCCGATGACGGCTATTGGCTGCAGAAGGGTTTGAATTTCGAGGCGTACTACGACCAGACCCTCGATGTTCCAACCATGTACTCGGGCGGCTGGTACGACTCGTACACCAGGGCGACCACCGACATTTTCACTGCGCTCAACAAACGACTCGGGCACCAGCGACTGCTGATGGGCCCATGGATCCATGGCGATGCAGCACTCGAGAGCTCGTCGGCGGGAAGTGTCGATCTCGGCGCCTCTGCATCGATGGCGACCAGTCCCGATGCATTTCCGGGAGGCAGCAGGCTCGGGGAGCTCGAGCGATGGTTCGCGCCATGGCTGACCGGCGAAGTGATGCCCTCTTCCGACGCCCCGGTGCGGCTCTTCGTGATGGGAGGCGGCGAGGGAACCAAGGACGACCTCGGACGGCTTCGTCACGGCGGATCGTGGCGAAGCGAGAGCGAGTGGCCACTGCGGCGAGCAGTCGAGACATCCTTCTATCTGCTCGACGAAGGGGCACTTGGTCGCGAGCCAAGTATTTCCGAGGCCAGCAGCTCGACATTCACCTACGACCCGAAGTACCCCGTTCCCACTGTGGCGGCGAACACGTCATCGTTAAACGAGGTCGTCCCATCCCCGGCGCGAATCGGGCTGCCGTCACCGATAGCGCTGATGCGAAACATGGTTCTCCAGGGTGGATCGGACCAGATCATCGCCGACACGACGCTGAGGATCGGTACTGAAACCGGCCCGCTGCACGAACACAACGGTGTGCTGAGTTTCGAGACCGCTCCGCTCGCAGAAGCCATCGAGATCACGGGGCCGGTTCGTGCAGATCTCGTCCTCACCAGCACAGCCATCGACACCGACCTGTTCGTGATGGTGCAAGACGTGTACCCGGCGTCAGGCGACTGGCCACACGGGTACAACCTGAATGTCACCGACGGCATCATGCGAGTTCGCTACCGGGAAGGACTCGACACCGGGAAGCTCATGGTGCCCGGCGAGACCGTCGCCGTGTCGTTCCAGCTCTATCCGACCAGCAACGTCTTCGCGGTTGGTCACCGGATTCGCGTGCTCGTCACCTCGTCGTCGTTCCCGCGTTTCGATCCGAACCCCAACACTGGCGAGGCGATCGGACGCCACACGCACACCGTCATCGCGCACAACACCATTCATCACGACATTGCCCACCGATCTCGGATCGTCGTCGACACAATCCCCGCCAGCTGACGACCGCACAGCTTCGCGGCAGACGCAGGTGTTCGCGTAGGCTCGCGGACATGACGGTCACAGACGAACGCACCATCGAGCCTCCATACAAGTGGGTTGGGACCAGGCCTGTTCGTCATGACGGGCTCGAGAAGGTCACCGGTCGGGCCAAGTTCTCCGCCGACCTGCTCCTACCCGGAATGCTGCACGGTTTCATCCTCCGGTCGCCGCACGCCCACGCGAACATCAGTTCCATCGACACCACCGCGGCGGCGCAGATGGAAGGCGTGAGGGCCATCGTCACCGCCGAAGATTTCCCCGACCTCACTGAGCCCGACGCACTCGGCAAGACGAATGCCGACCTCATCTTCCAGAGCCAGAAGATCATGGCTCGCGGCAAAGTATTGTTCCGCGGTCACGCCCTCGCCGCGGTTGCCGCAACGTCGAAGGAACTCGCCAAGGCTGCCGCCGAGGCCATCGAGGTCACCTACGAGGTACTTCCACACGTGCTCGATCTCGAATCGGCAATGGCCGATGAAGCGCCCATCCTGCACGAAGGTCTCGTCACCGCAGGCGCCGAAGAGCCGAGCGGTCCGACAAACATCGCCAAACGACAGGTGTTCGAACGGGGCGACCTCGACAAAGGATTTGCCGATGCCGACATCGTCGTCGAGCGCACGTTCACGACGAAGCCGGTGCATCAGGGTTACATCGAGCCGCACGCCGTCGTCGCCGACACCAACCAAGACGGCAACTCATCCGTCTGGTGCTCGTCCCAGGGTCACTTCGCCATTCGTTCGCTGACAGCGCAGCTGCTCCGGTGGGATCCGTCGCGGCTGAAAGTCACGCCAGCCGAAATCGGAGGAGGTTTCGGGGGCAAGACCACGGTCTATCTCGAACCGGTCGCTGTGCGTCTGTCTCAGAAGTCGGGGCGGCCGGTGAAAATGGTGATGAGTCGGGCCGACGTCTTCCGAGCCACCGGTCCCACGTCGGGGTCAACCATCACCGTCAAGATCGGCGCCACCAACGACGGCAAGTTCACAGCCGCGCAGGCGAACCTCGCCTACGAAGCGGGTGCGTTCCCCGGCTCTTCGGTCGGTGCAGGATGCATGACCGTGCTGGCGAGCTACGACCTCGAGAACTTCCACATCGAGGGCCTCGACGTCGTTCTGAACAAGCCGAAAACGGCCGCGTACCGCGCTCCAGGAGCACCAATGGCCTCGTTCGCGGCCGAAAGCATCGTCGACGAGATCGCGGCCGCGCTCGACATCGACCCGATCGCCATCCGCGAGATCAACGCAGTCGAAGAGGGCGTCCAGGCCACGTACGGGCCGAAGTACCCACGCGTTGGCATGCGAGAAACACTCGAAGCCATCAAAGACCACCCGCACTACCTCACCGAACTCGGCCCGAACCAGGGCCGTGGGATCGCTTGCGGATACTGGTTCAACGCAGGCGGCAACAGCACCGCTACGGTCAACCTCATCGACGACGGTCGCGCCGCGGTCGTCACCGGCTCCCCCGACATCGGAGGTAGCCGGGCATCGATGGCTCTGATGGCTGCTGAGGAACTCGGCATCGACGTCGCCGATGTCAGGCCGTCGGTCGCCGACACCGAAACCATCGGCTATGCCGACGTCACGGGCGGAAGCCGGGTGACGTTCGCGACCGGACTCGCCGTCATCGAGGCCTGTCGCGACCTCGTCTCACAGATGCGAGGGCGGGCCGCGAAAATGTGGAGCTGCGACCTGGAAGAGGTCGAATGGGTCGACGGGAGAGCGCAGCACGTCGATGGTAAAGAACCACCGCTCCCGTTGTCGGAAATCACGCGAAAGATGCTGCATACGGGCGGGCCCCTCAGTTCGACCGTCTCGCTCAACGCTCAGGGAGCAGGTCCCGCATTCTCCACCCATCTCTGCGACGTCGAAGTCGACCCCGAGACCGGGCACGTCACCGTGCTTCGCTACACGACGGCCCAAGATGCCGGGCGCGCCATTCACCCCAGCTATGTCGAGGGCCAGATGCAAGGCGGCGTCGTACAGGGGATTGGTTGGGCGCTCAATGAGGAATACATCCATGACGACAGCGGCGAAATGGAGAACCCGAGTTTCCTCGACTACCGGATGCCCGTCGCCTCCGATCTGCCGATGATCGACACAGTCATCGTCGAAGTCCCGAACCCATCTCACCCTTATGGTGTTCGAGGCGTCGGCGAGGTCGGCATCGTGCCACCACTTGCTGCGGTTGCGAATGCCGTTTCGCAGGCCACGGGACACCGATTCACCGACCTTCCCATCAGCCCGGTCTCGATCCTTGCTGCGACAGCCGGCGATTGAACCGGCCCATGGCTCAACGAGTCACTCGACGCGGCTGAAGAGTTCGACGTCGAGCACCACGGCCTGCTCACGAACCATCTGACCCACGGTCTCATCGCGCTCGCATCAACCGGAGTGGCGCGTGAGGATACCGAACTGTTTCGTCGCCATCTGGGCCAACTCGATGAGCCCCACCTCGATCACGAAGGTGGTCCCGAACCAGCACGCGAAACAACCGGGGTGGTCATCGACGCTGACAACTGGCTCACGTTCATCTACCGGGAACGACGCCATCGGCCCAGTTCATGACAATGTCTGGTTCGCATGGTCCGACCAAGGACCGCCAACATGAGGGGACACACGATGGATCTCACCGAACGAACAGCGTTGGTGACCGGGGCGAGTCGAGGCATCGGCCGAGCGACAGCGGTAGCTCTCGCGTCAGCTGGAGCCGGGGTTGGTGTGAACTATCGGACCGGCGCCGCCCAGGCCGCCCAGATCGTCGATGCGATCCGTGGAGAGGGGGGTCGGGCCGTGGCCGTCCACGGCGACGTCGCCGATCCGGCTTCGTGTGAACGGATGGTCGAGGAGACGGTAGCCAAGCTCGGAACGATCGACATTCTCGTGAACAACGCCGCAGTGGGGGCAGCCAGTATCGACTACCCGACCATTGTCGATGCGGAACTCGAACAACTCGAACGAGTCATCAAGACGAACCTGTGGGGACCCATCCACCTCTGCAAGCTGGTCGCTCCGATGATGCGTTCAGCGGCGCGTGCCGACATCGTGATGGTGTCATCTGGTGCTGCGCAAACGGCCCGACCGAACATGGGGGCATACTCGATCTCGAAATCGGCCCTCGAAACGCTGGCGCACACGTTGGCGCTCGAAGAGCGGCATCACGGTACGCGGGTCAACGTGGTGTCGCCCGGACTCGTGGAGACAGAAATGGGAGTCAGAGCTGCATCGCAATTCCTCGGCACCTCGGATCCGCAGGAGTTGGCAGCCAGCATGCCGTTCGGCTACATCTGCCAGCCCGAAGACGTCGCCAACCTCATCGTTTTCCTCTGCAGCGAGCAGGCGCGCTACATCACGAACCAAACAATCTCGATCAACGGGGGCGGTCGCTAGCGGCTTGGAACTGTTGCATGCCTCGCCATGCCTGGTGATCATGGAGACGCTTGCAGATCGTCAGACCGCCTGACAGCAGAACGTCTTCCCTCTGCGAAGTCGCGTCACCGGTCACATCAAACCAAGAAGCCTGTTCTCTGCTGCGTGGTTCATCGGGTCGAGGTCATGACCTGCCAACGCCGGGTGGTCGTGCCGGTACCGATGGGCACGATAAATGCTGTTACTGGCGCGTCCACTCTCGTTCGTCGTCGTGATGGGATTGATCCATTCCCACACGATCTCGTGATCCCGAGTGACCTCGAAAAGTCGACCACTCGTGCCTTCACAGACCAGAACCGACCCTGACCAGAGTCGCTCCACACCCGAGATGTGACCACTGTAGAACTGCGGTCCAGGGTTGCCCTGGTACTTCCATGTGATCTCCGAGGTGTCGACGTCGATCTCGAGCACGCGCGAGTTGGCGTAACCGTTGTCGAAGACAAGGATCTTCCGGTCGTCGACCCACGTGACGTGATGTTGGCCTTGCGTCTCGGTGAACTTGAACGTCAGCGCGCCCGTTGCACCATCGATGACACCGATACGGTCACAGCTTCGAGCGGAGAATGCGATGTCGCCGGCTTCGTTGATGTCGATAGCGTTGACGTGCGTCCACTCCCAACGTCGCTTGATGGCAACAATTGGGTCCTTCACCGGATCGAGCAGCTTCCACACGTTGATTCGACGCACCTCCTGGCCGTCCGGGTCGACCTCGACCAGATCGTCCGACAGCAGCCGCGGAAGTCGTTCGCGGTGAACCTTGTATCCGCCCTTGACCTTGCGGTGCAGTTCGTCCGACAGTTCCACCCACTCGGGAACCATCGTGTTGCCATTCGGTAACCGGATGAAATCGTGGTGCTGGAAACGGTTGCGGTATTCCCACACGACGTTGCCGTCCCAGTCGACCTCGTGAAGCACGTTCTTGTACCCACCGAGTCGCATGACGTGACGTTCGAACGGAGGCGGCGGTTTGGTCGGCTCGTCTTCAGGCGGAGGGCCCAAGTCCTTTTCGGAGCCGCTCATCAGCAGATTGCCGTTGTCGAGCAAGCGCCCGTAGCCGGGATCGATCGTGTCGAACGACCATTTGTGAACAATTCGGCCGGCCATGTCTATCAGGAAGGCATCATTGCCAAACTCGGTGAAGAGCGTGTAACCCTTCGTCGAGCGCGACTCGATGTGATGGGTCAGGCCCGTCGGGCGAACAATGGACCAGCCCATGTCACGCCTTCCCTTCGGTGATGGCGTCGATCTGAATCGAGGTGTACCCGATCTCCTCCAGAACCTGGACCGTATCGGAGCCGAGTCGGGGCGGATAATGCTTCAGCACCGGTGTGTTGCTCTCCATGATGATGGGATCGCGGGCGTAACGAAACATCCCCTCCGTCGGATGCTCCTCGACCTGGAGGAGCCCAACGGCATCGAAGTGTTCGTCGGCATCGATGTTCTCGAGATCGAGCACGGGCGCGCACGGAATCGATTCGGCGTCACAGATGTCGAGCCACTCCTGCGTTGTCCTCGCCGTGACGAGATCGTCGAGCAGACCGTAGATCTCGTCCGAATGGGCAATACGGCTGCGTCCACTGACGAAGCGCTCGTCGTCGGCGAGTTCAGGGCGACCGGCGTGGGTGAAGAATGCCCGCCAATTTCTGTCGGAGTACGGCAGGATCACCATCCAACCGTCAGCGGTCCGGCGGGGCTTGCGATTCGGCGTCATCACCCTGGCGTAGCTGAAATCGCCGTGCTGGGGCTCGTAGGTTCGTCCCCCCAAGTGTTCGACCATGTTGAACGCGGCCATGGTCTCAGCCATCGGGACCTCGACGTGATCGCCCAAGCCAGTGGTCGCTTTCCTCACGAGTGAAGCAGAGATGGCTGCTGCGATGTGAATGCCGCAGACCTTGTCGGCCATGATGCTGGGAACCAACATCGGCTGGCCTGCCGTCCGCTCGAACATCGACGCGAGGCCAGAAACCGACTGAATCACGTCGTCGAAGGCTGGCTTGTCCGCATAGGGGCCATCGCTGCCGTACCCATTGGCAATGCAATAGATCAAGTCGGGTTTCACGCCACGAAGTTCCTCCGACGACAGTCCCAGACGCTCCAGCGCACCTCTCCTCATCGACGTCGCGAACACATCGGCAGTCGCGACCAGATCGATCATGGCCTGGTGTCCTGCTGCTGATTTGAGGTCGAGTACGATGCTTCGCTTGTTGCGATTCAACCCCATGCTGAAGGCGCTCATCGCCTCGGACTTCATCGGGTCGTAGTGCCTGATCACGCCGCCTCCTGGCGGTTCGACGTAGATCACGTCTGCCCCGAAGTCACCGAGCATCCGCATCGCGAGCGGACCCATGACGACGTCGGTCAGGTCGATCACCCTGACGCCGGCCAGCGGTCCGGCTGCTGGGTATCCCTCAGTCATCGGGTCATGCTTTCACACTCAGTTGAAATGTCAGAACTCGCGGCCGGGAGGCGTGACTATGGTGGCAGCCGTGATCAGAGCGGTGGTGTTCGACATCGATCAAACGCTCTGGGACTTCCACGTCAGCCGCAAGAACGCCCTTCGTGCATGCCTCGCACTTTTGCGTCAGAGAGCCACAAGCGAGGCCGTCGACCGCTGGACGATCGACGACCTCCAGACCAGGTTCGATCGAATCGAGTCACGGGCCAAGAACCTCGCTCTGGCCCGCATCAGGGCCGCGTCACTCCGTGAAGCGGCCAACGAGGCCGCTCCGCTCGACCCACAACTCGGCAACGACCTGCACGAGTTGTACCTCGACCACCGCCACTCCACACGAGAGCCATACGCCGACGTCATTCCCGCTTTGGGACGGCTACGTGCGGCGGGGCTACAACTCGGCCTCATGTCGAACGGGAACTCGAAGATCGACTTACTCGGCCTCGAAGGATGGTGGGATGCCATCGTGCTTGCTTCCGAGCATCGGGTCGCGAAACCGAATCCGGCCATCTACCAGATCACCGCTGACCAGCTCGGACGCGAGCCGGCGGAGCTGGTGTGTGTCGGAGACGATCCTGACAAGGACGTCGCCGGACCCCAGCGCGCCGGGTGGCGTGCGGTGTGGAATCGAAGAGATGGTCAGGAACTCCCTTCCGATATCACCCCAGATGCAACAGTCGAGTTGTTGACTGAACTCCCAGATCTCATCAGGCAGTGGTGACCTGGTCCATCGACCATACTGGCGCCGTGGGATTCGATCCGACCCGCCCCTTCAGGGCAAAGAAGTCCGATGCTGTCTTCATCGCCGCGGGGCTCATCCTGACCTTCGCCCTCGTCATATGGGCCCTTGCTGGTTAGCCGCCAGCGGTCAGAACGCGTTCTCGATGATGGTGAGACGGCCAGCGGTGATGGCCGCGACATCGAAGCGAATCGACGATGGAATTCCGCCTGTCGCTCCGGCCAGGTATAGCCGGGCGACTGATCGCACCTGCTGTTGTTTCCGCCAGTCGACGGCTTCGGCTGGTGACCCGAAACGGTCAGACGACCTCGACTTCACCTCACAGAACACGAGCACGCCTGAACGGCCGACGATGAGGTCGACCTCTCCTTCTCGGACACGCCAGTTCCGCTCCAGCACGCGATAGCCACGCCGCTGGTACTCCACCGCTGCCTGTTGTTCACCGTCCCTGCCGAGCTGTAGCCGGCGCTGGGTCACGGCGTCTCGAGTTCGGACTCAGGGAGTTGTTCGATGTTCACGTCTCTGAACGTCATGATGGTCACCTTCGGAACGAACCGGCTCGGCCGGTACATGTCCCAGACCCACGCATCGGTGAGCTCGACCTCGAGCACCGGACGTCCGCCGTGGTCGACGACACGACGATCGACCTCATTCGCGAGATAGAACCGCCGTTCACTCTCGACGACATAGGTGAAGACGCGGCAGACGTCTCTGTATTCGCGAAGCAACGTGAGCTCTAGCTCTGCTTCGTATGCCTCGAGGTCGTCACTCGACATGATGCCTTGCCTGGAGCTGGAAGGGTTCCCTGGCCAGCCAGAGATCCGAGGCGACTACCAGTCGCGCTTTTCCTTCACGCGGGCACGCTTGCCGACCCGATCGCGAAGGTAATAGAGCTTTGCTCGACGCACATCGCCGCGAGTCGCTCGTTCGATCTTGGCGATGATCGGAGAGTGCACGGGGAACGTGCGCTCGACGCCGACACCGAAGCTGAGCTTGCGAACTGTGAACGATGCACGAACGCCATCACCACGACGAGCGATGCATACGCCTTCGAAGATCTGGACACGCTCACGATTGCCCTCGACAACACGGACGTGCACCTTGACGGTGTCGCCTGGCTGAAACTCGGGGATGTCGTCCTTGAGCGAGAGCTGGTCGACGGAATCGGTGGTATGCATGGAACGTCCTGATACGACGGGCCGGCTCGTCCGGCCTGTGCTGAGAGGGCCAGTTCATGTGGCCCTCGGTGCGTCGTCACGCTGATCGACGCCGCCTGTGAGTCTACCGGTGATCGCGCCGGTTCAGCTCACCGGCCTGTGTCGAAGCCGAACTCTTCGAGAAGCCTCAAGTCACCGTCGCTGACACCGCCCCTGGCCTCGACAAGATCGGGGCGCAGACGGATCGTCCGGTCGATCGCTGCCGCAACTCGCCAGCGCGCGACCCTGGCGTGATCGCCGCCGCGGAGCACCTCGGGCACCTTCCAGCCCCGAAAGTCCGCCGGGCGCGTATAGTGCGGATATTCGAGGAGGCCGTCCGCGAACGACTCGTCAGTTGTCGACTCTGCGTTGCCGAGAACTCCGGGGACGAGCCTCGCCGTGGCTTCGATCATCAACATCGCCCCGACCTCTCCTCCTGCAAGGATCACATCACCGATCGACACCTCATCGTCGACAAGATGATCGACGACACGTTGGTCGACGCCCTCGTATCGACCGCACAGAAGCGAGAAACCTCCGCTGCCGGCCAACTCGGCGGCCATGGCCTGGTCGAACGTTCGCCCGCCAGGACTCAGCAACAACAACGGCCGAGGTGGTTCCACCGTCTCAACCGCTTCGAACAAAGGAGCCGCTTTCATGACCATGCCGGCCCCACCGCCGAACGGCTGATCGTCGATGGTGCGGTGCAGGTCGGTGGTGGTCATCCTGAGATCGTGCGAACTGACGTTCACGAGATCGGCCTCGACGCCACGACCAACAACACCGACCGATGCAAAGTCGTCGATCATCCCGGGAAAGATGGTGAAGACGTCGATCCGCAGCGCCGCGTGTTGGGTCACGATTCCTCGTAGAGCTCGAACAGGCCCTCCGGGACCTCGACGGTCACGACGCCCTCGTCAAACCCGGTGACAAACGTCAGAGGAACAATCGCGCCCGTGGAGAGCAACAACAGGTCTGACGCCGGATTGTCATGAACTTCGACGACCCGGCCTCGATCCAGCCCTTCGCCGTCGACGACGTCTGCGTCGATGAGCTCGTGGATCCAGAGTGCCTCTGGGTCGTCGAGCGGATCGCCGTAGAGGGTCGGTCGACCCAACGCCTCAGCAGCCTCACGGGTGGACACACCGGTGAACTGCACAATCCACTTTCCCTGATGCGGACGAGATCGGTCGACGGTCAACGACGTACTGTCGGTGAAGACCGTTGCTCCAGGCGCCAGTCGCTCTTCGACGTTGGAGGTCAACGCGACAAGGACCTCACCACGAAGGCCGTGAACCTTGTTGACCCGGCCGATTTCGAGCCTGGAGTCAGTCATGCGCGATCGGAGACATCTGTTGATCGAAGGCATCTGCAGTTTGAAGACATCTGCAGTCGACCGCCGGCATCAGCCGTCGAAGTCGACCTCGACCTCGATGCCATCCCTGATGGCAGCAGCTCGCACAAGCGTTCTGATGGCGTGAGCCACCCGCCCACGCTTACCGATGACCCGGCCCATGTCGTTTTGAGCGACCTTGGCCATCATCGAGATCTTGGTGTCGGTCTCTTCGATCTCGATCTCGACAGCGTCCTTGTCTTCGACAATCTGCGTGATCAGGTAGACGAGCACCTCTTCGGCGCGACTCACTTCTTCGGTCACGCTGATGCCTCCGCTGCTTCTTCGTCCACTTCGCCACCATCGGCCTCTGCCTCGGTCGCTGTTTCTTCGACTGCTGTTTCTTCGACTGCTGTTTCTTCGACTGCCTCTTCGACTGCAGCCACTGGCTCAGGAGCATCTCCGTTGAAGATCGCCCAGGTGCCGTTGATCTTCAGCAGCTTTTCGACGGTCTCGCTCGGTTGTGCGCCGTTGCGGAGCCACTTGAGCGCCTTTTGGTCGTCGATCTTGACACCGGACGGCTCGAGGCGCGGCTGATATGTACCGACGATCTCGAGGAATCGTCCGTCGCGTGGAGAGCGGCTGTCGGCAGCGACGATGCGATACGTCGGCTGCTTTTTCTTGCCCATCCGCATCAGGCGGAGTCGAACGGCCATCATTCTCCTTGTGGGGTGGCAACGCGGGGTGTTGGGCGCCGCCGTGGTGATATGTCGAGGGTGTGAGGTTGAGCCCGTCCCCGGACCCAATTGCATGGTCCGAGACCGGACCTGTGTACATCGAGTACCAGCGCGCAACGAGTGTGACGGCGCGTGAATCCGACGATTGATCTTACCGGCCCGGAAGCTCGAAGGGCACCCTCGTTGCCGCCGCCTTCTTCGAGGGTGTGACGCGGCCACCCTTCTTCCCCTTCTTCTTGCTCTTCTTGGCCTTGGCCTTGCGGAACCCGGTACCCGCCATGCCCTTCATCATCTTCTTCATCTCGCCGAACTGCTTGATCAGCGCACTGACCTGAGATGCAGAGGTCCCACTGCCATTGGCGATTCTGACACGGCGCGAACCATCGATGATCTCTGGGGTTGTGCGTTCCTGAGGCGTCATGGAGTAGACGATGGCTTCAACACGAGCCATCTCTCGATCGTCGATCTGGGCGTTCTTCATTTCCTTCGGAACGCCAGGCATCATCGCGACGAGGCTCGATAGATCGCCCATCTTCTTGATCTGCTGCATCTGCTCGAGGAAGTCGTCGAAAGTGAAGGTTCCGTCGAGCAGCTTTCGGGCGGCTACCTCTGCTTCCTCTTCCTCGTAGACCTGTTCGGCCTTTTCGATGAGAGTGAGCACATCTCCCATACCGAGAATGCGGTTGGCCATTCGATCGGGATGGAACTGCTCGAAATCGTCGAGCGCCTCGCCTGTTGATGCGAAAGCGACTGGTCGACCGACAACCTCTTTCACCGACAACGCCGCTCCACCGCGTGCATCGCCGTCGAGCTTGGTCAAGATGACCCCGTCGAGCGCGAGAGTCTGGTGGAACGACTCGGCCGTGTTAACGGCGTCCTGACCGGTCATCGCATCGATGACCAGGAATGTGTAGCCGGGCTGAATGGCATCGCTGATCTGACGGATCTCGGCCATGAGGGCCATGTCGATGGCCAGGCGGCCTGCGGTGTCGCAGATGACGACATCGCGACCGGTTCGAGTCGCCTCCTCGATGCCCATCCTCGCGGTCTGCACCGGACCGGCCGAGTCAGAGAAGACGGGGACATCGATCCGTGCGGCCAGCGTTCTCAGCTGCTCGACAGCCGCCGGACGTTGGAGATCGGCACCGATGAGCAGCGGGTTGCGGCCCTGACTCTTGAACCACTGGGCGAGCTTTGCCGAACCGGTCGTCTTGCCGGAACCTTGCAGGCCTGCCATCAGAATCACTGTCGGGGGCTTGGCCGCGTAGGTGATGGCGAAGGTTTCGCCACCAAGAATGGTCTTCAACTCGTCGTCGACGACCTTGACCACCTGCTGGCCTGGCGTGAGACTTTTCGAGACTTCCTCACCGACGCATCGATCCCGAACCCGGGCCACGAAGGTCTTGACGACGTCGAAGTTGACATCGGCCTCGAGCAAGGCGAGGCGGATCTCTCGCATCACCTCATCGACATCGGACTCGCTCAGACGTCCCTTGCCCTTGACGCGCTGAAGGATCGACTCGAAACGATCGGAAAGTGAATCAAACATGACGGCCACCGAGGCTAACGGGACAACTAGCCATCATGAGCAAGCAGAGCCTCGACGAACTCGTCTGCGTCGAAGTCGACCAGGTCGTCGGCACCCTCGCCGAGACCGACCAGCTTCACCGGAATGCCGAGTTCGTGCTGTACCGCGAACACAATCCCACCTTTGGCCGACCCATCGAGTTTCGTCAGCACGACGCCCGTGACATCAACTGCTTCGGCGAACACCTTGGCCTGGGCCAGCCCGTTCTGACCCGTTGTAGCGTCGATCACCAAGAGGGTCTCCGACACGAAGCCGGGTTCTCGGTCCGCCACCCTTCGGACCTTTCGTAGCTCTTCCATGAGGTTGACCTTGTTGTGCAGCCGGCCTGCGGTATCGCCGAGGACGACGTCGATACCGCGGGCATCGGCCTTCTGAATCCCGTCAAAGATGACCGAACTCGGATCGGCACCCTCAGCACCGCGTACAAGCTCGGCCTTGCAACGCTCGGCCCACGTCCCGAGTTGCTCGGCCGCCGCGGCTCGGAATGTGTCACCAGCCGCCATGAGGACGCTGGTCCCCTGATCGGTGAGGCGTCGACCGACTTTGCCAATGGTCGTGGTCTTTCCGACGCCGTTGACCCCGACGAACAGCCAGACCGTCTGACCCTCCGGGGCCATCGAAAGGCTTCTGTCGGCCTCGAGGTCGGCCTTGAGGTCGGCCTTGAACGCAGCGATGAGCGCAACGGGCTCCGAGATCGATTCGGTCTCGGCGCGCTCTCTCAGGGCTTCGATCAGCCCGGTTGCCGTGCCGACTCCAACGTCGGCTCTGACCAGCGCCTCCTCGAGTTCGTCCCATGTTGACGCGTCGATGGACGATCTCGACAGCACCGACCCGACGTAACCGGAGACCACCGATCTGGCTTTGCCGAGTCGTTCGAGGAACGAAGGCGGAGGTTGCCGCTCGTCAGGCGACTGGGCCGGGAGTTCTGCTTCGACGTCCGCACGATCACTGTCCCTGAGATCACTGGGACGGGTTTCGACCAGACTCGGCCGTTCCCGCCCGACATGCGGTTCACCAGGCAGAGTCGGTCGGCGCTGCGTGTAGGCGCGGTGAATGAACGGCAGTAGTGCTACCACCGCCAGGACAATGGCGAGGATGACCAGCAACATCGGGCTCATGACGTCGTCGAGGTTAGCGACCCGTCAGACGATCTTCTCGCTGACGACCCGCGACGATCCACCAGGCGGCATGGAGACGCCGTACAAACAGTCGGCTGTCTCCATCGTTCTCTTCTGGTGCGACACGATGACGAGTTGTGCTTCACGACGGAACTCGGCCACGAGATCGAGGAATCGATGCAGGTTCACGTCGTCGAGGGCAGCCTCGACCTCGTCCATGACATAGAAGGGTGATGGTCGACTCTGGAAGATGGCGAAGAGGAACGCAAGTGCGGTCAGAGACCGCTCGCCACCCGACAGCAGCGATAGTTTCCGCACGTTCTTGCCAGACGGTCTGGCTTCGATTTCGATGCCCGTGGCAAGCAGATCGGTGGGATCGGTCAGCTTCAGCTTCCCCTCGCCACCCGGAAACAGTGTCTGGAAGACACGCTCGAAGTTCTCGCTGACGTCGGCAACAGCGGCCGCGAAGATCCTGACGATCTCTTGGTCGATCGCGAGAATGACCTTGGTGAGCTCGCGTCGGCTCTTTCTCACGTCGTCGAGTTGCTCAGAGACGAAGTCGTGACGCTCCGAGAGAGCGTGATGTTCCTCGAGCGCCAGTGGGTTGATGGGACCCATGCGTTTGAGGTCGCGGTCCAGTTCCCTGACCCGGGCCGCCGGCGTGGTGCCATCGGCAATCGCGGGCAACTCGGCAGCGAGCGCACCAGCGGGCTCAGCATCGAGTTCGGTTCTCAGCAGACCAACGAGGTTCTCAAGACGCAGCTTCACCTCGGCCTCCTGAACATCGAGCCGACCGAGAAGCTCGCGGACCTCGTCTTGGCGTTTGGCGGTCTCGGCCCGATTCAGCCGATGCGTGTCGAGCTGGTCAGACACCGCTCGGCTGGCTGCGGACTGCTGGCGACGCTGCTCGCGGAGTCGTTCGAGTTCGACCAGAACCGTGGCCGAGCGTTCCTCAACGAAGGCTCCGAGCCGATCGAGCGCCAAAAGGCGGGAGTCGAGCTTCTCGCGGCGCGCCGCTGCCCCTTCGCGTTCTGCTGCGTGAGAAGCAAGGCGGCGCTCGACATCTTCGAGTCGACGAAGGAGGACACCGCGCCGTTCTTCGAGTCCCGCGGCCTGAACTCCGAGATCTGAACGAAGAGCGGCAACTGCCCTGGCCCGCTGGTCGAGAGCGTCCCTTGCCCTGTCGAGTTCGGCTCCTGCCTCGCGAACGGACTCCTCGGCGTCGAGAAGGCCTGGCAGAAGTTCCTCCAGTTCCGCAACCCGAGCCCGGTCGCGGTCGAGCACGATGGACAGTTCGACCCTACGTCCCGACCTGGTCTCGGATTCTCCGGTTGCATCGCGTCGTTCGCGCTCGAGTCTGGCAAGTTCTTCGCTGGCTCGAGCGACCTTACCGTCGTGCAGGTCGAGTGCATCGGCGCCTGCATCGGCCCTGACCAAAGCCTCAGTTACGAGTGCCCGAGCCCCGGCGGCAGCTTGCGCTGCCGTCGCGTGTGCGATCTCTGCTTCTTTGGCCTCGCGCTCTGCTTCCTCGAACGCGGCTGCGGTTGCTCCACTGCCGGCCGCACCTATACGCCAGCCACTGAGTCCGCAACGATCACCGTTCTGAGTGACCACGACGACGTCCGGGTATGCGAGCGCAGTGTCCACCGCGGTCGTCCAGTCGCCGTCGACGACGACCGCCGACCCGACCAGACGATCCAGAAGTGACTCCACATCGGATGATGTCGACCGCACATGATCCCTGAGTGGACGACCCACGAGCGGCGTCGTGACCGGATTCGAAGGAGCTCCAAGGGCCAGGACAGCGCCGGAGGCATCGGCTGCGGCCAACTTTCGCAGAGCTTCCCGCGCGATGGTGGCGTCCTGAACGATGACAGCAGCCATCGCGTCTCCTGCCGCGGCCTCGAATGCAAGTTCCCAGCCATGATCGATGTCGATCAAGTCGGCGAGAGTGCCAACCACTCCTGCGAGCCCGTCGAGTCGCTCCACGCCGGCACGAGAGCGCGCATCGTCGAGCGCGAGTCGGAGTGCCTCGGACCTTGCGGCCCATCGGTCGATCTGAGCCTGACCGGCCCTCTCAGCCGACTCTGCTGCTTCCAACGCAGCCTTGGCTTCGACAACATCAGTCTCGGCAGCATCAAGAGCAGCGACCAGCGTCGGCTCGTTCTCCGAGGCTGATGTGAGCTCAGCGCGAAGGCCTTCACCGGCAAGTTCGAGCTCGCTGTCTCGGCCAAGGAGTGCGTCGAGCCGCTCATCAAGTCGGATCAGTTCTGCCTCTGCTCTGGCAAGTGAGGCTCGGACGGCGGTGAGCTCGCCTCGCACCTCTGCGGCCTTTCCTGACGTGTCGGGCGTGAACCCGTCGCGGTCGGTTGCGAATGCTTCCTGGTCAGCGGCGAGACGGATTTCCACCTCAGTCAGACGATCGACGTCAGGCGCCATTGCCTCCGCCTCTGTGTCGACCAGCGACAACTGCACGGTGAGGTCGGCATGGTCGGCTTCGAGGGTGGCAACGATGTCTTCGGCCAACAGCGATCCACGATCGCGTTCGAGGCCACGACGACGCTCGGCGACGAGCGCCGACAGACCGCGGCAGCGTTCACGCAACGACTCGTAGCGCGGGAGTGCTTCACCGAGCCCGTCCCCGAATGCCGACAGCTGCGACTCAGCCGACATGACCGACATGTCGAGTTCCTGCAACTGCGAGCGAAGCGTGCGATCTTCATCGGCCAGCACCCCCCTGTCACTCTCGACACCCGAAAGTCGACCCTGGAGCGACGCAAGTTCGCGTCCCGCCAAGTGAAGACGAAGTGCTCGGAGTTCCTCGGTGACCGCGCCGTGCCGCCTTGCTGCGTCGGCCTGCTTTTCGAGCGGACGCAGCTGGCGCCTCACCTCACGCTGGAGATCCTGGAGCCGCAGCAAATTCGCTTCCGTTGCATCGAGTCGCCGATCGGCGCGCTCCTTGCGACGGCGGAACTTCAGGATGCCCGCAGCCTCTTCGATGATGGTCCTGCGATCTTCAGGCCGTGCGTTCAGCACCTGATCGATCTGGCCCTGGGCGATGATCACGTGCTGCTGGCGGCCGACACCGGCATCGGACAGCAGCTCCTGGATATCGAGGAGTCGGCACGCCACCCCGTTCATCGCGTACTCCGAGTCGCCGTTGCGATACAGGGTTCGCGTGATCGTGACTTCTGTGAAGTCGATCGGCAAGATTCCGCTCGAGTTGTCGAGCAACAACGAGACTTCGGCCCGACCGAGCGCCGGGCGTTTCGCGGCGCCGGCGAACACGACGTCATCCATCTTCTGACTCCGCACCGTCCGCGGACCCTGCGCGCCCAGAACCCATGCGATTGCGTCGACGACATTGCTCTTGCCGGAACCGTTCGGTCCGACGACGACGGTCACGCCAGGTTCGAAGTCGAGGACCGTTGCGTCCGCGAAGCTCTTAAACCCTTTCATCGTCAGCGACTTGAGGAACACGGCTCTCGGTTCTCGTTTCTCGTCAGTGATCAGCAGCAGTCGTTCGAGGTGCCGACAGGACCGTAGCCCCCGCGGAGCACACTTGGGCGCACACACGAGATGCAGACGATCAGGACCACCATGATGGCCGAGGCGGGGCGACTGAGCGCTGATTCAGACTTGATAATCGCAGTAGAAGTGCGTCTGGCCGCTGGTACGCACCTTCTGCACTTCGCCGCGCCCGTTCCGGCTGCGAAGCCCGGCCCGCTCGTAGACTTCGAGGTACTCCGAGTATCCGCCGACGGCGCCAAACACGTCGACGAGGACACCGTCGGCCAGCGTTGTTCCGCGATGTTTCACCGCGTTGTGCATCGTCTCGACGATGGCGCGGTAGAGACGACGGATCTCCTGAATCGTGATGCTGTCGGCTCTACGATCGTACCGAAGCAAGGCCGAATGGAGGATCTCGTCGGCATAGACCGGACCGAGGCCGATAACGAAGGTGTTGTCCATCAGCAGTGTCCGCAGACGCTGATCGTTCCTGGCTCGGAGACGTTGGCCGAACACGGTCCACGGGATGGGTTCGTCCACAGGATCGAAGCCAGCCGGGGGTCCGGCGATGTCGTTGAGGTCATCGACGGCCATCACCTGCGATTTCGCACCCGACTTGACGGGAACTATCAGTCGCAGTTGGCCGCCCTGCGTGAAGCCGATGACAAGAGCGGTGTCAGACTCGATGGCGTCTTTGTTGGCGTGGCGACGCAGACGAGCCCCATTGGCGAGATCGAGCGTCATGACCTCGTCATCTCCGATGTCGAAGACGAGCACAAGGCCACGACGGGTCACGCCGAGGATCTTTCGGCCGACCAGACGGTCGGCAACAGCCTTGCGAGTCGAGAAACCCTCGAAGAGCACCATGGGCCCAGGGGCCTCTACGGCTTTGATCTTGCGTCCACCTATGTCTTTGTCAAGATCGCGTCTGATCGTCTCGATCTCAGGTAGTTCTGGCATCAGTCCTCTTCGCCTTCGCTGTGCTCACGAAAATGGGCCCACGCGTTACGCGCTGCGGCTTGCTCCGCCTGCTTCTTCGTTCTTCCTTCGCCACTACCGACAATGGCGTCGGATACCGCCACATCCGCAGTGAACCGCATGTCGTGGTCTGGGCCTTCGCCGACCACCAGGTAGCTCGGTCCTTCGTCGTTGTTCTTTGCGACGATTTCCTGCAGCAGTGTCTTGTAGTCATTGCCACCCGGGCCTTCGGCGGCCTCTGCGATCCGATCCTTCAAGCTCCTCAGGACGAACTCGTTCGTTTTCTCCCAGCCGCCATCGAGATAGATGGCACCGATGACGGCTTCAAACGCGTCACACAGAATTGACGTCTTCTCGCGTCCGCCAGACAGATCCTCCCCCTTGCCGAGCATCACGGCTTGGCCGATCGAGTACTCGGAAGCAACCTCGGCCAACACCGACGCGTTCACCACTGACGCCCTGATCTTTGCGAGGCCACCCTCTGACAAATCTGGATACGCGAAGAAAGTCGACTCTGTGACCGCAATCCCCAGCACCGAATCGCCGAGGTATTCGAGCCGTTCGTTCGACGGGACGCCGCCGTTCTCGGCGCACCATGAACGATGTGACAGCGCACATTGCAGAAGAGAGCGATCCTCGAAGCTGTACCCGAGACGCCCACAGAGGTCGTCGAGTTGCCGGTCAATTTCCAGCGTTCGAACCGAGTTTGGCGACGACGTAGTCGACGGCGTCTCTGACAGTCTTCAGTTCTTCGAGATCTTCGTCCTCGATCCTGAAACCCACCGTTCGCTCGCCGACCTCTTCCTCGATCGCCTCCACCAACTCGATCAATGCGAGGCTGTCCGCGTCAAGATCGTCGGCGAACGATGCGCTTTCCGACACCGCGGACGGCTCAATCTCGAGAATGTCCGCAAGCTGGTCGCGGATCAACTCGAACACCTCTTGTCGATCCATAGGACTCTGCTCCACATGGGTTTCGGCCGGCACCATCATCTCCTCAAGGCCTCGGACGCCTATGATCCTAGCGCCTCGCGACTCCGGTCAGACTCGTACCGCTGCCGCGAGTGAACCGACCACGTCGGCGTCGACCATGTCACGGGCCACACCGACCGCGTTCACGATGGCGGTCGCGCTCGAAGAACCGTGTCCGATGATGCTGACACCGTTCACGCCGAGCAGAAGCGCTCCCCCGTATGTGTCAGGGTCGAACTCGACAGCAAGCGGCGCAAGGAGGCCAAGTGCTTCACCTGCCGCAGCGCCGGCATCGGGGCCGCTCAAGGCACCGAATACCGCGTTCACTATGGTTCGCAAGCTACCCTCGAGCGTCTTCAAAACGACATTTCCGGTGAACCCGTCGGTGACGACGACATCGACATCGCCGCTCATCATCTCGCGGCCCTCGACGTTTCCGATGAAGTTGATCCCATCGAGTTCCTTCAGCAACGCGTGGGTGTCCTTCGTGAGCTGGTTGCCCTTCGACGACTCCTCGCCGATTGACAGCAAACCGACCCGTGGCCGGTCGACACCGAAGCGAATCTTTGCGAACGCCGAACCCATCTGGGCGTACTGCATCAGCCACGACGGCTGGCAGTCGGCCATCGCGCCGGAATCGAGCAACACCGTCGGACCAGCCCCAGGTACCGGAATCGCCGTCGCGACCCCCGGGCGCGCAACGCCTTTGATCCTGCCCATTCTCAACAAGGCAGCGGCGACCGTCGCTCCCGTGTTCCCGGCGGAGACAAACGCAGAAGCACCACCATCACGCACGAGCTCAGAACCGCGCACCAGCGACGAGTCCTTCTTCGTCCTGACGCTCTTCGCTCCATCCTCAGACATCGAGATGACCTCGGACGCCTCGACGAGCTCGAGACCGAGCGTGTCGCCGATGTCGGCTCCGCGGCCCACGAGAACCACGTCGACACCCAACTCATCCACGGCACGACGCGCACCGGCAACGATCTCGTCGGGGGCGTGATCGCCTCCCATCGCGTCGACCGCAATCGGGCCGCTCACGAAACTACTCGACTTCGATGGCGCGGCGTCCGCCGTACCAGCCGCAGTTCTGACACACGACGTGAGGAACCTTCGTCGCGTTGCACTGTGGGCAGGTGCTTCGGGCAGGGGCACCGAGCTTCCACGCTGAGGCCCGCCGACTGCGGGTCTTCATCTTGGAGGTCTTCTTCTTGGGAACAGCCATCGTCGATCCTGGTGAAACCGTGGGCCGAGCGAGGCAACCCCGTCGGCACGAACGATCGAGCGTACCCGCCGAGAGCGCCGGCTACTACTCTGCTCTCGCTCCGGGGCCACTCAGGCGGCAGGAAAGTCCGCCCCACCACGATGCGCCTGGTCGGCGGCGAAGGTGAAGAGTGACGGTGTCGTGCCCCGTCGCTGCTCGCTACTTGTCTTCGTCGAAGGTGAGGGCATCGAGGGCTGCCCAACGGGGGTCGGCCAGCCCTGCTTCGGATTCGGCGACGACTTCTTCACCTTCCTTGTCCTCAGCGAGGTCCGGGGCACGATCGCACACGCCGACACCGCCGTTCGGGCACTTTGCGAGTAACGGAAGCTCGAGCAGCAGCGCATCGGACACCATCGGGAACAGGTCGACGTCTTCGCGCCCGATCGGATATACATCGTCGTCGGCTGTCGCGTCGGAGAACACTTCCTGCACCTCGGCAAGCACATCGCCGAAGACCTCGTCGAGACAGAGATTGCACGGACCGATCCAGCGGGCGCTCACCGAACCCGTCGCCGTCACTCCATCGGACACTGCCTCGAGGGACACATCGACCACCACCTCACTTGCCGGATCGACCGACGTGTCGCTGACCGTGAGACCGGCAAGCCGTGTCGCAATGGTCACGGGACGCCGCTGGTGCAGCTTCCTGCGAAGGTCCGTGAGCGGCACCAGAAGATCGTTGCGGGCCTCGTCGGCCACTCTCAGTCAACGTCCTGGTCGAAGAGGAGCGCGCCACCAGCTATGCGTTCCTCGGTGAGGTCGATCACCAATTCGTCGTCGGGGTCGCGTTCGTTCGCCGGGAGGTCGACCGTCGGCAACTCACTCAGACGCTCACGTCCTCCTTGGACGATGCGAGCGATCTTGCCGAGCGTCACCTCGAACTGCGCGAGCCGCTGCTCACAGAAGTCCTCCGTTTGACGTCGCCAATGACGCGCCTCAGCCTCTGCCTCATCGCGAATGCGACGGCCATAGATCTCCGACTGGCGTACGAGCTCGGTGCGCCGAACCATCTGCTCGGCCTGGGCGCTGCCGGCAGCGACGATCTCGTCGGCTTCAGCCCGTGCGGCTTGGAGGTACTCTTCGCGCTCCTTCAGCAACCATCTCGCAGCGCGGAGCTCCTCCGGCATGGCCGCGAGTGCCTCGTCGAGCGCGGCGAGGAGTTCGTCGCGAGGAACCATGACATTGCTCGACAACGGAACCGGTCTCGTCTCCCGCAGCACATCGGCCACGGCAGCGACGAGGTCATAGGCGGATGCGGGCAGCGCGTCCTGATCCACTTCGACGTGATCGCTCACGAGAGCTTCTCGGCAAGTCGGCGTGCTACTGGCTCAGGCATCATGTGTGACACCTCTCCCCCGAATCGAGCTATGTCTCGAATGTACTTCGAAGCGATGTACGAATCAGCCGATGTCGCCGGAAAGAACACCGTTTCGATACCGGTGACGGCTTTGTTCATCTGCGCCATCTGCATCTCGGACTCGAAGTCGTCGACTCCTCGAAGCCCTTTGACGATGAGGTCGGCCTCCATGTCGGCTGCAAGCTGAACGACCAGAGCGTAGAAGCTCATCACGCTCACATTGCCGAGGTGCTCGACGGCCTCGGAGATCATCTCGACCCGTTCGGGCCCGTCGAACAGCGGCGCCGGCTTCTGCGGGTTGTACATGGCCGCGATCACGACCTCATCGAACAGATTGCTCGCGGTCGTGATGATGCCCATGTGACCGTTGTGCAACGGATCGAACGATCCCGGATACAAGACCTTGGTCATGACACACCCTCAGACGAGACCTCGACGACTCCTGGTCACGGTACCGCTTGGGTCCGCTCCACAACCGCGACCTGCGTTCGCCCGTAGGAACTGGCTTTGATCTCGATCCAGCCGCCGGGCAAGTCGACAGGTGAAGCAGATTCGATCACGGCAGCATCGGCGGGCAACATCTCGAGCAACTGGTGCCACTCGGAGAAGTCGTATGGCGGATCCAGCAGCGCCACATCGAACCGAGCATCCATCGTGGTGAAGAATCGCGTCGCTGTCATTCTGTGCACCCGAGCTTCGAAGTCGAGCGACTCGAGGTTGGCCTTCACGGCGCGGACCGCCGTTGCATCGTGGTCGACGAACACTGCCGACGCTGCTCCGCGCGACAGAGCCTCGATACCGAGAGCCCCAGACCCGGCGAACAGGTCGAGCATCGTCGCGCCGCGAATCATGTTGAGACTCTCGAGCCGATTGAAAATCGACTCGCGCACCCGATCAGACGTCGGGCGGACCGAGATGCCGGCGGGCGCAGTCAGTCGTCGTCCTCTAGCGGTTCCGGCGATCACACGCATTCCGTGACGGTACAAGCGCCACCACCGATCGGTGCGAGACTGCGCCCATGCCCATCCCCGAGACGATCGTGTGTGTCGACTGCGGAGGGGTGTGCAGCCTCATCAGCTACCCGGACCCTGACGAGGGCTTCCAGCCAGGTGACATCGTCGCCTATCGCTGCCGCGACTGCCTCGATCGCTGGGACATCGAGATCGAAGCCGACGACCTCGAGTAACCGGGTTCCCTTCTTCCTACACCGGGCTGAACGTCACCTTGAAGGCACTCTGAGTCTTCACGTACTCGACGAAGTTGTCGGTCGGTGAAACAACGCCTTACGACTCCGGCGAGGAGCGGGTGGTTCCGGTCCGGCAATTGGTGGTCCAGAATGACGTCATGGCCACAGAGGAATTTCAGGCAGCAGAGAACAACAGGATGGAGCCGCAACACTTCAAGCCGAAGCGCTGGGTGCGGCTCATGCAAACCGTCAGCGGTGGGTTCGTCATCATGATGGGAGCGAGTGCCGTCGGCGCGAACAGCGGTAGCATCCCGATCGGCATAGCGGCACTGCTGGTCGGCACGTTCACGCTCGGCCAGGGCCTCTACAGCGAAGTGATCGCGACCGAGGACGACCTCAGAGTCAGACGAAACATCTGGAAGCCCGTGATCACGGCTTGGGAAGACATCGACTTCTGCATGCCAGGGAATCCGCTCGCCTGCCGACTCATCGCCGGCAAGACGTTGCGCCTCATACCGCTGCTCCACGAACCGCACGAGCTGCGCGCATTGATCGACGACACCGTAGGCCCACCACCGTCGAAGAGCTGACTTCAGCCCTTCAGCAAGTAGTCGCCGCCCTCGCGGTCCGACAAGAACCACTTGAGTTCATCGGCCAACAAGGCATAGCGACCGAGAGAGGGATCGTCGTCGAGGATGGAGCCGGCCGCGCTCCGAGCCCGAACGACCCACTCCTTGTCTCTTCGCAGTGACGCTAAACGCAAGTCGTTCCGACCCGACTGACGCCGCTCGAAGATGGTGCCTTCTCCGCGAAGCTCGAGATCGACTTCGGCCAGCTCAAACCCGTCGGTCGTTGCGGCGAGCGCATCGAGCCTGGCATCACCGTCCGAAGTGACCTCGTGGGTCGAGACGAGATAGCACCTCGAGGCCGCCGACCCGCGTCCGACACGCCCGCGCAGTTGATGGAGCTGCGCGATCCCGAATCGCTCGGCTGACTCGATGACCATCACGGTCGCGTTCGGAACGTCGACACCCACCTCGATCACCGTGGTCGCGATGAGCGCATCGAGTTCGCCGGCGCGAAAGGCGGCCATGGTGGCTTCTTTCTCGTGGCCGGAGAGGCGCCCGTGCAACAAACCGAGCCGGCGCCCCGACAGCTCGGTGGCGGCGAGCCGTTCGAACATTTCCTCAGCAGAGTTCGCGTCGAGCTTCTCCGACTCTTCGATCAGAGGACAGACCACATAGACCTGGCCGCCGTCGGCGATTTCCTCGCGGACGGTGTGCCACATCTCGGAGAGGCCGACGTCGTCTTCGACACGATGCGTGATGATCGGCGTCCTTCCGGGTGGAAGTTCGTCGAGCACCGACACGTCGAGGTCGCCGTATACGGTCATGGCGGCGGTGCGAGGAATCGGGGTTGCCGTCATGACCAGCAAGTCGGGAACGCGACCGTCCGACCGTCCCTGATCGCGAAGTTTATCCCTCTGTTCGACACCGAATCGGTGCTGTTCATCGACCACGACGGCGCCGAGAGATGCGAACTCGACACCATCCTGGATGAGTGCGTGAGTACCGATGACGATGTCGACCTCGCCAGCAGCGAGTCCGGCGAGAATCTTCCGTCGCGCCGGGGCTCCCACCCGGTTCGTGAGCAACTCGACACGAAGTGGCCGCCATCCCGCAAGCGTTCGGTCGTCGGGAACCTCGATCTCGGACAGCAGCTCTCGGATGCCGAGCGCGTGTTGTTCGGCGAGCACTTCCGTCGGAGCCATCAACGCCGCCTGGTGTCCACCCTGGACGGCAACGACCATCGCATGTACCGCGACCAACGTCTTCCCGGAGCCCACGTCGCCCTGCAGCAGACGATGCATCGGCGTCGCCGAGCTGAGATCGAAATCGATCTCGTCCATGGTCCGCTGCTGAGCAGCCGTCAACTCGAAGCCGAGTGCTGACCTGAACCGATCGACAAGCTCGCCCTCGATGCGGTGTTGCACGCCCACACATGCGAGTTCGAGCGCACGCTTTCGACGCAAGAGCGTGAGTTGCACGCGGAGAAGTTCGTCGAACACGAGTCGCGACCTCGCTCCAAAGACATCGGACATGGACTCAGGGCCATGGATCAAGGTCATTGCCTGATGTCGACTCATGAGCCCCCATTGGGCCAACACGTCAGCCGGCAGAGGGTCTCCGAGCCCACGCTCAGAGCAGCGACGTAGCGACTCGGTCACGAACGAAGCCACGTCCCAGGTCATCAAGCCGGCTTTGTCGGACTGGGGATAGATCGGGACGATTCGACCTGTCCTGTCCCCGACCAGGTCGACAACCGGATTCGCCATCTGCTTCGCTCCTCGATACAGGTCGACCTTGCCGAAGAATGCTGCGACCGTGCCCTCTGCCAGCTGCTTGGTGCGCCAGGGCTGGTTGAAGAACGTCACCGACAAACGCCCGCTTCCGTCGGAGATCGATGCGGTCACCAGCGTTCTGCCGTTTCTGGTGCGCCGGCTGTCGATTCTGGCAACGGTGCCGAGCACGAGCGCTTCCTCACCAGGAGCTACGTCGGAAACACGCGCCTCCTTGGTGCGATCGATGTAGCGCCTGGGGTAGTAGGTCAGCAGGTCGGCGACCGTGTGCACGTCAACTTGAGCAAGCGATGCCTTCTTCTTCTGGCCAACGCCCCTGAGGCGCTCGACCGGGATTGCCTCGAGCTCGGCCAAAGTCAGAGGACCACTCGTGGGCACGTCAGTCATCGCACAATCGTCACTCGACCCCGAAGAAATAGGGATAGTGCGGTTGGCCTCCGTCGTGAACCTCGATCTCAGCACCGGGCCGGTGCTCCTGGATCCACTCTGTGATCTGACGAGTCTCCGCAGCACTCGATTCGGTGCCTTCGATGATGGTGACGATCTCGTGATCGTCACCGATCAGGAGGTCGAGCAGTCGAATCGCAGCCTCGCTCAGCGAAGATCTGACGACCTTGATTCCACCCGAGTCGATGCCGAGCCAGTCGCCGCGCGAAATCGGTCCCGCCTCCGAGGACGAGTCGCGAACGGCTTGAGCCACTTCGCCCACAACGACGTCGGCGGCGACAGCTGCCATCGTGTCAATGTTGGCATCGAGATCTGCCTCCGGGTCGTAGCCGAGCAAACTGGCAAAGCCCTCCGGTACCGAGGTCGTGGCGACAACGGCGACCGACTTGTTGGTGTTCGCAGCGACCTGCATCGCAACCGGGACGATGTTCCTGTTGTTCGGGAGGATCACCACCGCTTGAGCGGGCGCCCGCTCGACAGCTGCGACGAGGTCGGCTGTCGAAGGGTTCATCGTCTGACCTCCCGGAACGAGTTCCTGAACGCCGAGGCTGTGGAAGATTCTGCCGATGCCGTCCGCTGGTGACACCGCCACGACCGCACACCCGACTTGCTCGCGTTCTGGCTCTGGCTCTGAGGCTTGTCGGGCCGCCGCCTCACGCACCCAGCGTTCCTCCTCGACCTCCTCGGCAAGATCGGTGACACGGATCTGACGTGGGTGTCCCACGTCGACCGCTGCTTCGATGGCCGCCCCTATGTCGTTCGTGTGGACGTGACAGTTCCAGATGCCATCGCCACCGACAACGACGATGGAATCGCCAATGCCGGCCCAGACATCCTTGAACCCTGGGATCGCGTCGTCCGGTGCTTCGAGGAAATACATGACTTCGTAGCGAAGGTCGCTGACATCGTGCCCATTGCCGCCATGGTCGTCAGGACGTTCGAAGCCGACGATCGTGGGTGCCGCGACCAGCTCATCGGGAGCTGCGGGCATGTCCTGGCCGTCGAGCACATGCAACATCGCGTTCAGCAAGAGGAGGTATCCCGCGCCGCCTGCGTCGACGACGTTGGCCTCCTTCAGAACCGGAAGGAGGTTCGGGGTGTCGTCGAGAGCCACTGTTCCCCCGTCGAGCGCGGCCCGTATCACCTCGACGACCGTCACTGCGCCGCGATCGAGACTGGTCCGCGCCGACTCTGAAGCACACCTGACAACTGTGAGGATCGTGCCCTCGACCGGTTTCATTACCGCCTCGTAGGCAGAGTTGGCCGACGTCTCGAACGCCGACGTCAAAAGAGCAGCATCGACTCGATCGACCGACGAGAACGTCGAAGCGATGCCTCGTAAAATCTGGCTCAGAATGACACCGGAGTTCCCACGGGCACCCATCAGCGAACCGTGCGAGATCGCAGCGCACGATGCCTCCATCGAAGATCCCGCGGCCTCGAGTTCTTGAAGCACTGACTCGATGGTGAGCCCCATGTTCGTGCCGGTGTCACCATCGGGGACGGGATAGACGTTCAACCGGTTGATCGCCTCCTTGTGATCGCCGAGGCCTCGACGGAAAGTAGAGACGATCGATCGAAGCTCTGTGACGCCGAAGTCGGCGGCTGCTGCCATGGCCGAAATCGTAACGGAGGGTGCGCTCCAACGGCGGATGTCAGGAGCAGGCCGGTGCCGGGGCTACGCTCTGTCCACTCATGGCGGAGATGCACCCGACCCCTCAGGTGCGCAGTCGTTTCGCAGTGAACCGCAATGTGACGAACGGCCACAGGAGGCCCGGTGCAAGGTGTGATCAAGTCCTACGACCCACGGACTCGGGCCGGAGTACTCGTTGACGACCGCGACCGAGCCGAAAGGGAACTTTCCTCCGAAGCTCTCGACGGTTCCGTTTTTCGTATGCTTCGTCAAGGTCAGCGGGTCGTGTACGACCTTGATGACCAAGGCTTCGCAACAAAACTACGTCTCGGTAGTGAAGTTGACCTCGGCGCACCCGACTGGGGTGATGGCGCCAACGCGTGAGCCGCGCTCGCTCGTTTCGCCACCGCTGAGTTTCCCCCACAAGACACAACTCTGAGGTGACAGACATGGCCTCCACGACACCCAACCGTAAGCTCCTGGCCTGGGTCGAGCACTGGGCATCGGTGATGAAGCCAGCCGACATCCACTGGTGCGACGGCACCAAGGACGAGTACGACATGATGACGTCGCAGCTCGTAGAGCTCGGCACGTTGATCCCGCTGAACGACGACATCCGACCTGGCAGCTTTTTGTCGCGTAGCGATCCGGCCGACGTGGCTCGCGTCGAAGATCGCACCTTCATCTGCTCAGAGAGAGAAGCAGACGCAGGCACCAACAACAACTGGCGCGCTCCGGCAGAGATTCGCTCGCAGATGCTCGAACTCTACGACGGGTGTATGCAGGGCAGGACGATGTACGTCGTTCCGTTCTCCATGGGCCCGCTCGGCTCACCCATTGCCCATATCGGCGTGCAGCTCACCGACAGTGCATACGTCGCAGCATCGATGCGGATCATGACGCGGATGGGACAAGATGCGCTCGACGTGCTCGGCGACGGCGACTTCGTACCCTGCGTCCATTCTGTCGGCGCACCGCTCACAGACGGCAACGCCGATGTTCCATGGCCTTGTGATGGCGAGAACAAGTACATCGTCCACTTTCCGGAAACCAAGGACATCTGGTCGTACGGAAGCGGATACGGCGGAAACGCTCTACTCGGCAAGAAGTGCTTCGCGTTGCGAATCGCCAGCACGATGGCACGCGACCAGGGTTGGCTCGCCGAGCACATGCTCATCGTCAGCGTCACGCCACCCAACGGCGAGCGCAAGTACGTGGCAGCAGCGTTCCCCAGCGCGTGCGGCAAGACCAACATGGCAATGATGATCCCGACGCTTCCCGGTTGGAAGATCGAAACCGTCGGCGATGACATCGCGTGGATGAAGTTCGGCGAAGACGGTCAGCTCTACGCCATCAACCCCGAAGCCGGCTTCTTCGGCGTCGCACCTGGCACGGGCGAGGACACCAACCCGAACGCATTGGCGACGCTCACTCACGACTGCGTCTTCACCAACGTCGCCCAAACCGAAGACGGCGATATCTGGTGGGAAGGCCTCACCGACGACCCGCCCGCTCGACTCACCGACTGGACCGGCGAAACCTGGACCCCGGAGAGCGACAAGCCGGCCGCACATCCGAACGCCAGATTCACGGTCTCGGCAGCCCAATGCCCTTCCATAGCGCCAGAGTGGGAAGACCCGGTCGGTGTACCGATCTCAGCCATCTTGTTCGGTGGACGACGAGCAACGACCGTCCCTCTCGTGACCGAAGCAACCAGCTGGGAACATGGTGTCTTTCTCGGCTCGGTGATGAGCTCCGAGAAGACTGCGGCTGCCGCTGGCGCCATCGGCGAGGTTCGTCGCGATCCGTTCGCGATGCTGCCCTTCTGTGGCTACAACTTCGGCGATTACTTCCAGCACTGGCTGAACATCGGCTCCGCAAAGGGTGCGAAGCTGCCGAAGCTGTTCTACGTGAACTGGTTTCGCAAGGGTGATGACGGCAAGTTCATGTGGCCGGGCTTCGGTGACAACGCTCGAGTGCTCAAGTGGGTGCTGGAACGGGTCAACGGAGGTGGCAAGGCTGTCGACACCCCGATCGGCAAAGTACCGGCGCTCGATGCGCTCGACGTCTCCGGTCTCCACCTCGATGACGCCGTCATCCAGGAGCTCTTGAAGGTCGACAGGTCGGAATGGGCCAGAGAAGTTTCCCTGATAGAGGAGCATTACGCTCAGATCGGCGACAGCGTGCCAGTCGAGCTCGTGGCTCAGCTCGAGAGTCTGGCCTCGGAGCTTCAGAGCAACGTCTGATCATTCATGGGCGGTGATGGTTTTCGTCGCGTCCACGGTGTCGGTAATCAGCGCCACTTCTTCTCAGCGTGCAAGTCGGCGCGTGAGTTCAACCTAGACGTCCTCGATCTGTCCACGATCGGAAACTCCGAAGAAGTGACCGACAGGGGCGCCGCGCCTCAGTTCGACGACTGACGAATTCCGGAGCCAGACCGCGAGCCGCACACTCTGCTCGACCCGTCATGGGACTTCGTCGTCGAGTCGCTTCCACACGGGACATTGCGCCGAACAGCACTGCCGACTCGTTGAATCACCATCTGGTGAGGTGCGCTCCAAGCGGCGGCATCGGATTGGTCATGCGGTGCCGATGAACATCGCTCTGATCGCGAGACCCATCACGAAGAAGCTGCCAAGCCCGTACAGCAGATGGATTCGATGCATCATCTGATGCCGATAGCTGTAGATGATGCCGATCGCGATCACCGCAATGAAGCCATAGAACATGTGGAACTCGACCGCGTCGCGATCATCCGCGGACACCAGGAAAACGCCAATTACGACCTGAGCTACGAGGCCGACCTGGGCCAGGGTGACGAACAACCACAACCACCGCCCACTCAACCGAGGGAGAGAGAGCGCCGCAAGGCACCACAGCCCGGCGGCACCATTGCCGAAGATGACGAACCACGCCCAGCCCTCGTGAAAATCCAGCAACGACATGGACATCAAGCAAACGCTGGTCAGCCTCGGGATTCCGCGAAAGCCTCTGAGGCAACGTCGATGATGTCGTCGATTTCCGCGTCGGTGAATCCGGCGAGACGACGGAAGTTGCGAGCCAAGTGGATAGGGGCGTCCGGTTCCTCGCTGCGGGCTCCGTTGAAGCTGAACAGCTTGTCGACCGCGCGCTGAAACTCGAGGGCACGGTCCAGCCGATCGCGATCGTTCGCCGTCAACGCACGCAACCAATCGGAACCCATCTTCACGTGAGTCACCTCGTCTGCCAGCATCCAGTCTTCACAGAAGTACAGAACCGGATCGTTGCTCAGTTCGCCGAAGTCACGCATCGTGTTGAACACATCGATGGCCAGCCCCTCCAGCGCACGATTCACGCCGGTCAGGCGCAGCACAGGATCGGCGTTGCATGCGGCTTCGAACAGCAGCGCCCGCTCGCCGAATTCGCCGACGTCCGTTCCCATGTGCGAGTTGAGCTTGAGGCTGATTTCACAGTGCCGGGCTTCGTCCCAGCATTGCCGAGCCATGTCGAGTTTCATCTCGAATGGAACCTCATCTGGGCCGGTGCCAGTGTCGAAGTCCCAGCACGTGCGACCGGCACCCTCCAGGGCCTGGATCTCCCCGACGAAGATGCCATGCATCAAACCACGGGCCGCATCTGGACCTTCGCTCTTGCCCGGCAAGAGTTGGCTCTCTGCGTTCTGCTGCCGTGGATCGAACAACACCTCTTCGGTGCCAACGCGCCTGAACCGAGCGTCACGCGCCAGTTCGTCGGACGTCATGTTCCGCTTCATCAGATCCCCTCGCGTTCAAACCTGCAGGTGTTCGAGCCTACAGATGCTTGGGCAAGGGTAACCGCTGACGTGGCTGTGGCGGAAGTGCTGGTCAGGCGCTCATGGCCGCATTGCGGGCCTGGGCGTCGGCAGCGGCTTCCGCAGCGATGTCGACGAGCTCGTATATCTCGTCGTCGGTGAACCCGGCTTGCTCTCGGAACTTCTTTGCCAAATGGACCGGAGCGTCATCGTGCTCACCCCGGAATCCGCCGAGGCTGAAGAGTTTGTCGACCGTGCGCTGGAAGTCGAGCGCCTTTGCCTGCCGCTCTTTGTCGTTCGCCGTGATCTTCCGCAACCAGTCGGAACCCATCTTCACGTGCGTGACCTCGTCTGCCAGCATCCAGTCTTCGCAGAAACGAAGAATCGGGTCGTGGCTGATCTCGCCGAAGTCGCGCATGGTGTTGAACACATCGATCGCGAGGCCTTCGAGAGCACGGTTGACACCGGTGAGACGAAGGATGGGATCTTCGTTGCACGCTGCCTCGAAGAGGAAAACGTTCTCGTTGAACTCACCGATGTCGGTGCCCATGTGATCGTTCAGGCGGATTGAGATCTCGCAGTGGCGAGCTTCGTCCCAGCACTGGCGAGCCATGTCGAGCTTCAGCTCGAATGGAACCTCGTCCTGGTCGGTACCGATGTCGAAGTCCCAGCAGGTGCGACCGGCACCCTCCAGGGCCTGGATCTCGCCGACGAAAATGCCATGCATCAAGGCACGGGCCGCATCTGGCGACTGAGCTGAATCGTGGCGAAGATTGTTTCCGCCTTCGGTGGCCTGGATTTCCTGCAGCCGAGCATTGCGCGGATCAAAGATCGAGTCCTCGATCTTGGTCCTGTTGAACCGCCCATCTCGAGCCAGCTCTTCAGCACTCATCATCTTCTGCACGTCGAACCTCCTGCCTCCGTGATGACATGAACCTACCAACCCATCGGCTACAGACCATGCCAACCCAACGACAACGGCGATCTGGGTGATGTCTGTGACGCAACTGTCAGGCCACTGCCCTGGCCAGAACGTGAACGAACACCGACAGATTGTGGACATCGCTGTGACCGTTGGCAAGCGACAACTCGGCGGGCTTGCGGGCCTCAGAGTCGCTCATGGCGACCACGTCGAAGGCACGAAGCACGCCGACGTCGGCGCCTGACGCGACCAGGTCGTTGACGTCCCTGATCAGGTTTCGGCCCGACCGGCTCGGCGACTTCAGCAGTGCTTGCACCAAGATCCGGAGGAGCGCGCATGCGCTCGCCGGCGAAGCATCGGCTACCGCCATTGCCTCGTTGTAGAGCGGCGCGAGCCCGCTTCGCATCTCGGCGGGAGGTTCGGCTGCCACGCTCATGAAGCAGCCCCTTCGAGAGCACCGTCGAAGATCCATTTCTCACCATGGTTGCGGCCGCCGTCAGTTCGAATGAACCACTCCTCGGCGAAGGCCATGGCGAACACTTCTGGTGACATCTGCAGGAAGAACGAATCTTCGCCGATCTGGCTCGCGTGGGCTGCCATTGCGTCCCGTTTTGCCACCACCACCGACGACACGTCGACGGTGGTGGTGATGAGCGCCTCCGGTGAGCCGAAAGCGTCCTCGTCGATCTCCGGCTCATCGGTGATCGCGTTGGCATCGTCTTCCACCGCCTCGCGGATCGCTCTGAGGCGATCGCGATTCATCGTTGCCTCATAGACCCGTCGCGTACCGGCAAGTTCCGCGCCCCGGTGGCCAACACGGTGGACCTGAACGTGATCTGGGTGACCATACCCGCCATGCTCGTCATACAACGAGACAACATCGGCACTCTCGTCGCGGAGAATGGCCGCAAACCGCTCGGATGCCTCTTCGAAGTCGGCCTGCCAGAACGACGAAGGATCATCGTTGGTCGGCTCGCCATCCATACCAGAGTCGCGGTAACCAAGGAACTCGACCCTGCTGACGCCGAGCAGTGCCGCTGCCGCTCTGGTCTCTTCCTCTCTTCGCTGACCAAGTGTCTCCCCCGAGACGAGCACACCGTCGGCAACCTCACCACATTCGCCACGCGTCGCAACAACCAGCACTACGCGATGCCCTGCCTTGCTCGCGAGCAACATGGTGCCGCCGGTCGCTATCGCTTCATCGTCGGGGTGCGCGTGAAACGCGACGTATGTCCCCACTACGCAATGGCACCTGAATCGCGGAACGCGGCGACAGCCTCCTCGCTGAGCCCGATGTCAGCGAGCAGTTCGTCGGTGTGTTGACCAGCGTGCGCCGGTGGGCGCGACAGCTTCGCCTCAGTCCCGCTGAACCGCGGTGAAGGCGACGGCTGAATCACACCGTTCACCCGGGTGAACGTTTCGCGCTCGACGTTGTGCGGGTGCTGCGGCGCCTCGCTGAGAGAAAGCACAGGAGCAAAGCACACATCGCTGTGCTCCATCAGTTCGCACCACTCATCCCTGGTTTTCTGCTTGAACACCGCCGCGACTTGGTCCTTCATCGCCGGCCAGTCAGAGCGGGAGTTCTGGCCAGGAAGGTCGATTTCGCCGAGTCCGCTGCGGGCCATGAGTTCGGCATAGAACTGCGGCTCGATCGAACCGATCGACACGTATTCGCCATCGCTGCACTCGTACACGTCGTAGAACGGAGCGCCGGTGTCGAGCATGTTCGTGCCACGCTCTTCGTTCCACACACCGATCTCGGTCATCGTGAAGAACATCGCCATCAACGTGGCCGCTCCATCGACCATGGCCGCGTCGATGACCTGCCCCGCTCCGGTGCGCGTAGCCGACAGCAGGCCACACACCATGCCGTACGCCAGCAACATGCCGCCACCACCGAAGTCACCGACGAGGTTCAACGGAGGAACCGGAGCCTCACCCTTGCGCCCGATCGAACCCAAAGCACCCGACAGCGCGATGTAGTTGATGTCGTGCCCGGCGGCCATCGCATACGGGCCACTTTGGCCCCATCCGGTCATCCTGCCGAACACCAATCTCGGATTGCGCTCAAGACACACATCGGGTCCGAGCCCGAGACGCTCCATCACCCCTGGTCGAAAGCCCTCGATGAGCCCGTCGGCCGACTCGATCAGCCTGAGCACCGTCTCGACGCCGTCGGCGTTCTTCAGGTCGATGCCGATCGACCGACGACCGCGAGCCAGAACGTCAGCAGGAGGAGTCGAAGGATCGCCGCCCCTCACGTTGGCGGCCCTGTCGACACGGATCACGTCTGCGCCCATGTCTGCCAGCATCATCCCGCAGAAGGGCCCAGGACCGATCCCTTGCAGTTCGATGATTCGCATGCCATCAAGTGGTCCCATGGACACCCTTTTCTCGTCGCTCCGCACAAACTAACGGACGATGCGGTTGGCCGAAGTTTTGTGAACTGCCTCGGCGCGATGTGCCTTCCCTCCCAGCGGGTCAAGCGCCACAGAACCTTTGCTCCGCGTCGTTGGCGTGACGGCCCAGGAGGGAAAGGTCCTGTGCCAGCGGCAGGTGCTCTTGGTCAGCTCGATCTGCTGAGGAGGCACTTGAGTTCTTCGATGCAGATGTCCCAGGTTTCTGGGGGTAAGTGGTGGCCCATTCCTTCGACCATCACCAACCTGGCGTTGGGGATGGCCGCCGCTGTCGCCTCGCCGCCCGAAGCTGTGACCAACGGGTCCATGTCGCCGTGAATGACTGTCGTCGGCGTGGTGATGGTTCCGAGCCGGTCGGTCCGGTCGCCATCGGCCACGATGGCGGCGTACTGAAACGCAACACCGCTTGGGTGATGACATCGTTCGTACTGAGCGCGCACATACCCCTCGACCTCGACCTCGTCGAACCAGCGACCGGCCTCCAGTCGCCGCTCTTCGACATCCATGGCGATCGCTCCCTCGATGTCGGCCGGGCGAGGCTTCACGAGCATCTCTGCGGCCTCGGGAGTCGGAACACCGACCTTCCGGCTACCTGTCGACGACATCACCGACGTGATGCTGAGCAACCGTTGGGCAACCGTGTACCCCATTGTCTGCACGATCATTCCACCCATCGACATTCCGAACACGTGGGCTCTGTCCACCCCGGCAGCATTGAGCACCGCTATGCCATCCGCAGCCATGTCGGCGACGCGATAGGCCACGTTCACGGATCGGCCCGCGCGCATGTCATCCCGGATGTGGTGAAGCACAGGAGGCTCACCGGTCGTCTTCGTGCTGTGACCCACATCCCGATTGTCGTAACGGATCGCACAGAACCCTTCATCGACCAACCGATCACAGAAGGCGGTCCGGTAGCCGATCATCTGACTTCCGAGGCCGTTGACGAGAAGGACAACAGGATCGGACAGCTTCCCGTAGATCTCGTACGCAATCTCGTAATCGCCACTGATCGCAACGGCGGACGCCACGGAAGCAGTCACATTCTGTCCAGCAGATCACGACGCTTCGCCTGGAACTCCTCATCGGAGACGAGACCCTGGGTACGTAGTTCTTCGAGCTGGCGGATCTTGTCGGCAGCGCTCTCCTCGATCACCGTCCGACCCCCGGCCAAGCGATCGCGCTGCAGATCGATCTGACGATAGATCTCGTTCTGTACTGCCGATGGCTTCCTGACGTTCGAGAAACGTGACTGGCCGCTCTCGCCTGCGGACTCGATCAACAAGTCGCCTGCTCCGATCATGCGCTCGAAAAACGACTGGCTGAAGTTGATGTTGTTGATTCGGTCGATCGGCAACTCGACGCCACGCTTCGTGAGGACGCCGTGGCGGAAAATCAAGCGCTCTGACGAGATGACGAACGCTGTCGTCGTCCATCGGCCGTACGCAAGGAGAAAGTTGACCAGGGCCACCGCCAGCAACGCCCACCCGAGATAGCTGATGTAGGTGACGTCGACCACGACCACGAGAGCGATGGTGACAGCAAGCGCACCAACGACCCATGCCATGGGTTGAGCGAACACCCACCAGTGTGGCTTGAGGTTGAGGACCAGATCCTCGCCGGAGTTGAGGTATCCGTCAGGAAAGGACATACCCGGAGACTACGACAACTCCCCAGCCGGCTCAGCCCCAGCCGAGTTCGTCGAGCGCATCGTCGTCGATGCCGAAGTGGTGGGCGACCTCATGAACCACGGTGATCCGCACCTGCTCCACAATCTCGGCCTCTGTCTCACATATCGCGCAGATGCTGTTGCGGTAGATCATGATCCTGTCAGGGAGCACAGCTGTGTAGTCGATGCCCCGTTCCGTCAATGGGATCCCGTCATAGAGTCCGAGCAACTCGAGATCTTCCGTATCATCGATGAACAGTGCCACGTTCTCCATGGCTTGCTGAAGATCTTCGGGCAACAGATCAAATGCTTCGTCGGCAAGTTCGCCGAATCGGTTCATGTCGATCGAATCCATCCCTTTACGCGACCACAGTCTCAGCCGCCGTGCAGGACTCGTAGTCTCAAGGTGTGTCCGACTCGTTGCTCAGCCCCCTCGACGACGAGCCGTCGCGCGTGTCGGCACAACTCGATGCTTCGCAGAGAGCTGCAGTCGATCACCCCGGTGCGACACTTCGGATCCTTGCGGGTCCCGGGTCCGGCAAGACGCGGGTGCTCACCGCACGAATCCAGCGAAGAGTCATCGAGGGGTCAGCAGACCCACGTCATGTCCTGGCATTGACATTCACACGGCGAGCTGCCGGCGAGATTCGTTCGAGGCTTCGCTCGAACGGTGTTCGCGATGTGGGCCACGTCGGCACATTTCACGCCATTGCTCTACAACAGCTTCGGCAACACCGCGCCGACCATGGGCGGCTCGGCCCAGAGCTCGTGCCGAACCGACCGGCCGTGATTCGCTCGCTCGGTCCGACGTCACCCGACCTCAACGCAGCCATCACCGAGATCGAGCGGGCAGCATCCAGGGGAACCACCGCGGCAGCGCTAGCCCACCGGCGTCGTGACCCCATCGCTCAACTCGCAGCCGAACTTCACTCTGCCTACAACGCCTACAAGAAACGTAAGGGGCTGCTCGACTTCGACGACATCTTGACCGAGTGCACGAGGTTACTCCGAGATGACCATGTGTTCGCAGCGGCCCAGCGTTGGAGATTCCGGCACTTCTTCGTAGATGAGTTCCAGGACGTCAACCGAACCCAGTTCGAACTTCTTCAAGCGTGGCTCGGAGACCGGAACGACCTCTGCGTCGTCGGCGACGCCGACCAGGCCATATACGGCTGGAACGGCGCAGACGCCAGGTTCCTCACCGACTTCGAGATCTGGTACTCCGACTCGTTCACGGTGAGCCTCGCCATCAACCACCGAAGCGCAGCACCTGTCATGGAAGCTGCCCACGCGATACTGGGCCGCCGCGATGTCAACGTCAAGAAGCTGAGCGGAGTTACTCCCGCGGTCAGTGTTCATGAGTCACCGTTCGAGGAAGCTGCCGACCTCGCGGCCCGGCTTCGTTGGCGACACGGCGAGTCAGGCCGGTGGTCGTCTCACGCCGTGCTGGCACGTACAAACGCTCAACTCGACCTCGTGGCTCATGCGCTCGAGGACGCCGAAATCCCGTTTCACGTTCGCGGACGCGGCGGCGTCTCGCGTCGGCCTGGCGCCAGAACCGCTCTCGAAGCGCTCAAGAGGTCGAGCGGCGCTTTCGGCACCGTTCTCGCCGACCTCGAGTTCGCCGAGAACCCCGACCCTGAAGCCGCCGACATCGTCGAACTGGCAAATGACTACGCATCATCAACCGCAGCCCCGACGGGAGCTGGGTTCGCCCAGTGGATGCGCACGATCCGTGCCGGAGACGTCGAAGGCGGTCGCGATGCCGTCGACCTCGTCACGTTCCACGCAGCGAAAGGTCTGGAGTGGAAGCACGTCACGATCATCGGCTTCGAGGAGGGATTCGTGCCGATGAGCGACAAAGAAGAAGAACAGCGCCTCGCTTACGTCGCTGTGACCAGGGCCGAACTGTCGATTCACCTGAGCTGGTGCCGCACGCGGCCACGCAACGGCCAGATCGAAAGCTGCTCTCCATCGCGTTGGCTCGACGCGATCGCCGCAGCCACAGCCCCCTCAGTTCCGGCCGCCGCCGAACAGGTCAAGCACCACATCGCGCAAGCTCGAGACGTCGCTCCTCTCCAGCAGAGCTCAGTTCAACGACAGCGTCTGATCGAGTGGCGCGCCGCGGTTGCCAGAGCACGGCGAATCGACCCAGTCGCCGTCTTGCGCGATGACCAGGTCGACGCACTCGCCGCATCAACCCCCAACACGCCTGCCGAAGTCGCCGACATCACCGGCCTGTCGATGCTGCGCATCGGTCGCGACGCACCGGCCATCCTGCAGATCTTGGTCAGCGGAGAGCGCTGAGGCCTCTCAGGCAGCGCGATCGACGTCGATGAGCACGGGAGTGTGATCGGACGGCAGCTTGCCTTTGCGAGCATTCCGATCGATCAGCGCGAATCTCGTTGCGTCAGCCACGCTCTTCGAGCCGAGAACGAGGTCGATCCGCATCCCTTCACGTTTGTGGAACGACCCACCTCTGTAGTCCCACCACGAAAAAAGACCGTCAGCGTCGTGGCACTGCCTGAAGATGTCGATCAGACCCCAGTCGAGAAGCCGTTCCAGTTTGCCGCGCTCCTCGACGGTGCCGTGGGTTGCTCCCTCGAGCACCTTGGGGTCCCAGACGTCGATGTCCTCTGGGGCGATGTTGAAGTCACCGGTGATGATGACGTCCTGGTCTGGCGACGACACCTCGTTCAGGTGGTCGTACAGGCGATCGAGCCACGCCAGCTTGTATTGAAAGTGATCGTGATCGGGCGATCGGCCGTTGGGAACGTAGACGCACGTGATCGTGACCCCGCCACAGTCGGCGGTGACGAGTCGGGCCTCCTCGTCTGGTGGTTGACCATCAGCGAAGTTCGTGTACACATTCTCGACTCCGACCCGAGACAGAATCGCAACGCCGTTCCACTGGCCCTGGCCCACATGGATCGTGTCGTACCCGAGTGCAGCGTAGTCGAGCGCGGGAAACGCTTCGTCGGACATCTTCGTCTCTTGCATGCACAACACATCTGGTTGGGCGTATTCGAGCCACTCCTCGACGCGCTGAAGGCGGGCGTTCAATGAGTTGACGTTCCAGGTGGCGATGCGCACACCACGACCCTAGCCAAACCAGAATTTGTTCCGAGCTTCCGTAGGCGCAGACACAAGCTCGAGGAGTTCTCAATGTCAGCGACGCGATCCGGTTCGTTTGCGTCGAGTTGCAGCGCCATCGTCATCGCCTGTCGCTGGTGTCGCTGTCACCGGAGAACCAGCGGTACGAGTACGAGTGACAGCCTTCTTCGAGGCCTGCTTCTTCGGCGCCTGCTTCTTCGGCGCCTGCTTCTTGGCCACGGCCTTCTTGGCTGCACGCTTCCTGGGAGCGCGTTTCTTCGTCACCTGTTTCTTGGTCGGCGAGACATCAGCCGATTCTGCTGGCGCGACCGCTTCGGGTTTCGGCTTCGCTGTCCGTTTCCGCTTCCGCTTCGCAGGAACGGTTTGTTTCGGTCCAGGTTCGGCTGGCACAGAGGCGAGTTCGACACCGAACTCCCGACGATTGAACTCCACGACCACGAACGAGTGGACAGAATTTTCTGCAAGCACGTCTCTGAGGCGACGCGGCGACGGATCGCCGAGCGACTTCGTCGGCATGTAACACCAGACCTTGTCGACCTTCACGTAGGCGCCATGGCTCGAATACGCCTCGATGCGAGCTTCGACCATCGACCCGATCGGGTGCTCCTTGATGAACTCGCGAAACGCAGCCCGCCGATTCGAGAAGTCTGAATCCTTCGATTCGGGCTGATCATCGGGACTCGACGCGACAAGAGCAACCTCTTTGGCAGCCGAGGTGGCCTTCCTCGTTCTGCGCTTCGGACCCTCCTCGGACTCTGTGGGCTTCGAGGCGACCTTTGACTTGGCAGGCGCCGTAGCGGCCCGAGCTTTTCGGGCGCTCGACGAAGACCGGGACGGAGACGCAGGTATATCCTCGGTCGACTTCGAGTCTCTGACCGAACGCCTGCTGGCCGGACCACGTACTGGTATCCGATCGACGTACACCCAGCCAACACCCGGCACCGGCTTACCGCCGACGAGACGGCCCTCTTCGAACAGCCACGGATGCTCACCGTGGAACTCCTGAAACGAATCGTTCGACAGCACGATCGCACCGGCCTTGGCCGCGACCTGCAAGATGAACGCATCCCCCCGCCCAACCGCACCGGCGGGCGGCGTGATCAACCAACCGTCGTCAACGAGTTGCTCGTAGCGTTTCCGCTCGGAGTCGCCTATTCGATTCGGGAACGATGCATCACACACGACGGTCGTGCGGTCGTGGGGCCGGTCGGCTCGGAACTGATCGACGGCCTCGACCAACTGCTCAAGATTAGGGAGCTTACGGCCCTCGGTCGCGAGGTTCGATCCGTCGACCACGACGTGCGTTGACATGGCCCGATTCAACCAGCAACGCGAGCAACAGACCGGGATGGGTCCATTCTCGTGGCCGGCCTGTGCCCCGATAGAGTCGCTCGCCGTGACCTTTCGAGCTGTCCTCTTCGACTTCGGCGGTGTCTTCACGACGAGCCCGTTCGAAGCCTTCACTCGTTATGAGGCTGCAGCCGGCCTGCCGACCGATCTCATCAGGACCATCAACGCCACGAACAGCGACACGAACGCGTGGGCCAAGTTCGAGCGGTCAGAGGTCGATGTGGAAGGGTTTGTCGAACTGTTCGACGCCGAGGCACTGGCGCTCGGGCATGTCGTCGACGGTCGTCGCGTTCTGGCGTGCCTGAAGGGCGACCTTCGGCCGGCCATGGTCACTGCGCTCGACATTATTGCCCGCGACCACATGGTCGGCTGCATCACCAACAACGTTGCTACCAACGACGACGAGGCCTTTCCTTCAGGCCCCAAGACAGAGGTCGCGGCAGTGATGGATCGATTCGAAGTCATCATCGAGTCGTCGAAGGTCGGGCTCCGTAAACCAGATCCTGAGATCTACCAACTCGCGCTCGATCGTCTTTCCGTGAAAGCCGAAGAGGCGGTGTATCTCGATGACCTCGGCATCAACTGCAAGCCGGCCGCTGCGCTCGGCATGACCGCCATCAAGGTCACCTCGGGCGACCAAGCCATCGACGAACTGTCGACCACATTGGGAATTCCTCTTCGCTGACGGAGGGCACGAACGCGGAGACTCGGGCTCAGAGACCTTCGGCCAAGTCGTTCATGAGCAGCGCGAACTCCTGTTGATGGACACCCATCGACCCACATGCAGGACTTCCTGACTCCGGACGCGACACGAGACTCAGTCGATGAACCAAGGTCGTTTCCTCAGTGCTGCGCAACTGTACGAAGCTCCACGGACCCATGTTGGCTGGCTCTTCCTGCAGCCATACGATGCTCTCGGCGTTCGGATAGCGCTGCAGCACCTGCTCGATCTTGTCGCCCGGCCACGGATAGAGCTGCTCGATCCGAACCACGGCCAGAGGAGCACCCAGCCCGTCGCGCTGCTCCATCGCTTCGTAACCGACTTTCCCGGAACAGAGGGCGACGCGCCTCACATCCAGAGGATTCTCGACGCCGGGATCGTCGATCACCGATTGCCACCCACCTGATGTCAACTCTTCGACCGACGATCTGGCCGACCTCGCCCTCAGCAACGACTTCGGCGTGAACACCACCAACGGCTTCACATTGCCCTTCGCGGCCTGACGGCGCAGCAAGTGGAAGAACTGGGCGGCCGTGGTCGCGTTCGCGACCATCATGTTGCCGTCGGCGCACAAGGTGAGGAAACGTTCGATCCGAGCCGAACTGTGCTCAGGGCCCTGCCCCTCCATACCGTGCGGCAGCAGGAGCACCAGTCCGTTCTCTTGGCCCCATTTGTCGTGGGCCGCTGCGAGGTACTGATCGATGACAATCTGTGCGCCGTTCACGAAGTCGCCGAACTGCGCCTCCCAAGCGACCAGGGCATCGCGACTGATCAGCGAGTAGCCGTACTCGAACCCCATTGCTGCGTACTCCGACAGCATCGAGTCGAAGATCCACAGATTGGCATTGCCGTTCTGGAGCGAAGCCAGCGGCATGAACTCCTGCTCTGTGACGTTGTCGACCACGACCGAGTGGCGATGGGCAAACGTTCCGCGACGCGAATCCTGACCCGACAATCGCACCGGGTTGCCATCCAGAAGGAGCGTCCCGAAGGCCAGCGCTTCAGCGAGGCCCCAGTCGACTTCGCCGGCGTCGTACATCGCACGGCGCGTCTCGAACTGACGTTCCAACTTTGGATGAACGGTGAACCCCTCCGGAAACGCGTACAGACAGTGGTGCACCCGGTCCAGGGTGTCCTTGTCGACACCGGTCTCGATCATGTCAAGGTGCGCCTTAAACTGCACCGGCGGAACCGATTGCGCCACCGCTCCCGTCGTGTGAGCGCGCGTTTCGTCGAGGATCGACTGCATCCAGGCTTCGAAGTTGTCAAGCTCCGCTTGCGCCTGCTCCTCGGTAATGTCACCGCGCCGGACGAGAGCCTCCGTATAGCGCTTCCGAACCGAAGGATGCTCGACGATTCTGCGGTACATCACCGGTTGGGTGTAGGAAGGATCGTCGCCCTCGTTGTGGCCATGCCGCCGATAGCAGATCATGTCGATGACGACGTCTTTGTGGAACATCTGGCGATAGTCAAAGGCCCACCGGGCTGCTCTGACACATGCCTCCGGGTCGTCACCGTTCACGTGGAAGATCGGCGCCTGCACCATCTTCGCCACCTCTGTGGCGTACGTGCCAGAGCGCGACTGCTCTGGCGACGTCGTGTACCCGACCTGGTTGTTGATGACGAGGTGCACGGTTCCGCCGACTCGGAAACCGGGGATGCGTGAAGTGTTCAGAGTTTCGGCCACCACACCCTGACCGGCAAAGGCAGCATCACCGTGGATCAACAACGGCAGGACCGGAAAGGAGCCGCGTGGTCCCGTGATGTCCTGAAGGGCTCGAACCATGCCGATGACGACAGGGCCCACGGTCTCGAGGTGCGACGGGTTCGGCGCAAGCATGATCGGCATCGTTTCGCCGGATCGGGCCTTGAAGGTCGTCTGTGCGCCGAGGTGATACTTGACATCGCCCGTGCCTTGGATGGTGTTCTCGTCGATCACACCCTCGAACTGCCGGAACAGTTGCTCATGCGATTGGCCCATGATGTTCGCGAGAACGTTCAGCCGCCCCCGGTGCGCCATGCCAAGAACGGTGTGCGCGAGACCTGCGTCGGTCGCGGCTTCCAGCACGGCATCGATGATGGGAATCGCCGCCTCGGCTCCCTCGATACCGAATCGTTTGTGTCCTACGTATCGGCGGCCGAGAAAGCCCTCGAACACCTCGGCCTGACTTAACCGGTGGAGGATGTGACGAACATCATCCTCGTCGAAGGGCTCCTTGCGTGGCTCGACCTTCGACTGGATCCACTCCTTTTCTTCTGCATCCTGAATGTGCATGTACTCGATGCCGATCGTTCGCGAATACGCATCGCGCAGAACACCGAGCATGTCGCCGAGCTTCATCCTGTTAGATCCAGCCAGGTCATCCGACAGGAACTCGCGCTCCAGGTCCCAGATGGTGAGGCCGTAGGTCGCAGGATCGAGTTCTGAGTGCATCCTTCGTTCTTGCAGCGAGAGCGGATCGAGGTCTGCGATCAGGTGACCGCGGACGCGATACATCTGCACGACCTTGCGAACTTGCATCTGCTTCTCGAGCATCGTGGCTTCCGAGTGATGCGGGTTGACATCGGTGCGCCACTCGACCGCCGAATACGGCACGCCTAGGGAATCGAAGATGTCCTCGTAGAAGCCATCTTCACCGAGCAGCAGCTGATGTATCCGCCTCAGGAATATTCCAGACTCGGCACCCTGGATGATCCGGTGGTCATAGGTGTTCGAGATAGTGATGACCTTCGAAACGCCGATGTCCGCCAGCGTCGACAGGTCGGCACCAGCGAACTCGGCTGGGTAGTCGATTGCACCGACGCCCACGATGGCGGACTGACCTGGCATGAGTCTCGGGACGGACTGAAGCGTGCCGATGCCACCTACATTCGTGAGGCTGATAGTGATCCCGCTGAAGTCCTCGACAGTGATGCCGCCATTGAGCGTGCGATCGACAAGGTCATCGTAGGCCGCGTGGAAGTCAGTGAAACTCAGGTGGTTGGCGCCCTTCACGCAGGGGACGAGCAACGTCCTCGAGCCGTCTTGTTTCTGTACGTCGACCGCAAGGCCGAGACCGATGTCGTCGTGCTGGACACGCAGCGGTACCCCGGCGTCTGACTCCGCAAAGGTCGACTTCATGGCCGGGACTTCGTCGAGGGCGCGCACGAGCGCATAGGCGATGAGGTGCGTGAACGACACCTTTCCCTTGCCGGTCCTGCCGAGGTAGCCGTTGATCACCTTTCGGTTGACCTCGAGCAAACGCGCCGGAACCTGCCGGTAGCTCGTCGCAGTGGGGACTTCGAGGCTGTCCTGCATGTTGGCCACAATGCGGGCACCGGCACCGCGAATCGGATCGCCGATCGGACCGTCAGCCGCCGTCGGGGTCGGTGACGGTGACGGTGTCTCGACGGGAGCTACGGGCGCCGCAGGAACGGTCTGCGACTCGGCGGATACTCCGTTCGCGGCTCGTTCCGACGTCCCCTCGAAATAGGCGCGCCAACCTTCGTCGACTGCTGATGGGTTCGAGCGGTACCGCTCATACATCTCCTCGACGAGCCATGCGTTCGGGCCGAGCTGTGATTGTTGGTCGCTCACAGCGTCGATGGTACCCACGACATCGCTCACGTAGCCGTTCGAGCCCTGTCCCCC